>CBFGMR010000011.1:0-100177 GCA_965650035.1 uncultured Pseudoxanthomonas sp.
CATCTCGACCGCGCAGCAGGCCAGGCCGAAGGTCATCGGCCACATCGAGCCGGTGCGCGCCCAGTTCATCAGCGCATCGACGCTGGTGGTCACATAGCCTTTTTCCAGCAGCGGGTTTTCGCCTTCGGGCCGCAGAATATCGTCCACCCGCCCTTCCGGGATCGGGTTGGTCATCAGGCGATCGATGGTTCCAAGGACGCTCATATGGTCACTCCCATTCCAGGGCTCCCTTCTTCCAGACGTAGATGAAACCGAGGAACAGCATGCCCACGAACAGGCCCATGGTGACCAGCGCGCGCGCGCCCAGCTCCTGCCAAACCAGGGTCCAGGGCACGATGAAGATGATTTCCAGATCGAAGACGATGAACTGGATGGCGATCAGGTAGTAGCGCACGTCGAACTTCATGCGCGCGTCCTCGAAGGCTTCGAAGCCGCATTCGTACGGAGAGAGCTTCTGCGCGTCCGGACGACGGGGGCCGAGGAACCGTCCTATCACCATCAGCGAGATGCCGATGCCGGTAGCGACGATCAGGAACAACAGGGTCGGCAGGTATTCGGCCAGCACGCGTGGTCCTCGGTTGGTTGGCCTGCGGAATGCGCGCCGGTCGCGCGCGGGTTCCGCCGGATTCGCGTTTTCCTCACAAGTCCGCGCAGGGGATGCGCGGGGCTTTGGGAAGAATTCGCATCTTGGTGCCCAAGAGGGGACTCGAACCCCTACGACTTTCGCCGCTACCACCTCAAGGTAGTGCGTCTACCAATTCCGCCACCTGGGCAAACGTATGCGCCAGGGCAAGCCCGAGCGCGGAAACTATTGTAACCGTCTTCAGCCGCCTTGCGGCGGTGTCACGGGCGCCTGTGCAGGCGTCGACGGTGCGGTTTCCTTCTCCACGGGGAGTTCAATCGGAGCCGAAGGAGCTGGTGCTGAAGAAGCCGGTGCCGTTGGCACGGAGGACGGCGTAGCGGCAGGCGCGGTGACCGGTGCGCTCGGCACCGTCGAAGGCGGTTGTTGCGCCGGCTTCGACAATTCGCCCGCGGCCGCAGGAGCAGCCGGCTGTTCGGCCATGACGCCGAGATTCTGCTGCGCCACCGGACGCGCGCCGTGCGAGGCCTGCCAAGCCATGAACAGGCTGATGCCGAAGAACACGATGGCCAGCCACTTGGTGCTCTTGGACAGGAAGTTGGACGCGCCGCGCGCGCCGAACACCGTGCCCGAAGCACCGGCGCCGAAGCCCGAACCGGCGGCCGCGCCGCTGCCGCGCTGCATCAGCACCATCGCGATGATGGCGATGGCCACCAGCACGTAGACTACATTGAGGATCAACATCAACATTTGCGAATCTCGATCGAATTTGAAAACGGGGCCAGGACGTCAGGCCCGAGCCAACGGATCAGCGGGCGGCAGCCCTTGCGATGGCCAGGAAATCGGCGGCCACCAGGGAGGCGCCACCGACCAGTCCACCATCGACATCGGGTTGCGCGAACAGTTCCGCGGCATTGTCGGGCTTGACGCTTCCGCCATACAGCAGCGGCAGCGAATCGCCAATTCTAGCATCGCGGGCCTTGGCCACGCCACGAATGAAAGCATGCACGTCCTGCGCCTGCTGCGGGCTGGCGGTGCGGCCTGTGCCGATGGCCCAGACCGGTTCGTAGGCCACCACGGCCTCCGCGAAGGCCCCGATACCGGCCAGATCCAGCACCGGAGCCAGCTGCGCGGCGATCACCGCCTCGGTCTGGCCGGCCTCGCGTTGTTCCAGGGTTTCGCCCACGCAGAGGATGGGAACCAGCCCGGCGTGCTTGGCCGCGACGAATTTGGCGGCTACCAGCTCGCTGCTCTCCGCATGGTACTGGCGGCGCTCGGAATGGCCGACCAGCCCATAACGGGCGCCCACGTCGACCAGCATCGCGGCGGAGACTTCGCCGGTGTAGGCGCCCTTCTCGTTGCTGCTGACGTCCTGGGCGCCGAAGAAAATGTCGTGGCGCTCGAAGTCCTCGATCAGGTCGCCCAGGTAGGGCATGGGCGGCAGTATCACCACCTCCACGCCCGCCAGCGGCAGGCCGACGGCCAGTTCAGCGACCAGGTCCGTGGCGAAGGCACGGGTGCCATGGAGTTTCCAGTTTCCGGCTACGATCTTGCGGCGCATCGTGTGATTCCTTGTCCAGGCTGACTCCAGGGCCGCAAAGAATAGCCGATGCCCCGCCCCGCCTTCATTCAGGATGCGACCGATGGTTCCCAATGTTTCCGCCGGCTACGCGCTGGTCACCGGCGCGTCCAGCGGCATCGGCGCGGCTATCGCGCGCGAATACGCGCGCCGGGGGGTGCCGTTGATCCTGACCGCGCGCCGCGCGGACAAACTGGAGCAACTGGCTGCCGAATTGCGCCCTCAAGTGGCGGTGGAAGTGATTCCCGCCGACCTCAGCGACCCCCAGGCACCCGAAGCCCTGGCCGCCGAGATCCAGCGCCGCGGCCTGCCGGTCAGGATTCTGGTCAACAACGCCGGCTACGGCGTGCCCGGCCGGTTTCTGACCAAGGACTGGCGGACCCATGCGCAATTCCTGCAGGTGATGATCGGCGCTACCAGCGAACTGACCTGGCGGTTGCTGCCGGCGATCCGCGCCTCCGGCAGCGGCCGCATCCTCAATGTGGCCTCCTTCGCCGCACTGGTGCCGGGCGCGGACGGACAGACGCTGTACGCCGCGGTCAAGGCCTACCTGGTGAAGTTCAGCGAATCGCTTTCGTTGGAAAACCCGGACCGGCGCGTGCACGTCACGGCGTTATGCCCGGGCTTCACCTGGTCGGAGTTCCATGATGTCACCGGCACCCGCGAAATGATGTCCAGACTGCCGAAATGGGCATGGCTGGAAACCGATGCGGTGGCCAGGGCGGGAATCGAGGGTGTCGAGCGCGGGAAGGTGATCGTGGTGCCGGGGCGCGTCTACAAGCTGCTCCGTTTCGTCGCCAAGCATCTTCCCGATTCGCTGGTATTGGGGTTGATGGGCAGGAACTCGAAGAAGATCCGCAAGGTGGATTGATTAACGGATCGAAGCAGGCAACCAGAATGAACCGGGAAATCCCGAGACCGTCATCCCAGCGAAAGCTGGGATCCATCTTGATTTTCGAGGTCGGCCGAAAAGAAGCAAGATCAAAATGGATCCCAGCTTTCGCTGGGATGACGATGATCTTTTTCGTTGGCTGAAAAACTACTTCAACTTTATCTCACGCAACCGCTCTTCCAGATAACCCTGGGCAGTGATCGGCTCCGGATAACGTTTCGGATTTTCCGCACTGATCGTCGACGGCAACACGTCGATCAGAAAATCCGGATTGGGATGCAGGAAGAAGGGCACCGAATAGCGCGGCTTGCGCGCCTGTTCGCCCGGCGGGTTGGTGACGCGGTGGGTCGTCGACGGATACACATGGTTGGTCAGGCGCTGCAGCATGTCGCCGATGTTGACCACGATGGTGTCGGCATCCGAGGTAAAGGGCACCCATTCGCCCTGCTGGGATTTGACTTCCAGGCCCGCGGCGCTGGCCCCGACCAGCAGCGTGATCAGGTTGATGTCCTCGTGCGCGCCGGCGCGTACGTTGGGAATGTCGTCGGCGGTGATGGGCGGGTAATGGATGGGGCGCAGGATGGAGTTGCCCGAATCGGTCTTGTCCGCGAAATAGTTTTCCGCCAGCCCCAGATGCAGGGCCAGGGCGGACAAAACGCGCGAACCCAGCTTGTCCAGCGCTCCGTAGAGCCCGTAACCGTGCTCGCGGAAACCCGGTACTTCGTCCGGCCACAAATTGGGCGGCATGACATCGGCGTATTTGGAATCGCGCGGGATCTCGCGGCCGATGTGCCAGAACTCCTTCAGATCGAAGTGTTTGGAATCTTTCGCAGTCTCCACGCCGAACGGCGTATAGCCGCGCGCGCCGCCGCTGCCGGGTACGTGGTACTTCAGTTTGGTTTCTTCAGGCAAGGCGAAGAAATTGCGGAACACGTCATAGGCCGCGTCGATCGCCGGCTGCGGGATGCCATGATTGCGGATGCCGGCGAAACCCCATTGGCGATAGGCGGCGCCGAGTTCGGCGACGAAGGCCTCGCGGTCGGTGTCGAAACGGGTGATGTCTAGGGTGGGGATTCTTGCTGTCATGATTTTTGCTCTGGTTTTTGTTTCCTTCTCCCTCCGGGAGAAGGTCGAAGCTGCCGTCAGGTAGCTGAGGGAAGGGCGGATGAGGACGGACTCTCCGCTTGCGATACCGTTTCCGTGAGTTGGAATTCTCCCTCCCTCATCCGTCGCTTCGCGCCACCTTCTCCCAATGGGAGAAGGAAAGCTCAGGCCGCCGCGCGCACCGCATCGGCCAGCTTATCCAACGTGTCCTGCATCAAAACATCATCATCGGCTTCGACGGTCACCCGCACCACCGGCTCGGTGCCGGACGGGCGCAGGAATGCGCGCCCACGGCCGGAAACCGCGGCCTGCGCTTCGGCCAAGGCGGCCTTGACGCTCTCGGCTTCGGTCGGCTTGGCGCCGTTGGCCAAGCGTATGTTGATGGTTTTCTGCGGCACCATCACCAAGCCCTCCAGCGCCTGGCGCAACGACCTGCCCGTGCGGCCCAGCACTTCCAGCACCTGCAACGCGCTGACGATGCCGTCGCCGGTGCTGGTGCGGTCCAGGCAGAGCAGATGCCCGGAGGCTTCGCCGCCCAGGATGCCCTTGCCCTCGACCAGCGCCTGGTGCACGTAGCGGTCACCGACCTTGGCGCGGACGAACTCGATCCCGGCCTCGCCGAAGGCTTTTTCCAAACCATAGTTGGTCATCAGCGTGCCGACCACCGGACCGCGCAGGCGGCCGCTCTTCTTCCAATCGTTGGCCAGCACGTAGATCAGGCCGTCGCCGTCGACGATTTCGCCCTGTCCATCGACGAACAGCACGCGGTCGCCGTCGCCGTCGAAGGCGATGCCCAGATCCGCGCCGGTTTCGCGCACGCGCGCGGCCAGCAGCTCGGGATGGGTGGAACCCACGCCGTCGTTGATGTTGAGCCCGTTCGGCTCCACCCCGATGGCTTCCACGCGCGCGCCGAGTTCGCGCAGCACGATCGGCCCGACCTGATAGGTCGCGCCATTGGCGCAATCGACCACGATGCGCATGCCTTGCAGATCGAACTGCCGCGACACGGAGTTCTTGCAGGCCTCTACATAGCGGCCGATGGCATCGCGCGTGCGCACCGCCTTGCCCAGCTGTTCGGAAGCCACGGTGCGGAACGGATGCTCCAGCGCCGCCTCGATCGCCAGTTCGGTCGCGTCGTCCAGCTTCTCGCCTTCGGCGGAGAAAAACTTGATGCCGTTGTCGTGGTGCGGATTGTGCGATGCGGAAATCACGATGCCGCCGTCGGCGCGCAGCGAGCGGGTCATGTGCGACACCGCCGGCGTGGGCATCGGCCCCATCAATTCCACATCCACGCCCGCCGCTACCAGGCCAGCCTCGAGCGCCGCCTCGAACATGTAGTTGGAGATGCGCGTGTCCTTGCCGATGATCACCACCGGCTTGCGCCAGTCGCCAGCGCTTTTGACCGAAGCGCGCAGCGCGTGGCCGTAGGCGTTGCCCAGCCGCAGCATGAAATCGGCCGAAATAGGACCTTCGCCCACCCGGCCGCGGATGCCGTCGGTGCCGAAATACTTGCGACTCATGCGGCGTCCACCAGCGGACCATCCTGCGGCTTGGGTTGTTTCAGCATCAACGCCAGCAGGTCGGCCAAGCGGTCACGCATTTCACGACGATCGCAGATCTGGTCGATGGCGCCGTGCTCGACCAGGAACTCGGAACGCTGGAAACCTTCGGGCAAGGTCTCGCGCACGGTCTGTTCGATCACTCGCGGCCCGGCGAAACCTATCAGCGCTTCGGGTTCGGCCAGGTTGATATCGCCCAGCATGGCGAACGACGCCGACACGCCGCCGGTAGTGGGATGGGTCATGACCGAGAGGTACGGCAAGCCAGCCTCACGCAAACGGCCGAGCGCCGCCGAGGTCTTGGCCATCTGCATCAGCGAGAAAAGGCCTTCCTGCATGCGCGCGCCGCCACTGGCCGAAAAGCATACGAACGGCGCCCCTATTTCCAGCGCGCGCTCGGCGCCCAAGGCGAAACGTTCGCCCACCACCGAACCCATGGAGCCGCCCATGAAGGCGAAGTCGAACGCGGCCGCAACCAGAGGACGCCCTTTCAGCGGGCCTTCCAGCACGACCAGCGCGTCGCGCTCGCCGGTGGATTTCTGAGAGGCCTTGATGCGGTCGGCGTATTTTTTCTGGTCCTTGAACTTCAGCGCGTCGACAGGACCCAGCGCGGAACCGATCTCATGCGTGGCGGCCCCGGCGTCGAACAGCGCATTCAGGCGCGCGCGCGCGCGGATGGCCATATGGAAGCTACACTTCGGGCAGACCTCCAGATTCTCTTCCAACTCGGGGCGGTAAAGCACCGAACCGCAACGCTCGCATTTTTCCCACAGGCCCTCGGGCACGCTGCGCTTGTTCTTGTTGGCGCCCGCTTGGGTGCGGATGCCCGACGGCATCAGTTTGCTCAGCCAGCTCATGCGTTGCGATATCCCGTTCAGTTTCAGCGCTTGGATCAGCGCGCGAGTTTATCCCAGCCGCCGCTTTTTGAGTTCAGCCGTCCAGCGCCTGGCGCAGCGGCGCCAGGAATGCTGCAGCGCGGGAAGCCGCTTCCTCGGCGGTTGCGGCGTCCGCCAGGCAAGCCACCAGCGCGCTGCCGACCACCACGCCATCGGCCTCCACCGCCATGGCCGCCGCACTGGCCGCGTCCTTGATACCGAAGCCTGCCACCACCGGCACCGGAGACTGCGCGCGCAGCGTATGCAGCCGTCCGCCCGCGGCCTGCGTGTCCAGGTGCCCGGCGCCGGTGACGCCCGCGAAACTGACGTAGTACAGGTAGCCCTGGGCGGAGTCGCACAGCATGGCCATGCGTTCGGCCGTGGTGGTCGGCGCGGCGAGCGCGATCAGGTCCAAGCCGTGCCGGGTGAAGATTTCGCGCGTCTCGCCCGCTTCTTCCGGCGGCAGGTCCACCAGCAGCACGCCATCCACGCCAGCCTGCGCTGCTTCTTCGGCGAAACGCTGGTTGCCGTGGATCTCTATTGGATTCAGATAGCCCATCAACACCACCGGCGTGTCGGCATCGCGCTGACGGAATTCGGCGACAGCCTGCAGCACGTAGCGCAAGCCCGCGCCACGCCGCAGCGCCTGTTCGGAACTGCGCTGGATGACCGGACCGTCCGCCATGGGATCGGAGAACGGCACGCCCAGCTCGATCACATCGGCGCCGGCCGCGACCAGGGCGTGCATGACCGGCACGGTGGCTTCCAGCGAGGGATCGCCAGCGGTGATGAAGGGGATCAGGGCTTTGCGTTGGCTGGCTTTGAGTGACGAGAATTTTTTGCCTAGACGATTCATGGATTCAATCTTTTGTAGGAGCGGGCCATGCCCGCGAGCTTTTGCTGGAACGCCTGGAAAGGCTCGCGCCCATGGGGCGCTCCTACAACTCGAAACCCTCGCGCGCGGCGATGGTATGCACATCCTTGTCGCCACGCCCTGAAAGATTGCACAGCACCAGCGCCTCCTTGGGCAGTTCGCGCGCCAGCTTGATCGCCTGAGCCACGGCATGGCTGGATTCCAGCGCCGCCAGGATGCCTTCGGTGCGCGCCAGCGTGTGGAACGCGGCCAGCGCTTCCTCATCGGTCACGCCCACGTATTGGGCACGTCCGGCATCGCTGAGGAAAGAATGCTCGGGACCCACACCCGGATAATCCAGGCCGGCGGAGACCGAATGCGTCTCGATGATCTGCCCATCGTCGTCGCAGATCACGTAAGTGCGGTTGCCGTGCAGCACGCCTGGACGGCCCGCCGCAATCGAAGCCGCATGGCGGCCGGTTTCGATACCGTCGCCCGCCGCCTCGGCGCCGACGATCTTCACTTCGGCATCATTGAGGAACGCATGGAACAAGCCGATGGCGTTGCTGCCGCCGCCCACGCAGGCGGTGACCGCATCCGGCAGGCGGCCGTAGTCGGCCAGCATCTGCGCTCGCGCTTCGCGTCCGACCACGGCGTTGAAATCGCGCACCATGCGCGGATACGGGTCCGGGCCGGCGACGGTGCCGATGATGTAGAAAGTGTCGCGCACGTTGGTCACCCAGTCGCGCATGGCTTCGTTCAACGCATCCTTCAGCGTCTGCGAACCGGAAGTCACCGGCACCACGGTCGCGCCCAGCAGCTTCATGCGGTAGACGTTGATCTTCTGGCGCTCGATGTCGGTGGCGCCCATGTACACCACGCATTCCAGGCCCAGGCGCGCGGCGACGGTGGCGCTGGCCACGCCGTGCTGGCCGGCGCCGGTCTCAGCGATGATGCGGGTCTTGCCCATGCGGCTGGCCAGCAGGGCCTGGCCGATGGTGTTGTTGATCTTGTGCGCGCCGGTGTGGTTCAGGTCCTCGCGCTTGAGCAGAATGCGCGCGCCACCGACTTCGCGCGACAGACGCTCGGCTTCGTAGATGGGGCTGGGGCGGCCGACGTAATGCTTGAGGTCTTTTTCGAACTCGGCGATGAAGGTCGGGTCCACCCGTGCCGCGTCGTAGGCGGCGGCCAGCTCCTGTAGCGGACCGATCAGAGTTTCGGCGACGAAGCGGCCGCCGTAGCGCCCGAAGTGACCACTGGCGTCGGGATAGGCGTGGTAATCGGTGATCGGGGCTTGGCTCATGGCTGATCGAACGACATCAGTGCGGGACTGCACTTTAACGCACACAAAATCCCCCATAAAGCTATAAGATCTCACTGAATTGTCAGTAAAACTCACCTATCCATGCCCCGGAAACTGCCCTCGCTCAATGCCCTGCACGCTTTCGAGGCGGCCGCCCGCCTGGAAAGCGTGACCCGCGCGGCGAGCGAGCTGCACGTCACCCACGGTGCCGTCAGCAGGCAGATCAAGGCGCTGGAGGGCGAGCTGGGCAAAGCCCTGTTTAGGCGGGAGGGACGCGGCCTGGCACTGACACCTGCCGGCGTGCGCCTGCGGGACGCCACCGGCACCGCCTTCCAGCAACTGGCGGAATCCTGGTCGGACCTGCGTCGCGACAGCGCGTCTTCGGCGCTGGTGTTGGGATGCCCGGGCAGCGTGCTGGCCCGCTGGGTCATTCCGCGGCTGCCGCGACTCAGCCGGGAACTGCCGGAGCTGAAAGTGCATCTGGTGGTGCACGAAGGCGACTTCGATGCGCGCTTGGGCGACCTGGATGCTGCACTGATGCTGGCGGAGCCACCGTTCGACGAGGGATGGCAGGTGCATGAGCTGGCTGTCGAAAGGATCGGACCGGTGGTGAGTCCGCGCTATGCGGGGTTCGATTCGCTGCAAGGCCAACCACCTTCGGCGCTGTTGGGTGAAGCTTTGTTGCACACCAGCTCGCGGCCGCAGGCCTGGCCTGCGTGGGCGTCGGGCAATGCGCTGCAAGCCGCCGACCTGACCTTGGGCGCGGGTTTCGAACACCTTTACTATCTGCTGGAAGCGGCCGTGGCCGGACTGGGCGTGGCGATCGCGCCGCAACCGCTGGTCAGTGAGGACATGGCCTCTGGACGCCTGGCGGCGCCATGGGGTTTCGTGGAAGCGCCGGGGCGATGGGTGCTTTGTACGCGCCGCAATGAAGGCGACGCACGCATTGCCCTGCTGGCCGAATGGCTGCGGCGCGAGCTGGCGGACGCTTAATCCGACGGCGTGTCGGCGCGCCGGGCCTCGTCCAGAAAAAATCGCATGCGTTCGGGGTTCTTTATTCCCGGCGCCGATTCGATGCCGCTGGATACATCCACGCCCCAGGGCCGTGCGGTGCGGATGGCGATCGCCACGTTTTCGCTGGTCAGGCCACCCGCCAGAAAGACCGGTTTCTCGAGCCGCGGCACCCGTTTCCAATCGAAGCGCTGGCCGCTGCCGCCCTGCTCGCCCTTGCCGTGGCCGTCTAGCAGATAACCGTAGGCCGAAGAAAATTCAGCGGCACGCGCAGACGCGTCTTCGTCTTCGCTGGCCATGGCGATGGCCTTCAGGAAAGGCACGCCGAACCCTGCGCAGAAAGCATCGGTTTCGCTTCCATGGAACTGCAGCAGATCCGGACGCACGTTTTCGATCAACGCTTCGACTTCCGCAGGCGTGTTGTCCATCACCAGGGCGACCACGGCGATTTCTTCCGGCACCAGTTCGCGCAGCATTCGGGCCTGCCCAAGCAACAGCTTGCGCGGGCTGCGTGGCGCGAACACCAGGCCGATGTAGTCCACGCCCAGCTCCACCGCCAGGCGCACGTCTTCGGCGCGGGTCATTCCGCAGAATTTGATGCGGGTATGGGTCATGGGGGAATCGGGAATCGGGAATCGGGAATCGGGAATCGGGAACAGCGTAACCGCTTTGGCCGTCGCTTTTGCCCCCTTTGGAAAAGGGGCCACGGGGGATTTGCTTTTGATCTTCAGTTTGAGGAGGAGCAAAGCCAAAAGCAAAAAGCAAAAGCAAATCCCCCTCAATCCCCCTTTTTCAAAGGGGGAGAACAGCAAGTGCTCAGTCCTGGAGGCTGACTTCCTTGGGCAGATCCCATTTTGGCGGATACAACGGCCCCAGGAACACCAGTCCATCGGCCGGCGCAGTGGGTCCGGCAACAGTGCGATCCCGGCCAGCCAACAATTCGGCAATCCACTCTTCGGGTTTCTCGCCCCTCCCCACCATCAACAGTGATCCGACGATATTGCGGACCATATGATGCAGAAATGCATTGGCCTGTATCTCCACCGTCACCTGTTCGCCCTCGCGCACGATCAAAAGCTTCTGCAGGTCGCGCACCGCGTGCGGCGCCTGGCAGTGCACCGTGCGGAAAGCATTGAAGTCGTTCTCACCCAGCAGCGCCTGCGCGGCGCGGTGCATCGCGTCCGCATCCAAAGGCAGACGTTCCCAGCTCAGTTGTTGCCTGCCCAGGGCCGGACGCGCCGCACGATTGAGGATGCGATACCGGTAACGCCGCGCCCGCGCCGAAAAGCGCGCATTGAAATCGTCCGCCACCGGCACGCACCAGCGCACGCACACTGAAGGCGGCAGACGGGTGGTGGTGCCCAGACTCCAGCTGCGCGGCGTGCGCGGCGCATCGCTGTCGAAATGCACGACCTGGCACTCCGCATGCACACCGGCATCAGTGCGCCCGGCGCAGATCACCTGGACCGGCGTGGCGGCGACCGAAGACAGCGCGTCCTCCAGCGCCGCCTGCACGGTCGGTTCGCCGCGCTGGCCGTGCGGGCTCAGCCGCTGCCAGCCGCGGAAATCGCCGCCGTCGTATTCGACTCCCAACGCGTAACGCATCAGCGACCCATTGTTGAGCGGTCAGCCGATCTCGCGCAGCAGCTGCGTCGCTTCATTGCGGGCGGCGGCATCGCCGCCGGCGACCACTTCGTTGAGCAGGTCGCGCGCGGTTTCCAGATCGCCCAGGTCCAGATAGGCGATCGCCAGCTCAAGACGCTCCCGACCGGCCGGCGCGGCGTTCAGGGGCGCCACGTTCAGTCCCTCGCCGGTGTGCCAGGTGGGTTTGATCGCTGCCGTTGTCCATGCCTGCGGTGCGGCGGCCGGTGGTGCGGCGGCACTCAGGGGGTTTTCCTCCGTTTCCGGCAGCGCAGCCGGCACTCCGTCTTCGTAGTGCGAAGCATCGAAGCGGTCCGCCTTGGGTTGTGCAGCCGTCGGCGCTACAGGATCGGCAGCGGGCATGGCCGCAGCCATCGCGGCGCTGTCATAACCCGGACGGGCGACAGCGACGACCGGTTTCTTGCGGCGGCTGATCAGCCAAGCCACCACCAGTCCGGCGACCAGCAGGCCCAACCCCGCCCACAGCCACAGGGGTTGCGAAGCATCGCCCTGCGAGGTGGCCAAACGTTGCTGCGCAGCCGCCAGCTCGCTGTCCTTCATCGCAATCATCTTGGCCTGCTGTTGCTTGAGACTTTCCAGCTCGGCCACTTGCGCGCGCAGTTCCTGCACTTCGGATTCGCGCGCCGCCAGCTCTTCCTTGGTCAGCGTGAGTTGTTGGTTCGCCAGCATGTCGCCCTCGCCTTCGGCATCGATGCCGGATTGTGTTCCCGCGCGCGTCGCGGCCCCCGCAGCCGGCGGCGCGATTTCCAGGCGCGCGTCGGCAACGCGCGGAGCCGCGGGCGTCGCGCGCGACGGCGGCGCAGGTGCGGACGCGGTGGTTTCAACGGGTTGTGGAATGGGCCGGCGCGCTTGTCGCCATTCGGCCATCTGGTCGCGCACCAGCGCAGCGGCTTCTGCTTCGCCCAATTGGGTCAATTCCGACGATTGCGGAACACGCAACACCGCGCCTTGCTTCAGGCGGTTGATGTTGCCATTGATGAAGGCCTCGGGATTGGCGCGCAGCAGCGCCAGCATGGTCTGATCCAGGCTGTAGCCCTGCCCCAGATCGCGGGCTATTTGCGACAGAGTCTGGCCACGCTGCACTTCCAGTTCGCCGCCTGCCAGCGTCGGCGAAGGTGCGGCGGCCGGGCGGGGTGCGGGAGCGGCCTCGGCCGGAGCAGGCGCGGGAGCGACGGGCTCTACTGTCGCGGCCGGTGCGGGTTCGGTCGCGGCCACGGGTTCCGGCTCGCGGATGATGGTGTTGGCCGGCGGCGGCAGCGGCGCATCGATGATCGGCTGGCTTGCGGCGGCAAGGGCGTCGGGCGTGTCCACCAGCGCGGAGTACTCACGCACCAGCCGGCCCTGGCCCCAGTCGACTTCGATCAGGAAATTGACCGCGGCGACCTGAACGGGCTCGGTGCTGGTGACCCGGATCACCGGCTTGCCTTCGTCGTTGAGCGCCACGGCAAAGCTCAGGCCGCTTACCAGACCCTCGGGGCGCGCCAGTCCTACGCGCTCGAAGGTGATCGGAGAGGCGAGCCGGGCCTGCAGCTGTTCGAGTTCTCCTGGCTCGTTGGAAATGACCGGGATCTCGGCAACCAGCGGCTGCCCCGGCTGGGACTTCACCCGGATTTCGCCCAGCCCCAAGGCCATGGCGGCCCCGCTGAGCAGGACCAGCGCGATCCCGAGCAGCAAACGTGGAGCAAGTTTCAGAAAACCATGTTTCAAGCACGTTCCCCGTTCATTCCCACCGGGGAATATAGCTTTTTCGGCCACCGCAATGTGTCTTCACCCGGCAGGTCGGGGCTACGCCCCCGACGCGCGTGGATTCCGGATTCCCTGATGTCGGGGGCGTAGCCCCGACCTGCGGGCTTATTCGGCGGCGACCAGCTCGGCCACCTGCACCGCGTTCAGCGCCGCGCCCTTGCGGATGTTGTCCGAGACCACCCACAGGTTGATGGCGCGCGGATGCGAAAAATCTTCGCGGATGCGGCCCACGTAGACGGCGTCGGTACCGGAGGCATGGGTGACCGGGGTCGGGTAGCCGCCGGCGACAGGGTCGTCCACCACTTCCACGCCCGGCGCCGATTCCAGCAGTTTGCGCACGTCGGCAGCGCTGATCTTGGTCCTGGTTTCCACGTTGACCGCTTCGGAGTGGCCGTAGAACACCGGCACGCGCACCGCGGTGGGGTTCACCTGGATGCTGTCGTCGGCCAGGATCTTGCGGGTTTCCCACACCAGCTTCATTTCTTCCTTGGTGTAGCCGTTGTCCTGGAAATCGTCGATATGCGGGATCAGGTTGAAGGCGATCTGCACCGGGAAGCGCTGCGGATCGATTTCCTGGAAGTTGAGCAGCTGGCCGGTCTGCTTGCCCAGTTCTTCCAGCGCCGAACGGCCGCCGCCGGAAACCGACTGGTAAGTGGCCACGTTGATGCGTTCGATACCCACCGCGCGATGGATCGGCGCCAGCGCCACCAGCATCTGCATGGTGGAGCAATTGGGATTGGCGATGATGCCGCGCGGGCGGTTTTTGGCCGCTTCCGGATTCACTTCGCTGATCACCAGCGGCACGTCGTCGTCGTAACGGAAGGCCGAGGAGTTGTCGATCACCACCGCGCCGGCCGCGGCGAATTTGGGCGCGTATTCCTTGGAAGTGCCGCCACCGGCGGAGAACAGCGCAATGTCCACACCGGCCGGGTCGAAGGTGGCCAGATCCTGCACGATGATTTTTCGTCCGCCGAATTCGACCTCGCCGCCGGCCGAGCGCTCGCTGGCCAGGGCGACCAGTTCGCTGATCGGGAATTTGCGTTCTGCCAGGATCGACAGCATGACTTCGCCGACGGCACCGGTGGCGCCAACGACCGCGACTTTGAAGCTTCGGGGCTGGTTGCTCATTTTCTCTTTTCAGGTGTGGGAACTGATGCTGTAGGAGCGGGCCCTGCCCGCGACGCTTTCCAGCGGATCATCGAAGAGCGTCGCGGGCAGGGCCCGCTCCTACAAGAACTTTGAAGGATAGCGGAAACCCGGGGCGCTTACGTGCTGATCGGATTGGGCGGCGCGCCGGCGTTGGGCCCGACCCCCAGCGCGGCGATCAGGTTGTCTACCGCCAGCGACACCATCGCGCGCCGGGTGGCCAGGCTGCCGCTGGCGATGTGCGGCGTCAGCACCACGTTGCGCAGCTCGAGCAGACGCGGGTTGATGGCCGGTTCGCCCTCGAACACATCCAGGCCGGCAGCCGCCAGCTTTCCGCCGGCCAGAGCGGCGCCCAACGCGTCTTCGTCGACGATGCCGCCGCGGGCGATATTCACCAGGGTGGCGGTGGGTTTCATCTTCGCCAGCGCGGCCGCGTCTACGATGTGGTGGCTTTCCTTCGAATACGGCAGCACCAGCGCCAGATGGTCGGCCTGCGCCAGCAACTCGTCGAATTCCACATAGGAGGCGCGGGCTTCGCGTTCGATTGCCTCGGGTAGTCGGCTGCGGTTGTGATACAGCACGCGCATATCAAAACCGGAGGCGCGCTTGGCGATGCCCTGCCCGATCCGGCCCATGCCCAGGATACCCAGCGTGCTGCCGTGCACATCCGCGCCGAGCATGGTCTGGAACGACCACTGCCGCCAGTGGCCTTCGCGCAGCCAGCGTTCGGACTCGGTGATGCGGCGCGCGGTGGCCATGAGCAGGGCGAAACCGAAATCGGCCGTAGTCTCGGTCAGCACGTCAGGTGTGTTGGTGGCGATTATTCCCGCTCTGGTGAGCGCCGGGATATCCAGATTGTTGTAACCCACGCCGACGTTGGCGACCGCCCGCAGCCGCGGCGCCGCGGCGAGCTGTTCGGCGCCGATGCGCTCGTTCAGCGTTACCAGCGCGCCTGTCGCATCACGCAATGCAGCCGAGATCTGCTCAGGCGTGTATTCGGCGACGTCGGAGGCGGAAACGACCTCGAAATACTCGTCCAGCCGCGCGATCACATCGTCGAACAGCGGCTGCGACACCCACACCCGTGGGCGCGGCTCAGACATGCCCGCCTTCTGGAGATTTGCCGCCGGGGATCAGTGGCGCGACCGGGCCGACATCGCCGCACTGGGCGCGGTGACGCAGCGCCTGGTCCATCAGCACCAGCGCCATCATCGCCTCGGCTATCGGCGTGGCGCGGATGCCCACGCAGGGGTCGTGTCGGCCGGTGGTGACCACTTCGGTCGCATTGCCTTGGATGTCCACGGTATTGCCCGGCAGGCGCAGGCTGGAAGTCGGCTTCAGCACCATGGACGCGACCACTTGCTGGCCGGTGGAAATGCCGCCGAGGATGCCGCCGGCATGATTGGACAGGAAACCTTCGGGTGATATCTCGTCGCGATGTTCGGTGCCCTTCTGCGCCACCGCCGCGAAACCGTCGCCGATCTCCACGCCCTTGACCGCGTTGATGCTCATCAGCGCCGCGGCCAGTTCGCCATCGAGTTTTCCGTAGATGGGTTCGCCCCAGCCCGGCGGCACGCCATCGGCGACCACGTTGACGCGCGCACCGACCGAATCGCCCGACTTGCGCAGCGCATCCATGTAGCTTTCCAGCACCGGCACCTGCTCGGCCGACGGCCAGAAGAAAGGATTTTCTTCCACCGCATTCCAATCGAAGGCCTGCGGGGTGATTTCGCCCAACTGCGACAGGTAGCCGCGCACGTGCACGCCGAAATGCAGCGCCAGCCATTTCTTGGCGATCACCGCCGCGGCCACGCGCATGGTGGTCTCGCGCGCCGAGGAGCGTCCGCCGCCGCGCGGATCGCGGATGCCGTATTTCTGCCAGTAGGTGTAGTCGGCGTGGCCGGGGCGGAACTGTTCGGAAATCCTGCTGTAATCCTTGCTGCGCGCATCGGTGTTGCGGATCAGCAAGGCGATGGGCGTGCCGGTGGTCTTGCCTTCGTAGACGCCGCTGAGGATTTCCACCTCGTCGGCCTCGTGCCGGGCCGAAGTGTGGCGCGACTTGCCGGTGGCGCGGCGGTCCAGGTCGGTGCGGAATTCCTCCACCGCGATTTCCAGGCCCGGCGGACACCCGTCGATCACGCAGCCGATGGCCGGCCCGTGGGATTCGCCGAAGGTGGTGACGGTGAACAATTTTCCGAAGCTGTTGCTGGACACGCTGCCTCTACTCCGCGATGAACTTAGATCGTCGTTCCCGCCTTCGCGGGAATGACGGATTATTTTTTTTACGTGTCACGGCCGCGCATTGGCCAGTTCCCTGATCCGCGGGTGATGCACGATCAATTCCGCGCATTCCACCGCAAAGATACCCATCTGCCCCACCTTGAACTCGATCCACGCGAATTCGACATCCGGCAGCAGCGCCACCAGCGCGCGCTCGGATTCGCCCACTTCGCAGATCAACAAACCGTCCTGGCTCAGGTGCAGCGGCGCATCGCGCAGAATCTTCAGCACCAGATCCAGTCCGTCGTCGCCGGCGCGCAGGCCCAGTTCGGGTTCGTAGGAATACTCCTTCGGCAACGCATCGGTTTCCGCATTGGTGACGTAGGGCGGATTGGTGACGATGAGCTGGTAATGCTGGCCGGACAGGCCGGAAAACAGGTCGGATTTGATGAAACGCGCGTTGTCGGCATGCAGGCGCGCTTTGTTTTCGGTCGCCAGGGCCAGTGCGTCGTCGCTGATGTCCGTGCCGTCCACGTGCCATTCGGGGTTGTAGTGGGCCATGGCGATGGCGATGCAACCCGATCCGGTGCACAGGTCCAGCGCACGCAGCACTTCGCGCCCGCCCAGCCACGGCTCGAAGCCGCTTTCTATCAATTCGGCGATCGGCGATCGCGGCACCAGCGCGCGGTTGTCGCTCTTGAAATTCAGTCCGGCGAACCAGGCTTCGCCGGTCAGGTAGGCGATCGGCACGCGCTCTTCGATGCGGCGCTGGAACAGGGCCAGGATCTCGGCTTTTTCCGGCGCCGTCACCCGGGCTACGCCGTACGCCGGGCCCAGATCGTTGGGCAGGTGCAGGGTGTGCAGGACCAGCTGCGTGGCCTCGTCCAGCGCGTTGTCGTAGCTGTGTCCGAAGGTCAGGTCCGAGGCATTGAAACGGCTGGCGCCGTAGCGGATCAGATCGATGATCGTATGCAGTTCGGCGGCCGGGTCGGCAGTCATGGCAAGGTCTTGTCTCTGGTCGGATGGAGATTATAGGCGTACCGGCAGGGCGCGCTCGCGTTCCTGTCATCCGGCTCCAGCAGCAGGTCCGGATAACAAAGCCATTACAATCCGGGTTGTTCTTGTTTTTCTCAAACTGGCCTGGCGTATGTTCAATCGCAAAATCGGCATCATCCTGATCATCGCCCTGGCCGCCGGCCTGGGTCTGCTGACCGCGCAGAAGTATTTCGGAACCAAGGCCGTCGGCCCGCAATGGCCGGAGACCCGAAGCATCACCCTGTTCCCGCAGGCGCGCACCCTGCCCGCTTTCTCGCTGCGCCAGTCCGACGGCACCCAGCTGACCTCGGGCGAACTGAACGGGCACTGGACGCTGGTCTTCCTGGGCTTCACCTATTGCCCGGACGTCTGCCCCACCACTTTGGCCGAACTGGCGCAAGCGCAGAACCAGTGGAAGTCGTTGCCCGACAGCACCCGCCCGCGCGTGCTGTTCGTATCGGTGGATCCCGAACGCGATACCCCTACACGCATCGGCGAATACGCGCACGCCTTCCATCCGGACACCCTGGCGGCCACCGCCGACATACCGGCGCTGGAGTCGTTCGCCAAGTCGCTGATGTTCGTGTTCCAGAAAATGCCAGGCAGGGACTTCGACAAGAACCCGCAGGACTACAGCATGGACCACTCGGCCAACATCGCCGTGCTGGACCCGCAGGGGCGCATGGTCGGCTTCATCAAGCCTCCGTTCCAGCCCAAGGCGATCGCCGAGGACATGGCCGCGCTGACCCAGGCGGCGCGGAAATGAGCGTGATCACCCGCCTGACCTATCTGCTGCCGCACCGGCTGATGTCCTCGCTGGCGCGGCGGCTGGCGTATTCGTCTTCGCCGCGTACCAAGCAGTGGCTGATCGACACGGTGACGCGGAAATTCGGTGTGGATCTGAACGAGGCCGCGCAATCGGACGCCACCGCCTACCCGACCTTCAATGCCTTCTTCACGCGCGCGCTCAAAACAGGCGCACGCGTACCCGATCCGGATCCCCGCGCGCTGTTGATGCCTGCCGATGGCCGCATCAGCCAGTGCGGCCCGATCCGCGAGGGCCGCATCTTCCAGGCCAAGGGCCAGTCGTTCACGGCCACGGAACTGCTGGGCGATGCCGAAGCGGCCAGGCCTTTTGAGAACGGCTTGTTCGCCACCGTCTACCTGTCGCCCAAGGACTACCACCGCGTGCACATGCCGTGGACCGGGACCTTGCGCGAAACCGTGCACGTGCCAGGCCGCCTTTTCAGCGTAGGCACCGCTGCGGTGGCCACGGTGCCGCGCCTGTTCGCGCGCAATGAGCGCCTGGTCTGCCACTTCGACACCGACTTCGGACCGATGGCTTCGGTGATGGTGGGCGCGTTGCTGGTATCGGGCGTGGAAACGGTGTGGAGCGGCGTGGAGATCCCGCGGTACGGCGATACCGTTACTCGGAAGGATTGGCGCGGCAAGGAGATTACTCTGGAACGGTTCGCTGAAATGGCCCGCTTCAATTACGGGTCCACGGTCATCGTGCTGTTGCCGCCGGGCGTAACGGAGCTCGCGCCCGAACTGGGCGCAGAATCGCCGGTCAGGCTGGGGCAAGTCCTGGCGCGACGCGTTTAGCGCGCGCCCTGCTGGAGCGCGTCCCGACGGAACGATCCGGACGCGTTGCGGCGCAAATCAATTGCTGCCGGCCTTTCTGCGCGTGCCTCGGCCGATCAACGCACCATGGCGTTGAGTTCGTTCTGCAACTCCATCAGCTTCCGGCGTTTTTCGTTCAGTGCGCCCAGATGCGCATTGAGCTCTTCCAGCAGCGCAGGACTGTTCACTTCCACTTGCGACCCGTTGAACTGCACCGACGCTTCGTTCGCTTTAAGGAAAGCGGCGAAATTCTGCGCCTCGGTCAGGATGCCGTCGGTCTGGTCCAGCACCTTGAGCATCAGTTCGCTGGGCTTGACTACCGTTTTGTCGTAGGCGGCCTGGAATACCGGTTTTACGTCGTCGGGCTGCTCCAGCTTGGCACGCTCGGCCTGCGTTTTGCCCAGCTGTTCTCCGAGCTGGCCCTTGACCTTGGCCAGCGCCGCACGCGCCTCGCCGATCCGCGCCTGCCCCTGCACCAGTGCCTGTGGCGTGGACAGTGAAGCCATGGTCTGGATGGCGGGGCTGGCTTCGTTGAAGGCCTTGCCCATGCTGTCGTTGAAATCGCCGATCACCGCGTACTGCTCTGCGTACCGACCCAGTGATCTCCGTTCTTCGTCGTTGAGTTTGGGTACCCGCAGGCCCGGCTGATCCACGATGCGCGTCTGCAGGAATTCGACGAACGCCTTGCGTTCGCCGGTTTCGTTGCTGCAGGCGGCCAGGCCCAGCAGGGCAAAGCCGGCAAAGAGGACGGGAAAGACTTTACGTGCCAACGGGTTCATATGTTCTGTCCTTGGATGCAGCGGAAGAAGAACTTACTTGGCGGCAACGATGCGATCGGGCGACACGACGTATTCCGTATCGAACAAACGTACCTTGGCAATGGCCTTGCCGCCGCAAGCAAACGCCATCTCGACCTTCAGCTTGGCCTTGGCCGGCACGGTGAACTCGTCGTCCACCGACTGCGTGGTACAGGCATAACCTTCGCCGTCCAGTGCGGTGACATGATTATTCTGTGCCAGTTCCGTCACGCGAACCGGCGCGTCGCCGGGATTTTCGAAGCCCAATGTGACCACGATGGCTTCGCCCGCTTTGGCCTCCAGCACTTCGCCGCTGAGTGAGGACGCAAGCTCCTTGCCACTGGTGACGATCAACGCGCCATCGACGCTGGTGCTGGCCTTGCGGCCTTCCTCAACGCCCTTGCTGGCGCCAGTGGCCGCGCCCTTGACCAGCTCCACCGCTTTGGAGACGGTACCGGCGGCCGCCTTTTCGGCGTTGTCGCCCGAGCACGCCGCCAACGCGACGGCGGCCAGTAAAACCACTGACATGGAAGCTTTCATTCGGTTCCCCAAGTTGTGCTGCAACGGAGTCTAGCCATTTCCGCGCCGGACAGAAGTCCGGTACGGGATACCCACTTTATTCGGCGCCCCAGAAGAACCGCGTCCAGGCGTTTGCGATCTATCAGGCTGCTACTTCTTGCAGCCTTCCAGCTTCAGCGATTGCCCCGGCTTCACGTTGTATCCCGGCGCGCGCAGACCATTGGCGCGTGCCAGCTGTTTCACGTCGCAGCGCAACTTCTTGGCGATCTTGCCCAGCGTGTCGCCGCGCGCCACACGATAGTCGCGGACCTGCTCGGCCTTGGGCTTGGCCGGCTTGGGTTCGCCGGTGGCCACCGTGGTGGGGACCCCGGGAACGGGAATGACCTCGCCCACCGCCACGCTGCCGGCCAAGGGATTACGGATGATCGCCGCCTCGACATTCGCGGTTATCAGAGTGCGGGCCAGGTCCGCACGCGGGCCGTTGACGCAATTGCGGGCATACAGACTGGCGATCTTGGCCGTGGCTTTGATCTGCGTGCCCGCTGGAATCCATTGATCCGGCTCGTAACGCGGATTGAGGTTGCGCAGCGCACGCATGTAACCGTCGCGCGTGCCGCCATTGCCCAGGCAGATGGTCAGTTCGTAGATCGATGCGGATTTGGCCAGCTGGAACGCCGCGGGCTGGGCTTCGACCTTGGGGAATTCCAGCCCGTATTGCTTGGGATGCAGGAACAGCCAGGCCGCCGCGATCACCATAGGCACATAATCCTGGGTCTCGCCCGGGAACTGGTTGTAGACCACTTCATCCCAGAAATTGCGCCCGGCGAACTGGTTGTAGACCCGCTGGGCGCGGCCCTCTCCTCCGTTGTAAGCCGCCAGCGAAAGCTCGATGCTCTTGTTGAGCGCGCCCATGCGCTCGTCCAGGTACTCGGCGCTGGCCATGCCGACCGCAGTGGGATCGAAGCGCGAATCGAAGCCGGTGCCGTCCGGGCCAAGACCGAACCGGCGGCCGGTCGCCGGCATGAACTGCATCAGGCCGGCGGCGCCAGCGCGTGAGCTGGCGTGCACGCGCCCGTTGGATTCCTTGGCCATGATGCCGAACAACAAGGCCTCGGGCAGTGCATGCTTCTCCCATGACGGCCACATCAGCGGCCGCACATACTGATAGTTCTCGTAGCTGGTGATCAGCGACACGCGCATATCGGTCAGCCAGCGGCGGATGCCGGCCTGCACGGCGGGGTTGTACTGCACCATCTTGTCGAAGGCATGGCGCTGGTCGTTGAGCAGGCGCGCGGCGCGCGCGGCTTCGGGCATAGCGACGGTCGCTGCATGGTCGGTGCCGTCGTCCAGCAGGTCCACCTCGCCCTCTTCGTCCGAGGCGGAGGACTCGGCGTCCACGTTCTGCTTCAGCAGGCGCTTGTAGGCAGTGAGCATGGTATGCACCTGACAGCCCTTCTGCTTGAGGCAGGCGTCCATCACATCCTCCATGTCTTCCAGCGCGGCATCGCCCTCGGCAGTGCCCTTGGGATCGCTGTTGGCGCTCAATACCAGCGCGTCCCGGTAGCGTTTCTCGGCTGCGGCCATGCGCTGGTCGAGGACTTCCAGAGCCTCCTTGTCGCGAGCCGAGACGCGTTGGGCCAAGGCCGACGGAGCAACAGAAACGAGCGGCAGCATGACCAACAGGGGCCAGGCGCGGAACAGGAATTGTGGGGAGGGCATCAGCACGGAGGGCTACGGGAAAAAGGCAGGTTAGCCCCCGGACGCAGCGCGGGGCAAGGTTGACAAGCGCCGCCATTGCCCTGCGCGACAGGTTGAACCGCTAGAATTCACGCCTCGACTCATCGCTAGGAATGACATGGACCCCATCCTGCTAGGCAAAGGCACTACCGACGATATCGCCGTCACGCTTTTGCCCAAATTCGGCAACCGCCACGGACTGGTCGCCGGCGCCACCGGTACCGGCAAGACCGTGACCCTGATGACCCTGGCCGAAGGTTTTTCGCGCATGGGCGTGCCGGTGTTCATGGCCGACGTGAAAGGCGACGTGGCGGGGCTGGCGGTGTCGGGCGACGGCAACGAAAAGATCCTGCAGCGCGCCAAAGACCTCGGCGTGGGCGACTACGCACCTGGCGCCAGCCCGGTGATCTTCTGGGACCTGTACGGAAAGAAGGGCCATCCGGTGCGCACCACGGTCAGCGAGATCGGCTCGATCCTGCTGGCGCGCATTCTTGAATTGAACGACACCCAGAGCGGCGTGCTGGATATCGTGTTCAAACTGGCCGACGACCGCGGCCTGCTGTTGCTGGACCTGGACGATCTGCGCGCGTTGCTGGCGCTGGTGGCCGACGAACGCAAGGACATCGCCACCGAGTACGGGCTGGTCAGCACCCAGTCGGTCGGCGCTATCCAGCGCGCACTGCTGCGTCTGGCGCAGAACGGCGGCGAAGGTTTCTTCGGCGAACCGGCGTTGGAACTGGCCGACCTGATGCGCACGGGCACCGACGGCCGCGGCGTGATCGGCATCCTGGCCGCCGACCAGCTGATCCTCAACCCGCGCCTCTATTCCAGCTTCCTGTTGTGGCTGCTCTCGGAACTGTTCGAGCAGCTGCCGGAAGTCGGCGATCTGGACAAACCCAAGCTGGTGTTCGTGTTCGATGAGGCCCATCTGTTGTTCGACGACTCCCCGCCTGCGCTGGTGCAGCGTGTGGAACAGGTGGTGCGCCTGATCCGCTCCAAGGGCGTGGGCGTGTACTTCTGCTCGCAGTTCCCCGACGACGTGCCCGACAACATTCTGGGCCAGCTGGGCAACCGCGTGCAGCATGCGCTGCGCGCGTTCACCCCGCGCGACCAGAAAGCCGTACGCGTGGCCGCGGAAACTTTCGTTCCCAATCCGAAACTCGACGTCGCGGAAGCCATTTCCAAACTCGGCACCGGCGAAGCGCTGGTCTCGACGCTGCAGGACAAAGGCATCCCCATGCCGGTGCAGCAGACTCTGATCGCGCCGCCGCGCTGCCGCATGGGCTCGATCAGCGATGCCGAGCGCAATCAGGTGCGGGCCGGCAGCCCGGTCGGCATGAAATACGACAATCCGGTCAACCGCGAATCCGCATCGGAGATGTTGGCCAAGCGCGCTGAAACCGCCGCCCAGGCCGCCGACGCGCCGCCGGCCAAGGACGACCCTGAAGCGGGCGGCTTCGGCCAGTCGATCAAGGACGCCGTCTTCGGCACCAAGCGCCGCCAGGGCATGGTGGAAACCATGGCCAAGCAGACTGCACGCACCGTGGGCAGCCAGGTGGGCCGGCAGATACTGCGCGGTTTGCTGGGCGGCATTTTCGGCGGCAAGCGTTGAACACTTCTGAATCTGGAAAAGGGAACCATCGGATGAACATTTCTTTTCGCACTTTCTGTCTGCTCGCGCTCATTGTGGCGGTGGCCGTAGCCTGCAAACGCGAGGAACCCGCGGCCGCGCCCCAACCCGCGGCGGAAGCCGCACCTGCCGCCGCGCCCGAAGCCAATCCCGTAGATGCCACTTCGGTGGTCGACAACACGCCGGCCGCCGAAGCCGCCACGGTGGACAGCAAGGCGATCGCAGGCAGCTTCAGCGATGGCGAATCGGTTTTGGAATTGCGCGCCGATGGCAGCTATGTGCAGACGTTGAACGCAGGTGGCAGCTCCATATCCAGCGATGGCACCTGGAGCGGCAAGGGCAGCAAGGGCCTGCTGCTGGACCCCAGCAGCAAATCGGCGGAAGACGTCAGCTTCGATATCGTCTCCAACGACGAGTTGCGCACCGACAAGGGCACGCGCATTTTCAAACGCGTCGCTGGCAGGTAAGTGAGCCGCTGGCGTCCGCCCGGAGAAAAAAGCACCGCCCTGATCACTCGCGAGGGCCATGAACGCCTGAAGGCGGAATTGGACGATCTGTGGCGGGTGAGGCGGCCGGAAGTGGTGAAGGCGCTCACTGCCGCCGCCGCCGAGGGCGACCGCTCCGAAAACGCCGAGTACCACTACCGGAAAAAACAACTCGGCGAGATCGACCGGCGCGTGCGCTACCTGAGCAAGCGCCTGGAAGAATTGCGCGTGGTCGATACCGCGCCCGCGGACCCGGAAGCGGTTTTTTTCGGCGCCAGCGTGGAACTGGAGAACATCGCCAACGGTGCGTTGTCGCGTTACCGCATCGTGGGGCCGGACGAAACCGACGCCACGCGCGGCTACATCAGCATCGATTCGCCGCTGGCCCGGGCCATGCTGAAAAAGCGCATCGACGACGAATTCGAAGCTTCCCTGCCCACCGGCATCGCCAGCTTCGCCATCATCGGCGTCGAATACGAAAGCTGACGCGTCCTATGGCCGGGGTCGCTACTGATCCCAACCGAGCGTGGTTTCCGGCGCGGGTGCATCTTCGATGTACAGCGGCGTGGTCGGCACTTTGCCGCGCGTCTCCGGCTTGTCCACGTATTCTCCTGCATCGTCCAGATCGGCGGAACGGCGGATCTGCAGACCGCTCAGGCGATTGGTGCTGATTTCCTGCCAGCCGTGCGCATTGGTGCGGCTGTACAGCTTCACGTCGTCGCCTATCAGGCGCATGCGCTTGCTCTTGGCTTCGTAGCGATAGCGGTAGGTCGATGAGATGGCGGTGGTGCCGCCGGTCAGGTCTTCCACCACCAGTACGCCCTTGGGCGCACTGAGCGACACCGGGCCCAGCGCATCGATCGCCAGCTCGGTCTTGCCGGCAGGCGAGTGGCCCATGTCCATTTCCTCCACAAAGCCGAACAGCACGCCGAGTACGCGCGACTCGTCATTGCGGGCGACAAAGGCGATATCGGTCAGGCCGTCTGCATTCAAGTCCGCATCCAGCCGCTTTTCCAGTTCCATGCCCGGCGGCAGTTCCATGGCGTTGAAGTAGTAGTCCGCCAGCAGCTTGTCGTCGGGCATGACCAATTGCTCGGCCGCTGTAGCGGGGATTGCGGCAACCATCGCCCAACCGGTGCAGGCAGGCAGCAAAACGGATAATGCCAGTGCGCGGAAAGCATGGTTGTTCATTGTTCCCCCTACCCGACCGCGACACCCCTGCCGCCCTTCCGAAAGGTAACGCAGTTCGGCGGCCAAGAGGGACTCGTGTCCGATCCCGGCGCTTTCGACGCGACCGTCCTAAACTATCGGTCTCTGGCTTCGGGTAGGACACCACATGGGAACCTGGATCGAAATCGATACACCACACGGCCCCATCGCCACCTGGAAAGCGTTTCCGGCCGCTGCGCCTCACGGTGCGTTGGTGGTCATCCAGGAAATATTCGGCGTCAACGCGCATATCCGCAGCGTGGCCGATGCTTTCGCCGACCAGGGCTATGCGGTGCTGGCACCGGCGTTGTTCGACGTGCTCGAACGTGGCGTGGAGCTGGGTTACGACGCTGAGGGCATCGCCAAAGGCCGCGACCTGATCACGCGATTGGGTCTGGAGAAAGCCCTGGACATGACCGCATCGGCTGCCGCCGCCTTGGCCGGCCAGGGCAAGGTGGGCACAGTGGGTTACTGCTGGGGCGGCACCGTTGCCCTATTGGCCGCCTTGCGCCTGGGCCTGCCGTCGGCCAGCTACTACGGCGCGCGCAACGTGCCGTTCCTGGGCGAAAAGCCGAAGGCGCCGGTGATCTTTCATTTCGGCGAACGCGATACCTCGATACCCCCGGAAATGGTGGATAAGCATCGGCAACTGTTGCCGCAGATGCCGCTCTATGTCTATCCCGCGGGCCACGGCTTCAACTGCTACGCACGCGCCGATTTCGATCCGCAGAGCGCCGCGCTGGCGCGCTCGCGCACACTGGCTTTCTTCGACGCCCAACTCCGATGACCGATTTCATCCTCGACCCGCGGCTGGCCGCCGACAGCGTTTTCATTGCTGACGGTCCGCTGTCCCAAGTACGGCTGATGGACGACGCCCGCTTCCCCTGGCTGGTGCTGGTGCCGCGTGTGCCGGAAGTATCCGAGTGGCTTGAGCTGGATGGCCAGCAGCAACGCCTGCTGCTGGCCGAAATCAACCAGGCCGGGAACTTGATACGTACGGAACCGGGAATGGAGAAACTCAACATAGGCGCCCTCGGCAACATCGTGCGCCAACTGCACGTGCATCTGGTCGGCCGTCATGCCGGCGATGCAGCCTGGCCGGGCCCGGTTTGGGGCAGCGGCGCGGCGCAACGGTATCCGCAAGCATCGCTGGAGTCCCGGGTCGCCTATTGGCGACAGCGGCTGAGATGAGCATACCGACGTTCGAACCGCTGGCAGACAACGCGCTACTGCTGCGTTTCGGCGAAGCCATCGACAGCACGCACAATGCACGAGCGCTGGAAGCCGCGAGGCTGCTGCGCGAACAGAATCCTTCCTGGCTGCGCGATGCCGTGCCGGCCTACGCCAGCCTGGCCGTGTTCTTCGATCGCGGCAGGATCGACGGCGCCGACCCTCACGCTTTCGTCGCAACCCGGTTGCGCGCGGTCCTGCAAGAACAGGAAACCGCGGGCGCGACTGTTGCAAGAATCATCGATATCCCGGTCTGTTACGAACCGGAAATGGCGCCTGATCTGGCTGAGGCGGCGAGCGAACTCGGCATCTCCACCGACGAACTCATTCAGTGCCATAGTTCCGCCAGTTACACCGTTGCGATGATCGGTTTCGCACCGGGGTTCCCCTATCTGCTTGGACTACCGGATTCACTGGCATTGCCGCGCCTGGCCACGCCGCGCACCCGCGTGCCCGCGGGTTCGGTAGCGATCGGCGGCAAACAGACGGGCATTTATCCACGCGAAAGCCCGGGCGGATGGCGACTGCTGGGGCGAACGCCGCTGGTGTTGTTCGACACTACCCGTGCGGCGCCATCACTGCTGACACCGGGCGATCAAGTGCGATTCCAGCGCATCGACGCCACCGCCTTCGAGCGTTGGTTGAAAAAACAATGAAGCCTTGGGAAGTAATCGCACCGGGCGCACTGACCACGGTGCAGGATCGTGGCCGCGAAGGTTGGCGGCATCTGGGGGTGTCGCGCGCCGGTGCGTTGGATCCCGACGCTGCGGAACTGGCCAACCGCCTGCTGGGCAACGCCCCCGATGCAGCGGTGCTGGAACTGACCCTGCACGGACCCACATTGAAATTGGCGGAGCCCGCAAGGATCGCCATCGTCGGGGCCCATGTCGCTGCCACATCGAATGGGCAACCCCTACCCGGCCACCGTCCGCTTACGGTGCCTGCGGGCGAACTGAAACTGGGCGGCATCCGCGAAGGCGTCCGCGCATGGCTGGCGGTCGCCGGCGGCTTCGACTTGCCGATGATCCTGGGCAGCCGCAGCACCGACCTGCGCGGCGGCTTCGGGGGAAAGGAGGGGCGTGCATTGCATGTGGGCGATCTGCTGCCCTTGGGCGAGTCTTCACCGGCGGATACCGCGGCCCTGCAGAACACGACCTGGTGGATCGGCGCGGACGGCCACGATTGCGGGATCGCCCACCCGCTTCGCTATGTATCCAGCGGACATCCCGCCGCTGTCGCATTGGCCGAGCGGGCATGGTCGGTCAGTGCCGATGCCAATCGCCAAGGCATGCGACTGCGGGGAGAGCCGTTGCCGAACATCCCGCATCACAATGTTTCCGAGCCCGTTGCAGTGGGCTGCATCCAGCTGCCGACCGATGGCCAGCCCATCGTCCTGTTGGCCGATGCACAAACCGTAGGCGGGTATGCCCGGCTGGGATACGTGATTGCCGCGGACCTGCCGCGCTTGGCGCAGGCCGGACCCGGCGCCGTACTTGCCTTCACCACCATCGGCCTCGACGAAGCCCTGCAGATCAACCTTCAGCATCGGCATCGGCAAGCCCGCACCGCCCTGGCCATCGAACAACGGCTCGCGCGTCATCCCTGAGCCGCGACAGGCCGCATAATCCCCTCACTTCCCAGCAGTCAGCACCCATCGATGAAAGCCAATCTCGTTCCTGCCCTGATTCTGATCGTGATCGGCGTGCTTTTCCTGCTCAATAATCTGGGCATCACCAATCTCAGCCTGGGCGCGGTGATCAGAACCTGGTGGCCCGCGATCCTGATCGTGGTCGGCATCAGTCTGTTGTTCAAGAATCGCAGTGGGAAATAAGTCTTCCGGCTCCGTATCGAGATGAGGCCAAGCATCGATTTCAATTGCGATCTGGGAGAAGGCGTCGGAGACGACGCCTCCCTCCTGCCCTTCATCAGCTCGGCCAGCATCGCCTGCGGCTTCCACGCCGGAAGCCCGGAACTGATGAGGGAGACGGTGAATCTGTGCGCTCAGCATGGCGCCGCCATTGGCGCGCATCCCTCTTTCGCCGACCGCGAAAACTTCGGCCGCATCGCGCAATCGATTTCGCCCGGCGACGCCTACGCACTCACGCTGTACCAGATCGGCGCATTGGACGCTTTCGTACGCGCAGCGGGCCTGCGTCTGAATCACGTCAAGCCGCATGGCGCCTTCTACAACCAGACGGCGCGCGATCGCGAACTGGCCGATGCGGTCGCCACCGCGGTGCGCGACCACGATCCGGGTCTGATCCTGTACGGCCTGGCGGCGAGCGCCCTGACCGATGCGGGAACCGCGCTCGGTTTGCAGGTCGTGCATGAAGCCTTCGCGGAGCGGCGCTACGAAGCCGACGCCACTTTGACGCCGCGCAGCCACGCCGATGCGAGCATCGACGATCCCGCCGATGCCGCGGCCCAAGCCGTGCTGCTGCTGCGCGATGGCGTAGTGATCGCACGCACTGGCGAGCGTCTTGCCTTGCGGACGGACAGCCTGTGCCTGCATGGCGACCGTCCGAACGCGGTAGCGTTCGCCCGCGAGCTGCGTGCGGCGATCGAGAAATCGGGTTTCTCTATCCTTGCACCGGAGCGTCGCCGATGAATTACTGGCCCCTACTGGGAATTGCCGTGGTGGTGGCCGGCTTCGTGTTGCGCTTCAACCCGGTACTGGTGGTGGTGGTTGCGGGGTTGACCAGCGGCCTGCTGGCCGGCATCACCCTGCCCGATCTGCTTGCGCTGCTGGGAACGAGCTTCATCGAGAACCGGGCCTTGCTGATGTTCCTGCTCACGCTGCCGGTCATCGGCCTGCTGGAGCACTACGGCCTGCGCGAACGTGCGCGCGAGTGGATCGTCAGCTTCCGCGGATTGAACCTGTCGCGTTTCCAGATCGCCTATCTGGCGATGCGCCAGTTAGCCAGCATGATGGGGCTGACGCATGTAGCCGGTCCCGCGCAGACGGTGCGCCCCCTGGTTGCGCCAATGAGTGAAGCGGCAGCGGAACGCACCCTCGGACCGCTGACCGATTCGGAGCGCGAGCAGGTACGCGCCAGTGCGGCGGCTACCGACAACATCGGCCTGTTCTTCGGCGAAGACGTTTTCGTCGCCATTGGCGCGGTGCTGCTGATCCAGGGTTTCTATGCCCGCAACGGCATCGAACTGGAGCCCATGGCCATCGCTTTGTGGGCGCTGCCGACCGCAATCGCCGCCTTCCTCATCCATGCGATCCGCCTGAAACTGCTGCAGCGACGGCTGGAGCGCGAGCGCGCCCAGTCGACGCCGGAATCGGCCGATGCTACGGATTGATTACTTCTACTGGCTGATCGGCGCTTTCCTCCTGATCACGGCCTTGTACAACCTGCGCGAGCAGCGTTATTCGACAGCAGCGTTCTGGGCGATCTTGATCGGCCCCTTCGCGTTCGGCTCGCAGATCCTGCAGAGCGCCAAGGCAGGCGTGCAATGGCCAGCACAGGCCATGGGCATCGGCGTGATCGCGCTCGGCGTGCTGGCCGCCAGGGGACGCCTGGCCGCAGCTCCCGACAACCCCGAAGCGCTGGCGCGCCGACAGGCGTTGTCAGCAACTTTGCGTAACCGTTTGTTCATGCCTGCCCTGCTGATTCCCGCGCTCACTCTGATGCTGTTCGTCGCCAGCAAATGGGCCCCGGGCATGGACCGGCTGATGGACCCCAAGGCGCTGACGCTCAGTTCGCTGGCGATCGCCAGCTTGTTCGCATTGGCCGCGGGCTTGTGGGTGACGCGTGCGCGCGCGGCCGAGCCCATGGCGCAGGGACGCCGCTTGCTCGATTCCCTGGGGTGGGCGGTACTGCTGCCCATGGTTCTGGCCACGCTCGGCGGCGTGTTCGCCGCCACCGGCGTAGGTGAAGTGATCGCTTCGCTGGTCGGCCGCGTGATTCCTATCGAAAGCCGTACCGCCTGCCTGCTGGCGTTCGCCCTAGGCATGGTGTCTTTCACCATGATCATGGGCAACGCGTTCGCCGCGTTCCCGGTGATGATGGCCGGCATTGGCCTGCCGCTTCTGATCCAGAAACACGGCGCCGATCCGGCCAGCCTGGGCGCCATCGGCATGCTCACCGGCTATTGCGGCACCTTGCTGACCCCAATGGCGGCCAACTTCAATATCGTGCCCGCCGTATTGCTGGAGTTAAAGGATCCCTACGCGGTGATCCGTTCGCAAGCCATGACGGCCTTCGCGCTCATGGTGGTCAATATCGCGCTGATGCTGGTGCTGTGCTTCCGATGAAACCGTTGCCCACACTTCTGCTGACCGGCTTCGAGCCCTTCGACGGACAATCGACCAATCCCAGCTGGGATGCGGTGCTCGCCCTGCACGGCAAGCGCATCGCCGGCCATCGCGTGGTCGCGCGCCGGCTGCCGGTCGCGTTCGGAGCTTCATTGAAAGCGCTTCGGGCCGCGCTCCGCGAAACCTCCCCGTCATTGGTTGTTTGCGTGGGATTGGCGGGCGGCAGAGAGCGGATCTCGCTGGAGCGCGTGGCCATCAACGTGGACGATGCGCGTATCCCGGACAGCCAGGGCCGGCAGCCGGTGGACGAAGCCATCGTCCCAGGCGGCCCGGCGGCTTACTTTTCCACGTTACCGATAAAGTCGATGTTGGCACGCATGCGCGACGCTGGATTCCCTGCGGAGATCTCCCAGACGGCCGGCACCTACGTCTGTAATCACGTGTTCTACGGTCTGATGCATGCGCTTCGCAAGCGCCGCAAAACCCGTGCCGGCTTCATCCATATCCCTTATTCGCCCGAACAAGCCGCTGATATTCCAGGGGCGTTCGGTCTGCCTGTGGAAGTTGTCGCCGAAGCGCTGCGTGTGTGCCTTCGCGTCGCCGTCACCACCATCGACGATCAGCGTCTGGCCGCTGGCGCCGAGCACTGAAAGATCCTGTAGGAGCGGGCCCTGCCCGCGACGCTTCTCTATTTGCGTCAACAAGAGCGTCGCGGGCAGGGCCCGCTCCTACAGGATTGGATCAGGTACGCGGCAGAGTGACGCCGGTCTGGCCCTGGTACTTGCCGCCCCGGTCCTTGTAGCTGGTTTCGCAGACTTCGTCCGATTCGAAGAAAAGCATCTGCGCCACGCCCTCGTTGGCGTAGATGCGCGCGGGCAGCGGCGTGGTGTTGCTGAATTCCAGGGTCACATGGCCCTCCCACTCCGGCTCCAGCGGCGTCACGTTGACGATGATGCCGCAGCGCGCATAGGTGCTCTTGCCCAGACAGACCACCAGAGTGCTGCGGGGAATACGGAAATATTCCACCGTGCGCGCCAGCGCGAAGCTGTTGGGCGGTATCACGCAGGAATCGGCGTTGACGTCCACGAAACTGCCGCTGTCGAAATGCTTCGGATCGACGATGGTCGAGTTGATGTTGGTGAAGATCTTGAACTCGCGCGAGCAGCGCACGTCATAGCCGTAGCTGGAGGTGCCGTAACTGACGATGCGTTCGCCATTGACCTGCTTCACCTGTCCGGCTTCATACGGTTCGATCATGCCGTGCTGCTCGGACATGCGGCGGATCCAGCGGTCGCTCTTGATGCTCATTCGTTGATTCCTGGGGGCCGGTCGGCCGGGACTTTTATGGATTTGAAGCAGCCAATTCTAGCCGAGGCGTTGCGGTCGGTCTCAAATCAGCGACGAGGCGATGGGGATGGAAGCGCGTGGGCGCAGCGCCAGCTGTGCGGCCATGGCACGCGCGGTCTGCCGGTAGGCCTGGGCCACCGCCGATTCCGGCGCGGCGATCACTACCGGCTGGCCAGCGTCGCCCTGTTCGCGGATGGTGATATCCAGCGGCAGCGACCCCAGCAAGGGCACGCCGTATTGCGCGGCCATGCGCTGGCCACCGCCTTCGCCGAACAGATGCTCTTCGTGTCCGCAATTGGAGCAGACGTGCAGCGCCATGTTCTCGACAATTCCCAGCACCGGCACTTCCACTTTCTGGAACATCTTCAGCGCTTTCTTCGCATCCAGCGTGGCGATGTCCTGCGGCGTGGTCACGATGACCGCGCCGGCCACCGGAATCTTCTGCGCCAGGGTCAGCTGGATGTCGCCGGTGCCGGGCGGCAGATCGATCAACAGGTAGTCCAGATCCCCCCACAGGGTATCGGTGAACAACTGCGTCAAGGCCGAAGTCGCCATTGGCCCGCGCCAGATCATCGGCGTGTCCGCGTCGACCAGAAACCCGATCGACATCGTTTCGATCCCGAAAGCCCGCATCGGCTCGATGGACTTGTTGTCGGGACTGTCCGGCTTGCCGCTAAGGCCAAGCATGGTGGGAATGCTGGGGCCGTAGACGTCGGCGTCCAGAATTCCGACTTTTGCACCATCCAGGTGCAGGGCCAGGGCCAGATTGACCGCTGTGGTGGACTTTCCTACCCCCCCTTTTCCGGAGCCAATGGCGATCACATTACGGACGCCCACCAAGGGCGACAGACCAGGCTGCACCGCGTGGGAAGGAATTCGTGGATTTTGCTTATGTTCGTCCAATTTGCCGTTATCTCCGTCCAATTTGTTGACTATCCAACAGTTTCAAGTAAAACCTATAAGAACACTGCGTCACCACACTTATGTGACAACTGATGTTTGCGTAGGCACAAATTCGGCATTTTTTTACGTAAAACGTGCACACCGCGTTAACCACATGTTAAGTTCAGGTTCGTCGAGGGGGACTTGACGTAGCGGCAGGCGAAACCAACGCCATTCGAAGCCGTATCACTTACTTATTGGATAGATTAGGGGATTCAAGCATGTCAGTACGCAATTCGATCGCGCCCAAGCGAAGCCGTTTGAGCGCAGCACTGTTCGCCGCAATTCTACTTCCCGCCTCCGGCGCTGCTTTCGCCCAGGACGTCGACGAAAAAGCGACCGAGACGAACACTTCGGCCGACACTACCAACCTCGATAAGGTCACCGTGGTTGGCTCGCGCATCAAACGCTCGGAGATTGAGGGACCGGCACCCGTCACAGTGATCACTCGCGCTGACATCGAACGCGAAGGTTTCCAGACCGTAGGCGACATGCTCCAGACCCTGACGCAGAACACCACCGCTTCGTTCACGGGTGACTTGGCCGTCTCCGGCTTCACTCCCAATGCTCAGGTCGTGAATCTGCGCAACTTGGGACCCGGCCTGACCCTGACCCTGGTCAACGGCCGTCGTCCTGCGCAATACCCGCAGCCCTACAACCGGGACAACAACGTAGTCAACGTCAAGGCCATTCCGTCTTCGATCGTTGAACGCGTGGAAATCCTGACCGGTGGCGCCTCCGCCATTTACGGTTCGGATGCAGTAGCCGGCGTGGTCAATATCGTGACCCGCGAAAACATCGACGGCCACACATTGCGCCTCACCGCGGGCACCACCCAGCATGGTGGCGGCGACAGCGGCAAGATCGAACTCTCCGGCGGCAGCACCGGCGACCGCTGGAGTGCAGTTTACGCTCTGCAGTTCGCGGCCAACGAAGCGGTATTCGCCAGCCAGCGCGATTTTCTGGCCGACACGCGCCAGGGTCCGCTCGGATCAATCACCAATCCCGCCTTGTCGCTGATCGCGATCCGCGGCAATACTCGCCCGGGCGGCGCGGTCAACACCAATGCGTTCTATCCGGGCGCCGATGCTTGCGACGCATTCGGTTATACGACCGTCACCACGGCGGCGCGCGGTAGATATTGCGGCTCCTTTACCCAACCCGGTTCGCGCTCCATATTGAATGCTGGTAAGAATTACTCTGCCTACATCAACGGCGGTTTCGACATCACCGACAGCCTGAGGCTGTTCGCCGACGCCACCTACTATCACGCGGACGGCAAGGCAAGCAGCGGAACAGAGTTCTGGGGCACGAGCGGCGACCGATTCCTGACCACCAGCGCCGGCGCCGCCACATCGCTTTATTACGATCCCCAGGCAGGCGGCCTGCTGCAGCTGCAGCGCGTCTTCAACCCATTCGAACTGGGTGGCAATGAAGCGGCCAGCACCCTGTACGACGAAGACACCTACAACTTCACCGTAGGCATCAGGGGAACCATTGCCGATCGTTTCGACTGGGAAGCCTCCGCACAGCATTCGCAGTACGACTACACGGCGGACCGTCCGCGCCTGTTGGCCCAACCGGTGCACGACTATTTCCTCGGCCCGCGCCTTGGTTTCAGCAACGCCACCGGCACCGGTGCGGGTATTTACCCGATCTACCGCTTGAACCTGGCCCGCTGGAATACGCCCATCACGCCGGAAATCTACGACTCGTTCGCGACACGCGTGATCAACCAGGGTAAGACCAGCTCGTCGAACTTGAACTTCACAGTGTCCGGCGATCTGTTCGAATTGCCGGCAGGCCCCATCGGCTTCGCCGGTTCGCTTGAAGCCGGTCGCCAGAAGACCGACCTAACCAGCGATCCACGCACCAGCCAACTGCGTCCGCTGGACGGCCAGACAATCTACAACCTGACCAGCTCCGGCGAAACCCATGGCGAACGCGATCGCTATGCCGCTGCCATCGAATTCCGTGTGCCGATCTTCAGCATGCTGGACGCCACACTCGCCGGTCGTTACGACAAGTACGACGACATTACCGCAGTCGACGATGCCATCACCTACAACCTCGGTCTGGAATTCCGTCCGCTGGACAGCCTGCTGTTACGCGCCTCCTACGCCACCAGCTTCCGCGCACCGGATATGCAGCTGGTCTATGCCGAAGGCGCGGCCTCATTCTCAACCGTGCTGGACGAATACTCCTGCCGTTCGGGTACGGGCCTGGGCTTGACCACCGGTCCGCGTACTCGCACCCAGTGCAACGTCGCCAACGATCCGACTCTTTACCAAGCACGCACACTGATCGCCGGCAATCCGCTGCTGAAAGAAGAAGAGGGCGAATCCTTCACCGCCGGCTTCGTTTGGGACATCATGGACAACATGAGCATGTCCGTAGACTATTGGCGGATCAAGCTCGAGGACCAGGCCACCCAGCTGAGTTCGGCCTATCTGCTTGAAAACGAGGCCAATTGCCGTCTAGGCGTGGATCGTACTGGCGCCCCTTTCCCGAATGCCATCGATTCCTCGTTCTGCCAGAACATCATCAGCTTGATCACTCGTCAAGTCGGCGAACCGGGCGCTAGCTCCGATCAGCGTATCGACCGGATCAACTCCGCCTACATAAATGCCGCGCTGACCGACACCAGCGGTATCGACGCAACGTTCAAGTACCGTCTGGATACCGACCGCTGGGGTCAATTCGGTCTCGATCTGGGTTATTCATTGAGCTTGACCAACAAGTACAAGCAGTTCATCGGCGACGAGTTGATCGACTATCGCGACGATCCGTTGATCTCCGACCAGCGCAGCCGCGTACGCGGTACGGTCAGCTGGCAGCTTGACGATTGGGCGGTTGCCGTTTTCGGCACCCGCTACGGTTCTAACGGCAGCTTTGCGGCCGTCGACGGAACCAACACTGCCGGCGGCGATTATCCCGCCCGCCTGAAACCTTATATGTTGTACAACCTGACTGTCGCCAAGCGGATTACGCCCAAGCTGACCCTGACCGGCACTGTAGTCAATGTACTCGACAATACCTTCCGCGAAGACAACAGCAACACCGGCTATCCGTACTACGACTACACCATCGGTGCGGATCCGGTCGGTCGCCGCTTCAATGTGACTGCGGAGTACAAGTTCTAAATCGCGCTTGCAGTACGAAGTAACGAGAGCCCGGCCTTGGCCGGGCTCTTTTTGCCTGTCGCGATGGCGAACAGAGCCTACCGATCAAGTTGGCCACACTTAGGCCTGCAACTCTGTCATAGCATTCCAGTGGAGGAATTTATGAAGTTTGTTTGCGCATCACTTCTCAGCATGACTACGCTGCTGGCATCCAGCGCCATAGCAGCGCCAGCCCTGATCCCAATCGAGGATTTCGTCAGGCATTCCACCTACAGCAGCGTAAAGATATCGCCCAACGGCGAGTACCTTGCAATGACGGTGGATCGTGGCGATCAGGACATATTGACGGTGCTGCGCACCAGTGACCTCAAGGTAGTCAAGCTCAATCAGCTTCCAGATAAGAAGAGCGTAGGCAGTTTTTATTGGACCAGCCCCAATCGCCTCATGTTCAATGCCATTCGCAAGCTCGGCAAGTATGAACAGCCGTTCGGCACCGGCGAATGGTTCGCGGTCAATGCCGACGGAACGCAACCACGTCCATTGATCTTCTACGGCACGCGTGACGCGACCCAAAGCGGAAAAACCGTGGGGAATGAGCGTTTCACGTTACTCGATACGCTGAAAGACGACGCTTTGAATGTAGTCATGGAAGTCGATTATCCGCGGTCTTCAGAAGGATCCGGAACGGAAGTAGTATTGATGGACACCGTCAGCGGCCGACGCAAGTCTCTGGCGCGTGCGCCGAAAGAAAACTGCGGGATCGCACTGGATGCTGCCAAGCAGCCCCGTTTCGCAGTATGTTCGTCCAGCAAGGACGAGGATGGAGAGTACGACGAACGCTCCGAACTGTATCGTCGTGACGATTCCGGCAAATGGACGCTGATCAGTGCGTCGAAAACCGACGGCAAGCACCTGTCGGTAGAGCGCACAGCCCCGGACGGCACGGTTTACGCGCGGCAGAGCGACGGCAGGAATCCGGCGGCAATCGGTACGCTCGATACCACGACGGGTGAATTCAAGCTGTTGTTCCAGGACAAAGTAGCCGACATTTCCAACATGATCTGGTCCACCGACCAGCAGCGCCTGATTGCAGTCGCCACGGAGGCGGGTGCGCCCAACGTTAAACTGATCGATGAATCGCACCCGGATGCGGAGTTGTATGCGTCGCTGGCCGCCGCCTTCCCCGGGCAGATGGTGGATTTCTCAAGCTTCACGCAGGATGGCAAACAGATCGTCGTGTCCGTATACGCCGACAACAACCCGGGCGAGCTGTATTTGTACGACCGCGATACGGGCAAGGCACGCTTCCTGATGCAGGGCCGGCAGTGGCTGGACAAGAACAAGATGGCGTCGGTCAAGCCGTTCTCGTTTACCTCACGCGACGGCAAGCAGATCTATGGCTACCTGACCATTCCGCACGGTTCGAATGGCAAGAATCTGCCGCTGATAGTGAATCCCCACGGCGGTCCGATCGGTCCGCGCGACGATTGGGGCTTCAACTCGGAAACCCAAATGTTCGCCAACCGCGGCTATCTGGTGCTGCAGGTCAATTTCCGCGGATCCGGCGGTTATGGCAAGGCGTTCCAGGATGCGGGCCATAAACAATGGGGCCAGGGCATCCAGAACGACATCCTGGACGCGACGCATTGGGCCATCAAGCAAGGCTATGCCGACAAGGATCGCATCTGCATCTATGGCGGCAGTTTCGGCGGTTATTCGTCGCTGATGGCGCCGGCCCGCGAGCCAGACCTGTTCAAGTGCGCATTCGGCTACGTAGGCGTGTATGACATGGAGATGATGTTCGAAAAAGGCGATATTCCGCAGCGCGAATCCGGTTTGCGGTACCTGCGTCGCACGCTGGGAACCGACAAAGCCCAGCAGCGTGCCGACTCGCCCACCAGCTTGGCGAAGAACATCAAGATCCCCGTCTACCTGGCTGCCGGTGCGCGCGATGTGCGCGCAGTACCCGAACAAACCGAAGCAATGAACAGAGCGTTGACCGCAACCGGCAATTCGCCGGAGGGCATGATCATCCAGTCCGGCGAAATGCACGGCTTCTACAAGGAAGAAAACAACTTGAAACTGTACACCGAGATGCTGAACTTCTTCTCACGGCATATTGGCGGAACTGGCGCGACCAGCACTCAAGCCAAATAGACATCAACGCTGCCTGTTGATGAATAGCGAACTTATCAGCCCGGCCATTGGCCGGGTTTTTTTCGATCATCCCCTGCTTGAAGTTTTGCGTACAACCACTGCAGAACGCTCATTACAGACTTTCGGATTTTCCACACCAGCCTGGAACATGTACTTTCATATCCTGTAATTTGCGTGATAGCCTCAGAATGCAAGCAAGAGCTTGCATCTTTGGTCTTAAATTCAATGAAACGATAAGGATATGTCAATGAAGATCGCAACCCTTGCTTCTGGAATTCTTGTATCAGCAATAGCTTTCATTGGAACCATGACGTTCTCCCCTGAGGCGAACGCAACTGTCACATATTCGGACTCATGCACACCTATTGGTGGGGGCTACAGCAACTGTCAAACTAAACGATGCGACTCCGAATCTGGTGCTTGCGTAGTTGTTTCCACATGGGTCCAGTACATACCTGAAGCCAGTATTGACGAATAGGAATTCGGCAGTGAGCTTTAGGCTGTAGATGATTGCGGCTCCTGAAACGGAGTCGCAATCGTTCAAAAGAATCCAAGTTGCCGTTTCACTGCTTAACTGGTAGGTAGATCTCAATTCTGGATCCATGACGGGTTCATTTAGCACCGGCCCATCTGTGGGATGGAGACGATCTGGCAGGTGTGTTGTGGATCACCCCTATCACCAGCATGCAGCTGACAGGCTGATCCTATTCGGTGCTGTACTCCTTCTATTTCCCAGCCGACGATGTTCCGGATAGACACACGCCGATCACCGCAGGCCACAGCAACGCCGCCGCCCATTTCCGTAGCGAATCCAAAATCCAATCCGATATGGGGGAGATGCCCGGGCACGGACCCAAGTGGTGTATTCAATGATCCATCCCCGAACATTGTCAAATAAGCTACTGTTTTTAAATGGCTTTTATTCTGAAAGAGGCGTCACATATCACATGGATTGGTCATATCCATTGCAAAATTTGTTATAGCGTTAACTGCATGTTAAGTTTGACCCAAAGGGGAAATAGAAGTTACGGCTCAGGCAGGAAGGATTCTGCCGGTGAAGGCCGTTTTTTTTGGATCAGCTGAGGATTCCACACCATGTCAGTGCGCAAACCCGCAGTCTTGAAAAGAAGCCGTCTCACCGCTGCGATGCTCGCAGCGATCCTGATGCCCGCAGCAGCCAGTGCGCTTGCTCAGGACACAGAAGAAAGCAGCCCGCAAAGCAACACGACGGAAGCCACGAATCTCGGAAAAATAGTGGTGACCGGCTCGCTGATCCCGCAAACCGACCTGGAAACCTTCGTTCCAGTCACCGTCATAACCGCAGAAGACATCAAGGCACGAGGTTTCAGCACCGTGTCCGAAGTGCTGCAAAAGTCCTCTTTCGCCACCGGCGCGGTGCAGGGTGCGCAGACTTCTGCCTCGTTCACCCAGGGTGCCGAGACGGTCAGCCTGTTCGGTCTGCCTCCGGGATACGTGAAGTACCTGATCGACGGTCGCCCGATGGCGAACTATCCCGCGCTCTACAACGGCAGCGACACCTTCAACAACATCAGCGGCATTCCGATCGACCTTGTCGACCGCATCGAGATCCTGCCCGGCGGGCAATCCTCCATCTACGGTTCGGATGCCATCGCCGGCGTGATCAACGTGATCCTGAAGAAGCAGATGGACGGAATGGCCTTCAGCATCCGCGGCGGCCATTACACGGAAGGCGGCGGCACCAGCACGCGCTTCAGCATCGCCAATGGCTTCTCGAACGCGGATGGCAGGCTGAATGTGTTGGGCGGATTGCAGTATGAAGAAAGAGATCCCATCTGGGCCTACCAGCGCGACCTGACCAGCCACTACAACACCGAAGGCTACACGCCGCAGCTCGTGGGTCGCGATTATCTTATCTACAGCCCCTTCACCAGCTATCACTTCCTGGACCCCAACAACTGCGAAAACGTGGCGTCCCAGTTCGGCGGAACCATGGCTTTGCAGCAGCGTCCGGGATTCGGTGACGAGTTTTACTGCGGTTCGCCCAATTCCGTGGGATACCGCACCCTGTTGAATGAAAAGAAGGCGTTCCAGGCCTATGTGCACGGCACCTTCGATATCAACGACGACACGCAGTTGTACGGAGACGTCCTCTACAGCAACGAGAGGACCAAGTATCACGTGGGTTCCAACTTCACGTGGTGGGGCACGGGTGCGGACTTCGGTTATTACTACGATCCGAATCTGGACGATCTGCTGAACCTGCAGCGCACGTTCTCGCCCGAGGAAATGGGCCCCCGCGGCTTCAACGACACGATGAGTGAGGACAAGAGCGAGGCGGTCCGCGTCAACTTCGGCATCAACGGTTCGTTCGGCGGTTCGGCTTGGGATTACGACGTGGGCATTACCCATGCGGAGTACAAGTTGGATTCAACGAGCTCCGTGCGCTTTGCAGACCTGGTCGATCAGTACTTCATCGATCATGTCCTCGGACCGCAACAAGGACTCGATCCCTACTACAACGCCTACCCTGTTTTCACTCCTGACTATGCGGCCTTCTATACCGTAATGAGTCCTGAGGATTTTGCCAGCTTCACCGGACGCGCGACTACGCACGCCAAGACCAAGGACAGCACCCTGCGCGCCCAGGTCACCAACTCGACGCTGTTCACCCTGCCGGGTGGCGATGCCGGTCTGGCCGTGGTAGCGGAGTTCGGCCAGCAGGATTGGCAGTACGATCCGGACCCGGGTTACCTGGACGGATCGATCTGGGGCCAGACCGATGTCAGCGGCGGCGGCGACCGCGACCGTTACGCTGTTACCACCGAATTGCGCATGCCGGTCTGGGATATGTTGACGGTCACCGCTTCCGGGCGTTACGACAGCTACAAGGCAAGCGGCAGGACGATCGACAAACCCACGTACAGTCTTGGTCTTGAGTTCCGTCCGATGGAATCCCTGCTGATTCGCGGCAAGTACGGCACCGCGTTCCGCGCGCCGACCTTGTCGGACCTGTATCAGGGCGAAAGCGGCTTCTATAGCTCGGTGATCGACTACACGCAGTGCGCGGAGGCAGGCTTCCTGCCCGATCAAATCGACAATTGCCCCGCCGCACTCTCGTCCCGCCAGTACTTCGGCACCCAGTCGGGCAACCTGAACCTCCGGCCGATCGATGCGGATGTCTGGAGTGCGGGCGTGGTGTGGGCCCCGATCGACCGTTTGTCGTTGACGGTGGACTATCACAACTGGGACATCAGCGACGAGGTCACGCAGCAGAGCGCCAACGGCCTGACGTTGCAGGAATATCGCTGCAACATCGGCACCGACGACATCAATTCGCCGCTATGCCAGAACGCGTTCGCCCAGATTACCCGCAACGCAGCGGGCAATATCACTGAAATCTACACGCCCAAGATCAATGTCTCGCGCCAGACGTTGGAGGCTGTGACCGCCTCGCTGAACTATGGCGTGGACATAGGGCGTTTCGGCGATCTGGACTTGCGTAGCAGCTATACCCAGAAGCTGGATCACAAGTATCAGCAGTACCCGGAAGACGCGGAAATCGACCTGCTGAACGATCCTTACTGGAGCTCCGATCCCAAGCGCAAGGCCGATGCGTCGCTGACGTGGCGTATTGGCAACTTCGCCACCACGGCTTACGCCAACTGGCGGGACAAGACACCCAACAACCGGGCCTATGTCTCCACCACGGGCTACGGCGCGGCCGGCGCGCACACGCTGGGTTCGACCACGCTTTACAACCTGAGCCTGTCCTACCAGGCGTTGCCGGGCCTGGAGCTGTCGGCCATGGTCAACAACGTGTTCAACAAGATGCCCCCGTACGACGTGACCTTCCCCGGCAGCTCGGGCGCGCCCTACAACGCCTATAATTTCGACGTGTATGGACGTTCGTTCTATCTCGAGATGCGCTATGCCATCGGCAAGAAGGAATAGTTCACGCTGATGCTTCACCCGGAGCCCCGTCGCGAGACGGGGCTTTTTTATTGCCGCTGGCCAGCCGCATGAGTGTTCTTCCCTCCCTTCAATCCTGAACAAAACAAAGCCATTGCTCCATACGCCAGCGGATGCGGTATAAAGGCCACGCACCGGGATGACCAGAAACGATTTCCGGACCGAACATCCACTATCCCTGGGAGGGGAACATGCGCAACAAACTGATCGCCACCCTGGTGGCACTGCCCTTGCTGGCCTTGTCGATGTCGGCCATGGCCGCCGACCCGGCCGTTGGACGCTGGAAAACCTACGATGAAGACACCGGCAAGCCGCGTCTGATCGTGGATGTGTACGAAGCCAAGGGCGGCACCATCGCGGCCAAGGTAGTGGAAACCCTGTTCGCGCCGAACGCCACGTGCAGCGCATGCACCGGCGCAGCCAAGAACAAGCCGATGAAGGACATGGTGATCCTGTGGGGACTGAAGCGCGACGGAGCCGGCTACAGCGGCGGAACCGTGCTCAAGCTCGCCAACGGCAAGACCTACAAGTCGAAGGGCGAGCTGCTGTCGCCGAACAAACTGCAGGTTTCCGGCTGCCTCGGCTTCATCTGCAAACACCAGGAATGGACCCGCGAGCATTGACGCCCGCCTGACTGGAAGGACGAACGGCCCGGTAGATCCGGGTCGTTTTCGATCTTAGCCACAGCCATTGGCCCATGCCTTGACCGAATCATCCGCCATGCCTCTCCGCTGCCTGTCCATCTTCTTATTGCTCCTGGCGCTTCCCTTGGCAAGCTTCGCCCAGAGCAGCCCCATTGGCCGCTGGAAAACCATCGATGATGAGACCGGAAAGCCGAAGTCGATCGTCGATATCTACAAGGCTGCCAATGGCACTCTGGCCGGCAAGGTCGTGGAGGTTCTGCGATCTGACACGGGCCCGAATCCGGTTTGCGACAAGTGTTCTGGCGTCAACAAGAACAAGCCGATCAGGGGAATGGTGATCCTGTGGAACCTCAAGGCCGAGGACGCGACCCACTGGGCCGGCGGTACGGTGCTGGATCCGGCCAAGGGCAAGACCTACAAATCGAAGATCGAACTGCACCCGGGCGGCAAGAAACTGGACATGTCCGGCTGTATCGCCTTCATCTGTCGGGCGCAGACCTGGATCCGCGAATAGACGATCGCCGATACAGGCAGGCGGCCTGTTCCTCCCGCCGTCCGCCAGGCCGCACCTTTTCGGGCAGGCCGGTTTGCAGCGCATGCAATAATCGCCTGCCCTACGCACGCCTCACCCCATGACCCGCACCGCTCTCGTCACCACCGCCCTGCCCTATGCCAACGGCCCTCTGCACCTGGGCCACCTGGTCGGCTATATCCAGGCCGATATCTGGGTGCGTGCCCGGCGCCTGCGCGGCGACACCACCTGGTTCGTGTGCGCGGACGACACCCACGGCACGCCGATCATGCTGGCCGCTGAAAAGGCCGGAGTAACCCCGGAAACCTTCATCGCCGGCATGCAGGCCTCGCACGAGCGCGATTTCGCGGCATTCGGCGTGGCTTTCGACCATTACGATTCGACCCACTCAGCCGCCAACCGCGAGCTCACCGAGACGTTCTATGGGCGGCTGGAAGCCGGCGGCCACATCGCGCGCCGCAGCGTGGCCCAGTTCTTCGATCCTGAAAAAGGCATGTTCCTGCCGGACCGCTACATCAAAGGCATCTGCCCCAACTGCGGCACGCCCGACCAGTACGGCGACAACTGCGAGAACTGCGGCGCCACCTATGCACCAACCGACCTGAAGGAACCGAAATCGGTCCTCTCCGGCGCGACCCCGGAGCTGCGAGATTCGGATCACTATTTTTTCGAAGTCGGCCGCTTCCAAGCGTTCCTGCGCGAGTGGATGGCCGGCGATGTCGCCCTGCCCGGCGTCAAGGCGAAGCTGGTGGAATGGCTGGATGCCGAGGGCGGATTGCGCGCCTGGGACATCTCGCGCGACGCACCGTATTTCGGTTTCGAAATTCCGGGCGCACCCGGCAAGTATTTCTACGTCTGGCTGGATGCGCCGATCGGTTACCTGAGCAGTTTCCGCAATCTATGCGCGCGCAACGGCATCGATTTCGAATCGCATCTGATCGCCGGCACCGAAACCGAACTGCACCATTTCATCGGCAAGGACATCGTCAACTTCCACGGCCTGTTCTGGCCGGCGGTGCTGAAGGGCGTGGGCTTCCGCGCGCCGACGCGGCTGCACGTCAACGGCTATCTGACTGTGGACGGCGCCAAGATGTCCAAGTCGCGCGGAACTTTCGTAATGGCCAGGACTTATCTGGACGCAGATCTGGAGCCCGAAGCATTGCGCTACTACTACGCTGCCAAGTCCTCGGGTGGCGTGGACGACCTTGATCTGAACCTGGGCGACTTCATCGCGCGCGTGAATGCCGATCTGGTCGGCAAGTTCGTCAACCTGGCCAGCCGCTGCGCGGGTTTCATCGAGAAGCGCTTCGGCGGCCGACTGGCGGGGACTTTGCCCGACGCGGCGATGTACGCGCGCTTCGTGGCCGCGCTGGCGCCTATCCGCGAGGCCTACGAACGCAACGATCCCGCAGGCGCGATCCGCCAGACCATGGCGCTGGCCGATGAAGCCAACCGCTATATCGACGACAAGAAACCCTGGGTCATCGCCAAGCAGGACGGCGCCGATGCGGAACTGCAAGCGGTGTGCACGCAGGGCCTGAACCTGTTCCGCGTGCTGGTCGCCGCATTGAAGCCGATCCTGCCGCAGACTTCGGTCCAGGCGGAGGAATTCCTCGCCGCTCCGATATACGCGTGGCAGGATCTGGATGCGCCGCTGCTGGCGCATGCGGTCAAACCTTACGTTCCGCTGTTCACCCGTATCGATCCAAAGAAGATAGACGCCATGACCGAGGCCTCGAAGGACACGATGGGTGCGCCCGCACCCGCGGCCGTAGGAGCGACGGCAGTCGCGAAAACGTCAGTCGCGAGCGCGAATGCGTCCGCCAAAGATTCGGTCGCGACTCATGTCGCTCCTACGGCGGGCAACGAAAACAATGCCATCTCCATCGACGACTTCTCCAAGCTGGATCTGCGCATCGGCAAGGTGCTTGCCTGCGAGCTCGTCGAAGGTTCGGACAAGCTGCTGCGCTTCCAATTGGATGCCGGCGATCTCGGCCAGCGGCAGATCTTCTCGGGCATCCGCGCCAGCTACGGCGAGCCGGAAAAACTGGTTGGCCGCAAAGTCGTGTTCATCGCCAACCTGGCGCCGCGCAAGATGCGCTTCGGCACCAGCGAAGGCATGATCCTGTCGGCAGGCTTCGACGGCGGCGCTTTGGCGCTGCTGGACGCAGACGATACTGCCGAACCCGGGATGCCGGTTCGCTGATCCCGATACAGGTGCCAACGTCGTGGACCTTGCCCTTGCTGATCGTCTCGACCGCATTCTGCCGCAGACGCAATGCGGGCAATGCGGCTTCGACGGTTGCCGTCCCTATGCCGAAGCCATGGCCTTGCAGGAAGCGGGCGTGGACCGTTGCCCGCCCGGCGGCGATGCGGGCGCACGGGCGCTCGCGCATGTTCTATCGACGGAGGCGCAGCCCTATGACCGGGCGCGCGGATCGCACAAACCTCCTTCCGTTGCGCTGATCGTCGAAGCCGATTGCATCGGCTGCACCAAATGCATCCAGGCCTGCCCGGTGGATGCCATCATCGGCGGAGCCAAGCACATGCACGTGGTGATCGAATCCCTATGCACCGGTTGCGAACTCTGCTTACCGGCATGCCCCGTGGATTGCATCGAGATGGTTTGACCGCAACCGCTCATCCCGGCGTTGCGGCATCTCCCAACAGTTCGATCAGTTCACCCAATTGCCCTTCATATCGCCTCCATCGTTCCATGGAGGTGCGATAGATCGGCTCGCGCACCTGCACCGCGCTGGCAGTGGCGACTGGCGACTGGTTGCGCTCGAACTGCAGACAGGCGTCTTCCCAAGGCAGGCCGCAGAATTCGATCAGATTGCGGCTTGCCTCTTCCTGCGATTCCACGATGTCTTCGTAGCGAATATCCAGAATGCGGCCGGGAAGGACCTCCTGCCAGTGCTTCATCAGGCGGTCGTACATCAGGTAATACCGCCCCGTGTCGAGCAAGTCGAAAGAGTAATCGTAGAAAGGCGAGGTCAATGCGAACAACTGCCTGAAATTGCTCAGGCACGTATCGATCGGATTGCGCCGCAGATTGATAATCCTGGCGTTCGGCAACGCACGGGCAATGTAGCCGGCGAAGAGGAAGTTGTGCGGCAATTTGTCGATGAAATGCGGCGTGTGGCCGGTACCCGGCCGGGTGCTGGCGATGTAGTCGGCGCCAAGTTTGTCCCAGTCCAGTTGCCTGCAGCGGCTTATCGTGTCCAGGTCGAATATGCCGGCCGTGCGGCTGCCCGACGCGCGTTTCAGACAGACGCCGAAGTTCTGCAGCTCTCCGCCGGAATGCACCGATGTATGGCTGGAAATGATTCGCTCCACCAGCGTCGTTCCGCTGCGCGGCATGCCGATCACGAAAATGGGTTCGTAGCTCGGGCAACCCGACGCCATCGCTTCCGGAATGGGAAAAGCATTTTCCAGAGCGTTGAACAATTCCTCGTCGCGCGCACTGGAGTAGCCGCGCGATTTTCGTTTTGATGCCTTCCCTTTGGAAAGATGCTCGAATGAACGGGCGTACTGCTGCAGGTCCTCATACTCTTTGGCCAACGCCAAGTTGAGGTACATCAATCCGTCCATATCGTTGTCGGTCTGCAGCAGCAACGATTCCAGTCGCTTGAGGTGATTGCCGGATTCGCTCTGTTTCGACAATTGCGAGAGAGCCAGATGCGCCTTCCAATAGCGCGGATCGATACCGATACACGCTTCGTACTCGCGCTCGGCTGCCTTCAGGTCACCCGAAAACGTGAGCGAGGTGGCCAGATTGAAACGGTAGCTGGCACGTCCGGGCATCAGTTCAGCTGCGCGCCGGAATACTTCGATCGCCTTGGTGTGCGCGTTGGCCTGTGTATAAACCACGCCCAACGTATCCAGAGTCATGGCATCGCTGGGCGACAGACTCATCGCGCGGTCCGCCGCTTCCACGGCTTCCCGCAGGGAACGACCTGTTGCCAGCGCGCGCGCCAACTGGGTGTTGTAGTCGGCGCGCCCAGGGTTGATCGCGACGGCTCGTCTCAAATGGTCTATGGCGGGCTGCAGCTGCTGCAATTGCAGCGAAGCCACCCCCGCCACGAAATGTACCCCGGCATGCTGTGGCGTCTTCGTCAGGAGCACCGTCGTCAGACTTCGTGCCCGCGCCCAGTCGCCCCGATTCAACGCTTCTATGGATTGAGCGTACAGCTGGACTGGTTCTGTCATTTCGGTTCGCTTGATCAGCCGTTGTTGTGTGGACCGCTACTTCCTGGTCGGCTTGCAGGCAGAGCAGATACGCTCCACACGGTAGCCCTTGGCACGCAACTTCTCCACCACGCCATCCGGTCCCAGCAAATGCAAGGCGCCCACCACTACCAGGGTGTCGTCCTTATCCGAGCCGGTAAGGCGTTTCTCTATTTTTGGCACCCACGTGTCATTGCGTTCTACATTGATCCGCTTGTACAGATTCGGATATTCCTTCTTCATCTGCGTGGCCATGTCCTGCCACAGCACATCGGCCTTGCCCGCGCGCCATGCAGCGTGCAGCTTGGCGGTTTCTTCCTTTGCGTCCCTGGATTCGGACAACGCCTCGGCGAGGAATTGAAGTTGTTCTTCCTTGCTCATCCCATCGAGAAAGGCGATCTGCTGCGCGCCGGTTTCAAGACCGGCAGTCGACTTTCCCGCTTCCGTCGCCAATGCGGCCAGGTGCGAATCGAGCCCCAGTTTCGGATCCAGACCTTGTTTGGTCATCTCGGTAATGCTGATGGTGAGGCCGACGAACCACGGCTCGAACAGCTGCACCACCTGCGGCGTCAGCCCCATCTTCTGCAGCTCCGGACCATTGGCGCTCAGCCATGCGCCCAGCAAAGCGACGGTGGTGGCGGGAAGTTCGCTATCGAGCTGCGTGCCATCGACGCGCAACGCCGCCTGCCCCATCTGTACTCCCAGCGCGGGAGAGGACATCTCTTCCGGCGCCATCTCGAACACCAACGATTCGGCGTCGGCGAAAGCCGCATCAACGTCTTTGGAGAGCGGGTAATCATTGGGCTTGAGCAGATGGAACGAACCCAGCAGGTACACCGAGTTGTCGGCGTCGGACACCTTCCACATCAGCGGAACCGGCGGCGGGACAGCGGCCACGGCGACCGGCGATTTGGCCGCATCCGCATTGACGCCGAAAGCGAGAGTGGCCAGCGCGGCCAGCAGCATCGGCTTGAAGCGGCGAGAGAGAAGTAGACGCATGTGGGCCCTGCTCACAAAGTTGCGGGATGGAAGGCATAGGTCTTTTCGCCGGCGGTGATAGCCAGGTCCAGACGGTTTTCAGGCGGCGGCAACGGACAGGTCGCGAAGGTCGTGAAGGCGCAAGGCGGGCTGTAAGCGCGATTGAAGTCCAGTACCACCTTGCCCTGGGCATCCGGCCCCGGCGTGTCGATGAAGCGGCCGGCCGGATAGCTGCCATGGCCGCTGGTGCGATCGGCGAATACCAGGAAAAGTTCGTTGCCCGGTTCGCCTATCGCTTCGATGCGGTAGGTCTTTCCCTCGCGCACGAATTCCACCGCTCCCGGGTTCGGCGCATCGGTGGAAGTGCCGATGATGTCGACGATGGGCATGGTCTTGCCGGGCGGATGCGGAACGAACTTGCCGACGATTTTCCAATCCGGGTCGGCAGGCCAGTAATCGAGCCCGGCGAACTGCAGGCGTGTGGGCGCATCGGCGTACTTGATGCGCAGACCGAAACGCTGGCCGCGCTTGATCACGCTCAACAACCCTTTGCCCTCGTCGAAACCGACCAGGCTGGGCGTCTCGTCATGATCGGTCTTCAGCTCGACCCTGCCTTTCAAGGGTTCGCCATCCAGGGTCAGAGCAACGCCGCTCTCCGGCGTGAGATAAATGTGTCCGTCGCGCTGTTCCACCATGCCCAGCTTGGGCGGACCTACCGCCAGACGGATTCCGCTGCCGGTACTGCTGCCAAGGTAATGGGCCTTGAGCTCCAGCCAGTGCAAACCCACCAGACTGGTCCAGCCATCGGGCCTCAGCAGATCCTGCTTGCGCTCATTGCGCCAGACGGCGTTGTCGGCGAGGAAATTCGGATCGGGAGCGGGCCCGGTTTTGCTCGCGGCGGAGTCGTCCGCACCACCGCTGCAGGCCGCGAGCGCCAGCAGCATGAACCCGAACAGCGCGTATCGCGCGAACTTCCCCATATCAGCGTCCCCTCATGAACCAGCGATCGATTTCGGCCAGCGAAAAACGCGCCCAGGTAGGCCTGCCGTGATTGCATTGGCCCGAGCGCTCGGTGATTTCCATTTCGCGCAGCAACCCGTTCATCTCCGGGATCGACAAACGGCGATTGGCGCGTACCGCACCGTGGCAAGCCATGGTGGAGAGCAGTTCGTCGCGTGCGGCTGCGATGCGGCGAGTCTCACCATGCTCGCGCAGATCCGTCAGCACGTCCCGTAACAGGCCCTCCGGCTCGGCTTGCGCCAGCAATGCAGGCACGCTGCGCACACTGAGCGACTGCGGGCCGCTGCGGGTCACGTCGAAACCCAGTGCGGCCAACGTTTCCGCTTCGCGTTCGGCGACTTCGGCTTCGCGCTCGGCCACCGCCAGGTTGAATGGCACCAGTAGCGGCTGGGAATGCAGACCGATACCGTCGTGCGCGCTCTTCAACTTCTCGTAGCCGATGCGTTCGTGCGCAGCATGCATGTCCACTACGATCAGTCCGTCCGCGTTCTCCGACAGAATATAAATGCCGTGCAGTTGCGCGATGGCGTAGCCCAACGGCGGAATCGCTGTATCGCTGCTGGCAGGCAGCCGTTGCTCCGACGACTGCGACGAGAAAGCCTGCGCAGGGAACTGCTGTGAAAAACCGGGCGCCGAAGAGTTGGCCGGCGATTCGCCTGGTCGTGCGTAAAGCGCCGCATAGGCAGCCGGTGCTTCTCCAACGCTCAGACCCAGAGGCGACTGCTGTGTTGGAGACCATTGCTGCGGCGAACCGAAGCCGCCCGCTGCGCCTGCGTACTGCGCCCTGTCCGCAGCTCCCTGCGTGTTTGCCGCCACCGCACCGGCACGCGTTTCGGCCAGAGCGTCCTGCAACGTGCGATAGACGAAATCGTGCACCAGCCGCGTATCGCGAAAACGGACTTCGTGTTTGGCCGGATGCACGTTGGCGTCGACGCGCAGCGGGTCTATTTCCAGAAACAGCACATAGGCCGGTTGGCGGCCATGGAACAGCACATCCTGGTAGGCCATCTTCACTGCATGGGCGATGTTGCGATCACGCACGGCGCGACCGTTGACGTAAAGGTATTGCTGGTCTGCGCTGGCGCGCGAATAGCTGGGCAGCGCGATCCAGCCGTGCAGGCGCAGGCCCGCCGCACTGTGCTCCACGCGCAAAGCCTGGCGCGCAAAGTCCTCGCCCAGCGTCTCGTTCAAGCGCAGCGAGGCGTCCAGCAAGTCGGGCTTGTAGCGGCGCGAAGGACGGCCGTTATGGCTGACACGCAGCTCCACGTCCGGGCGCGCAAGCGCCAGTGAACGCAGCCATTCCTCGATGTGGCTGAGCTCGGTACGCTCAGCACGCAGGAACTTGCGCCGCGCCGGCACGTTGTAGAACAGCTCGCGCACTTCCACCGTGGTGCCGGGCGGCTGGGCTTTGGGGGTTATCTCGCCCAGCTTGCCGCCTTCGACCCGCAGCGAAGCGCCATGCTCATCGACAGCGCGGCGCGAGGACAGCGAAAAACGGCTGACCGAAGCGATCGACGGCAAGGCCTCGCCGCGGAAGCCGAGCGTGGCTACCGCCTCCAGATCGTCCAGCGAGGCGATCTTGCTGGTGGCGTGGCGGGCGACCGCCAGCGGCAGTTCCTCCGGGGCTATGCCGCCACCATCGTCGCGGATGCGGATAAGGCGTATGCCGCCTTCCTCGAGATCTATGTCGATGCGCAGCGCGCCGGCATCCAACGCGTTTTCGACCAGCTCCTTGACCACGGACGCAGGCCGTTCGACGACCTCGCCTGCAGCGATCTGGTTGATGAGCGTATCGGGGAGTTGGCGGATCTGCACGGTCTGATGGCGACGCGCGGGCGCCGTCGGGAGAACAGACGTGATGATAGCCGAAGGGGTGGAGCTTACGGTGCGCCGGCGCTGCCGATGCTGGCAGTGGTCCGGGCTGCCGCATCGGCAGCGGCGGCTCGCGCGGCGAACAGCGTGCCCGGCGGAGGCTGGCGGGTGAAATAGGTCTGCACGCCGTCCAGCACCGCGCTTGCCACCTTGCGCTGGTAGCCCGGGTCGGCCAGGCGCTGCTCTTCGTCCGCGTTGGAGATGAAGGCGGTTTCCACCAGCATGGCCGGCATGTCGGAAGTGCGCAGCACGGCGAAGTTGGCCCGCTCGATATTCGGTTTGTGGTTGTTGCCTACGCGCTTGAGGCCGTCCAGCACATGGTTGGCGGCGTCTTCCGACGCTTTCATGTGTCCGCTCTGGGCCAGGTCCAGCAGGACCGATGACAAGGTGTTGTCCACTTGCTTCAGGCGCACGCCGCCGACCAGATCGGAGGAGTTTTCCTTGTCCGCCAACCAGCGCGCCCGCTGCGAGGAAGCGCCTTTAAGCGAAAGCACGTACACCGACGAACCGCGCGCGCTGCGGTTTTCGGCGGCGTCGGCATGGATGGAGACGAACATGTCCGCCCTGTTGGCGCGTGCCTTCTGCGCACGCTGGGGCAACGGAATGAAATAGTCGCCGTCGCGCACCAGATAAGCCTTCATGCCCGGAGTGGCGTTGATCTGCCGCGCCAGTTCGCGCGCTACCGCCAGGGTGACGTCTTTCTCGCGCTTGCCGGTGGGGCCTTGCGCACCAGGATCCTGACCGCCGTGCCCGGCGTCGATGGCGATGACAAGAGGACGCATGCCACTGCGCATCGGCACCTGCGGCACCGGCTTGTAAGCGGGCTCGGTGCTAGTTGAAGCGGCTTCAGCAGGCGTGGAGGTCGCGGCCGTAGCGGGCGTGGGCGTAGTAGCCGGCACGCCAGTCGCGATGGTGTATTGAACCGGTGCCGGCTGGGTCGGCGCAGGATCGGTACGAGGCTCGCTTGTACCCGTGGCGGCCGCCGTCGTCTGCGTACTCTGCCCGTTGAGAATGGCCTGCGGCGAGAGTTGCGGGGAAACCGTCGGAGGTTTCGCTGCAGCCTGTTGTACGGCAGCAGAAGTCAATGCGGCAGTCGCTTGCGCCGCTGCTTGAGTGTTGGTTTGTTGGGTGGGAGTTTGCGTTGCGGGCGAAGGAGTTTCGGAAGAGCCGGTCGCCGCCGCCTTCGCTACCGTTGCTGCAAGTGCAGGACCATCGCCGGGCCATTCCAGCACCAGCCGCGCGCCGCTGGCGGTGGATTCCAGGCGTGGTTTCATGGCCACGACCGAAGACGAAAGATCGAACACGATGCGCAAGGTGTCCGGCGTCGGCTGCCCGGTGCGCACCGACTTGACGATGCCGGCGCCCGCCGGAAGCTTCAGGCCACGCATGGCGGTGGAAGCAGGCAGGTCGACAACCAGCCGGTCAGGACCAGCCAGGGAAAGAGTCTTGTACTGGCCCTTGCCTTCCAACTGGATCTCGGCGCGGGTACCGGTAGCGCCGGTTTCGACGCTGACATTACGGACTTCACCGGCTAAAACGGGGCACGCGGCACCCAAAGCGAGCGCGATGCCCACCGTGGTCCTGCCGAAACGGGTAATCCCCTTATGCATGCGGCGGATTCAAGCACCATCCGCCAAGGAATGCAACTATTTTTCCCTTAATAATCCGTAACCTGCCGGAACTTCCTGTTGTGACCGGGAAGATAGCGCTGCAACTTCGGCCGAAGCGGCCAAACGCACCAGCCAATGTTCCCCTACCACTGTGTCGGCTAGCAGCCGGGCCTCCCGGCCCATGCCCCGAATGGCCAGTTCCACACGCAAGTCGGCTTTAGGCAGTGCAGAGCCCGCGCGCTCCGGCCACTCCACCAGCCAAAGGGTGGCGACCGTGTCGTCCAGACCCAGGAAATCCAGCTCTCCCGCATCGCCGATGCGGTAAAGATCCAGGTGCCAGGCTTCGCCTTCGGGAATGGAATACCGCTCGACCAGGGTATAGGTAGGGCTGCGGATCGCGCCCTCGACGCCCAGCGCCCGCAGCAACGCGCGCGCAAGCGTCGACTTGCCCGCGCCCAGATCGCCTTGCAGATGCACAACCGCCTGCGCCGGGCGCGTGGCCGCCAGCGCGCGGCCCAATGCCTCGGTTGTCTCGGTTACGGGAAGCTGCAGATGCATCAATCGATTCCCTCGGGATTGGCGAGACGTCGCAAATGGGGAAAAAGATCAGAAGGCAGAAGCCCTCGCTCACCCTCTTCCGCTGCGGCATCGCCCGCAAGCGAATGCAGCAACGCACCAGCGCTGGCGGCATCGAAAGCGGACAAACCACTCGCCCGCAAAGCCACGATCACACCGGTCAGCACATCACCCATGCCGCCGACCGCCATGCCTGGGTTGCCGGCATCCAGCACGCGCGGCGTTTGTCCGGGCGCGGCGATGATCGTGCCCGCACCTTTGAGCACGACGATCGCCTGGTAACGTTCTGCAATGGCCTGTGCGGCGGCGAATCGATCGCGCTGCACCTCGGCGGTATCGATGCCGAGCAGGCGCGCCGCTTCGCCCGGGTGCGGGGTCAGAATCGCATCGGCAAGCGCATGAGGTTCGGCGGCGATCAGGTTCAGCGCATCGGCGTCCAGAACCAGCGGCTTGTCCGCCGTCAGCGCCAATTTGAGCATGGCGCGACCCCAGTCGCCCTGTCCCAGGCCGGGGCCGACCGCTATCGCATCCACCTGTGAAAACAAGGGCTTTAGTTCGTCACCGGACTCGACCGCGCGCGCCATCGCTTCAGGACGCCGCGCCAGCATCGCCGACACGTGCGTTGCGCGTGTCGCCACGCTCAGCAGACCCGCACCGCTGCGCAAGGCCGCCTCGGCGCACAACAAAATGGCCCCGCCATGCCCATGATCGCCGCCGATGCACAGCGCCCGGCCCGATTCGCCCTTGTGCGTGTTGCGGCGACGCGGCAGCAGCCAATACGACAGCGCTTCACGGGTCAGCAGCGACGCGCCGGACTGGACGGTGGAAAAAGTATCGGGAGGAACTTCCAACTCCTCCAATGCGAGTTCACCCGTGTGCTCGAGCGCTTCACCCGTCCATAACCCCGCGTGCCGCGCGATGAACTGCAAGGTGCGGGAAGCGACGACGGCCTTGCCGGGCGCCGATCCCTTGTCTGCATCCAATCCGCTGGGCACGTCCAGCGCCAGCACCGGCGCCGGCTGTCCGTTGATGGCATCGATCAGTGCGGTAGCGAACGCATCGGGCGGACGCGAAAGACCGACACCGAACAGCGCATCCACCACCACATCGCCTTGCGGTACGGCATCTGGAAAGATCGCGATTTCTCCGCCGACCGCCACGTAGTCCGTGCATGCGCGCTGGGACAGTGCGGTGCCGGGCACGTGTTCGGCCAGATGCAATACCTTCACGCTGCGGCCCGAACGGTGCGCCAAGCGCGCCAGCACGTAGCCATCGCCGCCATTGTTGCCGGGCCCGCAGACCACGGTGATGCGCTGTGCGGCAGGCCAGTACTGCAGCAGATGCTGCCAGGCGGCCTGCCCCGCACGCTGCATCAGCAGGTAACCGTCGCCTCCCAGCAAGGCCGTCGCACGGGCGTCGAGCAAGCGGGCGGCATGGGTATCGAACAGGGGCAGCATTCCGTACATGGCATGGATTCTATACTTGACCCATGTCTTTGCCTTTCGCCGCCGCAAGCGATCCAGCCGCACTCGCCCAGCGCGTGCGTGCGTTGTCGCGCGAACTCGGCTTCCAGCGCTGCGGGATCGCCGGCATCGAGCTGGGCGAGGACGAAACCCACCTGCGCGACTGGCTGGCCAAGGGCCTGTACGGCTCGATGGACTGGATGGCGCGCCATGGCGACAAGCGCACGCGCCCGGACGAGCTGATTCCGGGAACCTTGCGGGTGATTTCGGTCGGCCTGGACTACGGCCGCAACGATGGCGAGGAAGCCTGGACCACGCTGGAGAACGGCGAACGCGCCTATGTCGCCCGCTATGCGCTGGGTCGCGATTACCACAAGCTGATGCGGCAGCGTCTGCAGAAACTGGCCGAACGGATACAGGAAGAGGTCGGACCGTTCGGCCATCGCGTCTTCGTGGATTCGGCGCCCGTGCTGGAGCGCGCGCTGGCGCGCAACGCGGGTCTGGGCTGGATCGGCAAGCACACCTGCCTGATCGACAAAGACGGCGGCTCGTGGTTTTTCCTGGGCGAGATCTACGTCGACCTGCCTTTGCCCGTCGACGCGCCCGCCAGCGCGCATTGCGGCACCTGCACGCGCTGCATCGACATCTGCCCCACTCAGGCCATCGTGGCGCCCTACCGGTTGGACGCGCGCCGCTGTATTTCCTATCTGACCATCGAGCATGAAGGCTCTATTCCCGAGGAGCTTCGACCGGCGATCGGCAACCGCATTTTCGGCTGCGACGATTGCCAGCTGGTGTGTCCTTGGAACAAGTTCGCCAAGCGCACGGATGAACCGGATTTCCGGGCGCGCAACGATCTTGACGTGGCGACGCTGCCGCAACTGTTCGCCTGGTCGGAAACGGAATTCCTGAGCCGCACCGAAGGCTCAGCGATCCGCCGCAGCGGCTATGAGCGCTGGTTGCGCAATATTGCGGTGGGGTTGGGGAATGCGCCGACTACGCCGGCGGTGCTGGAATCGCTCGCTTCGCGCAAGGATCATGGTTCCGACATCGTGCGCGAACATGCAGGCTGGGCGTTGGCACGGCACGGCCAAAACCAATAGAAAACAAACTACCGGAGCCGTCATCCCAGCGAAAGCTGGGATCCATCTTGATTTTCGCAGGGATGCGTGCGATTCCGGATCCAAAGCAAAGGCAAAATCAAGATCAAAATGGATCCCAGCTTTCGCTGGGATGACATCCGAATTTTTTCTGCGCCTTTAGCCTCGCGCCTTTAGCTCCGCCAACAACACCTTGGTCACCGGATCGCTGGCCTCAACCTCGCCGCGCAATGCCGGCAACAACCCATTGGCCAACTGTTTGCCAAGCTCCACGCCGAACTGATCGAAGGCATTGATACCCCACAACACCGACTGCGCGTAAACGCTGTGTTCGTACATCGCTATCAGTCCGCCCAGCGACTGCGGCGTCAACGCATCCAGCAGCATCAGCGTGCTGGGTCGGCCGCCGGCATAGGCGCGATGCGGATCGCCGCTGGACTGGCCATTGGCCAGCGCTTCGGCCTGGGCGAAAAGGTTGGACATCAACGCCAGATGATTCTCCGCGTACGGATCGTCGTTGCGGATAGTGCCGACGAAATCCAGCGGCACGATGCCCGTGCCCTGGTGCAAGGCCTGGAAGAAGCTGTGCTGCACATCGGTGCCCGCACCGCCCCACCATACCGGCACGGTATCGACTTCCACCGGGCTTCCATCCAGCTTCACCGACTTGCCCAGGCTTTCCATCACCAGCTGCTGCAGATAAGCGGGCAGTAAAGCCAGGCGCTGGTCGTAGGTCATCACGCCATGCGCCGCATGGCCCAGCACATTGCGGTTCCATACGGCGGTCAACGCATGGCGAACCGAGATATTGGTTTCCAGCGGCGAGTTCAACACGTGCGCATCGAACTCCGACGCGCCCGCCAGCAGTTCTTCGAAACGCTCGAAGCCGATCGCCAACGCGATCGGCAGGCCGACCGCCGACCACAGCGAATAGCGGCCGCCCACCCAGTCCCACATCGGCAGCACGCGTTCGGCGGCGATGTCGAATGCGGCAGCGGCGCGTTCGGGATTGGCACTGACTGCGTACAGACGCTCGCTGCCGCCCAGCCAGTCGCGCAGGATGCCGCCATTGAGCAGCGTTTCCTGCGTACCGAAGGTCTTGGAAATCAGGATAGCGGCGGTGCGCGCCGGGTCCAGCGGCGCCAGCGTGCGTTGCGCGGCGGCACCGTCCACGTTGGAGAGGAAATGCACGCGGAAACGGCCGCCCGCCGGCGCGCGCAGCGCATCGGCCACCAGTCGCGGCCCCAGGTCGGAACCGCCGATGCCGACGCTGACGATATCGGTAATGCCGCTGGCTTCCAGCTCCGCAACCACTGCCCCCATGCGTTGGCGGGTCGCACTGGCGGTCGCGAAGGCCTCGCGCGCGATCGCCGCGTCCGAGTGGTTGCCGCGCAAGGCCGTATGCAGCGCGGCGCGGTCTTCGGTGATGTTGACTTTTTCGCCATCGAACAAACGCCCGAACGCGCCAGCCATGTCGCGCGATCGCGCCAGGGCCAACAGCGCGTCGAGCGCGTCGCGGTCGTAGGACTGCCGCGCGAAATTGAAATAAAGCGCTCCCTGGCGCAGCGCGAAATCGTGCGCGCGCGCCGGATCCTTCTCCAACAGCGACGACGCCTTCGCGCCCTGCAGACGGGAAGCGTGGGATTGCAGCGTGTCGAAGCCAGGCTTCATGCTCATGCCGCCTGCTTGGGGATGGAGTGGTTGGTGTGGGTCACGCGGTTGCTGGCATCGACATAGACCAGGTTCGGCTTGAATACGGACGCTTCCTGTTCGTTCATCGACGCGAAGGCAGCGATGATCACCAGATCGCCGACCTGCACATGCCGTGCCGCGCCGCCGTTCAAGGAAATGATGCCGCTGCCCTCGTCGGCGCGCAGCGCGTAGGTGCTGAAGCGGCTGCCGTTGGTCACATCCCAGACATGCACCTGCTCGAACTCGCGGATGCCGCTGGCTTCCAGCAGCAGCGCGTCGATGGCGACCGAGCCTTCGTAGTTGAGCTCGGAATGGGTGACGGTGGCGCGGTGGATTTTGGCTTTTAGCAGGCTCAGTTGCATGGCGGGCAGCCGTTCGAGGGGATTAGGAGTTTAGCAAAGCCGCTTTCCTTCTCCCTCCGGGAGAAGGAAATCAGAACTCCAGATTGTCGATCAGCCTGGTTCTACCCAATTTCGCCGCGATCAGCGCGACCCGCGCAGATTTTTCGCCGTCTTCCGGCTCGCTGAGATCCGGACGCCTGACCGCGGCGTAATCCACGGCGAAACCCGCCGCCGACAGCCTGCTGGAAGCCTCCGCCTCGACCTCCAGACCGGGTCGTCCGGACGCCACGGCACCGCGCATCGCCAGCAGCGTCTTGCGAATCTCCGCCGCAACCGGGCGTTCGTCCGCCGACAGATACTGGTTGCGCGAACTCATCGCCAGCCCGTCGCTTTCGCGCACGATACTGCCACCCAGGATTTCGATGGGAAAAGCCAGATCGGTCACCATCTGCCGGATCACAGCCAGCTGCTGGAAATCCTTCTTGCCGAACGCAGCCACATCGGGCTGCACCTGGTTGAACAGGCGCGTGACCACTGTACAGACGCCATCGAAGTGCCCCGGCCGGTGCGCGCCTTCCAGCACGCTGCTGACGCCGGGCACGTTGATCCTGGCGGCCAGCTCGACACCAAACGGATACATGGACTCCACGGTCGGCAACCACAGCACATCGCAACCCGCGCCCTCCAACCCGGTCGTGTCCGCTTCTGGGGTACGAGGATAACGGGTGAAATCTTCATTGGGGCCGAACTGGGTCGGATTGACGAATACGCTGGACACCACGCGGTCGGCGTACTGCCGCGCCAGCATCACCAGCGAGTAATGGCCGGCGTGCAGATTGCCCATGGTCGGCACGAAACCGACCCGTAGCCCCTCGCGCTTCCAGCCATTGACCCGCGCGCGCAGCGCATCGAGTTCGGTGATGGTTTCGATCATTGCGCTTCCTTATGCGGGCGCCGGCTGCAGTCGGGAGTGTTCAATAGGAGTGTTCGGCGTCCGGGAACGAACCATCGCGCACCGCCGCGGCATAGGCCGCGATGGCCTTGGCGACGGAACCGCCCTCGGCCAGGAAATCCTTGACGAATTTCGGCTTGCGATGCCCCGTGTCCAGGCCCAGGAAATCATGCAGCACCAGCACTTGACCGTCGCATTCCGGGCCCGCGCCGATGCCGATGGTGGGAATGGCGCTTGCCGCGGTGATGGCGGCGGCGAGCGGCGACGGCACGCATTCGAGCACTAGCATCGAAGCGCCGGCGTCGGCCACCGCCTGCGCGTCGGAACGCAGTTTGGCGGCGGCCTGCTCGTCGCGGCCCTGCACCTTGTAGCCACCGAGCTTCAGCACCGATTGCGGGGTCAGGCCAAGATGTGCGCAGACCGGAATATCGCGTTCGACCAGGAAGCGGATGACTTCCAGTTTGTGGCCCGCGCCCTCCAGCTTCACCATTTCCGCGCCGGCCTGCAGCAGCGTAATGGAGGCTTGCAGCGCACGTTCGGGAGTGGCGTCGGACTGGAAAGGAAGATCGGAGATCAGCATCGCCCTGCTCAGCCCGCGCGCGACCGCGGCGGTGTGGTAGACGATATGTTCCACCGTGACCGGCAAGGTCGAATCGCGCCCCTGCACCACCATGCCCAGCGAATCGCCGATCAACACCAGATCCACGCCGTTGGTGTCGGCCACCCGCGCGAAGCTGTAGTCGTAGGCGGTCAGCATCACCAGCTTGCGCTGTTCGCGCTTGGCGGTGGCCAATGCCGGCAGGGTCCACTTCTTGATTTCGGCGTGTGTGCTCATTTGCTGATTATCACCCTAACGACTCGATAGCCGAGGTATCCAGATTGGACAGAGCATCTCGCGCGCGGCCTTGCCCGGGAATGAGGATATCCGGGGCGATCTCGAGCAAAGGCACCAGGGCGAAGGCGCGCTCGTGCAAATGCGCATGCGGCACCTGCAAGCCGGGCTCGCCAATCGCCGCATCGCCATACAGCAGCAGATCCAGATCCAGAGTGCGCGGACCCCAGCGCGACGCGGCCTCGCGTTCACGGCCGAAATCGCGCTCCACCGCAAGCAAGGCTTCCAGCAATCGGCGTGGCGGGAGCCGCGTTTCCAGCATGACCGCGCCATTGATGAAGTCGGGCTGCTGCTCCAACCCCCACGCTGGCGTGCGGTACAGGCTGGAGGCCTGCAGCAGATGGGTTTCGGGCAAACCGGCCAACGCATGGACGGCCGCGCGCAGGGTCGCGGCGGCATCGCCCAGGTTGCCGCCCAGGCCGACGAAGGCGATGACCGGAGGGATCATTCCGCGGCGGGCGCGGCGCTGCTGGAGCGACGGCGACGACGGCGGCGCTTGGGCGGCGCTGCGTCGTCTTCGGCATAGACATCGCGCGGAGCGGCCACGCCCAAAGCGGCGGACAGCTCCTCGCCCGACTGGGTCTGGGCCTCACGCCAGAACGCCACGTCTTCTGCGTGCTCGCTGGAAGCGGTCAGCCGCAGCAGCAGGAAATCGTAGGCCGCGCGGAAACGCGGATGCGACAGCAGGCGCATCACCCGCTTGCGCTGTCTGGAGCTGAAGCGCGACTGCAGCAGCCAGATTTCCTGCATGGGCAGCGAGAAACGGCGCGGCAAGGCGACCGTGCCCAGCTGGTGCAGGGTCACCCGGTCGGCTGCGCGGCGCTGGGCCTCTTCTGCATTCACGCCCTGTGCCTGCAGGCCGATCAGCGCACGGCAATACGCAGGCCACAGCAGCAGCGCGAACAGGAACGCCGGCGAAACCGGCTCCTCATTGGCCACCCGGGCGTCGGTGCCGCGCAGGCCTTCCAGCAGCATGCTGCGCAAGGCGCCGCTACGGTTGGAAGCCAGCGCGGCAGCGGTTTCAGGCAGGATCGCCGGCAGCAGGCCGAAGCGCTCCAGGCCCTCGAAACTGGCCACGGCATTGCCGGACAGGAACAGCTTCAGCAGTTCCTCGAACAATCTGGCCGGGGCGGCTTCGGAGAGCAGCGGCGCCAGCCGCGCGATCGGTTCGGCGGAGGCCGGATCTATCTCGAAGCCCAGCTTGCCGGCCAAGCGTATGGCGCGCAGCATCCGCACGGGATCTTCGCGGTAGCGTTGCTCGGGGTCGCCGATCAACCTCATCTTGCGCGCCTGCACATCCTCGAAGCCGCCGACGTAATCGCGCACCGAGAAATCCTCGATGGCGTAATACAGCGCATTGGCGGTGAAATCGCGGCGCACCGCGTCGTCCTCGATGGTGCCGTAGACGTTGTCGCGCAGCAGGCGGCCGCCTTCATGCTGTTCGCGGTCTCCGCTGCCGTCGTCGACATTGGCGCGGAAGGTGGCGACCTCGATGATCTCGCGGCCGAACACGACATGCGCCAGGCGGAACCGCCGGCCGATCAGGCGGCTGTTGCGGAACAACGCCTTGACCTGTTCCGGAGTGGCGTCGGTGGCGATGTCGAAATCCTTCGGATGGCCTCCGACCAGCAGGTCGCGGACAGCGCCGCCGACCAGGTAGCCGGCGAAGCCCGAATCCCGCAACCGGTACAGCACGCGCAACGCGTTTGGGCTGATATCCCGGCGCGAGATCGTGTGCTGGTCGCGCGGGATGACGCGCAGGGAAACGGCGGCGGTGGGAAGGGATTGCGACGTAATGGTGGCGGGTCCGTCTGTAGGAATGTTTCGGGTGGGTTCGGGGCGGTTCCGGGCCTGACGGTCATTTGCCGCAGGCACCGGCTGGCGAATATACTAGTCCGTCGCAGCGCCGCTTACCAAAAGCTCCCTTCGTCTAACGGTTAGGACGTGGCCCTCTCAAGGCTAAAATAGGGATTCGAATTCCCTAGGGAGCACCAAATTCCCTGTTCCGCGCCGGAGCTACGCTCCGGATCGGGCAATCGCTGGCAAAGCCCGGCCTTCTGGCCGGGCTTTTTTTACGCGGACCGCCGCGCGATACGAGGCGATGCCGCGCGACAGCGCTCTGAACTTGCGATGCTCTAGACTTGTGGTGATCTAAACTTACCGCACCTCCCACCGGACCGGACCCATGCCCTTCGTCGTCACCGAGAACTGCATCAAGTGCAAGTACACCGACTGCGTGGAGGTGTGCCCGGTGGACTGCTTCCATGAAGGGCCCAACTTCCTGGTGATCGACCCGGACGAGTGCATCGACTGCACCCTGTGCGAGCCGGAATGCCCCATCAACGCCATCTACCCCGAAGACGACGTCCCCGCCGGACAAGAAAGCTTCGTGGCCCTGAACAAGGAACTGGCGATGGCCTGGCCGGTCATCACCGTGCGCAAGGAAGCCCTGCCCGACGCGAAGGAATGGGAAGGGAAAACAGACAAACTGCCGTTGCTGGAGCGCTGAACAGGACGTTCCAGCCATAGGCCACAACGAAAAAGGGCGCCCAGGGCGCCCTTTTTCAATTCACGAGCCTGGCCTATCAGCCGCCGAGCTTCGCCTTCAACGCCGCGATCAGCTTGGGCGCCGAACCGACCGCCGGAAGGCCGCGCGGATCCACTGCCGACACGTAGGCGCCGGCTTCCACGCCCACCACGCGTACCAGGAAGTTGCTGCCCTCGTAGGCGACGTCGTAACTACCCAGCAGCTGCGCGCGGCTGGCGATGGTCAGGCCTTCGATGCCGCCCAGCGCGTCGCCGACCTTGGCGAAGACTTCCTCGCGCGTGCCGGCCACGTTGAAGCCGGTCGCCGAGCTCGCCGCGCTGGGGGTGGCGGCCTGGGCAGCGGTCGGCGGCAGCTTCATGGCGCCGGCGGTGTCGGGCAGATTCAAGTCGGGCGGCACTTCCAGCGGCCTGGTTTCGGCGCTCATCGCATAGTCCGGGTTGCCCTTGCGGAACCACTTGCAGCCAGTGACGCCAAGCATGGCGATGGCCAGTGCCGCGAGGGCGAGCGGGCGCAGGAACGGGGAATAGGAACGCATTGGGTAATCTCCTGAGAGTTCTGGTATTAAGCCGCAACTACGTCGCGACCGGCTTCGAATTAGGCCGCGATGTCTTCGCGGCTGGATTGTTCTTCTAGCGCCATGACGGCCGCATGCAAGCGATCGGCTTCGGCCACATGGGCATCGGAAAGCGGCAACAGCGGCAGGCGCAGGCCGGCACCGTAACCCAGACGCTGCAGCAGCGCCTTCACTGGAATGGGATTGGATTCGATGCCGAAGAAGGAATAGAAAGGCTGCATCTGCGCATCATGGCGCTCGGCGCGCGTCCGATCGCCGCGACGGGCCAGATCGCAAAGCGTGCGGAACGAACGTGGCAATGCGTTGGAGCCCACCGATATCAGGCCGTCGGCGCCGGCCAGCATCGCGCGGCACGCGGTGGGGTCGTCGCCGCTGAGTACGGCGAAGCTGTCGCTGCGCATCGCCAGCAGAGCGGCCATGCGCTCGGGTTCGGCGCGCGCCTCCTTGATGCCGACGATATTCGGATGCGAAACCAGCTCGGCCACCGTTTCGGGCAGCAGATCGCAGCCGGTACGGCCGGGCACGTTGTACAGCACCACCGGCAGGCCGCCCTGGTCGGCCACGGCCAGGTAATGGGCGATCAGCCCGGCCTGGGTGGGGCGCACGTACGGCGGGGTCACCACCAGCGCCAGATTCGCGCCGAGATCGGCGGCCCGGCGCGTTTGGGCGATGGTCTTGGCGGTGTTCATCTGGCCGGTGCCTGCCAGGAGGGGGACCCGTCCGGCCACCCTTTCGACCGCGGTTTTCAGCAGAAGGTCGTATTCGGCTTCTGTCAGCGCCGCGGCTTCGCCGGTCGAGCCGGCCACGACAAGACCCTGGGTGCCGCCATCGAGCTGCTGCTGCAGCAAACGGCGCCAGCCATCGATATCCAGATCGCCGGCAACCGTGAACGGTGTCGCAAGTGCGGTGATACTGCCGGAAAGTGACAAGCGGCTGCCTTTGGAATGGGGTCGCGCGGAACGCCGCGCACCCTGCGATGTTACTTGCGGCTGGAAAGCGCGGGCAAGTATGCTGGGCCATGCACCGGGCACCTGCCCGGTCGCCATTCAGACTAGAAGTGATGCCGGAAGCTCCATTGACCGATTCGACCGCCCGGCCTTCGCCGAACGAAAACCATCTCCTGATCAACGCCTATACGACGCATCCGGAGTCGCCGCTCTTGTCGGTGACCCGCAGGATCGCCGATAGCGGCTGCAACCTGGTCGATGCGCGCCTCTCCACCGTGGGCCGGGATGTGTCGGTGACCGCGCTGGCGACCGGCTCGTGGGACGCGGTGGCCAAGCTGGAAGCCATGCTGACGCGGCTGGAGCGCGAGGAAAGCATGAAGCTGGTCTGGTACCGCACCGGCGCCAAGGTGGTGCAGTCCAACCTGTTGCCGTACATCGTGGAAGTGGTGGCGGCCGACAAGCCCGGCATCCTTTTCCAACTGGCCGATTTCTTCGACCGCCAGGGCATCACCATAGAAAACCTGCAAAGCACGCGTTACCGCGCCATGCAGACCGGCGCGGAGATGTTCTCTGCGCAGGTGACGATAGGCGTGCCCGCCAATATGCACATCGCCGCGCTGCGCGACGATTTCCTCGAATTCTGCGACCATCTGAACCTGGACGCGATCATGGACCCGATGAAGTTCTGACCTGATGACCGCAACCGGCACGGCCCTGAGCAAAACCACGCTGAAACTTCCGCTGGCGCTGTCCGGCGGAGAAACCGCGAAACTCTCCGACTACGCCGGCCAATGGCTGGTGCTGTACTTCTATCCGAAGGACAGCACGCCGGGTTGCACCACCGAAGGCATCGATTTCAATGCCTTGCTGCCGAAATTCAAGAAGCTCAATGCGACTGTGTTGGGCGTTTCCCGCGATTCGGTGAAATCCCACGATAATTTCTGCGCCAAGCAGGGCTTCAGATTCCCGCTGGTCAGCGACGCCGACGAAGCGTTGTGCAAAGCCTTCGACGTGATCCACGAGAAGAACATGTACGGCCGCAAGGTGCTGGGCGTGGTCCGCAGCACTTTTCTGATCTCGCCCGAAGGGCGCATCGCGCAGGAATGGCGCGGAGTGAAGGTCGCCGGCCATGCCGAAGCTGTACTGGATGCATTGAAGGTCGCAAGCAAGCAGTGACTTTTCCCTTCTCCTCATCTCGCCACTGCCCCGCCTTGCGGGCCGCGGTGGTCGGCCGTCGTTTTCCCGCAGCAACTTCTCCGTAGCAACCCATCCACACCCCACCCTCCATGAGGCTGTCTAGATGACCCGAAGCAAGCGCATCTACGTGTTGGATACCAATGTGCTGATGCACGATCCGACCGCGCTGTTCAAGTTCGAGGAACACGATGTCTTCCTGCCCATGCAGGTCATCGAGGAATTGGACAACGCCAAGAAAGGCATGACCGAAGTCAGCCGCAATGCGCGCCAGGTCAGCCGCTTCCTCAATGAGCTGATCGAAGGCGCCGGCGCCGAGCAGATCGACGCGGGCATCATCCTCAGCCACCCGCAGGGGCTGCAGCTCAAATCGCAGAGCGCGATCGGCAAACTTTATTTCCAGACCAAGCCGGTGGCCCTGGACCGCACCTTCGGCACCGTCGCCCCCGACAACAAGATCCTCGCCGCGGTATTGGAGCTGCGCGAACAGCACCCCGAAGTGCCGGTCATCCTGGTGTCCAAGGACATCAACCTGCGCATCAAGGCCGCGATCAGCGGGCTGGTGGCCGAGGACTACGAGAACGACCGCGCGCTGGACGATTTCAGCCTGCTGTTCACCGGCGCCACCGAACTTTCGACCGATTTCTGGGACCGCCACGAGAAAGACCTGCGCTCATGGAGCGACAAGGCCGGCCGTACCAGTTATGAAGTCAGCATGACCGACGAGGAAGACTGGTATCCCAACCAGTTCCTGTACCTGCCGGGCGACGACGAGGTCGAATTCCGCGTCGCCAAGATCGGCACGGACAAAAAAGCGACGCTGGCGCTGGCCGACGATTTCCGCAGCACCCAGCACGCAGTCTGGGGCATCACCGCGCGCAACCGCGAGCAGAATTTCGCCCTCAACGCGTTGATGGATCCGGAAATCGACTTCGTCAGCCTGCTCGGCACCGCCGGCACCGGCAAGACCCTGCTCGCGCTCGCCGCGGGCCTGGCACAGACCATGGACCAGCAACGTTACCGCGAGATCATCATGACCCGCGCCACCGTCAGCGTGGGCGAGGACATCGGTTTCCTGCCCGGTACCGAGGAAGAAAAGATGACGCCCTGGATGGGCGCGCTGACCGACAACCTGGAAGTGCTGACCCACAACCAGGACGGCGGTGCCTGGGGCCGCGCGGCGACCAACGACCTGCTGGCTTCGCGCATCAAGATCCGCTCGATGAACTTCATGCGCGGCCGCACCTTCCTCAGCCGCTATCTGATATTGGACGAGGCGCAGAACCTCACGCCCAAGCAGATGAAGACGCTGATCACCCGCGCCGGCCCCGGCACCAAGATCGTCTGCCTGGGCAACGTGGAGCAGATAGACACGCCGTACCTGACCGAAACCACCTCGGGCCTGACCTACGCCGTGGACCGCTTCAAGAACTGGGCCCACAGCGCGCATATCACCCTGCGTCGCGGTGAGCGCTCGAGGTTGGCCGATTACGCGTCGGAAGTGCTGTAAGGCCTTCACCAACGGAAAGCCCTTCATGGAGCCGGGCTTGCCCGGCCGCCCGCGATGTCTTTGATTTTGTAGATCCGAGCTTGCTCGGATGCTCTTCACTCAAGATCAAAGCATCCGAGCAAGCTCGGATCTACAAGGGCGAGCAGAGCGCGCATGGCAAGCTTTATGATGTTTAAAACATCACTATGCAATTGTGGTAATTGCATAGACAAGCTCCAGATGGTGAAATGAGCACCTGCCCCTGGACTGCGGGAAGCCATGATCACCGCCACCCAACTGCGCGCCGCGCGCGCCCTGCTCGGCATTGATCAGCGTGCGCTGGCGGCGATGGCGGGTGTGTCCCTTCCCACCATCCAGCGCATGGAAGCCAGCAACGGCAATGTCCGCGGTGTGGTCGACACGCTGACCAAGATCATCGAGGCGCTGGATGCCGCCGGAATCGAACTGATCGGCAACGAGCAGCCCAGCCAGGGACGCGGACGCGGGGTACGCCTGAAGGAACCCGCCTGATGTCGATGAACGCCGCGCAGTACGGACGCATGTTCGTGCCGAAGTTGTACACCGTTCTGCGTGGCGGCTACCACTGGACCGACCTGCGCGCCGACGCCATCGCCGGGCTCACTGTTGCCATCGTCGCGCTGCCCTTGGCCATGGCGCTGGCCATCGCCAGCGGCACCACGCCGGAAAAAGGCCTGTATACCGCGATCATCGCCGGCTTCCTGATCTCCGCGCTGGGCGGATCGCGGGTGCAGATCGGCGGGCCCACGGCGGCCTTCATTCCAGTCGTATTCGTGGTGATCCAGAAATTCGGCTTCGGCGGCCTGGTCCTGTGCACGCTGCTGGCCGGGCTGATGCTGATCGGCGCCGGTCTGCTACGCCTGGGCACGCTGATGAAGTACATGCCGCAACCGGTAATCACCGGCTTCACCGCGGGTATCGCGGTCAGCATCTTTTCCAGCCAGGTCAAGGATGTGCTGGGATTGCGGATGGAAAGCGTGCCGGCGGAGTTCTTCGCACGCTGGTCCGCTTACGCCAGGCACATCGCGACCACGCAACCGGCGGCGGTCGCGCTTGCGGTATTGGGCCTTGCCATCATCGTCGCGCTGCGGCGCTGGAAGCCGAACTGGCCCGGTTTTCTGATCGCTCTGCTGGTCTGCACCGGCGTCTGCATCGCGTTCGCGATGCCGGCCGAAACCATCGGCAGCCGCTTCGGCAGTTTGCCGTCGGCGTTACCGGTCTTCGATTTTCCGCGCATCCCCTTCGAGCGCACTTTCGAACTATTGCCCAGCGCCTTCACCATCGCCTTCCTGGCCGGCGTCGAATCCCTGCTGTCGGCGGTGGTAGCCGATGGCATGACCGGCGGACGCCATCGCTCCAATGGCGAACTGGTGGCGCAGGGCGTGGCCAACGTGGGTGCGGCGCTGTTCGGCGGTTTGCCCGCCACGGGCGCCATCGCCCGCACCGCCACCAACATACGCGCCGGCGGGCGCTCGCCGGTAGCAGGCATGCTGCACGCCGCTTTCCTGCTGGTTTTCATGCTGCTGCTGACGCCATGGATGCGCTACGTGCCGCTGGCCGCGCTGGCGGCGGTGCTGCTGGTGGTGGCCTGGAACATGAGCGAACACCAGCATTTCCGGCACACGATGTCGGCGCCCAAAGGCGATCGGCTGGTGCTGCTGCTGACCTTTTTCCTGACGGTGTTCTTCGACCTGACCATCGCCATCGAGGCGGGAATCGTGGCTGCGGCCTTCGTCTTCATGTTCCGCATGGCCGATGCGTTCGAAGTCAGTTCCGGAATCAAGCTGATCGACGAGAACGGCGACGACCGCGCGAGCGGCGCCGATCCGACGCAACGGGCGCGTCTGCCCGAAGGCGTGGAAGCATTCCAGATCAGCGGACCGTTGTTCTTCGGCGCGGCCAGCCGGTTGGACGAACTCCTCGATCAGTTCTTCGAACCTCCGAAGGTCTTCATCCTGCGCATGCGCCTGGTGCCGATCATCGACGCCAGCGGCGTGCATGCGTTGAAAACGCTGCTCGACCGTTGCCGCCGCCGCGGCATCTTTCTGATCATCTCGGGTCTGCAGGCCCAACCGCGTCAGGTTGTCCGTAAGATGGGGCTGGACCTGCGTGAAGGGGAACTGCATTTCGTTGCGGATTTCGAAGCGGCGCTGCAGTTGGCCGAAACCCTGGTCGATCCCGACGGAAACACAAAGGCCACCGACGCTTGAGCGCGCAAACCCTCTCCGCATTGACCATCGCCGGCTCCGATTCCGGTGGCGGCGCCGGTATCCAGGCCGACCTGAAGACTTTCGCTGCACACGGCGTGCACGGACTATCGGTCATCGCCGCGCTGACCGCGCAGCACACGCGCGGAGTCACTGCGGTCAATGTTCCGCCGGTGGATTTCCTGCGCGCGCAGATAGAAGCCTGCTTCGAGGATTTCGATATCGGTGCGGTCAAGCTGGGGATGCTGGCGAATGCGGAGGTGATTGTGGCGGTCGCCGACGCATTGCGGACGCACAAGCCGGCCTTCATCGTTCTGGACCCGGTGATGGTGGCGACCAGCGGCGCGAAACTGCTGGAAGACGCCGCACTGGATGCTCTGCGGCAGCACCTGATTCCGCTCGCTTCGGTGATCACGCCCAACCTGCCCGAAGCCGAACTGCTGCTGGGCCACGCCATCGCCGATCCTGAAGGGATGCGTACGGCCGCTACAGAACTGCTGTCGCTGGGAGCCGCAGCCGTGTTTCTGAAAGGCGGCCACCTGCCGGGCGACGGCGAGGTGGTCGATCTGTTCGCCGACTCCACGGGCATCGTCGGGATCGCGCACCCGCGCTTGCGTCTCGAAGCCCACGGCACCGGCTGCACGCTGGCCTCGGCGATCGCGGCCAACCTGTGCCGGGGCCTTGCGCTGAGCGAAGCCTGCTCCGCGGCGTCGGATTACGTGCACGCCGCTCTGCGCAAAGGCTATCGTCCCGGACGCGGCGACATCGTGGTGCTAGATCACTTCGGAGCGGCGCCCGCACGATGAGCATTCAGGAACTCGATATTCCGCTGTCCACGGACGACGGCCACCGCTACAACCTCATCGCACGCATTCCCGCACAACCGCAGGCTTCGTTGCTGTGGCTGCCGGCGCTGGGCGTGGCGGCGCGGCATTACCTTCCCTTCGCCGACGCGCTGGCAGCGAAGGGCATTGCGGTGTTCCTGCAGGAAATGCGCGGCAACGGCAGCAGCAGCCTGCGCCCGAGCCGCGAGGTCGACTGGGGCTACAAGCAGATACTGAGCCTGGATATCGCGCGCAGCCACGCCGCCATGGCCGAACACTGCAGCGTGAAGGAACGCATCATCGGCGGCCACAGCATCGGCGCGCAGTTCGCGGCGTGCTACCTGGGCCTGCATCCCGATGCGTTCGACCGCCTTTGGCTGGTGGCCAGCGGTTCGCCGTACTGGCGGACCTTCCCTGCGCCGAAACGTTGCGTCTTTCCCTTCGCGTTCCAGTTCGTACCGTGGATCGCCGACCGGCGTGGCGTCTTCCATGGCAGACGCTTCGGCTTTGCGGGCGACGAGGCGCGCAGCCTGATGCGCGACTGGGCGAACGTGGGCCTCAGCAACCGCTACGCGGCTGCCGGCATGGAAACGGATCTCGAGCAGGCGTTGTCCCGCGTCGAAGCGCGAACCCAGGCGGTGTTGCTGAAAGACGACTGGTTCGCCCCGCGCCGCTCGATGCAGGCTCTGCTGGACAAGATGCCTCGAGCGACAGCGACCCTCCGGGTTCTGGACCGCACCGCGCTGGGTACGAGCGCAAACCACTTCGCATGGATGAAACAGCCTCAGGCGGTAACCGCTGCCTTGTTGGGCTCGGCCGCGAGCAGTGAGGCGTAACCCTGCGGGTTGAGCGACTGCCAACGCCAGGCATCGCGGCACATGGCATCGACATCCAGTTCGGCGCGCCAGCCCAGCAATCGTTGGGCGAGCGAAGGATCGGCATACACTTCGGCGACGTCGCCTTCGCGCCGGTCGACGATCCGGTACGGAATGCTGCGTCCTGAAGCTTTCTCGAACCCGCGCACCAGTTCCAGCACGCTTACGCCGCGCCCGGTGCCCAGATTGACGGTGAGGTTGCGGTCCTCGCGGGCCAGATAGTCCAAGGCATCGGCATGGGCGCGGGCCAGATCCATCACGTGGATATAGTCGCGCACGCCGGTGCCGTCGAGGGTGGGCCAATCGCCGCCGAACACGCTCAGCTGTTCGCGCAGCCCCACCGCCACCTGGCAGATGTAGGGCATCAGATTGTTGGGAATGCCGCCGGGGTCCTCGCCGACCATGCCAGAGTCGTGCGCGCCGACCGGATTGAAGTAACGCAGGTTCGCGGCCCGGAACGACGGATCGGCCCGGCATACGTCGCCGATCAACTCCTCCATCACCAGTTTGGTACGCCCGTAGGGATTGGTGACCTGCAGGCGCGCGTCTTCGCCGATGGGCAGGCGCTCGGGGTCGCCATAAACCGTCGCCGATGAGCTGAATACCAGATTCCGCACATCCGCTTCGCGCATAGCCTGCAGCAGGTTGATGGTGCCGCTGATGTTGTTGTCGAAATAGTCCAGAGGCCGCTCGCAGGATTCGCCGACCGCTTTGAGCGCGGCGAAGTGGATCACCGCATCGAACCGGCGTATGGAAAAAAGGCGCGCCAGCGCGGTACGATCGCGCATGTCGGTGCGATGAAAACCGACGGACGATCCGGTCAACGTCTCCAGCCGGTGCAGCACTTGCGGAGAGCTGTTGCTGAAATTGTCCGCCAGGGTCACTTCATGCCCGCGCGCGGTCAGTACCAGATAGGTATGGCAACCGATATAGCCGGTTCCGCCGCAAAGCAGGATGCGCATGGTCGATTCCCCTGGTGGACCGGACGGCATTCGCTCCGGCACTAGAGGTTTACGCAATACGGCAGCGGCATGGGACAAACGCCGCGCTTGTCCTCAGCAAGGCGTTTTGCGCGTTTTGTCGTCCAACAAGGGGGATTCCGCTTCCACCGTGTGCAGCACGCCTGCAGACGGCATCGGCTAGACTCCGTCCGCCAATCCGCATGCTTTCACCGGTATGCCCACCTACAGACGAGAGCCACCTTCCGTATGGATGCCGCACTGCCTTCGCGCGACCAGATCAGCATCGCCGTCATCGGCCTGGGTTATGTGGGCCTGCCGCTGGCAGCCACCTTCGGACGCAAGTTCAAGACGCTCGGGTTCGATATCAACGCCAAGCGCGTGGCCGAACTGCGCCAGCACCACGACCATACGCTGGAGGTCCCGGAACAGGAACTGCGCGAAGCGGCGAACCTCAGCTTCGCCAACGATCCGGAAGAACTGAAGGGCTGCAACGTCTTCATCATCACCGTGCCCACCCCGATCGACGACTACAAACGGCCCGACCTGCGGCCGCTGGAATCGGCCAGCCGCACGGTGGGTCGCGCGATCGGCAAAGGCGGCGTAGCGATTTACGAATCCACGGTCTACCCCGGGGCGACCGAGGAAGTCTGCGTGCCTATCATCGAGGCCGAATCGGGCCTGACCTTCAACCAGGACTTCTACGCCGGCTACAGCCCCGAACGCATCAACCCGGGCGACAAGCAGCACCGCCTGGAGACGATCATGAAGGTGACCTCCGGCTCCACCGCCGAGGCCGCGGATTTCATCGACGACCTGTACCGCCAGATCATCACCGCCGGCACGCACAAGACCTCCAGCATCCGCGTGGCAGAGGCGGCCAAGGTGATCGAGAACACCCAGCGCGATGTCAACATCGCCCTGATCAACGAACTGGCGCTGATCTTCCACCGCCTGGGCATCGATACCCATGAAGTGCTGGAAGCGGCCGGCACCAAGTGGAACTTCCTGCCCTTCCGCCCTGGTCTGGTCGGCGGCCACTGCATCGGCGTGGACCCCTATTACCTGACCCACAAGGCGCAGCAGATCGGCTACCACCCCGACGTGATCCTGGCCGGACGCCGCATCAACGACGGCATGGGCAGCCACGTCGCCCGCCGCACCGCCAAACTGATGGCGAAACGCAATTTGCAGACCACCCAATCCAACATCCTGGTGCTGGGCCTGGCCTTCAAGGAAAACTGCCCCGACGTGCGCAATACGCGAGTGGTGGATATCGTGGCCGAGCTGCGCAGCTACAACGCCAACGTGCATATCCACGATCCGTGGGTGAACGCGGACGAAGCACGGCACGAATACGGCCTGGAGATGATCGCCCAACCCGAGCAGGGCAAGTACGACGCGATCATCCTGGCGGTCTCGCATCGGGAGTTCATCGCGCTGGGCGCCGACGGCATCCGCGCCTTCGGCAAGCCCGATGCGGTCCTGTTCGACGTCAAGCGCGCCCTACCCCGGCAGAGCGTCGACGACTGCCTTTAAGACAGTCGGAAACCGCCCAGTGAGAGTGTCGATCGCCGTCTGTAATAGACTGACGCCTGCGATCCACGGAGATGCCCTGAAATGCGTGTACTGGTCACCGGCGCCGCCGGTTTCATCGGCTCACACTTGAGCCAGCGCCTGTTGGCCCGCGGCGATGAGGTGCTGGGCTACGACAACCTCAATCCCTACTACGACCCGCGCCTGAAACAGGCGCGCCTGGACAAACTGCTGCCGCTGGATGGCTTCGGCTTCGTGCAGGCCTCGCTGGAAGACCGCCCTGCATTGGAAGCGGCCTTCGACCGATTCAAGCCGCAACGCGTGGTCAACCTGGCCGCGCAGGCCGGCGTGCGCTACTCGTTGGAAAACCCGCAGGCCTACGTGGAAAGCAACATCGTCGGCTTCCTCAACATCCTGGAAGCCTGCCGTCATCGCGGCATCGAGCATCTGGTGTACGCGTCTTCGAGCTCGGTCTACGGCGCCAACAAAAAACTGCCCTTCTCCGTGGAAGACAGCGTGGACCATCCGGTCAGCATGTACGCGGCCACCAAGAAGGCCAACGAACTGATGGCCCACACCTATAGCCATCTGTTCGGCCTGCCCACTACCGGCCTGCGCTTCTTCACCGTCTACGGACCGTGGGGCCGCCCGGACATGGCGCTGTTCCTGTTCACCCGCAGGATATTGGCGGGCGAGCCCATCGACGTGTTCAACCACGGCCATCACACCCGAGACTTCACCTACGTCGACGACATCGTCGAAGGCGTTATCCGCACGCTGGACCGCGTGCCCGGGCCCGACCCGAGCTACGACCCGCTGGCTCCCACCCCCGCCAGCTCCACCGCGCCCTACCGCGTCTACAACATCGGCAACCACCAGCCGGTGCAACTGTTGCGCTATATCGAGGTACTGGAGGACTGCCTGGGCCGCAAGGCCGAACGCAACCTGCTGCCGCTGCAACCCGGCGACGTGCCCGACACCTACGCCGACGTCAGCGCCCTGCAGCGCGACACCGACTATTCGCCTTCTACCTCCATCGAAACCGGCGTGCGCCGTTTCGTGGACTGGTACCGGGACTTCTACCAGACCTGACCCAGGGCCTGTTAACGCTATCGGGATAGGTCCCGTTGCGGCGTTGCGGCCGTCAGGCGTTTGTGCCTGGCGCCGCGATAGGCCGGCGGCCTGTTCAAGCTGCGCGCGAGCGTCTGACCGCCGCGACGGAGCAACCGGGGGTCGCTAACAGCTCTTAATTCAGGTTTCCCTTGTCCGGAACAGCATGCCTTCGGCGTTCTAGTTGACGTGACCAACACAGGGGAAATGGAATGTTGCGCTCTATCGTCGGCCTGACGGCCATCTGCCTGTCGCTTCTGCTGACCGCCTGCGCAAGCAGCGGCGGCGGGAAAACGCCCCCACCCATACAGGCGACCGCCACAGCAGTCGACTCGTACAAAATCGGCGTCGACGACATCGTGCAGGTGTCGGTCTGGCGTAATCCGGAACTGGGCATCACCGTACCGGTGCGTCCCGACGGCATGATCTCGGTGCCGCTGGTCGGCGATGTCGCCGCAGGCGGCCATACGCCAGCCGAAGTAGCCAAGGATATTCAGGCCAAACTCGCAAGCTTCGTGCGCGACCCGCAGGTCGCGGTGATCCTCACCGACCTGCGCAGCCATGAATACCTGTCTCGCGTCCGCGTCACTGGCGCCGTGCGGCAACCGATTTCGATTCCCTATCGCCCCGGCATGACCGTGCTCGATGCAGTGCTGGCCGCCGGCGGTGTGACCGAGTTCGCCGCGGGCGACCGCTCCGAGCTTTATCGCAAGTCGGGCGAAGGCACCGAAACCTACGCGGTGCGCCTGGACAAGATCCTCAACCGCGGCGATCTGTCGACCAACTTCCCGGTCTCGCCGGGCGACGTCATCACCATTCCCGAGCGCACGTTCTGATGAGCGCAGAAGCACTTCCCGGACGCCGTTCAACGGCCGTCAATCGGCCTTCCACCGCCCTTGCCCCGAACGAGATCGTACCGATCCTGCTGAACGAAGGCCGCCGCCACACACTGGCGTTGGTCGCGATCTTCGCGGGTATCGCCTTGCTGACCCTGTTCGCAGGACTGTTCCTGCTGCCGAAGAACTACACCGCCTCCACCACCATCCTGGCCCAGGAAAGCGACATCATCCAGCCCCTGCTGGAAGGCCGCGCCGTGGCTACCGGCGTCACCGACCGCGCCGGCATCGCGCGCCAGGTGATCTACAGCCGCAAGGTGCTCGACGACGCGTTGAAGGTTGGCGGCTGGCTCGAAGACAATCCCACTCCCCTGCAACGCGACCATCTGCTCGAGGAACTGAAGGAGCGCATCACCATCCGCGCCTCCCGTCCGGACCTGGTGGAAATCACCTACCGCGATTCCGATGCGCAGCGCACCTACAAGGTCACCGAACGCCTGGGCGCGATGTTCATCAAGGAAAGCCTGGCCACCAAGGGCCGCGAGAGCCGCGAGGCCTACCAGTTCATCGATGCGCGCGTGAACGACTACCACAAGAAACTCACCGACGCCGAAGACAACCTGCAGCAGTACCGTTCGGCCAATGCCGATGCGCAGCCCGGCAGCGCCACCGACGCCAGCACCCGCATCAGCGCGCTGCGTACGCAGGTCGAACAGACCCGCATGTCGTTGCTGGAGCAGCGCTCGCGCGAGAGCGCCATCACCTCGCAGCTTTCCGGCGAATCGGCCGTCACCGCCGTGCAGACCCGCGAGAGCCTGTACCGCGGGCAATTGCTCGAGCTGCAGGGTCAGCTGGACCGCCTGTTGCTGACCTACACCGAGCAATATCCGGACGTAGTGCGTATCCGCCACCAGATGGCCGATATCCAGCAGTCGATGCGCGATGAAGAGCAGCGCCGCGCGGCCGCGCCGAAAACCGCCAGCCCGTTCGACGATGCGCAGATGAATCCGCTGTACCAGGAACTGCGCAGCCAGCAGGGACAAGCGCGCCGCGAAATGGCCGCCACCCAATCGCGCATGGGCATCGCCGAATCGCTGCTGGACGAAGAACTGGGCCGCAGCCGCCGCATCGCCGCTTCGGAAAGCGCCCTTGCCGAGCTGACCCGCGATTACGAGGTCAATCGGGACATCTACCAGGACCTGCTGCGCCGCCGCGAGAACGCGCGCGTCTCGATGGAACTGGACCGCGAAGAGCGCGGCCTGACCCTGCGCGTGCAGGATCCGGCGATCATGCCGCTGCGTCCCACCGGTTTGCGCTTCCTGCATTTCGCCATCGCCGGCCTGCTGATGGCGGTGGTCGTGCCGCTGGCCCTGCTGTTCCTGCGGGTGCGCTTCGATCCCCGCATCCGCTCGGCCAATCAATTGCAGAAGCTTTCCGATCGCCAGCTGCTGACCGTGGTGCCGCTCTACCGCACCCCGCGCGACCAGCGTCGCCTGCGCCTGCGCCAGGCGATGAGCCTGGGAATCCTGTTCGTCGTCGTGCTGGCGTACGGCCTGGCGTTCGGCTTCAAGCAAATGGTGGCGTGACATGAACGCCATGAACCGACAAGACAACCTGGAACCGATCGTGGAACCGACAGTGAATCAGGAAACCGAACGTTCGCAAGGCGCCATCCGTCGCGTGGATGCGGCCCGCTCGCTCGCACTGCTCGACGAACCGAAGGCGCTGACCACGCGCGAGCTGGAAGACCGCCGCGTCATCCACCGCAACGATTCGGTGCGCGAACAAGCCGATGCGTTCCGCGAACTGCGCACCCGCCTGCTGGCTGCCGGCGGCGAGCGCAATTTCGTCACCCTCGTCGCCCCCATCAGCCATGGCTGCGGCGGCAGTTTCGTAGCCCGCAACCTCGCCGCCGCGTTCGCCTTCGACGACACCAAGACTTCGCTGCTGATCGACTGCGACGTGCTGCATCCTTCGCAGCACGCCGCCTTGCGCGTGGATACGGCCAGCGGCGGATTGATGGATTATCTGGAAGACAGTTCGATCGACGTCGGCAATATCCTCTACCGCACCGGCGTGCCGCGGCTGCGGTTGATCCCCAGCGGCCGCCAGCGCGAAACCACCGGCGAATCCTTCAGCTCGTTCCGCATGCGCGCCATGATCGATTCTGTGCGCAGCCGCTACGCGGATCGCTACATCATCCTGGACAGTCCCCCGGTGCTCGGCTCGCCCGATGCGCGGATCCTGTCCGAGCTGGCCGACATGGTCGTTCTGGTCGCCGGCTATGGCCTGGTGACGCCGGAGAAAATCGAGGCGGCGCTGGCCAGTTTCCCCTCCGAAAAGGTCGCCGGCGTCGTTTTCAACCACCTGCCCTGAAGCATCCGCAAGGAGAAGGCGCATGCACCCGAAATATCTACGCTTGTCGGTCATCGCCACCAGCCTGGCGTGCATGCCCGGCACGGCCTGGGCGGCGCGGGTGGACTACAACCTGGACCTGGGGATGGAGTGGAACGACAACGTCACCTTGTCGCCCGACAACCCCATAGACCAGCGCTATCTGCGCAGCGGACTCGGCTTCCTGGTGACCGAAAACAATTCCACCGTGCAGGCGCACGCGGACGGGCGGGTCGAATACCGCGACTACGAAGACAACATCTTCACCGACACCGTCGATGGCACCCTGTCCGGCAGCATGAACTGGATCGCCATCCCGCAGCGGTTGTACTTCCTGGTCGAGGACAATCTGTCCGTACAGCCGGTCAATGCGCTGGTACCCGATGCGCCGGGCAACCGCCAGCAGGTCAATGTGTTTTCGGCCGGGCCCACCATGATGTTCAACTGGTCGCCCACCCTGCAGGGACAGGCAGAGCTGCGTTACGTGAACAGCGACGCGGAAGTGACCGACGAATTCAATTCCCAGCGCCTGGCATTGGCCTTGCGCACCATCAAGGAGCTCTCCCCCACCAGCCGGGCCTCGCTCAACGTGCAAGGCCAGCGCGTGGACTTCGACGACGACATCGTGGCGCGCGACTACAACCGCTACGACCTTTTCGGGCGATATTCCCGCACCCTGGCGCAGTTCGAACTGGGCACCGACCTGGGTTACTCGCGCATCGAGTACCGGCACGGCGGCACGCGTTCGGAACCCCTGTTCCGCTTCGACGCCACCTGGAGTCCCAACGAGCGGCATAAACTGGCCGTGCTGGCCTCCAGCCAATTCTCCGACACCGCCATCGATGCGCTGAGCAGCATCCAGGCCGATGCCACCCTGCCCCAGAACGTGCTGACCGGCGACGCGGTGGTCAACGCCTCGCCGTACGAAGTGCGCAATCTTGAGCTGGAATACACCTTCACCAACACGCGTCTCAATTTCACGGTTGCCCCGTACGTGCAGAAGCGCAACTACGTGGATTCGGACGAGTTCGATCAGAACAACCACGGCTTGCGCAGCGACCTGCACTGGCTGCTGCGCCGCTCGCTGACGCTGGGCCTCTACGGTACCTACGAAAATCTGGAGTACACCCAACTGAATCGCGAAGACAAGACCACGCGCGTAGGCGCCAACTTGCGCTACCACTGGACCCGTCATTGGAGCGCGGGATTGGAATGGGAACACTACAAGCGCGACAGCAATGCGGTGGGCCAAAGCGTCTCGCAGAATCTCGTCTATCTGAGCATTTCGTATTCCAATCGCTGAGGAGGCGCGCCATGAGCCAGCAGTCGGCCGCTACTGCGTCCCGCAAGCACGGACGCGGTTGGTTCAGCGCTTTTCTCTTATGCCTGGCCATGATGTCCGCGGCCATCGCCCAGTGCAGCGAGGCTGGAAACACCCAGGCGGTGGCACCGGTCGCTCCATCGCCCGCATCCCCCGTGCCGGTGGAGGCCGTCGCGGATCCATCCGCCGTCGCCGCCCCGGCGGGCGCTGATGGACTGAAGCTGGATCTTTCGTTCGTAGACAGGAAATCCGCCGCTTACTCGCGCTTCAAGTCCTATGTCGACTCGGCCGTCGCCGGCAGCCCTGGCTATGCATTCGCGGCCAGCGATGCGGCGCTGATGTTCCGGCTCTCGGGCGCGGAGAAATACTGCAAGCTGGCGGTAGGCATGGTGGACAAGCAGGTGACCGATGCTGAAGCCGCCATCGCCTCCGGCGACCGTCCCGGGATTTCCGGCGATTCCTATCTCGAAGTGGGGCCGTATATCGCCGATCTGGCGCTCACTCTGGACAGCTGCGCGGCCGATATTCCGGCCGACCAGCGCAAGCGCTGGTCGGCCTATGCCGAGCAGGCGGTTTGGAACGTGTGGCATCACGGTTCGGCCCAATGGGGCGGAAAACCGCATCCCTGGACGGGCTGGTCCACCGACAATCCCGGCAACAACTATTACTACAGCTTCCTGGAAGCCACCATGTACTGGGCGCTGGTCAGCGGCAGCGACGCCTGGATGAAGGATCTGCGCGAGCGCAGACTGCCGCCGCTCAAAGCTTATTTCGCCGAATTGCCGGGCGGCGGCAGCAGCGAAGGCACCGGTTACGGCGCGGCGCACATGCGTCTTTATTCGCTGTACCGGCTATGGCGCGACAGCACCGGCGAAGATCTCGCCAACGCCAGCCCGCATGCGCACGACAGCATCGCCTATTGGGTGAACGCCACCGTCCCGACCCTGGACCGCTTCGCGCCCATCGGCGACCAGTCGCGCAACTCGGTACCGGAGCTCTACGACTACCATCGGCGGCTGGTGCTGGAAGCGCGGCAACTGACCCGGGAACCCGAAGCACTGGCGATGTCCTCGTGGTGGTTGAACTCCATATCCGTGCCCAACATGAGCGGCGGCTTCAACAGCCGTTACGACCTGCTTCCCGCCGGCAAGGGCGGCAACCCGCCGAAAGGGCTGGTCTATCTTGCGCAAGGCACCGGACATCTCTTCGCCCGCACCAGTTGGGACAAGGACGCGATGTGGGTGTCTTTCGTAGCCGGTCCCTACAACGAAAGCCACGCGCACCAGGACCAGGGTTCCTTCACTCTGTTCGCGCGCGACTGGCTGGCGGTCACCGAAAACATCTGGAGCCACAGCGGCATCCAGCAAGGCACCGAAGTCCACAATCTCGTCCGTTTCGAACGCAGCAACGGCAACGCGAGCCAATGCGCCGCGCCGCGCGGAGATGTCATCGTGCATCAGTGCGAAAGCACCGAATCGCGCTCCAAGCTGACGGTGGTGCCGGGCGAACAAGGCGCCTTTTCCGCGAGCGCCGATCTGACTCCCGTCTATCGTGGCAACCCGGCGCTGGAAAACTGGCAGCGCAAACTGGATTTCGCCGGACGCAAGCTGACCGTACGCGATCAGTTCAAACTGGGGGCAGGCACGCGCGCGACATTCCAGGTCAACGTACCGGCAGAGCCCAAAATCAACGGCAACGAAGTGCTGGCGGGCGGATTGCGGATGCGCGTGCTGGAACCGGCCAACGCCGCCATCAGCGTCCACGAGTGGCGCAAGGTCGATGCTCAGGAGTTCCGCAGCGGCTGGCGCATCGACGTCGCCGGCGGGCAGACCGGCTACCTGGTCGAACTGTCGGAAAAATGACGGGTATCACATTTTTTACATGACTGGCCGCGCAGGCCCGTCGTGGGGGCCCTGATTCGGGCAAAACCTGAACCCTGACGCCAGCTGAACAAGGCTATTTCGGCCCCGCACACGTGTCCGGTAGTTCCGACCGACCACGTTATGATGCGCCCGCCGATGCGTTTGTATGGGCTAGGGGGAGCCAGAGAGCGAAGCGACAATAATCCTATTGTCGTTGTTGTGCGCGCGGCTTTAGGAGAATCCCCCGTGCAGCACCTCACTTCCGCACCATCCCGGGCCTTGCACCCGGTAGCTCGCCACAAGCGCCTGATCGCCGCATCCCTTGTCGGCAGCGCCTTCCTCATCACCGTTACCGCTTCCAGTGCAGCTGGTCTGCTCGGCGATCGCTGGGAGAAACGATCGCAAGACGCCTGGCAGGAATCCATCGCCGTCACCCGTCGCGTCCAGACGTTCGCCCGCGCCTATTCTGAAATGTTGCTTCCGGTCCGGCTGATGGCCATCTTGCGCGCACGTGCGCAGACCGCTTCAACGCCGAACCAATCTGTAGCATCCGCGCCCGCCACGGCGACTTCTGCGCCCGCGACTGCGATTCCCATATCGGCAACTCCGGCGACTCCAGTCATGAGCGGCGGAAGCTCTGGTCCGCAGATGGCCAACTCTTCGCTGCCCCGCCTGATCCAGCTGCCCTCCGTACGGCGCTATGTGAATCTCAATTCCGCTGCGTACACGCGCTTCAAAGGCTGGGTGGATTCAGCGGTGAGCGGCAGTCCCGGATATGCGTTCTCCGCCAGCGAAGCGGCGATGATGTACCAGCTTTCTCCGGAGTCGAAGTACTGCACGCTGGCCGTCAACATGGTCGAGCGGCAGGTCGCCGACGCCGAGGCCGCCATCGCGGCCGGCAGCAATCCGGAAATCGCAGGCGATTCCTATCTTGAAGTCGGCCCGATGATCTCGGACCTGTCGACAACGCTGGTCACCTGCTCGGCTTTCATCACCGGCGCGCAGCGGACGCGCTGGTCCGCCTATGCGGAACAGGCGGTATGGAACATATGGAACTACGGCAGCGCGCGCTGGGGTAGCCGTTCGGCGCCCTGGACGGGCTGGTCGGTGGACAACCCCGGCAACAACTACCACTACAGCTTCCTCGAAGCGACCATGTACTGGGCATTGGCCACCAACAACGCCACCTGGATGAGCGAGTTGCGCAACCGCCGCCTGCCCGCGCTGCAGGCGTATTTCGCCAGGCTGCCCGGTGGCGGCAGCAGCGAAGGCACCGGCTACGGCACCGCGCAGATGCGGCTGTTCTCGCTGTACCACCTGTGGCGCGACGCCACCGGCTCGGACCTGGCCAACACCAATACGCATGCGACGGACAGCATCTACTACTGGATCAACGCCACCGTGCCGACGATGGACCGCTTCGCGCCCATCGGCGACCAGTCGCGCAATTCGATCCCCGAGTTGTACGACTACCATCGCCGGCTGGTCCTGGAAGCCAGGCAAACCGCCAACGGCGACGCTGCGCAGCGTGCCGCCACGTGGTGGCTGAGCAACATCATGATGAAGAACAGCAGCGGTACCCTGTTGCCGGGCACGCAGATGAATTCCGGTTTCAATTTCCGCTACGACCTGTTGCCGGCCGGTACTGTCGCCACCCCGCCCTCCAATCTGGTCTATCACGCCACGGGCGTCGGACACTTGTTCGCCCGCACCGGCTGGGACACCAACGCGATGTGGGTAGCGATCATGGCCGGTCCGTACAACGAGAGCCATGCGCATCAGGATCAAGGGTCGTTCACCCTGTTCTCGCGCGACTGGCTGGCCGTCACTGCCAATATCTGGAGCCATAGCGGCATCAACCAGGGCACCGACGTGCATAACCTGGTGCGCTTCGTGCGCAACGGCACCGTAGCGCGCCAGTGCGAATCGACCACCAGGATCTCCACCATGACGGTATCACCGGGCAGCGGCGGCGACTTCACCGCCAACGCCAACCTGACGCCCGCCTTCTGCGACAACACCGCAGTGACTTCCTGGGGGCGCCAGTTCACCTTCGCCGGCCGCAAGCTGACCGTGCGCGATACCTTCGCGATGACCTCGGGCACCACCGCCACGTTCCAGGTCAATACGCCGGTGCTGCCGACCCTGGTCAACAGCCGGGAGGCCACTGCGGGACGTCTGCGGGTGCGCGTATTGGAACCGGCCAACGCCACCATCAACAGTAACTTCAGCACGGGCAAATACGTCGAAGACGGCGCGCGTTACCGTATCGACGTGAGCGGCGGCACCACCGGTTATCTGGTGGAGCTTTCCGAGATCTGAGCCTGTCGGGAATCTGGGGAAAACAGAATGCCGCCTGTTCGATACAGGCGGCATTTTTCGTATCGGGGCCGGTCAGACGGCGGCAAGGCCACGCTTTGAAAGCGCATGCCTGACGTAGTGGAGCATGTACCAGCATGCCTGCCAGAGCGTGAGATGCTCCGATTCGCGGTACACGCGCCACTGCCAATGCGCCGCCCGCAACTTGTTGGAAGAAACCGAGCCGTTGCGCACCAGGTAATAGGCCAGCGGGCCTTCATGCCGCACGCGCACGGCATGGCCCGCACGGCGCACGCGGTCCAGCCAGAACACATAGTCTTCGTGGCCCATGCGGATGAAGGGGACGTCGCCCAGACGACGGTCGTAGACACCGGTGAGATTGCCTATGTGGTTGCTCTTGAGCATGTCGCCGTAGGCGATCTCCGCCGGCGGTTCGACGCAGGACAGCAGGTGTCCGTCTTCGGCGACCCGCTGGTAACCCGAGTAGGAAACCAATGCGCCGCTCTCCTGCATTTGCGCAAGCTGCAATTCCAATTTACGCGGATCCCACCAATCGTCGCTATCCAGAAAGGCGACATGGCTGCCCGATGCCGCACGCAGCCCCGCATTGCGGGCCTCGGCCACGCCTGCATTCGCCGGCTGGCTGACGATCTTCACGCGAGGGTCCTTGCTGGCGTATTCGCGCATGATCCGGGCCGATCCGTCGCGCGAACAGTCGTCCACCAGCACCAGTTCGAGATTGGCCAGCGTTTGCCGCAACACCGAATCCACCGACTTGCGCAGCGTTTGCTCCGCATTGAAGACCGGCATGATCACGCTGACCAGCAGCTCCGTGGAGCGGCCGCTGCCGTTGGCCGATTGCAGGGAAGTGGCGGTGGTCATGCCGCATTCCGCACGGAGGCCTGAGCGGAGCCGGCCCACGAAGACTTCGGCGGCGGCAGGATGAAATCGCGGTATTCGTTGGGATTGCCTTGCTTGCCCGCCTCTGCCGCCTTGATGATGTTGTAGACCTCGCGCGCGCTGACGTAGTGCAGCACGTAGCGTTCCCCATCGTTGTAGGCGTGCTCAAGATGCGCGTGCATGGCGTCGGTGGGCGGCCCCAGCAGCGTATCCATGTCGTATTCCTGGGTGCCGTGGGTATGCACTTTCACGAACACCCATTCCGGCTTTCCTTCCACGTGCACGCCGGTACGCACCCAGTCGTCGACGCGCTGCGGAGTCGGAGGACAGCCGCGGCGCACGTCTGCGTTCTCGATGCGCGGAATCACGCCGGCCTTGCGCTCGCGCCAGTTCAGTCCCAACGGGCCCTGTACGATCATCAGGTCTCCGGTCGCGCTGCCACCGACATGTACGGCCACGCCGTCGTTGTGCGATTTGGGGTGTTGCGGATCGTCGGTGGCGTAGTAGATGGAGTTGATGGTGCGGGTCTGGGTGTCGCTGGGGGCGGACGGCAGAGTGAAATCCGCGTAGCAGCCCAATTCCCGCAGCAATATGAGTTCGTTGTTGAGGCCGCACCAGCGTCCATCGCCGCGCGAGTTGTCCAGGCACCAGTTGCCATGGATGAAACCGAAGCTCAGCTCGCCGGTAGCGGGATCGCGCGACAGCGCGCCATGGCGTTCGTGCAGGGTATTGCAGAAGCGGCGGATGCTTTCGCGGAAATTGGCTTCGGTATCGTTGTCGTGGTGCAGGTGTATTTCCAACTCGCCGTAGCCGTCGGCGCAAAGCGCGGCGATCTTGTCCAGGTGTTCCTCGGCGTATTCCTCTTCCGGATAGAAGAAGCTGTGCTGCGGGGGTCGGCCGTCGGCATCGCGGTGCGCCGAGGCCAGTGCCCGGTAATCCCGGCACCAGCGATCCACTCGCGCGCGCTGGGTCGCCAGATCCGCGCCATGCCACATCGGCTCGAAATGATCGACGAAACAGAACATCACATGCACCGGTTGGCCGGTCACGCGCGGGATCGGACGGCGCAGATAGCTGCCGATCCAGATCTCCATGTTGCGCGCACGCAGAAGGCGCCAGACCACGAAGGCCATGGCCGCCGCGGCCAAGACGACGGCTGCCGCGCTCCATTGCAGCACGCTCCATTGCAGCACGCTCCATTGCAGCACGCTCCATTGCAGCACGCCCCATTGCTGAATGCCCAAGATTTCCCCCTTGCCTTTATCGCGTTCCGGCCGCTGCCGTTACATGACGATCAACGGGATAAGCGGCGCGCGCAGGCCAGCCCAGCTGCAATCGCCTCAGGTCTCGGCAGGCAAGGCTTGCAGATTGAAGCCCTGGGCCTTCCACTCGGGAATGAGCACGGTGAGCATTTCCAGCGAAAGCGTGCTGTCGTCATGCATCAGCAGGATGTCCCCCGCCTGCACCGGATGCCGGCGGATGATCTCGATCAGCTCGGCCGCCGGACGGCGGCTGTAGTCCAGGCTGTCGTAGGACCAGTAAGCGGTACGACGGCGCTGGCGGAAGAAATTGGCCAGCATGCGCGGCGGCATCACTCCGCGCGGAGGCCGGAAACTATGCCGGGGCCGGCCGTCGATCGCGCTCAGCAGCGCATCGGTGCGATCCGCTTCGTCCAACTGCGCCGACAAGTCGAGCTTCTCGAAATGCGGGTGGGTGAAAGAATGATTGCCCAGCGTATGCCCTTCGCCGGCAATGCGGCGCGCCAGCTCGGGATGCGCCTCGATCTGGCGGCCGATCAGGAAAAAGCTGGCCTTGGCCTGGTGCTGCGCCAGCAATTCGAGCAATGGCGCGGTGTGTTCGGGATGCGGACCATCATCGAAAGTCAGGTACAGGGCACGACCCGCACGCGAACCGGTAGTGGTCACCAGCGAGCCGGGCAACCAACGCAGGATCTTGAGTTTTCTGGGCCGTGGGGTCATGGGATTGGCAATGGATACGAAGCTGGTTGTCTGTTCAAGTGGCGCGCAGTTTGGGGCAGGCAGGAACGGCGATAGTTCCCGTTGCGGATGGATTGCCGACGCGGTGCGTGATTCATGGCCCGCTACCCGGGCGCACTGCGGCGTTGCGGTAGAGCGTTTCGTAGCGGCTGGCCATGGTCCGGAACGAGCCCTCATGGGTCACCCACTGCCGGCCGGCCTGCCCCATCGCCGCCGCGCGAGCGGGAGACGACAGCAATTCCGCCAGCGCAGCGGCCAGCGCATCGGCGTCGCGGGCCGGCACCAGCAATCCATTGCGGCGGTCGCGCACGATTTCGCCATTGCCGCCCACGTCGGTCGCCACGATGGGCAGTTGCGCGGCGCAGGCCTCCAGCAGGGCGATGGAATAACCCTCGCTCACCGACGACAGGGCGAACACGTCCATCCCCTGCAGCAATTGCGGCACGTCCGAGCGATCGCCCAGGAAACGCGTCGCATCGGCGACCCCTTCGGCCGCGGCGATAGCCTCCAGTTCGCGCCGCAACGCGCCGTCGCCGACCAGCACCAGCGCCGCTTCGGGCACGCCCAGACGCACCTGCCGGAACGCACGGATCAGATTGGCCTGGTCCTTGACCGGCTCCAGCCGGCCCACCGTACCTATGAGCCGGCTGTTGGAGGGAAGCGCCAATTCGTCGCGTAAACGGGCCCGCGCCCTCTCGTCTGCGACGCGGAAACCTTCGGTACGTATGCCGTTGGGAATGGACAGCAGCGCCGAGCGCGGCGAAACCCCGTTGTTCTGCAGATGCCGGCGTGCGGTTTCGCATACGGCCACGGCGTAGTCGGTCCTGGTCATCGAGCGGCGGTAGAGCCATTCGCGCCGGCTGCGTGGATTGCTCTCGCCCATGCCATGCCGGGTATTGACCACCCGCTGCAACGGCAAGCCGGCCGAGGCCAGCACCGCATGGTAGTGGGCGGCGGCGTTGTGGGTGTGCAGCACGCCACCGCCGCGCAGCAGGTCGCGCGCGCGGCGCAAGGCACGGAAATCGGCACCGGTGCGCTTGTCGCAGATTTCCACGCTCACGCCGCTGGCGGAAAGTTCGTCGGCCAGGATGCCGCGGTCGAACAGGCATACCAGGCGGCATTCGTGGCCGGCTTCGCGCTGGGCCGCGATCAGGTCGATCACCGCCCGCTCCAGTCCGCCGCGCTCCATGTTCTCGACGAAATGGGTGATGCTCAGGCTGGACGTCGCGTTCATGCCAGCTCCGAAATCGTGACCCGCAACTTGCCGGTCTGGGTCAAAGGAATTTCGTCGACGAACTGGAAATCGAGAGTGACGCTGTCCCCCACCACCTTGAGCAGCTCGCGGCGAACCAGGTCGACGGCGGATGGCTCGAAATCCTTGTCGCGCACGATCCGGATTTCGAATGCGTCCAGTCGCTTCTGCACCACCTGATAGCGTTTGATGCCCGTTGCGTACAAGAAAGCGTAGACGATGTATTCGCCCGGAACGAAGCGCCCGTCCGGAGTGCGCAAGGCATCCAGCTTGCGTCCGTCCACGCTGGCCAGCAGCGGCAAGCCGCGTCCGCAGGTGCAGCTTCCCGCGCCGGCCGTGGCCAGATCGCCATTGGCATAACGCAAGAGCGGCATGCCGTAATTGTGCAGATCGGTAACGATCACATCGCCCGGCCCCGCGTCTGCGGAGTCGCCCAGCTCCACCTTCAGATGATCGGCGTTGACGTGCAAACCGCCGCGATGCCCGCATTCGGCCGCGACCAGCATGAACTCGCGGCAGCCGTAGGTGTTGTAGGCCGGGCAGCCGAATGCCTGCTCGATGATCTTGCGCTGGCTTTCGTGCAGCGACTCGGCCGCGCCCAGGATCCGTTGCGGACGATGGATGCGCCTGCCGTTGGCGATCAGCCATTCGGCCAGTTTCACTATCGGCGCGACGTAGGAAACGATGGTCTCGGGGCGGAAGCGATCCACCGTGTCGGCGTACTCGGCCATACGCTCTTCGGTCATCTCGAAGGCATTGAGCATGTAGCGGTTGAAAGCGGCGTGGTACATCCGGTCCTTGCGCTTCTGCGCACCCACGGGCGTGCCCCACAGGTACAGCGTGCGCTGACCGAGGCGCGCACCCGCCCAGCCGTAGCCCCTCCACATGATGGACAGGCGCCGTTCGTAGCTTTCGCGCGTATAGCCGAAACGCAACGGTTCGCCGGTGGAGCCGCCGGTGGTCTTGTAGAGCAGGCCATCGCGATAGGCAGGAGCGATGAACTTGTCGAAATTCGCGCGGATCTCCGGCTTGGTAAGCACCGGCAGGCGCGCGTAATCGGCAGGGCTGGCGATGTCATCCGGAGTGCTTATGCCCAGAGTCGACCAGAGTTCGCGGTAGTAAGGCACCTGTTCCCAGCAATGCCGTATCAGGCCCTGCAGCTTCTGCCATTGCAGCGCTTCGGTCTCTTCCAGAGTGCGCCACTGGCTCTGCTCGTACTCGTGCAGATAAGCCAAGGTCTTGCGACGACGCAGTCCCGATTCGTAGGCCGGGAACAGGACGCGCCGGAACAGCGGTTCGTACAGGCCGGTCATGGCATACCCTCCCCCGGCGCGCGATCATGGGCCCATTCCAGCAGACGCGTCCCCATGCGCGACTTTCCCGGAAAGAAACGCTGATACAGCTGCTGCAGGTGTTCTATGTCTCCGCGACTCCAGCAACCGAACAGCATGGTTGCAGCCACATAGACGGCTCCAAGCAGCAGACCGCCGAACACGACCTGCGCCCACGGCAGCAATTGGCCACGCAGCGGCAGCGCGATCAAGGCCGCAATCGCCGCCGACAAGGCGATTCGCGACAGCCGGCCCCAGTCCGGAGTCGCGTGGCTGACGCGAATGGCCAGGGCCATCATCGCTCCGGCATTGATCAGTGCCACCAGGCCATAGGCAGCGATCGCGCCGGGCAGGCCGAAGTGCATGATCAGCACCGCATCCAGCAGTACCTTGAGCAAGGCGCAGCCCATCACCAGCATCAGGATGCTGCGCTGCCGATCGGCACTGACCAGCAGGCTGGACCCGCCCTGGGTCATGGTGGTGATCGACGCGCCGGCCAGGCAGACCGCGAACACCGGCCCGGCCGCCAGGTAGGCGTTGCCATACAGCAAGTGGATCACTGCATCGGAAAACACTGCGCCGAACGCCATCAGTGGCATCGCCAGCAAGGCCAGATAGCCGGTGCTGGCCACGAAACGGCGCCCCGCCACTTCGCGGCCACGGCTCAAGGCGTTGGCCATCATCGGCAGCAACAGCGCGCCGAACACACCCGGCACCAGCGCCGCCGCGCCGATCGCCAATTGGTAGGCCACCTTGAACTGGCCCGCATCGTGGCTGTCGGTATACAGCGTGAGGAACAGCACCTCCACTTCGCTGGCGGCGAGGAAACCGACCGAGACGGTGAGCGCGGTCCATGCCATGTGCCTGCGTACCCTGCCCATCAGCGCATCGGGAATCCTGGTGCCCGGCACGCGCGCCGGCACCAGCGGCTTGATCTGGCGCAGCGACACCGCGTAGAACACCAGGCCGGAAACCACGAACACCGCCAGCAGCCACTCCACACTGGCGTCGAAGAACCAGGCGGCGATGACCAGACCCAGGTTGATCGGCGTCGATACCAGCGAAACGATGGCGGTGGCGCGGAAGTTCTCGAAGCCCTTGGCCACGCCGATATTGAACATGTACGACGCACGCAACGCCACCGACACCACCAGGAAACCCAGCAGCATCGGGTGGTTCATGCCTGGCGCGACATGATCGCCGGCAAACAGGAATACCGCCGCGCCGGCCAGCAGCACGAACAGCAGGAAGAACCTTTGCGCGCGGCGCAGGTAATCCAGCAAGGTCGGAATCATCTCCAGGTTGCCGGAACCACGCAGTTCGGCCACGAATTTGATCGCCGCGCTGGCCGTGCCCGAGTTGGTGGTGGCTACGCCCATCGCCACCAGCCAGATCACCAGACTGTACGCGCCGTATTCATCCGGCCCCAGGTGGCGGGCGATGATGATGGAGGTGAGCATGCCGAGCACGTACTCGGTGTACAAACCTACCGAGGAGAAGAACGTATTGCGAAGAGTGTGGGCGCGCGTGTTCATACCGTAGCCAGCAGCACCTTCACCATGATGTAGAGCCCTATCACCCACAGCACCGCGTAAACGGGCCAACGCACCAGGTCCTTGTCCAGGCTGAACACCGGAAGGCTCGGATAGGTTTCGCGCATGCGCACGTAGTTGGCCACGATCAACGCCACCAGCAGATACAGGATGATCACGTAGCTGCGGCTCAGGAAGAATGCAGAGACGAAGTAACCGACCAGCGACAGCAGCAGGGTCAACGTCAACGCACGATCGTCGCGCCAGCCGGCCACCACCTCGTCGTCGGGCACCTCGGCCGGCACGTCGTCCATGACCTCGTCGCCGCGCTTGAGCACCGACAGGGTCATCCTGAAGCTGTAGCCGGCGATAGCCAGCCAGATAGTGAAGCCGATGATGCCCATCTCGGCCAGCACCAGCACGAAGGAGTTGTGCGCCGTCAGCGGGTTTACGTCCGTGTAACCGCCGGCACCCACGCCGAACAACGGATCGCTGATGAACATCTGGATGCCTTCGTACCAGGAATCGATACGGCCAGCGGCGGAAGCTTCGGAAGAATCGAGTTCCTGCATGCGCGACGGCATTGCCATCAATCCGGCCAGTGCGCCGACGGCCAGCACGCCTGCGGTCACCGGTCCACGTTTCTGCCAGACGTACACGCCCAGGATCGCCACCAGCGCCAGCAGCGTGCCGCGCGAATTGGTGAGGTAGATGCCGTAGACCAGCAGCCCCGCGCCGGTCCACCAGAACAGCCGGCGCAATCCCAGCAAGCCGCCACGGCTGCCCAGGTAGAACGCCATCGGCAGGCACATCACGAACAGCATGCCCAGGTCGTTGGGGTCGTTGAAGATGCCCACGTACTGGATGCGGGTCTCCTGCGACATCTCCACGCCGGTCCAGCCGATGCCGGTCGTCGACTGCTGGATGCCATGCACCGCCAGCACCGCGCCGCAGACGGCGAATACGGCCATGGTAGTGCGCAGACGGCTGCGCGTGTCGGCTGCATTGGACAGCAGCACGAACGCGAGTATCACCGGCGCGAACAGCGCGAACACGAAGACCGCGCCACCGGTCCAGCCGTTGACGATCTTGGAAATCATCGCCACCAGTAGGAACACCGGCAGCAGCAGGTACTGCGGCGCCGCAAAGGACTTGCGCGCCGAAAACAGCCAGAACCCCGCCGCCAGGATCAGCGCGATCGGCTGCCAGGGCGGGCCCGGCGAATCCACCACCGCCGGATAGTCCTGGGGACGGATGATCACCAGGATCAGGTACACCATCATGAAGAAGAACATCTGCCCCTGTAGCCCCGCTCAACCTGTTCGCAAACGCGACGAATAACTGAATACTTCCGGCACCGAGACCATGGCGCTGAACCAGGCCGCATCCATTTCGCTCTCCACCGGCAATCTGCGCATGCAGTAACGCGAATCCGGTTTCAGTGCGCTGGTGCCGGCCATGTAGCTGCAGGCCATGCGGAAACCCGCGGAGCGCACCACTTCGATGGTCGCGGTGTCGAAGGCGTCGGGGCCACCTACAGGATAGGAAAGCACCTGCGCCGGCGCCGACAACTCGCGCTCCAGCGACTGCTTGGAACCATTGACTTCGGCGCTCATCTGCTCGCGCGACAGCTTGGCCAGCATGCGATGGCCCACGCCGTGCGAGCCGATTTCCATGCCGCCCTGGTGCATCTCGCGCAACTGCTCCCAGCTCATCGGCCTGCAGTCCGGATGGCCGGCGCTGCGCGGAATGTCCCATTCGCGCTCGAACCGGGCGATCAGTGCTTCCTGGCCGGCATCGTCCAGGCCTTTGAGCTGGTCCAGCAACCGGGCCGCCAGTGCGCGCCGTTCGGGCAATGCTTCGGGAATTTCCCAATCCACGCCCAGTTCCGGCGCCAGCAGTTTCGGCGCCGAGGTGGTGCAGACCATGTGCACCAGCCAATCGTAGGCGTACGGCATGCCCGAATCGATGTGGCCGGTGGAAACGAAAAACATGGCCGACATACCGAGCTCGCGGAGAATGGGATAAGCGATCCTGTAGTTGTCGTCGTAACCGTCATCGAAGGTCACCAGGATCGCACCCTTGGGTAAACGCCGATTGGCGTCGATACAGGACAGCACCTCGCCGAACCGCATGGGGTGGAAATCGCGCTTGATCGCACGCATCTGTTCGCGGAACTGGGTGCCGGTGGCGCTGATCAGTTCGGTATCGAAACTGAACCCGTCCGGATCCGCCGAATCCAGCACGCGATGGTAGGCCAGGATGCGCAGATCCTGGCGCAGCGCCGCCCGCAGCTGCCGCAATGCGGGCAGCAGGCCGGCTGCATGGCTTCGACGGGCCAGTATCTGACGCCTTCCGGCACGCGACGATAGACTCATGGAACTCCCCTTCTGCAACGCGTGTTCTGCAACGCGGGGACCGATCCCCGCTTCATCGCGAATACGGCCGGCTCAGCCCCTCAGCCGCCCCGGCCTATCCTGCACACCCCTGTGCAATCCCCATTCGCCCGCCCCGGATTGCACCGGCGTTCGCAAAGCGGTCCACTGTAGGATAACCGCGGGGAACAAAGGCAAGGGTTTGCTTGTATGGCGGAAGATACCGACTTCGTTGCGCTCTACGATGAGTTGGGCCTGGATGCCGAGTGCGGCATGGCCGACTTCAAGCAGGCCTATCGCCGGCGCGTTGCCCAGTTGCATCCCGATCATCCTGACAATTCCTCCGATATCTCTCGCTTACAACGCCTAAACCGTCGATATGCGGCCGCTATCGAATTCCAGCGCACGCATGGACGCCTGCCCGGCGCGATCCGCAACACCCCCGCTGGAATTTCCGACGATGCGCCTTGCGAGGCGCGCGACGCACAAGAGCAAGAGCCTGCCGCAATGTCCGGATCGACCCCGGGTTGGCGTTATGTCCTATTGGTAGCGTTGCTGGGACTGGTGCTCTATGGCCTTTCCATCCAGCAGCCCGCCACCACCGTGCCCGAGGCCGCGCAAACCACCGCCGCGCCAAGGCAGGACCTGCACCGGCCAGCGGCGGAAAAGTTGCTGGCCATAGGCATGGAAGGCAACCAGGTAAGGAAGATCCAGGGCGAACCATTCAACTCCCATGAGTATCGTTGGGAATACGGACCTTCCTGGATCCTGTTCGAATGCGGAAAGGTGGTGGATTGGTACAGCTCGCCCTTGCATCCGTTGCATGTGCGCAGCTCCAGCCCCACCGGCAGTGCGCAACTCCCGCCCGGGAGCCCGCGCAAATGTTGAAATACAGGGGAAATACCGATGTTCGCCGGCACCGCCAGACTGCTGAAAAAAGCGCAGAGACGCCTGTGGATGAAGTACGCCCTGCGTGGCGTCGGCGGCAGCGACAACCATTCCCGGCTGGACCTCGCCTATAACGTCGAGGATCCGTGGAACATGGATTCGGCGCTGGAGCAGGCGCGTTTCAAGGCCACCAGCACCATCATCGAGAAGAATTTCGGCCGTGTCGGCTCGCTGCTGGAGATCGGCTGCGGCGAAGGCCACCAGACAGAGTACCTGGCGCGCCTGAGCGATGAGCAATACGGCATCGACGTCAGCGCGCATGCGATCGCCCGCGCGCGTCTGCGGCTTCCCTCCGCGCATTTCGCCGCGACCGACCTGTTCAATCTGCCCTGGGAAAACCGGCCACAGCGCTTCGATCTGATCACCGCCTGCGAAGTGCTCTACTACCTCAGCGATCCAGCCGCTACCCTGCAACGCATGCGCCAATTGGGGCGCTGCGGGCTGGTCACTTTCTTCGCGCCCGCCAGCGGCCGTATCGGTCCGCACCTGGACTCCATACCGGGCCTGCACAAGGACTGGATCTACCACGGCGGTACTTCCTGGCTGGTGGGTTGGTGGCGCGATGAATGAGGCGCGTGCGCCGCTGCAGGGGCTGGGTATCGTTTACTTCGGCAACGACTGGAATGCCGAGAACCGCACCAGCAGCCATCACGTCGCGGAGCGGTTGGCGCGGACCCTTCCCGTGCTGTACGTCGATTCGCCCGGCATGCGCGCGCCCAGCGCCAACGGACGCGACTTCAAGCGCGCGTTGCGCAAGCTACGCGCGGCGTTGCAGGCACCGGAACTCATACGCGAAGGATTCTGGCGCTGCACGGTGCCGCAGCTGCCGTTCCGGCGCATCCCGGGTGTGGAAGCGTTCAACCGGCGCTTCAGCCGCTGGGCGGTGCGGCGGGCGCTGCGGCATGCGGGAATCGCGCGGCGCATCTCCTGGTTCGTGGTGCCGCACCCCGGCTTCCTGGCCGGTCAGCTCGATGAAGAGCTGTGCGTTTTCTATTGCATCGACGACTACGCCGCGCACCCGGGCGTGGACATGGCGCTGATCGCGCAGCGCGACGAAGCGTTGAGCCGGCGCGCGGATCTGTTGTTCGTGGCGCCGCCCGCGCTGCTGGAAAGCAAGCGCGCACTGAATTCTTCCACATTGTTCGCGCCGCACGGCGTGGATGCGGAGCTGTTCGGTCGCGCGCAGGATCCGCAGACGGTCGTGCCGGCCGCAGCGCGCGGACTGACCCATCCGGTGATCGGCTATATCGGTTCGATTCACGAATGGATAGATCTGGAATTGATCGCCTGGCTGGCGCGGCAACGCCCGCAATGGTCGTTCCTGCTGGTGGGACACGCGGCGGTCGATGTGAGCGAACTGCGCGCTTTGCCGAACGTGCGATTCACCGGCGCGCAGCCCTACCGGGATTTGCCGGGCTGGGCCAAGGCCTTCGACGCCGCCATCATTCCGTATCGTCTCAACCGGCAAGTCGCCAACGCCAATCCGCTGAAACTGCGCGAATACCTGGCCACCGGCAAACCCGTGGTCAGCGTGCGCAATGCGGAGATCGAGAAATTCGCCCAGTGGGTCGGCATCGCCGACGACCGCGAAGGCTTCCTGGCGGCGCTGGATTCGGCGCTGGCCAACGACACTCCGCAAGCGGCCGCGCAGCGCATCGCTTCGGTGGCCGACCAGACCTGGGACCATCGTGTCGAAACGGTGCTCGACGCCGTGGCGCAGAAGCTGGCCGCCAAACAAGTTTCCCCTTCGAGTTTCAACCCGGTATTCCATGAGCATTGATCCTTCCCTTAAATTGCGCGTCGCCCTGGTCGGCGCCGGTTATGTCGCTGGCCACCATCTCTCCGCACTCAAAGCCCTGGACTTCGTCGAAGTCGTCGGCATCTGCGACACCAACCTGGAAGCGGCGCGCGCACTGGCGGCGCGTCACGGCGTGCCGCGGGTCGTCGCATCGCTGGCCGAACTGGCGTCCGCCGGCCCGCAGGTGGTGCACGTACTGACGCCTCCCTCCTCGCACGCGGCCATCACCCTGGCGGCGCTGGAAATGGGTTGCCATGTGCTGGTCGAAAAACCGATGGCCGATTCGGTCGCCGACTGCGAAAAAATGATCGCCAAAGCGCGCGAGAAGCATTTGCTGCTGGGCGTGAACCATTCCGATCTGTACGACCCGGTGTTGCTGCAGGCGTTGGAGGCCGTACGCAAGGGTGCGATAGGCGAGCTGGTGTCGGTGGATATCGTGCGCAATTCCGAGTACCCGGCCTACGCCGGCGGCCCATTGCCCGGCTCGGTCACCCAGGGCTCGTACCCTTTTCGCGACCTGGGCGTGCATGGGCTGTATACCATCGAGGCTTTCCTGGGCCCGGTGGTCGATCTGAAAGCCGACTACCAGGCGCGCTGCACCGATCCGAATCTGCATTTCGACGAATGGCAGGCCCAGGCGCGCACTGGCCAGGGCATCGGCCGTTTGCTGCTTTCCTGGAATGCGCGGCCGATGGAGAACCGTGTGTTCGTGCGCGGCACGCGCGGCACCATAGAAGTGGATCGCTTCCTGCAGACCTGCCGCATCCACAAAGTACTGCCCGGCCCGAAATTCATCGGCATCATGGTCAATGCCTGGATCAGTGCGATCAAGGACACCTTCCGCATTCCGTGGAACGTGGTCCGCTTCGCCACCGGCATGCTCAAGCCTTCGCCGGGCATCCAGCGCGGCGCACAGGAATTCGCCAAAGCCGTGCGCGACAACGCGACGCCTCCGTTCAGTGGCGAAGATGCGCTGCGCATCGCCGCCTTACTGGAGCCGGTATGCGCAGAACCCGATCGTCAGCGCCTGCAGGCCCTGGAGGATCGGTACACCGAGTTGGCTCCAGTGGATGCGCTGGTGACCGGCGCGGCGGGCTTCCTGGGACGCAAACTCGTCGCGAGACTGCGCGAACAGGGACAGCGCGTGCGCGTGCTGGTACGCCGACCCGTTGCGGCCTACGCCAACGATGACGGCGTGCAGATGGTGGTGGGCGACCTGGGCGATCCGCGCATGGTCAAGCATGTCGTGGCCGGCGCGCCGATCGTGTACCACGTGGGCGCGGCGATGCGCGGCAGCGTGCGCGATTTCGAAGCGGGCACCACCTGGGGCACGCGCAATATCGTGGAGGCATGCCTGGCCAGCCGTCCGCAGCGGTTGGTGTACGTGAGCTCGATGAGCGTGTTCGACCACGCGGGCCGCGACCCGAAAGGCGTGATGACCGAATCCTCCACGCTGGAGCCGCATCCTGGCCTGCGCGGCGCCTATACCCAGACCAAGCTTGCGGCCGAGCAGCGGGTACAGGAGGCGATTCGCGAGCAAGGTCTGCAGGCGGTGATCATCCGTCCCGGCCAGATCTTCGGACCGGGCGCCGAGCGAGTGACGCCCAACGGCGTTATCGCGTTGGCCGGGCGCTGGGTCGCCATCGGCAGCGGCGCGCAGACCATACCGGTGGTCTATCTGGACGATGTGGTGGATGCGCTGCAGCAGGCGGCCACCGCTCCCAGAGCGGTCGGCGGCGTGTTCAACGTGGTCGATACGCAACCGGTCGCTCAGCAGGAATACCTGGACCGCGTCGGCAAGAAGCTCGGCCGCGAGCTGAAGCTGGTGCGCGTACCCACCTGGATCTTCATGGGGCTGGGCTTTGGCGTGGAATTGCTGGGCAAACTGCTGCGCCGCGAAGTTCCACTGACGCGCTACCGCGTGCGCTCGCTGCGGCCTTTGGCGAATTTCGACACCCGTGCGGCGCATGAGGCGCTGGAATGGTCGCCCCGGGTCGGGGTCAGGAGAGGAATGGATGCCACTTTCGGCTGACGTGCGCGTGGCCTGACCATGCGCATGCAGTCCTCGCACGCGCATCCGGCGGGCTCCCCTTATCAGGTTCGCCTGGGATCCTTGCCGGCCCTGGACGAACTGGGCGCGCGCTGGCAGGAACTGGAACAACGTTCGCGTTGCAGCTTCTTCGTCAGCTGGCGCTGGATCGGGCCATGGTTGGCGCTGATCTCGCCCTTGCGCTACGCACGCCTGCTGAGCGTGTCCCAAGGCGGACGGCTGGTCGCACTGGGAGTCTTCACCCGACGCAGGCGCTTCCTTGGCGTGGGGCCTTTGCATCTGCGCCTGCACGAAGTGGGCGACAAGGTCCTGGACAGCCTGACCATCGAATACAACGGCCTGGTTTGCGAGGACGGGCACGAGCGCGAAGCGCTGGCCGCGGTGCTGGATCATCTGGCCCACAACGAAAAACGCTGGTTGACGCTGTATCTGCCGGGCATGGAGGCGGACAACGTTCCTTTCGAAAGAATCCGTTCCCTGGGCATGGGCATGCGGGCGCGCAAACATGCCGCGCATTACATCGATCTGGCCGAGTTGCGCGACAGCGGCAGCGGTTATCTGCCGACCGTACTCAGCAGCAAGGCCCGCGCCGCGGTGCGGCGAACGGCGCGCAAGCTGCAGACGGGTTTCGGCGAACTGTCGGTCGCCGTCGCCGTTTCGGTCGAGGAGAAGCTCGCCTTCTTCCGTGCGATGGCGCAACTGCACGAATCCCACTGGAGCGAGGAAGAACAGGAACGCGGCGCATTCGGCAATCCGCGCATCCTGCGCTTCCATGAGCGCCTTATCGACCAATCCGGCACCCGCGATGGCGCGCAACTGATACGCGTCAACGCAGGCGGCCAAACCGTGGGCTATGTGTACAACCTGATCTGGCGCAACACTTCCTACTTCTATCAGGCCGGCATCGATTACCGGCGTTTCGGCGACTTCGGAAGTCCGGGCCTGCTGCCGCTGACGCACGCGGTGGAGCATGCGCTGGCCAATGGCATGACGCGTTTCGAACTGATGGCGGGCGATTCCGCGTACAAGCGCAGCCTGGGCATGGCCGAGAACAAGATGGTCTGGCTTTCCCTGGACCGCAACGGCTGGTCCTCGGCGCTGAGACGCGCATGGTGGCGGCTGCAGGGCCAGGCGCAGGAATCATGAACGTCGCTGTGCGATGGCTGCCTTTGCAGGAAGTCGATGCGGCGACGCTCTCGGCGTGGACCGAACTCGGCCAGCGGACGCCGCGCGCCAACCCGTTCGCCATGCCGCAATTCGTCGTGCCGGCAGCGCGCTGGTTGACGCCTCGCATGCCGCCCCAGGTGGCTTTGATAGAACGACGGCAAGCAGGCACCCGCACGCTGATCGGCGCGGGATGCTTTACCGCCGAGCGCCCCAACCTGTTCGTGCCCGTTCCCCACCTGAGCAGCTATCGCACCTTGCACACTTTCCGTTCGGGCCTGCTGCACGCGCCCGGCGAATCCAACGCAGTGGCCCAGGCCCTGCTGGCCGACCTGCACGATAAACACAAACGGCCCCATGCCATCGGCTTCCACAATCTGCTGGCGGAGTGTCCGGTTCTCGCCTCCTTGCGCGAACTTCTGGAAGGCGGAAACGGAGGCTGGTTCGAACAACACCGGTTCCAGCGGCCGGTGCTGCGGTTGCATCCACCGGCGCAGGATCATGCGCTGGGCGTCATCGTGATGGACCGCGACCTTCGCCGGCGCAAACGCCGCCTTGAGGACCGTGGCACTACCGCTTTCCGGATCACCCAACCCAAAACGAACGTGGCCGATGCGATGGAAACCCATCTGCAACTCGAGCATGCCGGATGGAAGGGAACCGCAGGCACGTCGTTGCTGGCCTCCCCCACCCAGGCCGGATTCTTCCGCGAAATGATCCACCGCTTCGATCAAATCCACGGCGCCGTCTTCGCCGAAACCCTGTGCGACGGCAAGGTCATCGCCTCGACCAGCAACCTGTTGCTGGGCGATACCCTCAACGGCTTCAAGACCGGCTGGCACCCGGATTTCGCCGCCTGCAGCCCCGGCCGCTTGAACGAAGTCTTCCTGTCCGCAGCAGTTCCCTCCGCCTGGCCGGAAGTCGGCGTCTTCGACAGCCAGGCGCAGGAAGATTCCTACCTTTCGAAGCTGCTGCCGCACCGGGACACCATGGTCTCCGGCACATTGGCGATAACGCGCCTGGGCCGACGAGCAATGCGTGCGGCGCGTTTGGTGCGGCCTGTGGCCTATCGCCTCGACAGGAATCACTAATCAGTTCTCCATGGACCCCGCTTTTTAAAGCAAAGTCACTGGGTTCCCGCCTTCGCGGGAATGACGATTTTGAGGCTTTGGCTTTGGCTTTGGCTTTTGCTTCACCCAACCCGTGAGACGCGGCAAGCAGGCCGGGACAAACCCCAAAGGGGCGGCGCACAGGGATGTGTGCCGTTTCCGTAGACACAGGATGTGTCTTACGGAAATTCCCGGTCTGCTTGCGGA
>CBFGMR010000012.1:0-97823 GCA_965650035.1 uncultured Pseudoxanthomonas sp.
TGGTGCTGGACGAAGCCGACGAAATGCTGCGCATGGGCTTCATCGACGATGTCGAAGCCGTGTTGAAGAAGACCCCGCCGCAGCGCCAGGTCGCGTTGTTCTCGGCGACCATGCCGCAGGTGATCCGCCGCATCGCCCAGACCTATCTGCGCGAGCCGCAGGAAGTCACCATCACTTCCAAGACCACCACCGCGACCAACATCCGCCAGCGCTACTGGTTCGTCAGCGGCATGCACAAGCTGGATGCGCTGACCCGGATCCTGGAAGCCGAACCCTACGAAGCCATGATCGTGTTCGCCCGCACCAAGCTGGGCACCGAAGAACTGGCGCAGAAGCTGCAGGCGCGCGGACTGGCCGCTGCAGCCATCAACGGCGACATCCAGCAGCAGCAGCGCGAGCGCACCATCCAGCAGTTGAAGGACGGCAAGCTGGACATCCTGGTGGCCACCGACGTGGCCGCGCGCGGCTTGGACGTGGAGCGCATCAGCCATGTGTTGAACTACGACATTCCCTACGACACCGAAAGTTACGTGCACCGCATCGGCCGCACCGGCCGCGCCGGGCGCAGCGGCGATGCGATCCTGTTCGTCACCCCGCGCGAGAAGGGCATGCTGCGTTCGATCGAGCGCGCCACCCGGCAGCCGATCGACGAGATGAAGCTGCCCAGCGTGGAAGCGGTCAACGACAAGCGCGTGGAGCGCTTTCTGGGCCGCATCACCGATTCCCTGGCGACCGGCGAACCGGGCGAGTACCGCTCGCTGGTGGAGCGTTACGAGCAGGAAAACAACGTGCCGATGGTCGACATCGCTGCGGCCCTTGCGCGACTGCTGCAGGGCGATACGCCTTTGCTGCTTGGTCCCGACCGCACGCCAGCGGCGCCGCAGGCCTACGAACGCAACGAGCGCCACGAACGCAGCGAACGCCCAGCGCGGCCGCAGCGCAGCGAGCGTCCTGCGCATGGCGACCGTCCTGCTTACAACGAGCGGCCCGCGCATTCCGAACGTCCCGCACGCGAGGAACGTTCCGCTCCCCGCCGCGAAGAGGCCGCTCCGTTCGAGCGTCCCGCACCGCGCAGCTTCGACAAGCCGGCGCGCGAGACTTCGCGTATCGAGCGTCCCAGCTTCGACAAGCCGGCCGCCGAACGCCCGCGCATAGAAAAGGGCGCGCCGCGTGAGAAGCCCGATGTGGGCATGGAATCGTTCCGCATCGAAGTAGGCCACGCGCATGGCGTGAAGCCGGCCAACATCGTCGGCGCCATCGCCAACGAGGCGGGTCTGGACAGCAAGTACATCGGCCGCATCGACATCCAGGACGACTACACCGTGCTGGATCTGCCCGAAGGCATGCCCAAGGAACTGCTGATGCACCTGAAGAAGGTGTGGGTGTCCGGCCAGCAGCTGCGCATCCACAAGGTGGGCGAGGGCGGCGATGCCGGCGGCGATGCCGCGCCACGCAAGTTCAAGCCAGCGGCAGCGCGTACCGGCAAGCCTTCCGGCTTCAAGCCGGGGCCGCCCGGCAAGCTGCATCGCAAAGGGCCGCCCAAGCCGCGCGCCTGATCGGGTTCGGCCAGAGGGTCTGGCCGAACCGCCTTTACCGTTCGTCGGAGCCGGCCGTACAAGGCTTGACTGTGCAGTTCCTTTATTTAAGATATTAGTTAAATAAGCATATTACTTATCTTGACTGAAGGAGTAGGGCAATGTCGCTGCAACTGAGCTATCTGCTGTACCTGGGCATTTCCATCGCCATGACGATCTGGGTGGCGCGCACGCTGTCCAGGAACGGAGAAGTTTTCCTGGTGATGTGCTTCGGACAGAACGAGGTGCTGGCCAAGTCCACCAACCATCTGCTGGTGGTGGGGTTCTACCTGATCAACATAGGTTTCATCGCCCTGCGGCTGGACGGCTGGGATGTGCAGAAGGCGGTGGTGTCGATGATTCCCTACGTCGGCAGCAAGGTCGGATTGTCGGTGCTGGTGCTGGGTGCGATGCACTTCTTCAACATGATGATGATCGCGCGCTATGGCCGTACGGTCGCGGCTTGGGCGGCGGACAACCGCGCTGTGCAGGCCGAGGTTGCGCTGAGCATTCCGCCGATTCCGCAGTCGCTTCGTTGATCGGGACGGTGCGATGAAACCCAGCGAGTCCCCTGTCCGCCGAGGCGGACAGGGTTCTACCCTGACTGGACGCGGATGGTTGGCAGTCGTTGCCGCCACTGTCGCTTCTGCCTTGGTGATGCCCATCATTTTCGTAGGGTTCGCATTGGCGATTGCCGAGTTCCAGGGAGGTTTGCTTTTGTTTTATATCTCCCTGCTGGTCTCCCTGGTCTGGGTAGTGGCATTGGGGCTGCCGGCGTTTTTCCTGCTCAGGTTCCTGGGCAAGGAACGGATAACCACCTTGCTGGCGGCGGGCTTCGTTACCGGTGGCTTGCCTTTGGCCATCCTGGGATGGCCTCTGGATACTGGCTCCCGATCCTCCTTTTCGACAAGCTGGCACGGCCAGTTCGTCGATATGGTGAAGGACGGCGTGCCGACGCTGTACGGATGGCTCAGCTATCTTGAGGGAGTAGCGGTAGTCGGTGTGTTGGGAGCGATCAGTGCGGCGACGTTCTGGTACGTCTGGGTATACTTCAACCGTCGGCCTGAACCGGTTGGCGGCTTATCGGGCAATGGATCGAGAACGCCTACTCCTGACCAAGTGAAATGAGCACCGACAAGATCTTCGAAGCCCTGGCCTCCATGCCAAGGCGCCAGATACTGGCCTATCTCTCCGAGCAGGAATTGCCCGCGGGCGATATCGCCGCGCGCTTCGACATGAGCGCGCCGGCCATCTCGCGTCATCTGGCGGTGCTGGAGAACGCGGGGCTGATCGCCGGAGAGCGTCGCGGCCAGTTCGTGATCTACAAACTGATCCCGGATAGTCTGGTCAACACGCTCACCCAGTTCGCCTTCGAAATCTGCCCGGTCGCCGGCCCGATCAAGCGCGAAAGCAAGAAAGCGAAGAAAGCGGCGTCCTGATCGGCATTTGCGGGCCGCGCCTCGGGATTTATCCCGGATAATGGCGCCATGACCACCACCCGCCTCAACAAACACATCGCCGAGACCGGCTTCTGCTCGCGTCGCGAAGCCGACCGCCTGATCGCCGACCGCCGCGTCACCGTCAACGGCATGCCTGCCGGCATGGGCGCGGTGGTGGGCGAGGGCGATGAGGTCAAGGTAGACGGACAGGAATTGCGCGCGCGCCAGAAGAAAGCCGGCGGCCGCAAGCATGTGTACATCATGCTGAACAAGCCGGTGGGCATCACCTGCACCACCGAGCAGGCGGTGGAAGGCAACATCATCGATTTCATCGACCACCAGGAACGCATTTTCCCGATCGGGCGTCTGGACAAGGAGTCCGAAGGCCTGATCCTGCTGACCAGCAATGGCGACATCGTCAACGAGATCCTGCGCGCCGAGAACAAACACGAGAAGGAATACCACGTGGCGGTGAACAAGCCGGTCACCGACGAATTCCTGCGCGGGATGGCGCGCGGCGTACGAGTGCACAACCAGACCACGCTGCCGTGCAAGACCGCCAAGCTCGCCAAATTCGGTTTCCGTATCGTGCTGACCCAGGGTCTGAACCGGCAGATCCGCCTGATGTCCGCGGCATTCGACTACCGGGTCAAGCAACTGCGGCGGGTGCGCATCGACAATCTCAAGCTGGGAGCCTTGAAGCCCGGACAATGGCGCAACCTGACCGAGATCGAGTTGCGGGGGCTGTTGCCCCAACGCACCGAGTGGTGAGAGGCGATTACTCGACGATGCCCTTGGCTTCCGAGACGCCCAGCACTTCCGGATGTTCGACGCGCTTGCTGCGGTTGAGCAGGGGATGCAAGAATACCGCTCCCAGAATGATCGCCACGCCGAGGTAGAACAGCGGCGTGAGTTCGCGCTGTTCGCCCAGCAGTACGATGGCCAGGAGAATGGCGTACACCGGCTCCAGGTTGGTGACCAGTTGCACCGCATATGCGCTCAGGTGACGCAGAGCGATCAGCGACAAGGCGAAGGGCAGCAACGTGCAGGTCAGCGATAGCGCCAATAGCAACAAACCGTCATGCAGACTGGGAATGATCAGCAGGTCGCCGGCAAAGGCGGGAAACAGCATCGGCATCAACGGCGCGAGCAGGGTCAACAACAGCGTGCCCGCGCCCAGCTCCACGCCGGTGATGGTCAACGGATCGCCCCCGTCGACCATGCGCTTGTTGAGCGAACCGAAGATCGCCACCAGCAACGCCGATACCGCTCCCACGGCAACGCCTATGCGCATGCCGTCGGGTACGCCGCCTACCACCAGCGCAACACCGGGCAGCACGGCCAGGCCGAAGGCGAGTTCCCGCAAGGAAAAAGGCTTGCGCGTCAGCCAGGGCTCGATCACCGAGGTGAAGACGGGTGCCAGCGCGATGCACGTTGCAGCCACCGAAGCATTGGCCAGCTTTACCGCCCCGTAGAAGGTCAGCCAATGCAACGCGACCAGCGCGCCGATGCCCGAATACGCCAGCAGAGTGCGCAGCGGCATGGCCCGAAGCCCGCGCCACACTGTCGGCAATACGGCCAGAGCGACCACCACCAGCAGCATCCGCCACCACACCATCGGCAATGCGGGCAGGGTGATCATCTTTCCCAGGATGGCGGTGAAGCCCCACAGCAACACGCAGAAATGGATCTGCAGCTGGGCTTTGGCGGTAGGCGATAGGGGCATGCCATTATTGTCGCCGATGCCGGCATGCGCTGGCGATAGAACTACACGGATGCGGCCATGAGCGAATCTTTCACCAGCTATCTGCGCGATCTGTTTTCCGAACTGGGGCCTGTCGTGCTGCGCAAGATGTTCGGCGGGCAGGGTCTTTACCACGATGGGCTGATCATCGGCCTGGTGATTGGCGATGAGCTCTTTCTCAAGACCGATGCGGCTACTGTCGGAGCCTTCGAACAGGCGGGCGGGCATCCTTTCGTGTATCAAGGCAAAGGCAAGCCGATAACGATGAGCTACTGGTTGCCGCCCGCAGAGGCGATGGAGTCTTCGCAGGCGATGCGTCCTTGGGCGAGAATGGCTTATGAGGCTGCGGTGCGGAAGAATTCCGAGAAGAAGCCTGTGAAGAAAGCGGCGAAGAAGGCAGCGAAGAAAGCGGCGGAAAAATCTAAATGACCGGATAATTCAGCGCATTTCGGCTCTGTCGAATTGCAGAAGAAGTTCAGCCAGGACTGCGGACGTGCAAGCAATACTGAATTCCGTTCGTGGTGAGCCTGTCGAACCACGCCTTTTGCCACAAGCTTGCGCTCGCGATATGTCGCTTCATCGCGAAAAGCGTGGTTCGACAGGCTCACCACGGACGGTTCTGTGGGTTTATCCAGGAGCGGTCCGGCAGGATCACCACGAACGGAATTAGTTATCGCGAGGCGATTGCACCCATGCGTTCGAGCAAAGCCATCGCCGCGGCTGGGTTGCGCTCCTTGGCGCTGCTGATGAAATAGAGAAAGACCTCTCGCGGGCGCTTCGCCGCGACACCGGCTTCTATATGCGGAAGATCCGCGGGATCTTCGCCTTGTGACCAGCGCATGGCGCGTTCGGCCCACCGGTCCAACTCGACGCCGGGGTAACCGGTCTCGACGCCAGCCTGCGAACGCATCAGCCGCGCATACACGAAATCGGCAGTCAGATCGGCGAAAGACGGATGCTCTTCCGAATCGGTGAATACCGTGGCCATGCCGTGTTCGCGCGCCAGCGCCAGATAATCCTTGTCCACGAACGCCGGATCGCGCACGTCCAGTACATGCCGCAGCTTGCGTCCCGCGTGCTCGGCGGGCAGCAACCCGACGAATGCCTGAAATTCAGCGGCGTCGATGCGCTTGCCTTTGTCGAACTGCCAGACCAGCGGCCCCAGTTTGTCGCTCAGCTCGACGATTCCGCCGACGAAGTCCTCGATCTGGTGGCCGGTCTTCGACAGCACCTTCGATTCCATGATCCGCTGCGGCGCCTTGGCCGAGAACACGAAACCTTCCGGTGTTTCGTCGCGCCATTTTGCGTAGGTGGCCGGTTTCTGCACCCCGTAATAAGTGCCGTTGACCTCGATGGAAGTGAGCTGCCTGCTGGCGTATTCCAGCTCGCGCCGCTGCACCAGTCCCACCGGATAGAACATGCCGCCGCGCCATGGCGCATAAGTCCAGCCGCCGATGCCGACGCGGATTCGCAACGGCATCGGCGGCGTCGGAGAAGAAAAAAGATCGGCCGTGGGTTTTTCTTTACGTGGACTCATTCTGCCTTCCAGGGGTCGTAGCTGCCGAACCACCAGAGATGTCCTTCCGGATCGCGGCAAGAATAACCGCGCCCGCCGTAAGCCTGGTCGGCGATCTCCATGACGATGGCCGCGCCGGCGGCCTTGGCCTGCGCGTAGTGCGCATCGGCATCGGTGACGATCACGCAGGGGCTCTGGGTTTCGCGCAGGCCGATCTCGTGCGGTTGCGCTATCTGCTTTCCCCATTCGCTCCGGTTGTCGGCGGAGCCCAGCATGACCATGCCGTTGCCGAAGACCAGTTGCGCGTGGTGCACGACATCGCCATCAGCGTAGACGGCATGCTTGCGGAAACCGAATGCTTTGCATAGCCAGTCGATGGCGGCATGGGCGTCCCGGTAGCGCAGGCAGGGAATGATGGTGCTGGTGGTATCGGCGGCGAGTTGCATCGGAATGGTTCCTGACATGGGTGTGCGCGCATCCTGGATCGTCCTGCGGCGCGGGTCTTGTAGATTTCCGCGGTTACGACGGCAAGGCGATATGGTGGTCGAAGGCACCGCGCTGGCGGCTGAAGGCGGCGGGACTGAGCCCCGAGAATTCGCGGAATTCGTGGCCCATGTGGGCCTGGTCGTGATAGCCGCAATCCAGCGATATAGCGGCCCAGTCGATGCGTTCGCGGTTTTCGGTCAACGCGACGACCCGATGGAAACGCCTGAGGCGCAGATAGCGCTTGGGAGTGATGCCGACCTGCTGACGGAAGCGTTCTCCAAGTTGGCGCGGCGACCAGCCGAGGCTGCGCGCAGCGGTGGTCAATGCGCCGATGCGGGGATCCGAATCGAGTACGGCCAGCGCATGCCGGACGGAATCGATCGGAGCAGCCGGCGCTGCGCGTTTCTCCAGCCATCGCATGAGCAACGACAACCGGCTGCGCGGGCCATCGGCTTCCAGCAACCGCTCGCGGAGCAGCGCAGCGCCGTTGCCGACCAGGTCCTGCAGATCGACGCTGTCGTTGGCCAGCCGATCCATCCTTTCGCGGAAGAACGCCGCCGCGCCACCCGGGCGGAACACCACGCCCATGACTGCGATCTGCTCTTCGGTGTCGATGATGTTGCTGCGGGTACGGGGACCGTCCAGCGTCGATCCGCTGAAGCGGGTGCAGCGATACTGCTCGTCATAGACGCGGGTCTGATCCTCGGCCAGATTGATGATGAGCCCGGCATTGGCGACCGGCAGCACCCGTTCCAGGCGGTGCGGTTGGAACGCACCTTCCCAATCCCAGATCGTCTCGATCAGGTGGCTGAGCGGCGCTTGCGGGACCAGCGACAGGAACTGCACGGGTTTCTCCCTTGGTTTCGGCAGGATAGTCCAGGATACCGGCCGCTGCTACCTTGAGTGACCCAGGTCGCAGAGCCTGCGATACCGCATGCGAAAACGGGAAAAAGCGAGGCTCTTCACATTGTTTTTAGACGCACGCATCTACATGTAGACGGCACCCCCAAAAAACCCATGGAAAATACGATGCTGAGAACAGGATGGCTGTTCCTGGCTGCGCTCGCCTGCGGCAACGCGCTGGCCGCCGATACAGAGGTATGCGAGAAACGCACCGAGTTGCCGCCGACGGTCAATTTCCGTATCGACAACGACTTGTTCGGCAAACAGGACCAGGGCTATAGCAATGGCGTGCAGCTGACCCTGGTGTCGCCCAATCTGGTCGATTACACCGACGATCCTTGCCTGCCGCGTCTGGCGCGTTGGATAAACCGTCATCTGGATGCCCTGACGCCGGAAGGTTTCGAGCAGCAGAACATGGTGGTGACCTTTGCCCACGGAATTTTCACCCCGACGGACTACACGCGCAGCGACCTGATCGTGGAGGATCGGCCCTATGCTGCGGCTTTGCTGGTCGGCCTGGGCTACAACGCCCGCAATGGCGATCATCTGCGCACCACGCAGCTGCAGTTCGGCATCGTGGGTCCTTCGGCGCTGGGCGAACAGGTGCAGAACGAAGTGCACCGCATCCTGGGCGACCCGCGGTTCGAGGGTTGGGACAACCAGCTCCGTGACGAACCGGTGTTCCGCCTGGTGCACGAACGCATGCGCCGTTTCTCGCCCGACAACGGGGTCTGGGGTTGGGACGCCATTACCCACTACGGCGGCAGCCTGGGCAACCTGGCCACCTACGCCAACGCGGGTGCGGAATTGCGCTTCGGGCGCCACCTTCCCGATGATTTCGGCAGCACGCCGTTGCGCCCGGCCGGCGAAAACACCGCGCCCACGCGCAGCCGGCAGGTGGGCGGTCCGTTCGGCATCCACATGTTCGTGACTTTCGATGCGCGCTGGGTGCTGTACGACATCACCCTGGACGGCAACACTTTCAAGGACAGCCACAGTGTGGACAAGAAGGCGCTGGTGGGCGAGGTGGGCTACGGTTTCGCGCTCACCAAGGGACGCTGGAAGTTCGCACTGGCCCGCTATAACCGCAGCCGCGAATTCGAAGGGCAGGTGGAGGCGCCGGTATTCGGCAGTTTCACCATCAGCCGGGCGTTCTAGAATGCGCTGAACCCGCCTTCGGAACCGCCATGCGCTGGACCACGCCCGATCTATGCGACAACCATCCCGAAGTCGCCGTCGCCGATCCGGTTTTCCGCGACTACGGCGGTAAGCCGGCGTTCTGCGGACGCATCGTCACCATCGACTGTTTCGAAGACAACTCGCGGGTACGCGATCTAGTCGGCACCGATGGTCGCGGCAAGGTGCTGGTGGTGCAGGGCGGCGGCTCGCTGCGGCGCTCGCTGTTGGGCGACATGCTGGCAGAAAGGGCCGTCGCCAACGGTTGGAGCGGTTTGCTCATCAACGGCTGTGCGCGCGACGTGGAAGCACTGGCGAAATTGCCGCTGGGGGTGAAGGCGCTAGCGGCCTGTCCGGTGAAGACCGACAAGCTGGGTGTGGGCGAGGTGGATGTCGAGGTGAGCTTCGCAGGAGTGACTTTTTCACCTGGGCACTGGCTGTATGCGGACCGCAACGGCGTGATCGTCGCGGAAGGAGATTTGCTTCTGTAGGAGCTGCGCAAGCTGCGACCGGGATATTCGATCCTGCGGAAAGGTTCCGTATGGTCGATGACCCACGGTCGCAGCTTACGCAGCTCCTACAAGAGTGTTGGGTGATAATGCGCGCATGATCTTCCGCTGGTTCGAATCGCTGATCGATGTGTTCGGGAAACCGGACCTGCGCATGCCGCCGCGCGGGGTATGGCGTTTCTACGTGCATTACCTGCGCCAGGCGTGGCCGGTGCTGGGGGTGATGTGCGCGCTGGGCTTCGTGGTCGCGCTGGTGGAAGTGGCGCTGTTCGACTTCCTGGGCCGGCTGGTGGACCTGACCAAGGACGTGCCCGCGCCCGATTTCTTCACGCGCCATGGGCACGAGCTGTTGTTCATGGCATTCGTCGCGCTGATCGCCCGGCCCGTGCTGATCGGCTTGAGCGACCTGCTGATGCATCAAGCGGTCACGCCGGGCCTCACTGCGCGCATCCGCTGGCAACAGCATCAATACGTGGTACGGCAAAGCCTCTCGTTCTTCCAGAACGACTACGCCGGCCGCATCGCCAACCGCATCATGCAGACCGGCGCCTCGCTGCGCGAATCGGCGGTGCAGATCGTCGATGCATTGTGGTACGTCAGCGTCTACACCGGCAGCGCATTGATCCTGTTCGCGCAGGCGGACTGGCGCTTGACCCTGCCCCTGATCGTCTGGGTGTTCCTGTATATCGGCGCGCTGGCGTTCTTCGTACCGCGGGTGAAGGAGCGTTCGTGGAAAGCTTCGGAAGCGCGCTCGCATCTGATGGGCCGCATCGTCGACGGCTATACGAATATCTCCACGCTGAAGCTGTTCGCGCACACGCGGCAGGAAGATGCCTACGTAGCCGAGGCCGTGCAGGAAAACGTGGCCAAGGTGCGCACCATGACCCGCATGACCACCGGCATGGATGTCACCCTGACCGTGCTCAACGGACTGCTGGTGGTCGTCACCGCCGGCCTGGGTCTGTGGTTGTGGCAGAAGGGCCTGATCACGGTGGGCGACATCGCGCTGTCCACCGGCCTGGTGATCCGTATCGAGAACATGTCCGGCTGGATCATGTGGGTGGTGAACGGCATCTTCGAGGACATCGGCACGGTGCAGGACGGCATGGAGACCGTGGCCAAGCCCAATGCCGTCATGGACGTGCCGGAGGCGGGCAGGCTGGCGATCACGCGCGGCGAGGTGGAGTTCCAGGACATCCATTTCCACTACGGCAAGCAGGGCGGCGTGATCGCAGGGCTGGATCTGCACGTGCAGCCAGGCGAGAAGATAGGCTTGATCGGCCCATCGGGCGCAGGCAAGTCGACCTTGGTGAACGTGCTGCTGCGCCTGTACGACCTGGAGTCCGGAAGCATCCTCATCGATGGGCAGGACATCGCGACCGTCAGCCAGGAAAGCCTGCGCGGGCAGATCGGCGTGGTCACTCAGGATACTTCGCTGCTGCATCGTTCCATCCGCGAGAACCTGCTGTACGGACGCCCCGATGCAAGCGAGGAAGAGATGATCTCCGCAGTGCGCAGCGCGCGCGCCGACGGCTTCATCGCCGATCTGGTGGACGGCGAAGGACGCCGCGGTTACGACGCTCAGGTGGGCGAGCGCGGCGTGAAGCTTTCCGGCGGCCAACGCCAGCGCATCGCCATCGCGCGCGTGTTGCTGAAGGACGCACCGATCCTGGTGCTGGACGAGGCGACCTCGGCCTTGGATTCGGAAGTGGAGGCGGCCATCCAGGACAGCCTGGATACGCTGATGGAAGGCAAGACGGTAATCGCCATTGCCCATCGCCTGTCCACCATCGCGCGCATGGACCGGCTGGTGGTGATGGATCGCGGCGAAGTGGTGGAAACCGGCACGCACGCCGAGTTGATAGCGCGCGAGGGGCTTTATGCGCGGCTGTGGAAGCGGCAGACGGGCGGATTTGTGGCAGCCGACGACGCTGTGTAGGAGCGGGCCCTGCCCGCGACGCTCTTGATCCGACTTTGCAAGGCGAAAAGCGTCGCGGGCAGGGCCCGCTCCTACAGTTGGGTCGGCTACTCGATCGGCTGATCCAGCATCAGCTCACGCGCGAAGCGCACCGGCGGCGCGCCATACGACAGGATCTGGTCGTTATAGGCCTTCAGGTTGAACTTGTCGCCCAGCTTGGCTTCCATGGCCTTGCGCGTGTCGAAGTGCTCCTGCACGCCGACGAAGTAAGTGGGCAGCTGCGCCGAGGTCAGCCGCACGCGTTTCCACTTTCCATCGGCCTCGCGCTCCTGCTGGAAGGTCTGGCGCACCATCAGGTCCATGGCCTGTTCCCTGGTCCAGTTATCCACATGCACGCCCTGGTCCAGGATCGCGTTGGAGACCGCACGCAGGTAGAACTTCAGCTGCACCAGATGGAACAGCGGATCGTTATTCATGTAACCGGCATCGGTCATCATCTTCTCGGTGTACACCGCCCAGCCCTCGGCGAACATGCCCGAGCGCAGCACGCCGCGCAGGGTCGAGGGGAACTTGGCCGAATGCCAGCCTTCCAGGTAATGGCCCGGCGTGCCTTCGTGGATGCTGAGCAGATGGATCATGCGGTTGTTGTATTCGCGCAGGAACGAATCCACCTGCTTGGCGTCCCATTCGTCGGGGATGGGCGACACCGCGTAGAAAGTATCCAGGCCCTTGTCCAGCGGGCCGGGCGAATCGCAATAAGCCACCGCCACGCCGCGCTGGAATTCGGGCATCAGAATGATCTTCACCGGTGCGTCGGGCAGGGTGACCAGATCCTTCTCGCGTACGAAATCGGTGGCCGACTTCAGTGCGGCTTCAGCGGTTTCCACCACCTTGTCGCGCGCCGGCTTGTCGGCGTAGGCCAGTTCCAGCGCAGCCTCGATCGCCTTCTGTTGCTGTTCGTCGCTGGGAGCGTCCGGCATCTGCGGCGCGCCGGCCTTGTCCTTCAGCACCGTGCGGGCGATGCCGTACATTTCCCCGCGCACGCGCTTCAGCTCGCCTTCGGCGCGCTGCTTGATATCGGCGCGCGACAGCGAGGAGAGCAGCGCGAACTGCAGCTTCTGGTCGTATAGCTTGGCGCCGATGCGGAAATCGCCCTTGGCGTTCGGCACCAGGGCCTTGTCCAGCCAGGCCTGGTGTTCGGCGACCGCCTTCTTCAAGCCCTCGATCGCCTTTTCCGTGCGCACGCGGTCGGCCTCCGGCAGATCCTTCAGGTGGGGAGTGATGAACATGTCCACGATGCTCAGCACGCCGCTGTTCTGCTTGGCCACGGTTTCGGCGTGGATCTTGGGCACCCGCGCCGGATCCAGGTTTTCGCGCGCCTGGGCCAGCAGCGCCGGAATCTTCTCCATGCGCGCGGTCGCCGAACGGAGGCGGTCGGGCAACGGCGCGAATTCGCGGGCCATCAGGTTGTACAGGGCACCGCCTGCCAGGCCGCTGTAGACCTGCGGATCCCAGGCCCAGCCTTGCAGTGTTTCGGTGCTCCAGATGTCGTATTGCAGCTGGTTGCGCAGAATCGCGGCGTCCACCTGGTTTTCGCGCGACAGCTTGCTGGCGTCCAGCGCATCGAGTTCGGCCAGGATTTTCTTGCCGAAGTCGATGCTCTTTTGCCGCCCGCCGGCGCTCAGGTCGTCGATCTCGCTGTCGTACTTGTGCTCGCCGATCTGGGTGGCGCCGATCGGCGCAAGCTGGAACCAGCCGTCCAGGGCACGCTTGGACAGGTTGGCGAACTTCGCATCGGCAGCGGCGGTATCGGTGGCTGCGGCCGCAGGGGCGTCGGTAGCGGGCGGTGCGGCCGGCGCTTCGGCTTTCTGGCACGCGGCCAGGGCGGAGAGCAGAGCGAGGGCGAGCAGGCTGTGGCGCATCATCGTCGTCGTCGTCGTCATTCCTATAGTTCCCGTTGCAGTGCGGCATCGCACGAAGCCCGAAAGCATAGGCAATACCGCCCGCCGATGCATGTGCCGATGGCTTATGCTCGCGCCACGCCAACAAGGAGGGTCGTCCATGAAACATTCCGGAAGCTGTCATTGCGGCAGGGTCGCATTCGATGTCGAAGCCGAGATCACCGAAGTCACCGAATGCAACTGCTCCCTCTGCCGCCGCCGCGGCACACTGTTGTGGTTCGGCCCGCGCGAGTCCCTGGTGCTGAACACGCCAGAATCGGACCTGTCCACCTACACTTTCAACAAACATCACATCCAGCATCGCTTCTGCGCCCATTGCGGCGTGTCGGCGTTCGGTGAGGCCGATAATCCCAAAACCGGCACCAGGATGCTCGCGGTCAACGTCCGCTGTCTTCCGGACGTGGATCTCAAAGCGCTCAAGGTGAATCAATTCGACGGCGCCAGCCTGTGAGTGCCGGGCGCAGCGGGCGGGGCCGATGGCTGCCGCGGGCGATGCTCGGTTTCGCGCTGCTGTCGCCGCTTTCGGTCTGGGCCGAAGAGAGCTGCCCGCCGGAGGGCACGGATGCCGGTTCGCTGCAGTTGCTGAAGCAGCAGGATTTCGCGGTCGAGGATGCGGCCACGCGCAACACGCTTGCGATAAGGCTGCTCGGTTGCCTGTCCAGTCCGGATCCGGCGCTACGCGACGGTATCGCTTACGAGGCGCTTACCGCGTGGCTGCGTGGTAACGCCCTGGAGGCCGACACGCGCGTGCGATTGCGCGACGATCTTTACGCGATGCTGCAGGCTCCCGATGCGGAAGGCTTCGCGCGGCCCTTCGCGGCGCTTGTGCTCTCCGAAGTCGCGCGCACCGACCGCATCGTCCCCTGGATGACGCCGGCCGAACGCGTAGCCATGGTGGATCAAGCGACGGCCTATCTGCGTTCGGTGCAGGACTATCGCGGATTCGACAATGCGCAGGGTTGGCGCCATGGCGTGGCGCATGGCAGCGACTGGTTGATGCAACTGGCGTTGAATCCGGCACTGGAACGCCCGCAATTGAACATGATGCTGGAGGCGGTCGCGTCGCAGGCTGTGCCCGAATCCGCGCACGCTTATATCTTCGGCGAACCGGGCCGGCTCGCCCGGCCGGTGCTCTACATCGCCAAGCGCGGCGTGCTGACCGATGCCGATTGGTCGGCCTGGTTCCTGGGCATGCCTGAACGCATCGGCGAGCGCGAAAAAGCCTATTCCGATACGGCCTGGCTGGCGCGCCGGCACGATCTGCTTGCGTTCCTTACCAGCGTGTATCTGGAAGCCGACCAGTCCGCAGACGATCAGATCAAGGCGCTGAAGGCCCCGGCAGTACTGGCGCTGAAGATCATTCCCTGATCATCCGCGCTTTTCCTGTAGAGCCGAGCTTGCTCGGCTGCCTTTCCCAACAACGCGCGAAGAGCAGCCGAGCAAGCTCGGCTCTACAACGGCGGCCCCATCATCTTCCGAGCAACTCTGCAGGAATCACCGGCATCGGCGTGCGTTCGTCCAGCGCTTCCTGCTTCATCCAGTCGATGAAGAGAGCGGCGGCGGGGTTGAGCGGGCGGTGGGTGGGATAGACCGCGTAGTAGGCGAAGCGCGCTTTCAGGGCCGGACCGGGTAGGCGGATCAGCTCGTAGCGTTGCAGGTAAGGCATGACGATCTGCTTGCGCGCCAAGGCCGCGCCGATGCCGTACACCGCCGCGCGCATGGCGTCGGTGCTGTCGCTGAAGATGTGCATGGGCGGCAGATTCAGACCACGCACGCCCGCGGCGCGGAACCAGTCGCGCCAGCCTTGCAACGCCATGTCGCTCACCAGCGGTAGCGCAGCGATCTGGCGCGGTTCGCTGATCTTGTCGACGCCTGTCAGCGCGGGCGAGGCCACGGGGAATAGTTCGTCGTCCATCAAGTGATGCGAAGTCAGGCCTGTCCATTGCCCAGCGCCGTGGCGGATGGCCAGGTCGGGACCGTCGTCGTCGAAACGGGTCAAGGCGATATTGGCGTCGATATTGATGCGGATGTTGGGGTGCGCGGCGCAGAAGCGCGGCAGGCGCGGCAGCAGCCAGCAATAAGTCAGTGAATGCAGGGTGGAAATACGTAGAGAGGTAATGCTGCCGCTGTGGTGCAGGTTGGCGGCGACGGCAGCGATGTCGGTCATCGCGGCGGTGGCGGCATCGGCCAGCTGGCGGCCTTCCGGGGTCAAAGTCACCCCGCGGGCATTGCGCTGGAACAACACCACGCCGAGGTTGGCTTCGAGCTTGCGCACATGGTGGCTGACGGCGCTGGCGGTCAGGTGCAGCTCTTCGGCGGCGTGGGCGAAATTCTGGTGGCGCGCGGCGGCTGCGAAAACGCCAAGGGCAGGCAACAGGGCGGGACGCAGGTTCATTCTGGACTCCTGGCAGACACAAGCCAGATTTGTGGCTGACCCGGATAGTACGCGCTTGTGGGCCCGTACGGTTCAAGGAAAATGGGCAGCAGACAAAAAAGCAGGAGCGGTGCGATGGCGGCCAATGGTGCGGCGGTAGCGGCAAACGGGAATCTCACGGCAGCCGCGCGGGATTGGCGCACGCCGCTGGAATTGCTGCTGCTGGGCGCCATCTGGGGCGGCTCGTTCCTGTTCATGCGGGTGGCGGCCAAGCCGTTCGGCGCATTCGCACTGGTGGATATCCGGCTGGCGTTGGGCGCGTTGGTAATGCTGCCGTTTCTCTGGCGCGACCGCGCAGCCTTCACTCGCGGGATCTGGCCGAAACTCGCCCTGATCGGAGTGATCAATTCGGCGATTCCTTTCCTGCTGTTCGCCTGGGCGGCGCAGCGTTCGCCGGCGGCGATCGGCGCCATCTGCAATGCCATGACCGTGTTGTTCGCGGCGCTGGTGGCGTTCCTGTTCTTCGGCGAAAAGATCGGCGTGCGCCGCGCGCTGGCCTTGCTGGTGGGTTTTGCAGGCGTGGTACTGCTGGCAACCAGCAAGGTGGCGGGCCTTAGCGTGGGCTGGGCAGTGGTGGCCGGCGCCACTGCGGCCTTGCTGTACGGCGTGGGCCTGAACCTGGTGCGCCGGCATATGGCGCATCTGCCGCCGGCGGCGTCGGCGGGCAGCACCTTGAGTTGCTCGGCGTTGTTGCTGGCGCCGTTCGCGGCCACCCATTGGCCGACGGGACCGATTTCGGCAGCGGCCTGGTCCAGCGCCATCGCACTGGGCGTGCTGTGCACCGGTTTCGCCTTCCTGATGTATTACCGCCTGATCCAGCGCATCGGCCCCACCCGCACGGCGGTGGTGACTTATCTGGTGCCCTTGTTCGGCGCCGCCTTCGCCTGGCTGTTCCTGGGCGAGCCGGTCACTCCCACCATGATCGCTGCCGGCCTGCTGATCCTGGGCAGCGTGGCGGTCAGCCAGCGCGCGACGATCAAGAAATGAGCGCCGTCGCGACGACGCAGAAGCGGGTGGTGTTCGATTTCGAGATCGATTTCAGCAACGGCGGTGGCTTGCAGGGGCAGGGGTTCCGCCTGGATATCGAGGGCGAGGATATTTCCGATGCCGAACTGGCCGATTACATCGTCAGCGATATGCGTTTGCTGATGGTGGGCGCGGTGCGTATCCGCAACAAGCGGATCATCGAGGAAGCGCACAAGCGCATCTGAAGTAATGAAGTAGGTCGGGGCTACGTCCCCGACGCACGGTACCTCAAACCATCCGTGCGTCGGCCACGTAGGGCCGACCTACGCAAACTATTTCTTGGCGGCGCGCACCGGCAACGGCACATTGCACAGGTCGATATGCCCTGCGGGGCGCTTGTAGAAATCGTCGCGCCGATTACGGCGCGCTTCGGTCGCCTCGACGAAAGTCTTGCTGTCGGTGCGCAACAACTGCAACGGAACTCGCTCGGCTTCCGGCAATTCGCTGGCCAGCTTGATCGACTTGATCGTGGTGCGTAGCTCAGGCTTCTCGTAGAAGCCCATCGGCGCCGGTCCGCGCGGAATGACGCTGAGCAGTTCCATTCCCTGGACCACGCGGCCGACCACAGTGATGTTGTCGTCCAGCTGGCGCGGCGACTGCCCATCGACCACATAAAGTTCTGCCCCGATGCTGCTGTCAGCTTCGTTGCTGCGGCCAGCGCCCAAGGTGCCGTAACAATGCGCCAGCCAAGTCTTGTCGGTCTTGGGATCGCGTCCGACCGGGAAGCCATCGACGAAGCCGACCTGCGGCGCCCAGCCATCGGGGTCGGGCAGGCGGTCGAACTCGAGACCGGCCGAAGCGCGGTGGAATTCGGCCGGCAGCTTCTTCTTCGCCGTTCCCAGCGAGCGGGCCTTGGCCGGATCGTCGCCCTCCGGATCGCCGAACTGCACCACGAAATTGTCTTGCGAGCGGTAGATGCTCAGCCCATCCCAGAAATGTTCGCGAGCCATCGTGCGGATATTGGCCACATGTTCGGGGGCGAATTGCGGCGCCAGTTCGATGATCACGCGGCCGGTTTCAAGTTCCAGGTACAGGGTGTTGGCCGGATCCAGCGTGCGCCAGGCCTCGGCGGGCGCGGCGTCGATGATTTCCTGCGCGCTCCTGTACTTGGGCGGCTCGGCTTTGGGTTGCTCCGCGGCTGCCAACGACGAGGAAACCAGGGCGATGGCGCAGGCGAGCAAGGCGGGGCGCAGGGTCATGTGGATAGCCGGAAAGTAGGTGAGCCCCGATTCTCGCCGGACTCGAAGCCTATGACCAAGCGCCCGGTGACTAATGGCACATTCGCTATACCTAACTCAACACTAGTATTCCCTCCAACCTAGCGGCCTTGCCGAAAGGGGAGGCCATGAACGATCCCGAAGTCCACCTGAAGAAGTTCCAGAAAGAGCTCAGCGCGGGCACCGTATCGCTGGCCCTGCTGGCGGTGCTGTCGAAAGCAGAGGAGCCGATGTACGGCTACCTGATCGCCAAGCAGCTGGAGCGCGTGGGGGAAGGTGTGCTCAGCGGCAAGCAGAGCGCGCTGTACCCGGTCCTGCGTAACCTGGAAGGCGCGGGATTGCTCGACAGCTTCGTCGAGCCTTCCATGTCCGGCCCGCCGCGTCGCTACTACCGCATCACCGAAGCAGGGCGGCACACCCTGCGCGAATGGGTAAGCGCCTGGCGCGCCACCCGCGACTCCGTAGATTCCGTCCTGTTGGGGATACTCGAATGAACGCACAAAACCTGCCCACCACGATTCCCGAATACCTGGAGCAACTGCGCGCCGCATTGCGCGGAGCCGATCCGGCCATGATCCAGGACGCCGTCTACGATGCGGAGGAATACTTGCGCTCGGAACTGGCCGAACAAAGCGGCAAGAGCGAAGCCGAGGTCATCGCTTCGGTCGCCGGCAGTTATGGCGCGCCGGAAGAAGTCGCGGAGATCTACCGCGACACCGAGGTGACGGTAAATCGCGCCTTGCGTGCGCCAACGCCGCAGAAGCGCAAGTCGGCCATCGGCAAGTTCTTCGGCGTCATCGCCGATCCGCACACTTATGGTGCGCTGTTCTACATGCTGTTGTCTTTGGCGACGGGCATCGTCTATTTCACTTTCGTGGTGACCGGCGTCAGTCTGTCGGCCGGGTTGATGATCCTGATCATCGGCATTCCGTTGCTGGTGTTGTTCCTGGGCCTGATCCGCGTGCTGTCGCTGGTGGAAGGACGCATCGTGGAAGTGCTGCTGGGCGAACGCATGCCGCGCAGGCCGCTGTACACGCAGCGCGGCAAGGGCTGGATGGAGCGCATCAAGGAAATGTTCACCGACGGCCGCACCTGGACGGCGATGCTGTACTTCCTGTTGATGCTGCCGCTGGGAATCGCTTATTTCACGGTGGCGGTGACTTTACTGAGCGTGTCTTTGGCCTTCATCGGCGCCCCGATCGGGTACCTTTTCGCTGGTGATCACTACGCTTTCACCATCGACAATTACAGCGTGATACCCAATGCGCCCTGGTTGTTGCCGCTGATCTGCGTGGCCGGCGTCCTGCTGCTGTTCGCCACCCTGCACCTGGCGCGCGGCATCGGCAAGCTGCATGGGCTGCTGGCCAAGCACCTGCTGGTGCGCAACGCGGTGGTTTGATCGAGCATGATGTAGGAGCGGGCAGGGCCCGCGACCGCTCGTAGATGGCGGGCACTACGCGAAGAGCGGTCGCGGGCAGGGCCCGCTCCTACAAGGTGGGTTTATGCCGCGTATTTTGCGATGAAGTCCCGTACGTCCGGATAAACCACTTCGCGCCAGCGGCGGCCGCTGAAGATGCCGTAGTGGCCGGCGCCTTTCACCGTCATGTGCTGATGCTTGGCTTTTGGAATGCCGGTGCACAGATCGTGTGCGGCGGCGGTCTGGCCCAGGCCGGAGATGTCGTCCAGCTCGCCTTCGATGCTCAACAGCGCGGTCTTCTTGATTGCCGCCGGATTCACCAGCTCGCCCTTGATCTTCCATTTGCCGCGTGGCAGCAGGAATTCCTGGAATACGGTGCGGATCGTATCCAGGTAGTACTCGGCCGGCATGTCCAGCACCGCGTTGTATTCGTCGTAGAACCTGCGATGCGAATCGGCGTCTTCCAGATCGCCCTTGACCAGATCGGCGTAGAAATCCCAGTGCGACATGAAATGCCGGCTGGGGTTCATGGCGATGAAGCCGGCGTGCTGCAGAAAGCCGGGATACACCGAGCGCCCCTGACCAGGATAGGCCGAAGGCACGGTATGGATGACGTTGTTCCTGAACCAGGACAACGGATTCTTCGTGGCCAGATCGTTGACCTGGGTCGGACTGTGGCGCGCATCGATGGGCCCACCCATCATCACCAGCGAACGCGGCGTGGCTTCGCCGCGCGCGGCCATCAGCGAGACAGCCGCCAGCACCGGAACGGTCGGCTGGCAAACGCTGATCACGTGCAGGTTGTCGGCGCCGATGTGGCGAATGAAATCCTCTATCGTCGCAACGTAGTCGTCCAGACCGAACTCGCCTTCTTCGGTAGGCACCAGGCGCGCATCGATCCATTCGGTCACATAAACCTTGTGATCCTGCAGCAGCGTGCGCACGGTATCGCGCAGCAGAGTGGCGTGATGGCCGGACAAGGGCGCTACCACCAGTACGGCCGGTTCCTTCTTCATCGCCGCAATGCTTTTCACTTCATCGGTATAGCGCTTGAAGCGCAGCAGGCGGCAGAACGGCGTGGAAATGATTTCCTGCTCCACCACCGGAACCTTGGCGCCGTTGACTTCCACCTGATGGATATTCCACGGCGGCTTCTCGTAGTCCTTGCCCAGCCGGTGCACCAGCTCGTTGCCGGCGGAGATGCGGTCGGCGCCGGGCAGGGTGGAGAGCCAGCTGTTGGGATCGGAGAAGAGCTTGACGTTGGCTTCGGCCTGATGGATCCAGGGAGCCATCAGATTGCGGCTCAGTTCATGCCACTGATAAAGCATCATCGGGAACGGGGTCCTGCTGGGTAGCGGGTTGCTGCGTCGCAGCATACCGCAAACAGCCGCTGGTCTCCTCCCTTGCCCGCGCAGCGGGTAGGGGAGGCCGGGAGGGGTGCTCTTTGCGGGATATCCGATGAATCCCTATTCAGCTTGCTTCCCAACGGGGAGCTAAAAGCCCTTTTCCAGCGTTGCGGCTTCATCGGCGAGAGCCGGGGACAGCCAGCAATGCGATCCGACGGATTGCAGGCCATGGGTGCTGAACTGTTTGCGATACCAGGCGGCGGGGCGGGCTTGGAAGCCGACATGGTCGCCTTCGAACTCGTCCTCGCGGGTGAAAGTCTCCAGAAACGCTACGCCACCGCAAAGTTCTGCCAGTCCCGGCAGACCGCGCTGCAGTTCGCGCGAGGGCAGGTAGTGCAACACGTCCGCGCAGATCAGCAGATCCACCGGCGGGCAGGGACGCAACTGGGCGAAATCACCGAAATGCGCGTAGTGCAGGTTGCGGCGCGGACCGTATTTTGAAACCGCGAACTCGCTGCTGTCGAAGCCCAGATAGCGCAGCTTCGGGCGCAACTTCAACAAGGGCGCACGCCAAGCGCCTTCGCCGCAACCGATGTCCAGCACGGTGCGGATGGGGCGCTCCAGGTAGTACTCGGCGCAGGCCACGGCCAGCGCCACCTTGCGTGCCAGACGTTGCGGACCGCCGATATCGCTGCGGCGGTACCAATGCTGGAAATAGGCCTGATCGTATTGTTTGGTCATGTTGATGGCGTCGCGATTCGAAGGGGTTGATGTTGCTGGGAGATGATGCGTCGTTGGAGAAAGAGCATTCCGATGCGGCGATGCCCGCTCGGCTATCCTATTGTCAGCCAACGGGAGCCAAGCGTATGTATTTCTGGGTCAAGACTGCACATCTGGTCTTCGTGATCGCCTGGATGGCGACCGTGTTCTACCTGCCGCGGATGCTGGTCAATCTGACCGAAACCACCGGTCAGCCGGATGTCCAGGCGCGCTTGCTGCTGATGGGCAGGAAGCTGTACCGCTTCGGCCACAACATGTTCGGCCTGGCGTTGATCCTCGGCTTGGTGCTGTGGTTCTACTTCCACATCAGCGGCGGCTGGCTGCACGTCAAGCTCGCCCTGGTGGTGCTGATGCTGGCGCATTTCATCGTCGCCGGGCGCTGGTTGAAGGGCGTGGAAAAAGGCCGTGCGCTGCCTTCTTCCAAAGCGCTGCGCTGGTTCAACGAATTGCCGTTACTGTTGCTGATAGCGGTGGTCTACCTGGTGCTGGCCAAGCCGTTCTGACGCCAGGAGTGCCGTAGGAGCGCCCCATGGGCGCGAGCTTTTTGGGTGCCTATTGCAAAATCAAAGAGCTCGCGCCCATGGGGCGCTCCTACGCGGGTTCATTGCTTCTCGAAATCGGCGGGCTTCGGCAATTCCACCGGCACGCCATCGGCATTGCAGGTCTTCGCCGCGCATAAGCGCTCGCGCAATTTCGGCGTGGCCTGCACGATGAAATGGTAAATGGTGTTTTGTTCCACCGTGCCGCGTACCGCTTCGCTGCCGGGGCCGCGCGCCCAGATACCGACGTCTTCGCCGCCGTGGGTTTCGGCTTTCAAGGGAGCCGTCGCTTCCTGCAGGTAATCCGGGTCCTCGGTGTCCACCTTGGTCAGATCGGGACGGCCATCGGCGGCCTCGGAGCTGCTGGGTTCGTGCAAGAACTTTTTCGGACCCGCTTCCTGCGCATTGCTGGCACCCGTGTAGCCCGGGCCGTTCGCATAGTTGAGTGTGGTGTACGGCAAGCCACTGAGATCGCGCGCGTAATCATCGCGGTTGCCGTCTTCGCCGCCCACTCCGCGCACCTTGCCCAGCATGGGATTGCCGCGTACCGGATAGCCGACGAAGTTGAGCGTGTGCGAATGGTCCGCAGTCACCAGGATCAGGGTGTCTTCCGGCGAGGTGGCTTCGGCAGCGGCTCTCACCGCGTCGGAAAGCGCAATGGTTTCGTCCAGCGCACGGAACGCATTTCCGTAGTGGTTGGCGTGGTCTATTCGGCCGCCTTCCACCATCAACACATAGCCGTCCGGATTGCGGGATAGCGTGCGTATTGCAGCAGTCGTCATCTCCGCCAATGAAGGTTCGCCATCGGGACCCTTGTTGCGGTCGTGATCGAATTGCATATGGTCGGGTTCGAACAAGCCAAGCAACGCAGGCGCGTCGCCGGCCGCTTCGAGTTCGCGCTTGTTCCAGGCATAGGCGCCCTGCGGATGGGCACCGCGCCATTCCTGGACCAGATCGCGTCCATCCAGGCGCTGACCAACCTTGTCGTCGTATTCGGGGTCGCGCTGCTCGACGGTCGTGTACTCGCCGCGGCCGCCGCCCAACGCCACCGTCGGACCCTTTCCGAAGCGCGAAGTCATCAACTGCTGCGCTATGTCCTTGCAGCCCTGCGCCTTCGCTTCGGCGGGCACGTCGGTGTCGTTTTCCCAGTTGCGTTCCGGGGAATGCGCGTACGTCGCGGCGGGCGTAGCGTGGGTAAGACGAGTGGTGGTGACTATGCCGGTGGCCATGCCGGCGCTGTCGGCAAGCTCAAGCCAGGTAAGCGCGGATTTGCTCAGACTGTCGGCGCAGTCGTCGCGCTTGCCGGCGGTGACGCCGATAGCGCCCATGTGCGTTTTCACGCCCGTGGTGATCGCGGTCATGGTGCCGGCCGAATCCGGCGTCTGTGAATCGGTGTTGTAGGTCTTGCTCAACGCGGTGTTGGGGAAGGTTTCCCACGACAGCTGGTTCTCTTCGCCGGGGCCGCCTTTGCGCTGGCCTTCCAGGATGCGGGCGGCGGCCACGGTGGTCAGGCTCATGCCGTCGCCGAGGAACAGGATCACGTTCTTCGCGCGTCCGTTCATCGCGCCGTTGCCCGCCGCCCGCGCTGCGCCGCTGCGGTACCACCAAGCGGGGGTTTCTCCTGCGGGATGTGCGATGGGGGGAACTTCGATCAGGACCTTGGCGGGTCCTGCGCTGCGGGCGGGAGTCGCGGCGCAGGCGGCAAGCAGAGTGAGGGAAAGACAGGTCAGGGCAGGGGCCAATCGACGCATTGAGGATTCCATGCAAAGGCAATACGCGATTATGCCCAAGCCACAGTGTCCTGCCGATGACACCGTGCATTTCCAGCGCTGCCGTCGCGCTGCCGGTCCGGCTGGGCTATGGTTCGTCCTTCTCCGATTCGAGTCCGCGCGATGACCTTGGTGGCTGCCTGGTTCAAGATCCCGTTCTGGCAACGCGTGGTCGCCGGTTTCGTGCTGGGCGCGCTGGCCGGTTGGGCGTTCGGGCCTTCGGCGGAAACCTGGTTCGGTCCGCTCGGAGATCTGTACGTCACCCTGATCAAGATGATCGCGATACCGCTGGTGTTCTTCGCGGTGATCAATGCGGTGTCCAGCCTGCACGGCCAGAAATCGGTTGCCGCGCTGGGCGGTCGCACTTTCCTTTGGTTCGTGATCACCGCCGTGCTGGCGGTGGGCGTGGGTCTTGCGGTGGGCATCGTGGTGCAGCCGGGCGTGGGCGTGACCACGTTGCAGGTCGATCCCAACTATGTGCCCAAGGACGTACCCAGCCCGATCCAGGTGCTGCTGAACGTGGTGCCTTCCAATCCGTTCCAGGCGCTGACCGGCATCGGCACAACGAAGAACGCAGCCGGTGAAACCGTCCTGGCCGCCGGCAAGGGTTCGATCCTGCCGGTGATCTTCTTCGCCATGCTGCTGGGCTTCGCCATGGTGAAGCTGGGCGATCGCGTGGCCGGTGCGCGCAAGCTGGCCGGCGAAGCGAGCGAGGTGATGATCCAGGTCACCCGTTTCGTGCTGGAAGTCACCCCCATCGGCACCTTCGGCCTGATCGCGGCGCTGGTGGGCGCCTACGGTTTTGAAAAGCTGCTGCCGCTGTTGAGCTTCGTCGGTGCGCTGTACCTCGCATGCGCGTTGCATATCGTTTTCGTCTACAGCGGCTTGTTGCTGGCGCATGGGCTGAATCCGCTCAAGTTCTTCCGCGGCGCCGCAGCCGGCATGCAGGTCGCGTTCGTCAGCTCATCGAGTTTTGCGGCGATGCCTGCCGCCATACGCAGCGTCACCCACAACCTGGGCGTCAACAAGGACTATGCATCTTTCGCAGTGCCGCTGGGCGCCAGCATCAAGATGGATGGTTGCGGAGCGATCTATCCGGCGCTGTGTGCGGTGTTCATTTCGCAGTACACCGGCCATCCGTTGAGTGCGGACCAGTACTTCATCGTGATGATCGCCTCGGTGCTGGGAAGCTTCGGCACCGCCGGCGTACCCGGCACAGCGGTGGTGATGGCCACGGTGGTGCTGAGCGCCGCAGGCCTGCCGCTGGAGACCATCGGCTATCTGTATGCGATCGACCGGGTGCTGGACATGATGCGCACCATGACCAACGTCACCGGACAGATGCTGGTGCCGGTGCTGGTGGCCAAGGAGACCGGGGTGCTGGACCGCAAGATCTACGATGCGGCGCCTACCAACATCGGTATCGAGAACGAAGACCTGAAAGCGCCGGAGAAACTGCGTGAGCGCGCTTGAAGAGATCACTCTGGTAGAACGTTTCCCCGGCGTGGACGACTACCGTCGCCTGCGCAGCGTAGCCGGACTGTCGCCGAAATCGGCGGCGGCGGCGATGCGGGGGCTGGCCAACACTTTGTACGGAGTCAGCCTGATGATGGGCGACGACGTCATCGGCATGGGCCGGATCATAGGCGATGGCGGCTGTTTCTTCGTCGTGGTCGATATCGCGGTGCAGCCCGAATACCAGCGGCGCGGGCTCGGCAAACGCATCATGGGCGCGCTCGATGCCTGGCTGCGCGCCAACACGCTGGATTCCTCCAATGTCTCTTTGTTCGCCGATGGCGACGCACGGCATCTCTATGCCCGGTACGGCTTCGTCGAGGCCGGTCCGGTTTCGGTGGGGATGGATTACACCGTCAGGCGGTGACTTTCAGATTTCGTTGCGGGGCATCGCCATCAACGCCGCAAGGACCGCGAACGGAATCGGCAGCAGCACGCCAACCACGGTCATCCATTCTGCGTTGGGGATGAGCGTGGCGTAGACGATTACCGTTGCCGTCAACACACCTCCGATCACCAGCGCCGCGGCGCCGCGATGGGATTTCGAGATCCGTGCTGCAGTCCAGCCACCCAGCAGTGCGGCCAGCGCCCAGGCGCCCAGGATGCAAGCCAGGGCGGAAGAAGGAGTTGCCGCAGCGTAGGCCGATAGCGATTCGGGGGTGGCGAAATCGACGCTGGTCGGCAGCGGGTAGATCTGCGCAATGCCGTACCAGCAGCCGATCAGCGCCAGGCTGGCGATCAGCGCGCCGGAAAAAGTTCCCAAAACTGTGCGTACCATCGCATTGTTCTCCCAGGTTCAAGGCTTAAGCATGGCGCGACTAAAACGAAGTCGCAACCCATCGGTCCAGCGAGGCTTTCATGCCGGTTCCCGTGCCCGCCGATTGAGCGCGAAAGCGAATACCGCCGCGGTCGCGAACATCAGCAGGCTGTGAACGGTGGCGATACCGGGATTTTGGCATTGCCCAGCACGTTGAGCGCTATGAAGATTGCCAGGGTGCCGTTGTTGGGGATCCCGATCTCCATGGCGAAGCAGGACGACGCCAAGCCTTGCGGCCCGCGACCGGATAAGCTGCGGGCTGGCACCGGGATTGATGCAGGAGATCGAACCATGAGCGGCGAACAACGCGAGCTGACTTTCCGTTTCCTGGCCGAGCCCACGGACGTCAACTACGGCGGCAAAGTGCACGGCGGCGTGGTGATGAAGTGGATCGACCAGGTGGGCTATGCGGCGGCGGTGGGCTGGAGCGGCCACTACAGTGTGACGGTGGCGGTGGGCGGCATCCGCTTCGTCGCGCCCATCCGCATCAGCGATCTGGTCACGGTCACCGCCACCCTGGTCTATACCGGCACCAGCAGCATGCATTTCGCCGTCGACGTGCGCGCACGCGACCCCGGACTGGACGCCAGTCAGGCCGAGAGCCGTTTGTGCACCCACTGCATCATCGTGTTCGTCGCGCTGGATGGTGTGGAAGGCAAGCCGATACCGGTGCCGTCGTGGACGCCGGAGAACGACGATGATCGCCGCATGTCCGAATACGCTACCAAGGTGATGGAATTGAGCAAAGGCATCGAGCAGACCATCGCCCACTATCAGCAGCCCTCAACGAAGAAGGCCGCGGATTAGGCGGCCTTCGGATGATCGTATTGAAAGCGGATGGGCGGGTTACATCGCCACGCGGCGCGCCTGCATGAACTTGGCGCTCCAGTAACCGGTGATCAGGCTGTCCACGCGCACGTCCTTGCCGGTGCTGGGCGAATGCAGGAAGCGGCCTTCGCCCACGTAGATGCCTACATGGCTCACCCGGCCCTTGCGGCCGAAGAACACCAGGTCGCCCTGCTTCAGCTCATCGCGGTTCTTGATCAGTTCGGCGTCGGTCTTGCTGGCCATGTCGCGAGATACGCGCGGCAGCTCGATGCCCAGCGCGGTGCGGAACACGTAACCGACCAGACCGCTGCAATCGAAACCGCTGTCGGGCGAGGTGCCGCCCCAACGGTACGGCGTGCCCAGCAGGGTCAGTGCGCGCTTGAGCACGGTCTGCACTTTGCCGCCGTCATCCTGCCGTGGTGTGAGTACGCCGGTTGGGCTCAGATCGTAATTGGCCAGCAGGCGGCTCAGGTCGCCGGCGAACATCGCCGAACGGTCCAGCATGGGCATGGTGTCGCTGGCGGCCAGTCGCGGCAGCAGGGCGGTCAGGGTAGCGGCGGCGGCCTGGGCGGCCTTCTCGCGGACAACGCTGGAGGCGGTCTTTTCAGCCACAGCCGGCGACGGCTTCGGCAGGGCATCGGCCACTACGGCATCAGCGCTCGCGGCGACCAAGGCATTGGCGGGGGCATTTTCAAGCAGGGTGGCCGCAGGCGCGGTCTGGGCCTGGGCCGACAAGGCCGCCAAGCAAAGGGCGGCAGAACTGAAGAGGGTAAAGGTCACGCCCCGGAGGGGACGGCGGGCGGCGGGCAGGCCTTTTTGCAGGTCGTCGGTCGTCACGCGGAATTCTGTGTAGCCAATTAAGGAACGATCATGCCGTCATCAGTCCTTCACGTGGTTCAAATTTCGTTAGGGAATCGTGAATGTGACGCGACTCATGTCACATTTTCAGTTCAGTACGCGTTTAGCGCCGGAATAATGATCCCGCCAGTACGGACCATCCAACCGGTCCAGCCGGACCGTCCCGCCGGTGCTGGGCGCATGCACGAAACGTCCTTCGCCCACGTAAATCCCCACATGGCTCACGCCGCCCTTGCTGCCGAAGAACACCAGATCGGCGGCGGCCAGCTTCTCCGGGGCGATCCGCGGTCCCTGGATGCCGGCAAGCTCGCGCGAGGTGCGCGGCAGGCGCAGGTCGAGCATGTCGCGGTAGACATAGGCGACCAGGCCGCTGCAATCGAAACCCGATTCCGGGGTGTTTCCCCCATACGTGTAGGGCGTGCCCACCAGGCCGATGGCCCGCATCAACACCGCATTGGCGGCCTCGGGATCGGCTGGCCTGACCTGTGGCCAATGGCGCTGCGTGGCGCCGGTGGGCGGAGTCGGGCGTACCTGCTGTTTGCCGCCGCACGCGCTCAGCAACAGGACAAGGAAAATAATCGTGGCAGCGCCGGCTAAGGCGACGCCGCGACCTGCCGCGCTAGGGGCGGCAACTGGCGTGGGACCCGGCAAGCCGGGATAATGCGCGGCCTTCATTGCGGGCAATATTGACCGCAATCCCCCGTGGCCCACAAGCCGCCCCCGTCTGCGATCGCCCAGCCAAACGCGATGCAGCCCAGCCAGAGCCGAACATGAAAATCGCAAAAGACAGCGTGGTCCGTTTCCACTACACCGTATCGGAGGTTGGCCAGGAATCGCTGGAAAGCTCCAAAGACCGCGAACCGCTGGCCATCCTGTACGGCCACGGCAACATCATCCCGGGCCTGGAAACAGCCATGCTGGACCGCGAAGCCGGCGCCAGCTTCGGCGTAGACGTGGCCGCTGCCGATGCCTATGGCGAAAAGCGCGATGGCCTGAGCCAGCGCGTGCCCAAGAAGCATTTCGGCGCGCAGAAGCTCGAGCCCGGCATGCAGGTGGTGCTGCAGACCAACTTCGGTCCGCGCGCAGTGACCATCCAGAAGGTCGGCATGAGCGTGGTCGACGTGGACTTGAACCACCCGATGGCCGGCAAGGATCTGCATTTCGACGTGGAAATCGTGGAAGTGCGCGAAGCCACCGCCGAGGAACTGGAGCACGGCCACGTGCACGGCGACGGCGGTCATCACCACTGATCCCGGCTGCTGATCCCGGTTGCGGATCGGACGGCTCGCCCAGGCGGGCCGTCTTCGTATCCGGCAGTCGGCGGCAAGGTTCCAAATCCCTCCGGTTCCGTGCGGCATGACGGCGCACAACGCGGCGAATATCAGATCCGTTGCCCTAGACTAGCCTGATGAATGCACAACACGATGACGTACTGATCATCGGCGGCGGGGTGATCGGCCTGGCCACGGCGCTGGCATTGATCGACGCCGGCCGGGGCGTGCGCGTGCTCGAAGCGGCGGCTGTCGGCAGCGGAGCCTCGCACGGCAACTGCGGCACCATCACTCCGAGCCATGCGCCGCCGCTGGCCGCTCCCGGCATGGTCGCGCAGGGCTTGCGCTGGATGGCGACTCCCGACGCGCCGCTTTATCTGAAGCCGCGGCTCGATCCGGCTCTGTGGCGCTGGCTGGCGCACTTCGCCGCCCGCTGCAACCTCAAGGCCTGGCAGCAAAGCACGAAGTCGCGTTCGGCTATCCTCAACGACTCGCGTACCCGTTTGAGCGAGTGGGTCGCACGTTACGGCCTGCAATGCGAATTCGCCGAGGAAGGGCTGGACTACGTATTCCGGGAACGGGCCAGATTCGACCACTACGCGAAAGAATGCGAAGCGCTGCGCGAATTCGGAATCGTCAGCGAAATATTCGACGGCGCCGACTATCTGCGCCAGGAGCCCGCGCTGAAACCCGGTGTGGCCGGGGCGGTGCGGTTCCCCGATGACGCGCGCCTGCGTCCGGACCGCTATGTAGCGGAGCTGGCCAGGGTGGTGCGGGAACGCGGCGGGGTGATCGAGGAAAATTGCCGGGTCCAATCGCTGCAGGATTCGGCCAACGGCGTGAGCGTGGGGACCAGTCTGGGTTCGCGCAACGGCAGCGAGGCGGTCATCGCACTCGGCGCCTGGTCGCCGGCGTTGGCGCGCACGCTGGGAATCAAATTGCCGATTCAGCCCGGCAAGGGTTATTCGATCACCTACTCGCGTCCTTCGCTGGTGCCACGGCGCGCGATGGTGCTGAAGGATCGCCAGGTGTGCGTGACGGTATGGGACAGCGGTTTCCGCCTGGGCAGCACCATGGAATTTTCCGGCTACGACGAGAGCTTGAACGCCACTCGCCTCAATGCGTTGGAACGCGGTGCCGCCGAGTATCTGTACGCACCCGTCGGCGACGCCGTGCAGGAGCGCTGGTACGGCTGGCGGCCGATGACCTGGGACGATCTGCCGATACTCGGACGGGCGCCGCGCCATCGCCACCTCTGGCTGGCCGCCGGGCACGGCATGCTCGGCGTCAGCATGAGCGCCGCAAGCGGGCAAATGATGGCCGATCTGATTACCGAACGAGCCACCGCGATCGATCCTGCGCCGTATCGGCTGGAGCGTTTCCTGTGAGCACGGACGTGAGCACGGATAAATCGGCTTACGACTACGACCTGGTGGTGATCGGTGGCGGTTCCGGCGGCCTGGCCGGCGCCTTCCGCGCCGCATCGCACGGTGCGCGCGTGGCGCTGTTGGAGCCTGGCGAGTTCGGCGGAACCTGCGTCAATGTGGGATGCGTACCGAAGAAAGCGATGTGGCTGGCGGCCGAGCTGGCGCAGCGCATCGATATGGCGTCGCGGCTGGGATTCGGCCTGCCGAAGCCCAAGCTGGACTGGCGCGAATTCATCGTCCATCGCCAGCGTTACATCGCCGGCATCCACGATAGCTACCGCAAGCGGCTGGATACCGCCGGTATCGTGCATCTGCCGTGCCGCGGACATTTCATCGATGCGCACACGGTGGAAACCCACCAGGGGCTGCGCATCACCGCCGCGCATGTGCTGATCGCCACCGGCGGCAAGCCGAAGCGTCCGGATATTCCCGGTGCGGAACTGGGCCTGATATCCGACGATTTCTTCAATCTCTGCGATGCGCCTGCGCGCGTGGCGATAGTCGGCGGCGGCTATATCGCGGTCGAATTGGGCGGTGTTTTGCAGGCATTGGGCAGCAAGGTGGAATTGTTCGTGCGCGGACCGCGCCTGCTCGATTCCTTCGACAGGGAGCTTAGCGACGAACTGGCCGAGAATCTCAGGCAGCATGGCGTGCATTGTCATTTCGCCCACCCGACAGCTTCCTTGCAGCAGGTAGGCGAACGGTACGTATTGCATGGGAGCGGGCAGGTAAGCGAACCCTTCGATAGCGTGATCTTCGCCACCGGCCGCACGCCCAATAGCGGGCAACTCGGTTTGGATAACATCGGCGTGGCGACCGACATCGACGGTCTGGTAGTGGTCGACGAATTCCAGGACACCAGCATCGCCAACGTGCACGCGCTCGGCGATGTCTCCAGCCGGTTGGCGCTCACCCCCGTCGCCATTGCAGCCGCGCGCCGCCTGATGGACCGCCTGTTCGGCGGCAAGCCCGAAGCCAAGCTTGAGTACGACGACATCGCTACCGTGGTCTTCGCGCATCCTCCCTTGGGCATGGTCGGCCTGACCGAAGCCGAGGCGCGCGAGCGCCATGGCGATGCGATGGTGAAGACCTACAGCGCCCGTTTCCGACCGATGCTGCATGCGCTGGCCGATTCGCCGCAACGCAGTTTGTTCAAGCTGGTGTGCGTGGGCGAAGAGGAGCGCGTGGTAGGCATCCACCTGCTGGGCGAAGGCGCGGACGAGATGCTGCAGGGGTTCGCAGTGGCTTTGAAGAAGGGAATCACCAAGCGAGACCTGGACGACACGATGGCCATACATCCGACTTCAGCAGAGGAAGTGGTGTTGATGCGGTGATAGGTGCTTTCCTTCTCCCTCCGGGAGAAGGTGGCGCGAAGCGACGGATGAGGGAATGGCAACGACTCGCCTTCAATCTTTTGTTACAAGCGGAATTCACATTCCCTCATCCGCACCCGTATCAAGTACGGGGCAAGCTCTTCGGGCACCTTCTCCCGGAGGAGAAGGACTACACCCGCCCACTCAACGCCGCATCGAGCACCTTGCCCGCCGCCGCCGCATCGAACTTTACCGGATTCCCCCCCGCCGACGGATCCGCTTCAGCCATCGTCGCGATTTCGCCAGCGCGATTCCCGTTCACGCCGAACTCTTCCAACGTATGCGGCACACCCAGCGACACGCGCAGTTCCAGTATGAAGTCCAGGAAGCCGGTGAAATCCTGGCGCGGAAGCTGCAAGTAGGCGGCAAGCCGCCCGATGCGCTCTTCGATCGCGCTACGATTGAAGGCCAGCACGTAGGGCATGAACACCGCATTGGTCATGCCGTGATGGGTGTCGTACAGGGCGCCGACCGGATGCGACAGCGCATGCATGCCGCCGAGCCCTTTCTGGAAGGCGGTGGCTCCCATCGCGGCGGCCGTCATCATGTCGCCGCGCGCCTCGATGTCTCCTGGTTGCGCATGGACGCGCGGCAACGCCTGTTTGACCAGGCGCATGCCTTCGACCGCGATGCCGTCGGCCATGGGGTGGTAGCCGGGCGCGCAATAAGCTTCCAGGCAATGCGACAGCGCATCCATGCCGGTACCGGCGGTGATCTTCGCGGGCATGCCCACGGTCAGCGCCGGGTCGCAGATCACCACGCGCGGCATCATCTTCGGATGGAAAATAATCTTCTTGATATGGGTCTTTTCATCGGTCAGCACGCCCGCGCGGCCGACTTCCGAACCGGTGCCGGCGGTAGTTGGGACGGCGATGATGGGGGCGATGCCGTCGGGGTCGGCGCGGGTCCACCAATCGCCGATGTCTTCGTAATCCCAGACCGGCCGCGACTGTCCGCTCATGAAGGCGATCAGCTTGCCGGTGTCCAAGCCACTGCCGCCGCCGAAGGCCACCACGCCATCGTGATCGCCATCGCGGTAGGCCAGCAGACCGGCGTTGAGATTGGCTTCGACCGGATTCGGTTTCAGGTCGGCGAACAGTGCCGCGTCCAGGCCGGCGGCGCGCAACGACGCCAAGGCATCCGTGGTGATCGGGGCATTGGCCAGGCCAGCATCGGTCACCAGCAAGGGTTTGCGGATGCCGTTGGCCAGGCAGGCTTCGGCCAGTTCGCTGATTCGTCCCGCACCGAAGCGGATCGAGGTGGGGTAGTTCCAGTTGGCGCGGAGGGTCATTCGAGGGTTCTCATTTCGTGAGGCTTCTCATTGGGCGATGTCGTGGCGCAGATGGAAGGATTTGGGCCGGGTGAGGGTTTCATAGCCCACGCGCGACAAAGTGGCGCCGCGTCCCGTGTGCTTGACTCCAGTCCAAGCCAGGGACGGGTCCAGGTAATCGCAACGGTTCATGTATACGGTGCCGGTGGCGATGTCGTCGCCGATGCGTTCGGCGGCCTCCAGGTCGCGCGTCCATACCGAAGCGGTGAGGCCGTACGGACTGTCGTTCATCAGCTGCAACGCCTGCGTGTCGCTGTCCACCGGCATGATGCCGACCACGGGGCCGAAACTTTCTTCGCGCATCACCGACATCGAATGATCGACGTCTATCAGCACCTGCGGGGCGAGGTAGGGCGTGCCGATGGCGTCGGCGCCGAAAGCGGAAGCATCGATCAGCGCGCGCGCGCCGCCGGCGATGGCGTCGGCGATCTGCCCGCGCACATAGTCGGCGCTGGCAGCCTTGACCAGAGGGCCAAGCGTCGTCGCCTCGTCCAGTGGATTGCCCAGCACGTAAGCGCGGGTCAGTTCGGTGAAGCGTTCCACGAATTCCGGATACACGCCGCGATCGACATAGATGCGTTCGATGCCGCAGCAACTCTGCCCGGAGTTGAAGAAGCTGCCATCGACCAAGTTCTCCACCGTAAAATCTAGATCCGCGTCGTGGCGCACGTAGGCCGGATCCTTGCCGCCCAATTCCAGCCCCAGCCCGAGGAAGTGGCCGCTGGCGGCGCGTTCCATCGCGCGTCCGCCTTCCACCGAACCGGTGAAGTTGACCTGCTGCACGCGACCGGAGCCGATCACGCGCGCGGATTGTTCGTGATCGAGCAGCAGATTGCGGAACACTCCCGCAGGCAGGCCGGCCTGCTGGAACGCACGCTCGAAGCGCTCGCCCACCAGCAAGGTCTGGGTGGCGTGTTTCAGGATCACCGCATTGCCGGCCATCAGCGCGGGGACGATGGAGTTAACTGCAGTGAGATAGGGATAGTTCCAGGGCGCGATCACGAAGACCGTGCCCAACGGTTCGCGGCGTACGAAACGACGAAAGCCGGCTTTCTCGCCGGAGTCGATGTCGGCCAACGTTTCGGCCGCGATTGCGATCATGTGGCGCGCTCGCTCTTCCACGCCACGCAGCTCGCCGGCGCCGTAGCGCACCGGGCGGCCCATCTGCCAGGCGATCTCCGGCGCGATTTCCTCGCGCATCGCCAGCAGGGCCTCCACCGCTGCCGTGCAATAGCGCGCGCGTTCTTCCAGCGGGGTTTTCTTCCACGCGCGCTGGGCCTGCGCCGCGGCTTCCAGTGCCGCGCCCACGGTTTCGTCGCTGGCGTAGTGGCGTTCGGCGTAGACGCGTCCGTCGACGGGGGAGATCAGTTTTACTTCGTTGCTCATTCGGTTCTCGGAATGGTGGGGATCGTTGCCATGCAGGCTTACCATCAGTCGTCATCCCAGCGAAAGCTGGGATCCATTTTGATCTTGCTTTTGCTCTCTAATGCTTCGATAGGTGTCCCACGAAGGTCAAGATGGATCCCAGCTTGACCAGCCATTTGGCTGTTGAAAGCCGCTGGGATGACGACGGTATTTTTGGTCCTCTTTCAATACCTCTCGAACCCCCGACGCAATTCCCAGTCGGTTACCCGCCGATCGCATTCGGATTGTTCCCATTCGGCCGTGTGCACGTAGTGATCGATCACCTCGTCGCCCAGCGCCTTGCGCAGCATCTTCGAGCCGCGCAGCGCATCGGTGGCATCGCGCAGAGTCTTGGATACCTCGGGCAGCTTTTCGCCGCCGTAGGCGTCGCCGGAGAAAGGCTTGCCCAGTTTCAGCTTCTCGTCGATCCCGGCGAGTCCGGCCGCGATCAATGCGGTGTAGGCGAGGTAAGGATTGAGATCCGCACCACCAATCCGGCACTCGATGCGGATGCCTTTGCCGCCTTCTCCGCAAAGGCGAAAACCGGCGGTGCGGTTGTCCACGCTCCATACCGCTTTGGTAGGAGCGAAGGTGCCTGCCTGGAAGCGCTTGTAGGAGTTGATGTACGGCGCCAGGAACCAGGTGATGTCGCGCGCGTACTTGACCTGTCCGGCCACCCAGGCGCGCATCAGGTCGGACATGCCATAGTCGGCCTTGGCGTCCAGGAACAACGGCTTACCGGTCTTGGCGCTCCACAGCGAGTTATGGATGTGGCTGCTGGAACCGGCCAGGTCGTAGCGCCACTTGGCCATGAAGGTGATCGCTTTGCCGTGCTGCATGGCGATCTCCTTGCAGCCGTTCTTCATGATCGCGTGGCGGTCGGCCATTTCCAGCGCTTCGGCGTAGCGCACGTTGATTTCTTCCTGGCCCGGACCCCATTCGCCCTTGGTGTTCTCCACCGGAATGCCGGCGGCCTGCATGCCTTTTCGCATCGCGCGCATCACCGGCTCTTCGCGCGTGGTCTGCAGGATGTGGTAATCCTCGATGTAGTAGCCCGCGGTTTTCGGGTTGCGGTAGTCGCGGGCGTGGATGTCCCCGTAGTTTTCGTCGAACAGGTAGAACTCCAGCTCCGAGGCGAACATGCCAACATAACCGCGTTCGGTCAGCCTAGCGATCTGCTTCTTCAGCATGGCGCGCGGACTGTGCGGCAGATCGTGGTGTTCGTGGTCCAGCACATCGCACAACACCAGTGCCGTGCCTTCCAGCCACGGTATGCGGCGCAAGGTTCCAAGATCGGGCTTGAGCGCGAAGTCGCCATAGCCCTTGTCCCAGCTGGCGGCCGCATAGCCGGGCACCGGTTCCATGTCGATGTCATCGGCCAGCAGGTAATTGCAGCCGTGGGTTTCGTCGTGCGCGCTGTCGATGAAGAACTCGGCCTGGAAGCGCTTGCCGATCAACCGGCCCTGCATGTCGACCATGCAGGCCAGCACGGTGTCGATGCTGCCGTCGGCGACGGCACGCTTGAGTTCGGCGAAGCTTAGGGATGCGGTCATTTCGGTTTCCGTAAGTGGGAAGCAGGCGGCGGCGCCTGCGCGCCGCCGCTGTCCATGTCGATTGCTCAGGCGCCGGCTTTCAGTTTGTGCTCAAGCGCGAATTCCTCTTCCGGCGACAGAATCAGGCGGTGACGCCCGCGTACCGCGAAGTACAGGATGCCGACCACGAACCAGATCGCCACCCACATCACCGCCGTGCTGTAGGCGGGGTCCTTGATCTGATAGAACAACGTGACCACCGCGATGATCATGGTCAACGCCGCGCCGAATATGCCGAATGGACTGCGGTATGGACGATGGATGTTGGGCAGCTTCCTGCGCAGTACGATGAAGGACAGCGCCTGCATGAAGTAGCTGAACATCGCGCCGAATACCGCCATGTTCAGCAGTGTCGCACCGATGACTTTGCCGCCGTGATCGGCGCCCAGCCCGAACCACAGTGCGAACATCACCCCCAGCGCGACGACGGAGCCGAACACCATGGCCACGTGCGGCGTCTTGCGCGTGCCGTGGGTGATCGAAAGTCCCGGCGGGAAATAACCCGCACGCGCCAGCGAATAGATCTGCCGGCCTTTGGCGAAGATGATGGTGTGGAAGCTGGCCACTAGTCCCAGCACCGCCACGCCCGCCAGCAACTTGGCGGTCCCCTCACCGTAGATCGCCTTGAAACCGTCCAGCAAGGGTTCGCCCGACGTAGCCAGTTTGAAGGAGCCGATGCCGGTCACGGCCGGGTTCAACCACATGATCATGAAGGCCGAGACGATCAGGGTGAGCATGCCCAGGATGATGCCCTTGGGCATATCGCGTTTCGGGTCCACCGATTCCTCGGCGGCCAGCGGCAATTGCTCGATCGCCAGGAACAGCCATACCGCGAACGGCAACGTGGCCAGCACGCCTTTCCAGCCGAACGGGAACCAGCTGCCGCCGCCGTTGGCCAATTCCACCGGCGTGCCGTCGGGACCGGCGCCGATGTTCAAGGCCCAGCGATTGAAGTCGATATGCGGCAGCGCGCTGATCCAGAACACCACCAAGCAAGCCAATGCCAGCAGCGTCACCACCAGGGTGATGCGGAAGGAAAGTTCCACACCGATGACGTTCAGGCCCACGAACAATATGTAGAACCCGATCCACCATAGAGGCTGCGCTTCGGCGGGCGTGCCGAAGATTCCTCCCATGTAACTGCCGATGAAGAACACGATCACAGCCGGGGTCAGCACGTACTCCACGTTTTCCGACAAGCCGGTGAGGAATCCTCCCCATGGGCCCATCGCGGTACGCGCGAACGAATAGGCTGCGCCGGTATGCGGCAATGCCGGGCTCATCTCTGCGATGGAGAAGGTCAGGCCCAGATACATCACCGCGATGATGATGCCGGCAACCAGCATGCTGCCCCAGCCGTTGGCCAAACCGAAATTCCAGCCCGAGAAATGTCCCGAGATCACCGCGCCCACGCCCAGCGCCCACAACGACCACACGCCTGCGTAACGTCGTAATCCGCGTTTCTCGAAATAACTCTGGTCAACCTTGGTGTATTGGACACTCGATGGTTCGGACATTTCCAATCCCCTTGCGGTGGCTACAACGGTGGGTAGTGGTTAACGACGCCCGGCCGCCCCCTCCACGGCGTGGGCATCCTCGAAGGCGCGCACCAGCAGCGGCGCCAGCCGTTCGGCCCAGGACAGTTGCCCCGGGGTGTCGCGGATCAGGTCGTTGCGGATCTCCAGCATCACGCAGGGCAAGCCATGGGCTTCGGCATGGCGTTCCAGCGTGTGGTACACGCCGTCGCGCGGCGCATACGGTTGGTTGTCGCCTACCGCCAGCTCGGCGTCGGCGCTCAATGCGCGCAATAAAGAGTCTGCAATGCGGCGGTCGCGATGCGAAAGCACGCCGACCTGCCAGCGGCGTTGTACGCCTTTGAACACGGGGGTGAAGGAGTGGATCGAGATCATCGCCGTGGGCTTGCGTGCGGCGATGCGCGCCGCCACGACGGTTTCGATTTCGCGGTGATAAGGCGCATAGATCCAATCACGTCGCCGCTGGCGCTCGTCCGTATCTATCGAATGATTGCCGCCGATAGCGGTGTCCTCGCTGGTGACGACGATCGAGTCGTGCGCGCCGGGGTCCCGGTTCACATCCAGCAGCAGCCGCGAGACGGTGGGGTGCAGCAGTGGCGCGTCCAGCAGCCTGGAGAGCCTTTCGGCCAACCCCAGCGCCCCGATGTCCCAGGCGATGTGGCGCTGCAGTTCCGCAGCGGGCAATCCCAGGCCGGCGTACCCGGGCGGGATATGCGCGCTGGCGTGGTCGCAGGTCAGCACGAACGCGCCGCGCCCGTCGCGGTTTTTCACCGCCACTGCGCTGCTTGCCACGTCCGATGCGCTGACCGCCGCCATTGCCATAGGTCGTCCGCCTTCATGTAACGAAAAGTACAAAACGGAAGAGGATTGCCTTTCCTGAAGAAAGTCTAACAATAGGCGGCAGTTGTCAAGTCGGGTGGACGGGTATGCGGACGGTCATGGAGAGATTGCGCGACGGTTTGGCGGGTTTTCCCGCCACCGAGCGGCGAGTGGCGCAGCGGATTCTGGCCGATTACCCCATCGCCGGCCTGCAGAGCGCCAGCGATCTTGCCCGCGAAGTGGGCGTCAGCGCGCCCAGCGTGCTGCGCATGGTGGCGCGGATGGGGTTCGCCTCGTATCCGGATTTCCAGCGGGTCATGCGCGAAGAGCTCACCGCCCAGCTGAGTTCCCCCTTGAGCAAATCGCCCGCCGCGGTCCGTCGGGGCAGTGGCGCGGCCGCACCACGACTGCAGAAATTCGCGACCGTGCTGGAAGGCAACCTGCACGAAACCTTCAGCCATCTGCCGGCCACCGAGTTCGACCAGGTCGTGCGCCTGCTCGCCGACCGCCGCAACCGCCTGCACCTGATCGGCGGACGTTTCACCGACGCGCTGGCACGCTACCTGTCGGTGCAATTGCGCATCCTGCGGCCCGGTATCAATCACCTGGAGGACCAGGAGGACAACTGGTACGACCAGGTGTTGGACATGGGCAAGCGCGACGTGCTGCTGGTCTTCGACATCCGCCGTTATCAGCCCAGTCTGTTGCGTCTGGCCCAGGCCGCCAGCAAGCGCCAGGCCAAGGTGGTGCTGGTGACCGATCAATGGCTGTCGCCCATCTCGCGCCTGGCGACCCACGTGCTGCCGGCGCGGATCGCGGTTCCCTCGGTGTGGGATTCCAGCGTGGCGTTGATGGCCATCGCCGAAGCGTTGCTGGCCGAAACCACCGAGCAGGACTGGGAATACGGACAGAAGCGCATGCGCGAGCTGGAAGCGGTGCGCGGTCCGGCACCCGGATTCCCGGGTGCGCTGCCTGCGACGGAAACGCCAGCGAAGAAAGCCGTGCGAGCGCGCAAAAGTTAAACTGTACGCATGGATACCTACACCCTGCATCGCGGCACCGCGCCGCTGCTGATCAGCTTGCCGCACGATGGCACCGCCGTTCCCGAGGACATCGCTGCACGTTTGACCGATCCGGCGCGGCGCGTGCCCGATACCGACTGGCATGTATCGAAGCTCTACGATTTCGCACGCGAACTCGGCGCGTCGATAATCGTGCCGAAATATTCGCGCTACGTGATCGATCTCAATCGACCGCCGGACGACGTGTCGCTTTACCCGGGTCAGAACACCACAGGGCTGTGTCCGCACGTGCAATTCAGCGGCGAACCCGTCTATCGCGACGGGCAGGATCCCGACGAAGCCGAAGTGGCCGAGCGTGTGGAGCGCTACTGGCGCCCGTACCACCGCGCGCTGGCGGGCGAACTGCAGCGCATCCATGCGCAGCATGGCCGTGCCGGTTTGTGGGAGGGGCATTCCATCAAAGGCGTGGTGCCGTTCCTGTTCGAAGGCCGTTTGCCGGACCTCAATCTGGGAACCGCGGGAGGCACGAGCTGCTCTGCAGCGCTCCAGTCGCGACTGGAATCGGTGCTGCAATCGCAGGATCGTCACGACTTCGTGGTCAATGGTCGTTTCAAAGGCGGCTACATCACCCGTCAGTACGGTGATCCAACGCAGAACATCCAGGCCGTGCAGCTGGAAATCAGCCAGCGCATCTACATGGATGAAGACAGTTTCGAGTGGGATGCCGGCAAGGCGGCGCGAACGCAGGTTGTGCTGCGAGCGCTGTTGGAACAGATGCTGGCATGAGCGAAGCCGCGCCTGTTCCGGATGAAACGCTGCCCGTAGACGTCCCGCCGCAACCGCCTTCACGACCGGGGCATCCCTGGTCGGGCGTTGCGTTGGCCTTGTTCGGTGCCATCGCGTTTTCCGGCAAAGCCATCATCGTCAAGCTCGGTTATCGCCACGGCGCCGACGCCATTACTCTGCTTGCGTTGCGCATGCTGGTGGCGCTTCCGTTCTTCGCGATGATGGCGTGGTGGGCCAGGCGCGACTCGCAACGTTTTCGTCTGCGCGGAAGCGACAGGTGGAAAGTGGTCGGCTTGGGTTTCAGTGGCTATTACCTGGCCAGCTTTCTGGACTTCGCGGGACTGGAGTACATCACCGCCACGCTGGAGCGGTTGATCCTGTACCTCACTCCCACGCTGGTGCTGCTGATCGGCGTGCTGGTGTTCAAACGCAAACCCGCGGCGCGGCAACTGCTGGCGCTGGCGATCAGCTACATCGGCGTAGCGCTGGCTTTCGCGCACGATCTGGAGCTTGGCGGCAGCGGCATCGCGCTGGGCGGCTTGCTGGTATTCCTCAGTGCGCTCAGCTACGCGACTTATCTGGTCGGTAGCGGCGAAGTGGTGGCGCGGGTCGGTGCGGTACGCCTGACCGCCTACGCCAGCGCGGTAGCGGCTGGATTCTGCATCCTGCATTTTCTGCTGGTGCGGCCATGGCATTCGTTGTTCGAGCTGCCGTACGAGATTTACATGCTGTCGTTGCTCAACGGCACGCTGTGCACGGTGTTGCCGGTATTGGCCACGATGATGGCAGTACAGAGACTCGGTTCCGCGCTGGCTTCGCAGCTTGGAATGATCGGTCCGGTTTCGACCATTGTGCTCAGTCTGTTTTTGCTCGGTGAGCCGATGGGCGTGTGGCAGATCGCCGGCACGGTGCTGGTGCTGATCGGGGTGTTTACGGTGACGCGGCCGGCGAAATAGGTGAGCCGTGATCGTTCAAACTTCCAGCGAAGCAGGATTCATCTGAGGCCCGTTGAAATTTTTTGATATTGATCTGCTTCCCGGCGGCAAGCAGAGTACGTGTGTCTGCACTCCGTTTTCCGGTTACCCCGTTTTCCGTTTTCTTCCAGCAGTTCAAATCGTTCGCGTGGTACTCAGATGAAAGACGCATTTAGTAATAGGATATTTTATAAAGACCCCATTTAAATAACAATATAATAAGAATTAATATTATGGCAGAGTTGGAACCAGCAAAATATAGTTCAGTTATAGCTGAAGGTAGAAAAGCAGTTGCTGCACTTAAAGCAAAAAATATTGATGATTTTTTGCAACATGCGGAAACTGGATGGGATTTATTCCCTTCTCCAGCTCATTCATGGAATCAAAGTTATAATTATGCGAAAATGGTTTATAAAGGCGCAATGGAGAATCGTAGGTTCAAAGAAGCAAAAACTTGGCTTGATAAAATGATTGACAATAATAATCTCTTAAAACTGTCTGAAGGTGAGTGTCAACACTATGAGGGCAAGTATTATTTTGAAACTGGAGATTATAAGCGAGCTTATAATAAGTTCAAGTACGTGGTAGATAAGGATGGCTGTCGTTATTTCGAGGACGAAGACCCTAAATATCTCGACTTCTACCGTAGCCCTGATAAATATATGAATGTTTAGTTATGGAGCTGTCTGATGAAATTTATAATAAAATAACTGCGCTTTCAGAGGAGGGGGATGTTTATGCGGGAAAAGAACAGTTTGGAAGCGCTATTAGCGTCTATCAACAGGCGCTAGATCTACTTCCCTCTCCCAAAACAAATTGGGAAGCAGCTACATGGCTGTATGTAGCGCTGGCCGATGCTTATTTTAATAAGCAGGAGTTTAACCAGGCTATGGATGCCTACCAAAAAGCATTGATGTGCCCCGATGGCACTATGAATCCGTATGTATGGTTCAGCATAGGCTTGGTGTATTTTGAATGGGATAATATGCCGCAGGCCAAAGAGCAGTTTATGCGTGCTTATATGTTGGATGGAAAAGATATCTTTGAAGACCAGGATCCTGCTTATTTTGCTTTAATAAAAGAAGAGGCTGAAAAAGAATCGACCGATGAAGAAAAGGAATAAACAAAAACAAAAGCGGGGTCCAAGAACGGGGTCAGCTTCATGTAATGGCCCGTGCTTACCCCGTGCATTTCCCATAAGCCCAATCAATTAAAGAGATTCGTAATGAGCAAACCCACCTTCGACTCCATCGCTTCCGCCAAAGCCAAGCTTGCCGAAGAGCTGAAAAAGCTTGAAGCGCAGGAAGCGAACCTTCTCGAAGAGGAAGCTTCTCATGCCTTTTTGCAAGTGTCTGATCTGTTGAGCCGGTTTGGTCAACACTTCACTGCCAAGCAGAAAGCAGACATCGCAGCCCAGGTGGGTGGTACCAGCAGTGGTCCTGGTCATCCCAAGAAGAAGACTGGCTCCAAAAAAGAGATCGCGCCGAAATATTGGCTTCCTCACACCCAGGAAACGTGGACCGGTCGTGGTCGTGCCCCCAGGGCATTTGCAGCTTGGGAAGGAACGGCGGCTTACAAAGAATGGAAAGCCAAGCATCCAGATGAGAAATTCCCGAAATATCCTGGATAAACGTGGCAATAAAACGGGTCGGGCTCACTTCTCTACCCGGGCTGCGTCACTTGCCGGACCTCAACTTGAGAACAGCGGGAGGCACGAGCTGCTCCGCAACGCTGCAGTCGCGCTTGGAATCGGTATTGGAATCGCAGGATCGCCACGACTTCATGGTCAATGGCCGTTTCAAAGGCGACTACATCACCTACCAGTACGGCGACCCGACACAGAACATCTAGGCCGTGCAGCTGGAAATCAGCCAGCGTATCTACATGGACGAAGACAGTTTCGGGATGCCGGCAAGGCGGCGCGAACGCAAGTGGTGCTGCGAGCGTTGTTGGAACAGATGCTGGCATGAGCAGCTAGTCGTACATTTGTTCATTGGCTCACACAAGATATTTGTTCATTGATTCACAGAAATAGTCGGCGCTACGCTCCGGTCCTAGCCAAGAAGGCTAAGGACAGGCGTGATCATGGAAGAGTTGAGCAACTTCGTATTCTTTCGCGTCATCTACGATTTCATTCACAGCGAAATAGACGAGTTCGCCATTCACCTCTTAAGTCGGGTGATGGTTCTGGCCACCAGTGCGGCGCTGACTTTGCTGACCCTGTGGATCCTAATCCAGGGTTACCGCATCGCCACCGGTCAATCGCGTCAATCGATGATGGGGCTGGTTGCCGATTCGTTGCGTACTACGTTGATTCTGGGACTGGCCTGCAGCATGGCCGTGGGCGGTTCTACCGTCTACGAATTCCTGGGCAGCGACTTGCCTAATGAAATCTCGGATGTGGTGACCGGCAGCAACGAGCCGATCATCGAGCAGATCGACCGTAGCCTGGCGTTGATGCAAGTGGCGTTGACCAGCATTGGTTCGCTTGAAGTGGCACACGACCCGTTCGTGAACCAGGACAAGACCCGGGCCCTGTGGTTCACCGGCCTCGGCACAGCCGGTCCCGCGTTGATGGGAGGAGGGGTGCTGCTGATGAACCAGATCGCCCTGGCCCTGTTCATTGGTCTGGGACCGCTCTTCATTCTGAGCCTGCTCTTCGAGCAGACCAAAGGCCTGTTCGGTAAGTGGCTGTACTACGGCATCGGCACGATGTTCTCGCTTGCGGTGCTGAGCGTGATGGTCACCATGGCTCTGGACATGGTGCTGGCAGTCGGGGCCGCGTTCTGGCTCAGCGCCTCGCTGGGCGCCAACAGCGAAGGCATCACCAGTCTGGCCATGCAACAGGGCGGGTTGGGGTTGGTGCTGACCGCACTGATCTTCAGCGCACCACCGATGGCGGCGGCGTTCTTCAATGGGGTGTTGGGCAATTTCAGTCCGTTGTCGGCGTTTGGGGGTGGCATGGGGCGGAGTGATCCGAACTACGGCGGTTATGCCGGCGCGGTCCAGGGAGCTCCGCAAGAAATCCATTCCACCCAACACCAATTCAGGCAGCTACCAGCTGAGGCCAACCCGGATCAGGTTAAGCGGGCCTCGGGAGAGCACGAAGTCCAGCATTCCACAACACCGACAACGGAAGATATTGAGCGACGTCTTTGGGTCGAGCTCGCCGCCCAGGAGGCAGCCGAATCGGGGATACAGTTCGCGCAGGTTCGTGGTGGGCCGGTGCGGTTGCCGCCGGCCGGTATTCCCATAGCAGAGAACCGGGGATGGGATGCGGCATTGAACATCGCTGCCGATCCGCTGGGATTGCTGGAGCCTTATTTCGCCACCAAGGCAGCCATGGCCCAGCTCAACGACGCCATGATGAAGCAGCGTGTGGACGCGTTCCGCCAGAGCATGATCGACGCTGGGGTAAAGAACGTTCCGGAAGGCTACGATCGCGCCTACTTTGCCGGAGGTCGGCAGGGCGATGATTACGCCGGCACTCTCAACAAGTTAGCCAACCAGTATCTCGATCATATGCAGGATCATCGTCTGCGCGAGGTATGGGGAGACAACTACAAGGATATCCGGATAGGAAAGTCGCAGATGGGTGTGTTGGAATTCGAGAAGTGGGTTCTGGATGCTCAGCAGAAGGCGGTGGATCGCGCTTATACGCAAGGCATTGAGGCAATCCGGAGGGGAGACATAAAGGTTGAGAATGGGCAGTACGCCCTTGTCGTCGGGAACTATGTGGACCGCCACCAAAAGCTTGAGCTTCGAGCGATGGCGAGGGCAGAAGGTATCAATGACAGTGGTCCATCCAAGATATGGGGCATCAATCGACGCATCAAAATTGAAACGCCGGCGAATCATGCGATCCCGGACAGCCGCATCGGCTATAACTTATATTCGGATGCCACACTGTCAAGAAAAACTGCTGAATCAGTGCAAATTCAGCGGTGGAATGCCATTCGACCTGGGCACACAATAATAATTAGGCCGACCCAAATTGGTGGATCCTACATAATTCCGCGAGCTCAAATTCCTGAATACACTCTACGGCCCAGGGGGAAATAATGTCTTTACGGAAAAACCTTGATGATCTAGCCGGAGCTGTAGGTGCAGCAGCAGCAATGGCCCCCGATGAATATGATCCTGAGAGTTACATCACATATGAATTCAATATGGCGGAAATTCGAGAGCTATGGGTTGCTGCGCGACCGAAGATAAAGCGAGATCTGGATCAGGCAAGCATGCTGGACGGGCAATTGAAAGCCATGCTCTCCGCCTTCGAGACGGGTGATAAGAAGCTTGGCCGAAAGATTGCTTGGGATATTTACAATTCCAAGCCAGAAAAGCTCAGATAGATATCGCGGATATTTTGTTCATTCTTCTCGTGAAAAAATGCCCGTAAGGCAGGCGATTTTGCGATTGCTAGACCAGTATGCCCTAGATGATTTTTGCCATAAAAAAGTTTCAGTTCTGCTTTGGTCTCTACTTAATTGCTGATTCTTGGCTGCGCCCGCTACCGAGTCTTCGCAGCACGATTCAGTTTTCTCCGTTTAGTAGGTTTGTACTCATGCGAGTGGATAACGAGTACTTCGCGCTCTCTCTTTATGGAGATTGGGTCGAAGAGCGGGTCAATGATCCAGAACAATATGTCTTCCATTGTCAGCTCAGAAAAGCGCGTTTGACGATTTCCTGCGCCGTTATCGACTTCAAAGCAATGGATTTGGAGAGAATTGCGGATGGCGTGTTGGATGCGCGATACAGAGCAGAAACTGAAATCGCTTCCGATCGCGACGTATATCTTGGAAAGCCATGGGCGTCTCTACTTCCTGGCAATGTAATGCAAATAAACTATGTCGGTTACGACAATTTCGAGCGCTATTTCTTCTATTCCGGATTCGTGGAGAGTTGCCGCCTAATTAGTATTACGGGCGAGCTGGTGCCGGGCGATCCCGTTTCATTGGAGGAGTTCTTGAAAGAAGTCCTGACCAACTTCCGCTTCAAGTAAGAGTAAGGGCAGAAGAATGGGTGAATGAAAGGGGATGGAGGCAGTTAAGTGACTTGACTGACGATGTAAAACGGGTCAGGTTCACTTCTCCGCCCGGCGAACCGATGGGTGTGTGGCAGATCGCCGGTACGGTGCTGATGCTGATCGGCGTGTTTACGGTGACGCGGCCGGCGAAATAGGCGGGCTGCGCGATCGTTCAAACCTCCAGCGAAGCAAGATCTCCCTTCTGCTCCAACCACGCCTTCCGATCGCTCGCGCGCTTCTTGGCCAGCAGCATGTCCATCAGCGAACGCGTACCGCTGTCGTCCTCATTGGTCAACTGCACCAGTCGCCGCGTATCCGGATGGATGGTGGACTCTCGCAGCTGCGAAGGATTCATCTCGCCCAAGCCCTTGAAGCGAGTGACGTTGACCGTGCCTTTGAGTTTCTCGCGCTCGATCTTCTCCAGCAACAAGCGCTTCTCTTCCTCGTCCAGCGCGTAGAACACCTGCTTGCCCACATCCACGCGGAACAGTGGCGGCATGGCCACGAAGATATTGCCTGCCTGCACCAGTGCCGGGAAATGCTTGAGGAACAAGGCCGTCAGCAACGTAGCGATATGCAGGCCGTCGGAATCCGCATCGGCCAGGATCACCACCTTGCCGTAGCGCAGACCGGTGATGTCGTCCTTGCCGGGATCGCAACCGATGGCCACCGCCAGATCGTGCACTTCGTTGGAAGCCAGCACGCCGCCGGACGCCACTTCCCAAGTGTTGAGGATCTTGCCGCGCAGCGGCAGGATGGCCTGGAAATCCTTGTCGCGCGCCTGCTTGGCGCTGCCGCCGGCCGAGTCGCCTTCCACCAGAAACAATTCGGTGCGCGAGAGATCCTGCGAAATGCAGTCGGCCAGCTTGCCGGGCAGGGCGGGGCCCTGGGTGACCTTCTTGCGGACGATCTGCTTCTCGGTCTTCAGCCGCGCGCTGGCGCGTTCGATCGCCAGCTGCGCGATGCGCTCGCCGAAATCGGTGTGCTGGTTGAGCCACAGCGAGAACGCATCATGCGCTGCGCCTTCGATGAAACCGGCGGCCTGGCGCGAACTCAAACGCTCCTTGGTCTGGCCGCTGAATTGCGGATCGGTCATCTTCAGCGACAGCACGAAAGCCACCCGGTCCCATACGTCTTCCGGCGCCAGCTTGACGCCACGCGGTAGCAGGTTGCGGAAATCGCAGAACTCGCGCAGCGCATCGGTCAGACCGCTGCGCAATCCGTTGACGTGGGTGCCGTGCTGGGCGGTGGGGATCAGGTTGACGTAGCTTTCCTGCACCAGCTCGCCTTCGGGAATCCAGGACACGGCCCAGTCCACGATCTCGCTTTGCTTGGACAGCTGCCCGGTGAAAAGCTCCGGCGGCAACAGCTCGCGGCCCTGCAGTTCGCCCAGCAGGTAGTCGCGCAGACCGTCGCGGTAATGCCACTCGTCGCGCTCCCCGCTGGCTTCGTCGAACAGCTTCACGGTCAGGCCTGGGCAGAGCACGGCCTTGGCGCGCAGCAAATGCTTCAGCGCACGCAGGTTGTACTTGGCGGTGTCGAAATATTTCGGATCGACCCAGAAGCGCAATCTTGTGCCGGTATTCTTCTTGCCGACGGTATTCACCACTTCCAGCTTGGAAGCCGCGTCGCCGTCGCGGAATTCCATGCGGTATTCGTTGCCATCGCGCTTGATGAACAGCTCGACCTTCTTCGACAGCGCATTGACCACGCTGACGCCCACGCCGTGCAGACCACCGCTGAAGGTGTAGTTGCGGTTGTTGAACTTGCCGCCGGCATGCAGACGGGTGAGGATCAGTTCCACGCCCGAGATCTTCTCTTCCGGGTGGATGTCCACCGGCATGCCGCGGCCGTCGTCGCTGACCTGGCAGCTGCCGTCCTTGAACAGGATCACCTCGATCTCGCTGGCGTGGCCGGCCAGCGCCTCGTCCACTGCGTTGTCGATGACTTCCTGGGCCAGGTGGTTGGGCCGGGTGGTGTCGGTGTACATGCCCGGACGGCGTTTGACCGGGTCCAGGCCGGAAAGGACTTCGATATCGGCAGCGTTGTAACGGGTATTCATGGAATGGGCGATTTTTTTCTAGGGCGACTACAGCCCCGAAGTGTGCGGCTTGAGTTCTTTTTTTGCACGTTCAGTGGCAGGTGGGTTGTGGTGGACTATGTTTCGCGCGACCGGTAAGGGTGCTTTGGCCCGACTTCGCCCCGCACCGACAGCAAACGGAGAACCCCATGAACAAGCGCAACCTGATCCTCCTTGGCGCCATTGCCGCCGCACTGACCGCCACGGCGGCCTTTGCCCAGTCCAAGGCCAATTCCAACGCCGACCGGACTGCGAGCGCCTCGGGGGAGGAGAAATCCGACGCCGACAAGAAGGCCGAGCGACGTGCCCAGAACGAGGCCGCAGCGGCCGCCAGGGCCAAGGCCAAGGGCGAGAACGGCAAGAAATCGGACACGGAAGAAGAAGAGGAAGAGCGCAAACCTTGATTCGGCGACTTCTTCCGACGAGTAAGTAGTTATGGGCCCGTCTGGTCCACAAGCGCCCCGCATGCCGGGGCGCTTTTTTTGTTGTCGGTCGTTCATCCGTTTTTGGCGCCGCAACTGTCTGTATTGGAAAAGTTTTTTGGTCGAAAACGGTTGTCTTGCATCGATCCGTCGGAACTGGCCCGGTGGTTCAGCCTGGAGCCGGGAGGCATTGCCTAGGGTCGGCACGCTGCCTGCAAGCAGGGTGGCTCTGATGTGTCCCCCGACAGATAGAGAACCGAGGATATCGACCATGAAGCAGAACAAATATTTCCTGCCGATCCTGATCGCCACTTCGCTGGCTGCTCCCGTCGCGTCCGCTCAGGTATTGGGCGGCAACATAGGCGTTGGCGGCGGTGCGGGTGTGCAGACAGGACCCGTCAATGTGGGCGGTGCCGTAGGGACGCGCGTCGACATCGGCGCCAATACCGACGCGGTCGACCAGACCACCCGTTCCGCCCGCAGGGCTGCTGCCCGCGCGAATGCGGAAGGGAGGGCCGCTACTTCGGCAGCGGCATCGATGGGCACGCAGGCCGTCGGCAGCGCTGCAGGTACGGCGCAGGCCGCAGGCGACACAGCCGTGGGCGGCCTTTCCAACGCGGCTATCCAGTCGTCAGGACAGGCCAGCACCAGCGTTGGCGCGGACGCTGCGGCCAATGGAGCGCTGCATGCCGATGACCGGGCGGTGACGAGCGTCTCCGGCAATGCGGCGGCGGCGACCCATAGCGCTATCGCCAGCCAGCCGACCGATACGGCGTCCGGCAGCACGAGGAAATCCTGGCGCGAGCGCCGGGCCGAGCGCAAGGCGGCCGACCAGGAAGAGGCCGGCCACGACAAGCGGGATCACCGCTAGCGCTGAGTGCGGGATGACCCCACCAGCCGAGCCTGGGACGCCCCGAGTCATCGGGGCGTCCGCATTTCTGACCCGCTGGAACGAGGAGGCGCCCACAAGTCAACGGTGCAGCCAGGCCCGCCAACCGGTAAACTATGGCTTTCCGGGAGGCCTCGAGCCATGACCCCCCTGATTTTCGTTACCGGCGGTGTAGTGTCCTCGCTTGGCAAGGGCATCGCCGCCGCTTCGCTTGCCTCCATCCTTGAAGCCCGCGGCCTGCGGGTCACGATGATGAAGCTGGACCCCTACATCAACGTGGACCCGGGCACCATGAGCCCGTTCCAGCACGGCGAGGTCTACGTCACCGACGACGGCGCCGAAACCGACCTGGACCTGGGCCATTACGAGCGCTTCGTGCGCACGCGCCTGAGCCGCAAGAATTCCATCACCACCGGGCGTATCTACGAGAACGTGATCCGCAAGGAGCGCCGCGGCGACTACCTGGGCGCCACCGTGCAGGTGATCCCGCATGTCACCGACGAGATCAAGCGCTGCATCGACGACGCCACGGCCGGGTTCGACGTGGCTTTGGTGGAGATCGGCGGCACGGTGGGCGACATCGAGTCGCTGCCGTTCCTGGAAGCCATCCGCCAGATCCGCACCGAGCGCGGCCAGGAGAAGGCGCTGTTCATGCACCTGACCCTGGTGCCTTACATCGCCGCGGCCGGCGAGTTGAAGACCAAACCCACCCAGCACTCGGTGAAGGAACTGCGCTCCATCGGCATCCAGCCCGACGTGCTGCTGTGCCGCAGCGAGCAGCCGCTGCCGGATTCCGAACGCCGCAAGATCGCCTCGTTCACCAACGTGCCCGAGCGCGCCGTGATCACCGCGCGCGACGTGGACGTGCTGTACAAGATTCCGCTGGAACTGCACGAGCAGCAGCTGGACGAGATCGTGGTCAACCAGCTGAGACTGCCGGTGACCGGCCCGGCCGATCTTTCCGAATGGGAAGCGGCGGTCGACGCTACGCTCAATCCGCTGGACGAAGTCACCATCGCGGTGGTCGGCAAGTACGTGGACCACAAGGACGCCTACAAATCCGTCGGCGAAGCGCTGAAGCACGGCGGTCTGCGCCAGCGCACGCGGGTGAATCTGAAATGGCTGGAGGCCCAGGAGCTGGAAGCCGGCGACGTGGCGGCTCTGCAGGACGTCGACGGCATCCTGGTGCCGGGCGGCTTCGGCGATCGCGGCTTCGAAGGCAAGGTCGTCACCGCGCAGTACGCGCGCGAACACGGCGTGCCGTATTTCGGCATCTGCTACGGCATGCAGGCCGCGGTGGTGGACTACGCCCGCAATATCCTGGGTATGGCCGATGCCAACAGCACCGAGAACGACAAGCAATCCACGCACCCGGTGATCGGCCTGATCACCGAATGGCGCACGGCCACCGGCGAAGTCGAAAAGCGCGACGAACGCACCGATCTGGGCGGCAGCATGCGCCTGGGCCTGCAGGAAGCGCGCCTGAAGCCGGGCACGCTGGCGCGCGAGCTGTACGGCAAGGACGTGGTGGCCGAACGCCACCGCCACCGCTACGAGTTCAACAACCGCTACCGCACCCAGCTGGAAGACGCCGGTCTGGTGATTTCCGCCAAGTCGATGGACGATCTGCTGGTGGAAATGATCGAGCTGCCGCGCAACCAGCATCCTTGGTTCCTGGCCTGTCAGGCGCATCCTGAATTTCTGTCCACGCCGCGTGACGGGCACCCGCTGTTCGTTGGCTTCATTCGCGCCGCGCGGGAGATGAAGGCGGGCGGCAAGCTGCTGAAGGAAGCGCGAGCGTGAAGTTTCTGACTCTAGTCCCTTCTCCCATCGGGAGAAGGTGCCCCGAAGGGGCGGATGAGGGTACGGCGAAGTCACGAACGCCTGAACATTCGCTATTTCGCCGTACCCTCACCCCAACCCCTCTCCCGATGGGAGAGGGGCTTCTTCAGCGGGAAACTTTATGAAACTCTGCGACTTCGAAGTCGGCCTCGATAAACCTTTCTTCCTCATCGCAGGACCCTGCGTCATCGAATCGATGCAGCTGCAGCTGGATGTCGCCGGAAAGCTGAAGGAGATCACCGGCAAGCTGGGCATCAATTTCATCTTCAAATCCAGCTTCGACAAGGCCAATCGCACTTCCGGCACCAGTTTCCGCGGCCCTGGCCTGGAAGAGGGCTTGAAGGTGCTGGCCGAAGTAAAAAAACAGATCGGCGTGCCGGTGCTCACCGACGTGCACGAATACACACCGCTGGATGAAGTCGCGTCGGTCGTCGACGTACTGCAGACGCCTGCGTTCCTGTGCCGTCAGACCGACTTCATCCACAAGGTCGCCAGCGCTGGCCGGCCGGTCAATATCAAGAAGGGTCAGTTCCTGTCGCCCTGGGAAATGAAGCACGTCACCAACAAGGCCAAGGCTACGGGCAACGAGCAGATCATGGCCTGCGAACGCGGCGCCAGCTTCGGCTACAACAATCTGGTTTCCGATATGCGCTCGCTCAGCGTGATGCGAGACACCGGCTGCCCGGTGGTGTTCGACGCGACCCATTCGGTGCAGTTGCCCGGCGGCATGGACGGCAAGTCCGGTGGGCAGCGCGAGTTCGTGCCGGTGCTGGCGCGCGCGGCGATGGCAGTGGGCATCGCCGGCATCTTCATGGAAACGCACCCCAAGCCGGAAGAGGCGCTTTCCGACGGTCCTAACGCCTGGCCGTTGGGCAAGATGGAAGCGTTGCTGGAAACGCTGATGGCGCTGGACGGCATCACCAAGAAGAACGGTTTTCTAGAGTCTGCGCTATGACTTGGAGATTCCCGAGGTGGACGGTGGCGGCCGCTATGGCCATATCCGTGACGCCTGCGGTCGCGCATGAAATCCGCCAAGGGGATGGAGTAGAAACGGCTGCGGCCGGCCTTCCTGATGCCTGCCGCGCGATGTCCGGCAACTATGCGGTCGCGCCCTTGGCCGACACGGCCGAATTTTCGGGGCTGGTTGGCGAATACATCGATCCCGAATATATCGTCGGGCAGCCGGCGTTCGCACTACAGGTCGACGCCGAAGCGATGACGCGCACCGGTGCTATAAGCAAGGAAACAACCGAGCTTCGGATGTCCGAGCAAGTTGCGTCGCAAGGCCTGTTCGGAGAAGCGCCTATCGGATGTGTGCTTTCGGACGCTGCAGATAACGGTGATATGCAGCTTGTGCATGTCGATTTGAGCGAGCTTCCCACCGCACAATTGCAGGGACTGGCGGACTATCTCGATCGCTTCTGGAACTCGAAAGTCGATTTGGATGCTTTGCGCAAAACCCAGGATTTCGTGGTCGTCGACCAGTCGATGATCGGCGTGGCCAACTTCTATTTCCTGATTCCATTACGCAAAATCTGATTCCCACCCTCCACACTTCACGACGCGACCCATATGACCTCAATCGCCAAGATCCACGCCCGCGAAATCCTCGACAGCCGCGGCAATCCCACCCTGGAAGCGGAAGTCACGCTGGAGGACGGCTCCTTCGGTCGCGCCATGGTGCCCTCGGGCGCTTCCACTGGTTCCAAGGAAGCGGTCGAGCTGCGCGACGGCGACAAGACCCGCTACCTGGGCAAGGGCGTGCAGCACGCCGTGGCCAACGTCAACGGCGCCATCGCCGCGGCGCTGAAGGGTTTCGACGCCGCCGACCAGGAAGGGCTGGACCGCCGCCTGATCGATATCGACGGCACCGAGAACAAGGGCCGTCTGGGCGCCAACGCACTGCTCGGGGTTTCGCTGGCCAATGCGCACGCAGTCGCAGCATCGAAGAAAATGCCGTTGTGGCAGCACCTGGCCAATGGCAGCGATGTGGTGCTGCCGGTGCCGATGATGAACATCATCAACGGCGGCGCGCATGCCGACAACAATGTGGACTTCCAGGAGTTCATGGTGTTGCCGGTGGGCTTTGATACCTTCGCCGAATCCCTGCGCGCGGGTACCGAAATATTCCATTCGCTCAAGTCGGTGCTGAAAGGCCACGGCCTGAGCACCGCGGTCGGCGACGAGGGCGGTTTCGCTCCGGATTTCCGCAGCAATGTGGAAGCGCTGGACACCATCCTGGAAGCTATCGGCAAGGCCGGCTACAAAGCGGGCGAGGACGTGCTGCTGGGGTTGGATGTGGCCTCCACGGAGTTCTTCGAGAACGGCAAGTACCACCTGATGGGCGAAGGCAAGCGCTTGACCAGCGAGCAGTTCGTGGATTTCCTGGCCGATTGGGCCGCCGAGTATCCGATCATCACCATCGAGGACGGCCTGGCCGAGGACGACTGGGCCGGCTGGAAGCTGCTGACCGAGCGCATCGGCAAGAAAGTGCAGCTGGTCGGCGACGATCTGTTCGTCACCAATCCGAAGATCTTCAAGCAGGGCATCGAATCGGGCACGGCCAACGCGATCCTGATCAAGGTCAACCAGATCGGCACGCTGACCGAGACGCTGGAGGCCGTTTCCATGGCCCATCACGCCAATTACGCGGCGATCATTTCGCATCGTTCCGGCGAGACCGAAGACACCACCATCGCCGACATCTCTGTAGCCACCACCGCCACCCAGATCAAGACCGGTTCGCTATGCCGCAGCGATCGCGTCGCCAAGTACAACCAGTTGCTGAGGATCGAAGAAGCGCTGGGCAAGAACGCGCGCTACGCCGGCCGCGACGCTTTCGTGTCGTTGAAGCGGTAAGCGATGCGTCGCCTCGGGTGGCCACTGCTGATACTGGCGCTGCTGTTCGGGTGGCTGCAGTACCGGTTGTGGTTCAGCGAGGGCAGTTGGGGCGAAGTGACCGGCCTGCAGAACCAGGTGGCGCACCAGAAGCGCGATAACGAGGGTTTGCGGGAGCGCAACAATGCGTTGGCGGCCGAAGTCGAGGATCTGAAGTCCGGTGAGGAAGCGGTGGAAGAACGCGCGCGCAGCGAACTGGGCATGATCAAGCCAGGCGAGAAGTTCTATCGCGTGGTCGAACCGCCCACCGCACCGGCGCCGGTCACCGAAGAAACCGCCGCTCCGCAGGCGGAGCAAAACCGCTGATGCCAGGTATCTGGGTGGTGGTGCCCGCCGCCGGACGCGGCACCCGTTTCGGCAGCGAAATTCCCAAGCAGTACCTGAGCGTAGGCGGACAGCCGTTGATCGCCTACACGCTTGCGGCGCTGTTCGCGCATTCGGCGGTGGAGGGTGCAGTAGTCGCGCTGTCGGAGAACGACGCGGATTGGCCGGGCTGGGAAAGCTTCAGCGGCAAGCCGGTCCTGACCTGCGTCGGCGGCGCCACCCGTGCAGAATCGGTGCTGGCTGCGCTCAAGGCGCTGCCAGCCGTGGTCAGAGCCGATGACTTCGTGCTGGTCCACGATGCGGCGCGGCCCAACCTGGGCCAGGACGATCTGCAGCAGTTGCTCGAGCGCGGCCGCAACGATCCGGTGGGGGCTATCCTGGCCGCGCCGGTGCGCGACACGCTGAAGCGTGCCGGCGACGATGGCGGCATCGACGGCACCGAGCCGCGCCAGCGATTGTGGCGCGCGCTGACTCCGCAACTGTTCCGGCGCCTGCAGCTGTCGCGTGCGCTGGAAGAGGCCGGCAAGGCAGGCGTGGAGGTCACCGACGAATCCATGGCGATGGAGCTGCAGGGGTTGCGGCCGTTGCTGATCGAAGGCAGCGAGGACAATTTCAAAATCACCACGCCGGCTGATCTGGCGCGTTTCGAGTTCATACTTTCGCAACGTATGGTGTAGGAGCGCCCCACGGGCGCGAGCTCCTGGCGTTGGGAATCCGACCAATTGAAACGAAAGCTCGCGCCCATGGGGCGCTCCTACCTCATTCATTACGGGATTGATGCATGCCTCCACCTCCCATGATCCGCATCGGCCAAGGCATCGACGTCCACGCCTTCGCTACGGGCGACCACCTCATGCTCGGCGGCGTGCGCGTGCCGCACGATCGCGGTGTGGAAGCGCACAGCGATGGGGATGTGGTCCTGCATGCGTTGTGCGATGCGATGCTGGGCGCGTTGGCGTTGGGCGATATCGGCAAACATTTCCCGCCGTCGGACCCACAATGGAAAGGAGCCGACAGTCGCTCGTTCCTTCGCCACTGCAACGCCTTGATCGGCGAAAAAGGCTGGAAAGTGAGCAACGCGGACATCACCGTGATCTGCGAACGCCCCAAGGTCGGCCCGCATGCGGATGCGATGCGTCAACTGATCGCCACCGACCTGGGCATCGACGCGGACGCCGTCAGCGTCAAGGCCACCACCAGCGAGAAACTCGGATTCACCGGGCGCGGCGAAGGTATCGCCGCTCAAGCCGTGGTGCTGCTGGTCCACGCCGGGTGATCCAATCGTTACCCAGCGCCTTCGGCGTGCCGGTGCTCAGCGCACGGATACGCACCCGGCAGGAAGACTTTTTCGTCGAGGAAATCGCCGGCTTCGAGCCCAGTGGGGAAGGCGAGCATTTGTTGCTGACCCTGGAGAAGCGCGGCCTCAACACGGCTGCGGTGGCCAAGCGGTTGGCCGACTGGGCAAAACTGCCGGAAATGGCCATCGGCTACGCGGGGATGAAGGACCGGCACGCGGTGACCCGCCAGCGATTCAGCGTGCACTTCCCCAAACGGATCGCACCGGACACTGCTTCCCTGCAGTCCGAAGATGTCCGCGTGCTCGAGGCCACCTGGCACAGCCGAAAATTGCCGCGTGGCGCGCTAGCCGGAAACCGCTTTGTGCTGGTGTTGCGCGAAGTGGCCGGCGAACGCGCAGCCATTGAAGCGCGCTTGCAACAGATCGCCGCTCGCGGTCTACCCAACTGGTTCGGCGAGCAGCGGTTCGGCCGGGGCGGCGACAATGTCGAATCGGCGCTGTCGATGTTCGCCGGGCGTCGCGTGCGCCATGATCAGCGTTCGATCCTGCTTTCTGCGGCGCGCTCGGAACTTTTCAATCGCGTGCTGGCCGCGCGCGTGCGCGACGCCAGCTGGGATGCGGCGCTGGAGGGGGAGGTATGGATCCTGTCGGGCAGCCGCAGCGTGTTCGGGCCGGAACCCTGGGACCCGGCGCTGGCCGACCGCCTGGCGCGTTTCGATATCCATCCCAGTGGGCCGTTGTGGGGCGCCGGAGAGCTTCGCAGCACGGCACGCTGCGCCGAGGTGGAGCGATCGGCCTTGGACAGCGACGATGCGCTGGCCTTGCGCAAAGGCCTGGAGGAGGCGGGGCTGAAACAGGAGCGCCGCGCCCTGCGTCTGGTCGCCGAAGGGCTGAGCTGGACATGGCAGGAAGAAGCAACGCTATCGCTGGCGTTCTCGCTGCCGCCCGGCTGCTACGCCACCGCTTTGCTGCAAGAGCTCGGAGAAGTCTCCGATGCGGCACGGAATTGATGCCGTTCGTCGGAAAGCCTTAGCAGGTACTGGAACGCCCGCAGGCCCGGCGTATAAGCCGAATTGACGTCTGGAGATTCACTGATCGGCATATCCGCCGGACGCCGAGGCTTTTCTGGCTTTCGAATCGGAGGGTGTCATGAAAACTCTTTTGAGAATCGCGACCTTGTCGTTCGGATTGGTACTGCTTGCCGGTTGCGCAAGCACTAAAACCGCTTACCGCGACGCGACGCCGCAACATCGGTCCGCAGGATTCAGCATGGAGGTGGACGAGCGGTACGTGACCCTCGTCGAAAACATCGCCAAGCAGCGCGGAACCCGGGTGATGTGGGTCAACAAGCCCACCAAGCGGGTGAACACGGTAGCCGCTGCGGATTGATCCCGGACGCGAAGTTTCAGCGCCTGGCCAACAATACCACCACGGCGCCGGTACCGCCTTGCGCGGCCGGCGCGGAGTGGAATGCGAGTATGTCGGCGCGTTGCCTCAACATGCGGTCGACCAGATTCTTCAGTACCGGCATTCCCCCTTCCTCGCGCTGACCCTTGCCGTGGATGATGCGCACGCATCCGAACTCGTGGGCGTGCGCCTCGGCCAGGAAATGCCTCAGCATCGACTCGGCCTGCAACATGGTGGCGCCATGCAGGTCCAGTTCGTCCTGCGCCGAAAAACGCCCGCGCTTCAATCGCTGGAAAACCGCAGGCGGCACCGAATCGCGCCGATAGCTCAGAGTGTCGCCCGCCGCCAGGGCCGACAGATCGTCCAGCCCGCGCTGGAATTCGCTGCGCGCCTGGTTCTCGTCGCGTTCGGCCATGCGTGCGGCGGGTCTGGGTTTGGGTTTGCCGGGAACAGGTGCTGATTCCGGCAAGCGCTTGACCGGGCCTATCGCTTCGCGGAACAGCGCGGCATCGTCATCGTCGTCGTCGGGCGGTATTGGCATGCCTGCAGGTTAGCGGCATCGGGGCGGGGTGCAAGAGCGTGCGGTATCATGGGACCGTACCTGAGGAACCCCATGCGCGTACTTGTTAGTAACGACGACGGCGTAGACGCCCCCGGCATTCGAATCCTTGCGGAAGGCCTGCGCAACGCCGGCCACGAAGTCCTGGTGGTCGCGCCCGACCGCGACCGCTCCGGAGCCAGCAATTCGCTGACCCTGGATCTGCCCATCCGCATCAAGAAGCTGGACGAACAGACCTGGCGCGTCGCCGGCACGCCCACCGACTGCGTGCACCTTGCGCTGACCGGGATGCTGGAAATCGAACCCGATATCGTTGTGTCCGGCATCAACAACGCCGCCAATCTGGGCGATGACGTGATCTATTCGGGCACCGTTTCGGCGGCGATGGAAGGACGTTTCCTGGGTCTGCCCGCGGTAGCGATGTCGCTGGTCACCACGGATCACAAAGCCAACCATTTCGCGACGGCAGCACGCGCCGCCGTGGAGATCGTGGCGCGGCTGAAATCCGATCCGCTGCCGGCCGATACCATTCTCAACGTCAACGTGCCCGATCTGCCGTGGGACGAAATCGCCGGCTTCGAAGTCACCCGTCTGGGCAACCGCCACCGTTCCGAAGCCTGTCTGCCGCAGCCCGATCCACGCGGCGGCACGGTGTATTGGATAGGCCCGGCCGGGCAGGAGCAGGATGCCGGCCCAGGTACCGATTTCCATGCGGTGCGCACCGGGTTTATTTCCATCACGCCGATCCATGTGGACCTGACGCGTTATCAGGCGCTGGAAAAAGTCGCCAGTTGGGTCGGCGGCCTGAGCGCTTCGCTGGAGGCCTCGGCGTGACCCCACGGCTGCGCGAGGCCGTGGGCCAGGGCATGACTTCACAGCGCGTTCGCGACCGCTTGGTGGAGCGTCTGCGCGCAGGGACCGATAACAGCGCGGGCATCCGCGACGAGAACGTGCTCAATGCGGTGCGTACCGTGCCGCGCCATCTATTCGTCGATGAAGCCTTGGCGACCCGCGCCTACGAAGATACCGCCTTGCCCATCGGCCATAGCCAGACCATTTCCCAGCCTTGGGTGGTGGCGCGCATGACCGAGGCGCTGCTGCTGAATGCATCGCCGAAGAAAGTGCTGGAGATCGGCACCGGTTCCGGCTACCAGGCCGCCATCCTGGCCGCGTTGGGTCTGGAGGTATACACGGTGGAACGCATCGGCGATCTGCTGCGGCAGGCGCGCAAGCGGCTGCGCCAATTGGGCATGAATGTGCGTAGCAAGCACGACGACGGACGCATCGGCTGGGCCGAACACGCGCCTTACGACGCTATCATCGTCACCGCCGCCGCACCTGCGCTGGTGAATGCATTGGTCGCTCAGCTCGCGGTCGGCGGGCATCTGGTCGCTCCGGTGGGCGGCGCTTCTTCGCAATCGCTCATCAAGCTGACCAAGCGCGAAGACGGCGGCGTGGACGAAGAGGTGCTGGCGCCGGTGGTGTTCGTTCCGCTGCTGTCGGGGACATTGGATTGAACGCATGAAGATCTTCGGGCCGCTGTACGCGCGCGCCATCCAGTGGGCGCAACACCGGCATGCGCCCCGGTTGCTTGCCGGGTTAAGCTTCATCGAAGCCATCATCTTTCCTGTTCCGCCCGAAGTCATGCTGGCGCCGATGTCGCTGGCGCAACCCAAGCGCGCGTTCTGGTTCGCCACCTTGAGCCTGATCGGTTCGCTCACCGGTGCGGTGGTCGGATACGCGCTGGGCCATTTCGCGTTCGAGGCGTTGAAGCCGGTGATCGAATGGCTGGGCTGGAGCGCCGGCATCAATGAGCAGGTGACGCACCTGCGGCAGGTGGTGGCGGAGTCGCCGTGGAAGGCGTTCTGGTTGTTGGTGCTTGCCGGATTCACGCCGATCCCGCTGAAGATATTCACGTGGGCCTCAGGCATTGTCGGCGTGCCGCTGTTACCGTTCCTTGCCAGCATGCTGGTCGGCCGCGGAAAGCGCCTGTACCTGGTTGCCGGTGCAATCAGACTCGGCGGCGCGCGCGCTGAAGCCGCGCTGCATCGTTGGATCGAGCCGGTAGGCTGGGTCTCCACCGTGTTGCTGGTGGCGTTGATCGGCTGGTTGGTGTGGAAGGCGAACGGCGGGTGAGGCGGAACGACGACGGAACGACGAATAGAACATGGCCGATAAAAGCATGAGCAATAAAGACCGATGGAAGACGCATAAGACATTGGCTTTGATGGCCGCAGCTGTTTTGCTGGCGGCTTGCAGCAGCACCGTCGTGCGCGAAACCTCGTCTTCTTCCCCCCGTCTTTCGCAACGCATCGTTTCCAAACCCAAATACGGGGCGACCGTGCGCGTGCAGAGCGGCGACACGCTGTTCGGCGTCGCCTTCCGCAACGACATCGACTATCGGGATCTGGCGGCCTGGAACAACATCGGTTCGCCTTACACCATCTACCCGGGACAGAGCCTCAAGCTGTATCCGCCCAGCCGGACCACCGCAGGCAGTGGCGCGCGTCCGCCGGCCGCGGTCGTCAGTCCCGCCGTCCCCAAGCCGCCCGTGCCAGCGGTCAAGCCGGCGCCGGGACCGGCCAGCAGCGGCTTCAATTGGCGCTGGCCGGCCGAAGGCGTGGTCATCGGGCGCTTCACCACCGGCGATGCCACCAAGCAGGGCGTCGATATCGCCGGCGCCAACGGCCAGGCGGTGCGTGCGGCCAGCGACGGGGTGGTGGTGTATTCGGGCGGCGGCCTGGTGGGTTATGGCGAACTGATCATCATCAAGCACAGCGAGTCCTGGCTGTCCGCTTACGGCCACAACCGCAAGCGGCTGGTCAACGAAGGCCAGAACGTGAAGGCCGGCCAGCAGATTGCGGAGATGGGCCGCAGCGGCGCCTCGCGCGACATGCTGCATTTCGAGATCCGCTACAACGGCAAGCCGGTGGATCCGCTGCAGTACCTGCCCAAGCGCTGACTGCTCTGCCCAGCTCGTAGGTCGGCCTTGCATGGCCGACGGACGTGGTAGATCGGAAGCAATGGCCAAGGCGTCGGGGGCGTAGCCCCGACCTACGTTAGACCCCGGTAGAGCCGAGCTTGCTCGGCTGCTCTTTACGGTAGCCCACACAGCGACTCTAAGAACCTCCGCCCCGCGACTTGCACAGCGAAGTGCGCCGGCTGTGGTCGCTGCCCCAAGTCCGAAAACCAGAGGTGTCCAGGTGAATTTTTGTGTCCGTGTAGAAACCGAGCCCCAGTTTCAATGCGGGCCCTTTGCTACGCCAGTACTCGCATAGGCGGGCCACGTTGGCGGGCGAGGCAGGCAGGTCGAAGTCAAGCGCGTTGTTCTGCACGTGCCGACTGCGTACAGCGCCGCCGGCACATCGATTGAGCGCGGCATCCCGGTAGCCCGAAGCCACTCGGTTGGAATCCACCAGTCCTGCAGACCCCAGCTCTTCAAGTACACGCAGGGTAGGCAGCAGATTGGGCCACAGCGCTTGCGGCGGGACTGCGAACTCACTGGCTTTGCATTTGCGCCAGGGTCGTGCGCTGCGCAGCAGTGAGCGCATCGGGGCCGCTTCGCCCAAGCCTTTGCTGTCCAGGAAATGCTGGTATTGGGCGACACTGGCCGCTTGGGGAGTAGTCGACCATTGCAGGTAGCGGTCCGGCGGCGGCGATTCGGCACAGCCTACCGATAGCAACGGCACCAGCAACAGCAGAGTCGGCAGTCGCCTCATAGCCGCGCCCGCCAACGGACCTCAATCACGGCGTCAGCAGGAACCCGGCGACCACGCGCCTGCCTTCGCCCGCGAGCACATTGAACGTGCGCGCGGCGGCAGGATTGGTCATGACCTCAATGCCGATGCCCCGGGTCAGGCAGGCGGCCATGACCGCTGCGGACGGGAAGATCTGGCGTTCGCCGGTTCCCAGCACCACCAGCTCGGGATTGAGCGCCAGCAGGGGCGCGAGGTCTTCGGGCAGCAGTGCGGCCGCGTCGCGGACGCTCCAGTCTTCGACCAGTTCGTTCGGCGCCAGGATGAAGCTGGCTTCCAGTACCCGGTCGTTGATCTTGGCGCTGCGGCCGTCAGCGGCGCGCAGGGCGTAGGCGTAGTCGGGACGTTCGTGATTCAGTTGCATGTTCGGGTATTCGCGAGTGGCCGAACCAAGCGGCAGGACCTTCCCTTACTTCCGCGGCAGAACAATCTGGCGATGGTCCTTGCTGGGCCTGTACAGCACCGCCACATGACCGATGCGCTGCACCAGACCGGCGCCGGACTTCTCCACGATTTCTCCGATCATGGCGTCCCGCGTTTCCCGGTCTTCGGCGCCGATCTTCACCTTGACCAGCTCGTGCTGTTCCAGCACCGCGTCCAGTTCGGCCAGGAAGGCTGGGGTAAGCCCTTTGGCGCCGATCTGCAGCAGGGCCTTCAGGTCGTGGGCATGGCCGCGCAGGAAGCGCGACTGGCTGGAGGTCAAAGCTGTAGACATGCGCTGCGGTACGGGGTCTTGAGGGGGTTCAGGGTATCATGGCCGCCCCACCGAACCCGTTTCTCCAGCCGCCAGCGCGCGTGCCGGGGGACCTACGCGCCCATGGCCACCCGCAGCAAAAGCAGCCAACGCTGGCTCAAAGAGCACTTCGCCGACCCTTATGTGAAGAAGGCGCAGGCCGAGGGTCTGCGTTCGCGTGCAGCCTACAAGCTGGAAGAGCTGATCGAGCGCGACCGTCTGCTCAAGCCGGGCATGGTGGTGGTGGATCTGGGCGCGGCCCCAGGCGGCTGGTCGCAGTTCGTGCGCAAGGCGCTGGGCGGCAGCGGCCGGGTGGTGGCGATGGACATCCTGGAGATGCCCAGCCTGGCCGGGGTGGACTTTCTTCATGGGGATTTCAGGGAAGATGACGTCTTATCGCAGCTGGAAGCCATGTTGAACGGGCAATCCGTGGACCTTGTGCTGTCGGATATGGCCCCCAATAAGAGTGGTGTGGACGCGGTCGACCAGCCGCGCATGATGCATCTGGCCGAGCTGGCGATGGATTTCGCCGACGGCCATTTGAAACCCGGCGGTGCTTTCCTGATCAAGCTGTTCCAGGGCACGGGTTTCGATGACTACGTGCGCGAATTGCGGCGGCGTTATGAGAAGGTGGTCATCCGCAAGCCGGATGCCTCGCGCAAGCGCTCCCCGGAAGTCTATGCGTTGGGGCAGGGCAAGCTTCTGCACATGAAATGAAGCGGTTAGTTGTAGTCTTCCAATCGAATTACTAGGAAACACCGGAGTCAATGAGGATGAACGGCTTGAGCAAGAATCTGCTGCTATGGGTAGTCGTCGCCGTCGTGCTGATGGTGGTGTTCCAGAGTTTTTCGCCGAAATTGGGCAACGCCGCGGGCGCCGAGACCACTTATTCGCAGTTCCTGCAGGAAGTGGACAACGGTTCGGTCGGCTCGGTGAATTTCACCAACGACAGCAACCTGGTCACCAACGCGATCCAGTACAAGCGTACCGACGGCACCTCGGGCACCGTCTACGGACCGCAGGACGACTACCTGGTCAGCATGCTGGTCAAGAAGAACGTCGCCATCACCCGTGAGAAGCCGGCCAGCGGCCTGTCCCTGGGCTCCATCCTGATGACCTTCCTGCCGGTGCTGCTCATCATCGGCTTCTGGATCTTCATGATGCGGCAGATGCAGGGCGGCGGGGGCGGGGCCAAGGGTGCCATGTCCTTCGGCAAGTCGCGCGCCAAGCTGCAGGGCGACGACCAGATCAAGGTGACCTTCGCCGACGTGGCCGGTTGCGATGAAGCCAAGGAAGAAGTCAGCGAGCTGGTCGAATTCCTGCGCGACCCCGGCAAGTTCCAGAAGCTGGGCGGCAAGATTCCGCGCGGCGTGCTGATGGTCGGCCAGCCTGGCACCGGCAAGACGCTGCTGGCCAAGGCAATCGCCGGCGAAGCCAAGGTTCCGTTCTTCAGCATTTCCGGTTCGGACTTCGTCGAGATGTTCGTCGGCGTCGGCGCAAGCCGCGTGCGCGACATGTTCGATCAGGCCAAGAAGCATGCGCCGTGCATCATCTTCATCGATGAAATCGACGCGGTCGGCCGCCATCGCGGTGCCGGTCTGGGCGGCGGTCACGACGAACGCGAGCAGACCCTCAACCAGTTGCTGGTGGAGATGGACGGTTTCGAAGGCGGCGAAGGCGTGATCGTGATCGCCGCGACCAACCGTCCCGACGTGCTCGACCCGGCGCTGCTGCGTCCGGGCCGTTTCGACCGCCAGGTCGTGGTCGGCCTGCCCGACGTGAAGGGCCGCGAACAGATCCTGCGCGTGCACATGCGCAAGCTGCCGCTGGCCGACGACGTGGTGCCGATGGTCATCGCCCGCGGTACGCCCGGTTTCTCCGGTGCGGACCTTGCCAACCTGTGCAACGAAGCGGCGCTGTTCGCCGCCCGCGAAAGCGGCAAGGAAGTGCGCATGGAGCACTTCGACCGTGCCCGCGACAAGATCATCATGGGCACCGAGCGCCGCTCGCTGGCGATGAGCGAAGAAGAAAAGCGCAACACCGCCTATCACGAGTCCGGTCACGCCATCGTCGGCCGCCTGGTGCCCGAGCACGACCCGGTCTACAAGGTCACCATCATCCCGCGCGACCGCGCGCTGGGCGTGACCGTGTACCTGCCCGAAGGCGACAAGTACAGCATCAACCGCACCGGCATCGAGAGCCGTCTGGCCACGCTGTATGGTGGCCGCGTGGCCGAAGAGCTGATCTTCGGCGCCGACAAAGTCACCACCGGTGCGTCCAACGACATCGAGCGCGCCACCAAGATGGCCCGCAACATGGTCACCAAGTGGGGCTTGTCGGAAGAGCTGGGTCCGATCACCTACGCGGAAGAGGAAGAGGAGGTGTTCCTGGGCCGTTCGGTGAGCCAGCACAAGAACGTGTCCGACGACACCGCGCGCAAGATCGACGAAGTGGTGCGCACCATCCTCGACAAGGCTTACGCGCGCACCACCAAGATCCTGACCGAGAACATCGACAAGCTGCATGCGATGGCCGAGACCTTGATGATGTACGAGACCATCGACGTGCCGCAGATCGACGCCATCATGGAAGGCCGCGAGCCGCCGCCGCCGGCAGGCTGGACCAAGACCGACAAGGGCGAAGTGATGCCGCTGCCGCCGATCGGCGGGCCTGCCGCGCAGACCTGATCCGACGGACGAAGTGTTCGAAGCTCGCGAGAAAGGCCAGGTTTTACCTGGCCTTTTTTTTAGGCCTTTTTTGCTGCAGCCGATGTCTTGTTCGATGGATGGATCGATTCCGTCGGCTTCTCCCCCACGAGGGAAGAGGCGCCTGGCTTGCGGATCGGCCGGATAGATAGAATGCGGCTTTCCCAAGGATGCACCCGCATGCGCCTGGTTCGGCTGGTGCCGCTCTTCTTTCTGGTCATTCCCGCTCTCGCCTTTGGTCGCGACTACCTCGCCGACGCTGAGGAGTGCATTGTGGCCTACTCTGGCGCCGGATCGATGGATTGCCTGCGTCGTCTCTACTACGACAGCAACTTGGAAATCCGCCGTCTGGAGGATCGGATCGTGGCGCAATCGCGTAAAAGGGAACAGGACCACACGATCACTGGGGCGCACCACGAGCAAGCCGCTTCCTCGATGCGCGATGCTGCCAGGCGGTTCGGGAAATTCAGCGAACGCCAGTGCAATTTCGAAGTCGGTTATACCGGCGTTGTGGCTTCAGGGGCCGGGCAGGTCTTCTTCCGGTGTTTGCTCCGATTCAACGAAGAGCGGAAAGCTTATCTGGACGGCGTGACGAAAAAACTCTAGATGCAAAAAATACCTGGTGGAGCAAAGCATGTCTGGCATGAAGCTGTTACCTGCGCCGGACGCCTCTTGTCATGCTCCACTGGAAAGGCCAGAGTCCGCTCTGGCTTTTTTGTTAGCACGCGAGGAGTTTCGAATGAACGATCCCACTCCCAGCCCCTCCGGACCCAACTCACGCGTCGGCGTAGGCATCGCCATCGGGGTCGCCCTGGGCGTGGCGATCGGCATGGCGATGGACAACCTGGCGATGGGTATCGGCATCGGGCTGGCCTTGGGCATCGCCATGGGCGCAATATCAGGAAAAAAATGAGGTCCATAGGTCGGGGTTACATCCCCGATATGCTCTGATCCGTCAGCAAGAGCGTCGGCGGCGTAGCCCCGACCTACGACGCTTGTTGTCGCCACCCGCAAAGTGGTCGTATATCACTTTGCCGTACCCTCATCCGGCCCTGCGGGCCACCTTCTCCCGACGGGAGAAGGGAAGGAGCTTATGTTCGACATCACTCCCCAACTCGACTGCGCCGGCCGCATCCTCAAGCTGGATCGCCCGCAAGTGATGGGCATCGTCAACGTCACCCCGGACTCCTTTTCCGACGGCGGCGCGCACGACACGACGGAAACGGCGGTGGCGCACGCGTTGAAACTGGCGGAAGAGGGCGCCGACTTGCTCGATATCGGCGGCGAGTCCACACGCCCCGGCGCGGAGGAAGTGCCTGCCGAAGAAGAATTGCGGCGGGTGATTCCGGTGATCGAGCAGTTGGCCAAGCGGACTTCGGTGCCGATCAGCATCGATACTTCCAAGCCGGAAGTGATGCGGGCTGCGGTCGCTGCGGGTGCGGGCATGATCAACGACGTCTACGCCTTGCGCCGCGAAGGCGCACTGGAAGCGGCCGCGGCGCTGGGCGTGCCGGTGGTGCTGATGCACATGCAGGGCGAGCCGCGTTCGATGCAGCAGGCGCCGGATTACGATGATGTGGTGGGCGACGTGCACCGCTTCCTGACCGAACGTATCTTCGCTGCGGAAATGTCGGGGATCGCCAAGAAAAATCTGGTCGTCGATCCTGGTTTCGGTTTCGGCAAGAACACCCGGCACAATCTGTCGCTGCTCGCGCAACTGGAGCGTTTCGTCGAGCTGGGCGTGCCTGTGCTCGCCGGCCTGTCGCGCAAACGCACTCTGGGCGAAATCACCGGCCGCGATGCCGCGCATGATCGCGTCTTCGCTTCGGTGGCCGCCCATCTCATCGCCGCGCAGCGCGGCGCGTTGCTGCTGCGCGTGCACGATGTCGCAGCCAGCGTGGATGCGCTGAAAGTGTGGAATGCCGTGAAGGCTGTTCCCATGCCTCGCGGCAAAACGCAGGCGCCGGGTATCCGCTGGCCGGACGACGATTGATGGTGGCCGATCGGCGGCCGATCGCCATCGCCCTGATGGGCCCCACCGCCTCGGGCAAGACCGCGTTGGCGATGGAATGGGCGCAGCGTCTGCAGGGTGAAATACTCAGCGTCGATTCGGCCCTGGTCTACCGCGGCCTGGATATAGGCGCGGCCAAGCCCGATGCAGCCATGCTCGCGGCCGTGCCGCATCACCTGATCGATGTGCGCGAACCGTGGCAGCCGTATTCGGCGGCGGAGTTCGCGGCCGATGCGCGCATCGCGCTCGATGCGATCGCAGCGCGCGGCAGGATCCCGATCCTGGCCGGCGGCACCGGGCTGTACTTCCAGGCATTGCTGGAAGGGCTGGCGCCGATGCCCGAAGCGGATCCCGTGGTCCGCGCAATCATCGCCAGCGAAGCAGCCAAAAAAGGCTGGCCGGCGCTGCATGCCGAACTGGCCGGGATCGATCCCCGCGCCGCGGCGAAGATCAAAGCCACCGATCCGCAACGCATCCAGCGCGCGCTGGAAGTGTTCCGCCTCAGCGGCAGACCCATCAGCCAATGGCAGGCGATGTCCGCGCGCGAGCGCCTGCCGTTCCGGGTGCTCAAACTGGTGCTGGCGCCGCGCGACCGCGCCGTGCTTCATCAGCGCATCGAGTCGCGTTTCGATGCGATGCTGGAAGCCGACTTCATGGAAGAGGTCCATCGCTTGCGCGATCTGCCGCAATTGCGGGCGATCGACAAGCCGCTGGACCTGCCGGCGATCCGCGCGGTCGGCTACCGGCAGGCCTGGGAATATCTGGACGGCGCCTTCCCGGAAACCGAATTCCGCGACCGCGCGATCTTCGCCACCCGCCAGCTGGCCAAGCGCCAACTCACCTGGCTGCGGGGCGAACGGGACGCGCGCTGGTTCGATCCGTTGGCCGACCGTCAGGCTCTGGAAGGCGCTCTGGCCCTGTTCCTGCCCTCGAATCTGCGTACTGGGTAGCTGGTCAAGCGCCCGATGTTGTGTAACATCGGGCTACCGGGCCACGGCAGGGGAGCATTGCGCCGTCCCGGACCAATAAAAACAACACCTATTGAAATAGGCGGGAGTCAGAAATGTCCAAGGGGCAATCCTTGCAGGATCCTTTCCTGAATGCGTTGCGTCGTGAGCGGGTGCCGGTTTCGGTGTACCTGGTCAACGGCATCAAGCTGCAGGGCACCATCGAGTCGTTCGATCAGTTCGTGGTGTTGCTGCGCAATACTGTGAGCCAGATGGTCTACAAGCACGCCATTTCCACGGTGGTGCCGGCGCGTAATGTGCGCGTGGGACCGGGTGGCGGGTATGTGCAGGGCGGGGACGGGGAAGGCGAGGAAGGCGGCGACGAGAACGAGTAGGGTTGCTGTGGTTTCCCCAGCGATCTGATTCTTCCGGACGTCGTTCTAATTCCCGACGTCATCCCAGCGCAAGCTGGGATCCATCTTGATCTTGCTCTTGCCTCCTCCCTTGCGCGCAGCGCAGGGGAGGATTGAGGAGGGGTGCCCTTGATCTTGCTTTGCTCTCTTTAGTTCTTGCCTTGAAGCAAAAGCGTTGACCAGCCATTCGGCTGTTGAAAGCCGCGCTTTGCGCGAGTCACTTTTCTTTGAACGGCAAAGAAAAGTAACCAAAAGAAAGCCGCCCTAACGGTCCGCCCGCCGCAAAAGCGCGGCGGGTTCGCAAGCGCGACGGGAATTTCCGGAAGGCACATCCATGTGCCATCCGGAAACGCCGCACATCCTGTGCGTCGCCCTGTGGGTTTACCCGCCGCGCTTGCCGGCCCTCACGGGGCTCCAAAAGCAAGCAAGGGCCGAATCTGAAGCAAAAAGCCGCTCCACCCTTTGTATTCGGCCCCTCAGCCCCCACACTTGTCCCATGTTCGAAAGATCCAGAAAGGGCGAGCACGCCCTGTTGATACAGCCTATGCGCTCGGGTTCCGGCGGCAGTTCGCCCGATGACGGGGCGCAGGAGGAATTCGCCGACCTGGCCCGCTCCGCTGGCGCTTCCATCGCTGCGGTCATCACTGCGCGCGTGGACAAGCCCAGTCCGTCGACCTATATCGGTAGCGGCAAGCTGGATGAGGTGAAGGCCGCGGCCGACGCCACCGGCGCCGACCTGATCCTCGTCAACCACTCCCTGTCGCCCGGCCAGGAGCGCAATCTGGAGAAATTCCTGGAACGCCGCGTGCTGGACCGCACCGGGCTGATCCTGGATATCTTCGCCCAGCGCGCCCGCAGCTTCGAAGGCAAGCTGCAGGTGGAACTGGCCCAGCTGCAGCACATGGCCACCCGCTTGGTACGTGGCTGGACCCACCTTGAGCGCCAGCGCGGTGGTTCCATCGGCCTGCGTGGCCCGGGTGAAACACAGCTGGAAACCGACCGCCGCCTGTTGCAGAAACGCGTCGACCAATTGCAGAAGCGCCTGGAAAAAGTGGAAGTGCAGCAGACCCAGATGCGCCGCGCCCGCGTGCGCAGCGAAATGCCGCGCGTGGCCCTGGTCGGCTATACCAATGCCGGCAAATCCACGCTGTTCAACGCCATGACCGGATCGGACGCCTACGCGGCCGACAAGCTGTTCGCCACGCTCGATCCCACCGTGCGCCGGGTCAATCTGCGCGGCGGCGCCGTCATGCTGTCGGACACGGTCGGTTTCGTGCGCGATCTGCCGCACGAACTGGTCGCTGCGTTCCGTTCCACCCTGTCCGAAGCGCGCGAAGCCGACCTGCTGCTGCACGTCATCGACGCCGCCGATCCCCTGCGCGAAGACCGCATCGCCCAGGTCGATTCGGTACTGCAGGAAATCGGCGCCGGCGATATTCCTCAAGTGCTGGTCTACAACAAAATAGATCGGATCGAAGGCGCGCAGCCGCGCCTGGACCAGCCCAGCGAAGGCCGCGAACGCGTGTGGCTGTCCGCGCGCGACGCGCTGGGTCTGGAGTTGTTGGAAGAAATCCTGGTCCAGCGCCTGTCGCTGGTGCGCATCCAGGGCCCGCTGCACCTGCCGGCCGCGCATTCCGAACGCCTGCGCTCGCGCCTGCATGCCCTGGGCGCCGTGCGCGCCGAAACCCACGATGAGGACGGCTGGCATCTGCAAGTCGACCTCTCGCTCGCCGACGCCCAGCGTCTGGCGGTGCAGGCCGGCGGCGCGCCGCTGGAGGCGCTGCTGCCCGAAGCCGCCCGTGAGGAATGGATGGCGTAGGGCGGGGCTACCCGCCCCCCGACGAATCGCGAGTCAAGACCTTGTAGGAGCGGGCAGGGCCTGCTCCTACAGCAAGTAGGTCGGGACTACGCCCCCGACAGACGAAGTCGGGAACCCGGGCGTCGGGGGCGTAGCCCCGACCTACGCTTGTCTCCAGGGCCACGCGGCCCTATCTAGTAGAATCGGAACCGCAACGGCCCCGGCCTGCGCTCATCATCAAACGTGGAGTAGGCATGGCCTGGAACACCCCCGGTAGCAGCGGTAACGGATCGAACGGCGACGGCGAAAAGCCCAGACCCAATCCCTGGAAGCCGAAAGGCAACAAGGGCGGCGGCAACGATCTGAACGGCCTGCTGGACCGCCTGCGCGGTCTGTTCGACGGCAGCGGCGGCAATCCCTTGCGCTGGGTAGTCATCGGCCTGGTTCTGCTGATCGTGTTCAGCAGCTTCCAGCTGATCGGCGAACAGCAGCGCGGCGTGGTCCTGCGCTTCGGCCAGTTCGCCCGCATCATGCAGCCCGGCCCCAACTTCAAGTGGCCCTGGCCCATCGAAAGGGTCACCAAGGTCAACGCCACCGAGATCAAGACTTTCAGCAACACCGTGCCGGTGCTGACCAAGGACGAAAACATCGTCACCGTCTCGCTCAACGTGCAGTACCGCATCAGCGATCCGCGCCTGTATCTGTTCGGCTCGCGCAACGCCGACGAAGTGCTCAAGCAGGCCGCCCAGAGCGCCGTGCGCGAACAGGTCGGCCGTTCGGACCTGGACACCGTGCTGGGCGTGCGCGGCCCTCTGGGCAGTTCCGCCAAGGAACGCCTGCAGCATTCGCTCGATGCCTATCACACCGGCCTGGTGGTGACCGAGCTCAATCTGCCCGACGCCCGCCCCCCCACCGAAGTGCAGCCCGCCTTCGACGAGGTCAACAGCGCCCAGCAAGTCCGCGAAAGCCTGGTCAACCAGGCCCAGGCCTACGCCGCCAAGGTCGTGCCCGAAGCACGTGGCGAAGCCGCGCGCCGGCGCACCACTGCCGATGGCTACAAGACTGCCGCAGTGGCGCGAGCCACCGGCGACGCTGCTCGCTTCAGTCTGCTGCAGGAACAGTACAAGTCCGCCCCGGAGGTCACCCGCAAGCGCCTATGGCTGGAAACGGTGCAGAGCGTGCTGGCCCAGAACCGCAAGGTGGTCGGCGGCGACGGCAAGCAGCTGATCTATGTGCCGATGCCCGCACAGAACGGTGCGCCGGCCGCCGCTGCGCCCGCGGTACTGCCCAGTGAAGTGGTGATGCCCGCCATACAGAGCACCGCACCTTCCAGCGCCAACGAACGCCCCGCGCGACCCACCGGCCGTGAGGAGGTCGAACGATGAAAGCTTCCCTTTACGCCGCCATCGCGGCCGTGATCCTGTTCGGCCTGCTGGGTTCGGTCTACGTAGTCCGCGAGGACCAGACCGCGCTGGTGTTGAACCTGGGCCGGGTGGTCCGTGCCGATATCAAGCCCGGTCTGCATTTCAAGGTGCCGCTGGTGGAGACCGCGCGCGTGTTCGACCGCCGTTTCCAGATCCTGGAAACCGCGCCGGAGCGCTACCTGACCCTGGAACGCAAGGACGTCAGCGTCGACTTCTTCGCCGTGGGCTACATCTCCGACGTGCGCGCTTTCTACCGCGCCACCGGCGGCGAGGAAAAGACCGCCAACGAGCGTCTGGCGCCCATCATCACCGATTCGCTGCGCAACGAGATCAACTCGCGCACCCTGCAGCAGCTGGTGTCCGGCGACCGCAACGACATCGTGGTCAAGCAGCTCACCGCCATCAACGAAGGCGCCGGCACGCTGGGCATGCACATCACCGACATCCGTCTGAAGCAGATCGACCTGCCCACCGACAGCGAAGTGATCAAGCAGGTCTACGAACGCATGCGCGCCCAGCGCATGCAGGTGGCCAGCAAGCTGCGCGCCGAGGGTGAAGAGCAGGCCCGCACCATCCGCGCCGCTGCCGACCGCGACCAGGTGGTACTGGTGGCCGAAGCCGAACGCGATTCGCAGAAGCTGAAAGGCGAGGGCGACGCTGAAGCCGCCCGCATCTACGCCGAAGCCGCCAACCGAGACCCGTCGTTCTACGCCTTCCAGCGCAGCCTGGAGGCCTACGGCACCTCGTTCTCCGACGGCAACAGCGTGATCGTGCTGGACAAGGACGACCCGTTCCTGCAGTACATGAAGAGCGATCGCTGACCGCTTTCCCTTCCCTTTGCTTGCAGGGGAAGAGCCTGCCCCGTACTTGATACGGGGTGCCCGAAGGGCGGAAGGGGTTGCTCTTGATCTTGCTCTAGAGGGTTCGCGAGCAAAAAGCACCCCCTCCCAACCTCCCCCTACTCGCTACGCGAGCAAGGGGAGGGGCCACAGCCAAAGCCAGGCCACAGCAGGGTAGCCCCCGCCCCCTAAAACCCGGATAATGCACAAAAGCCGGATGGGGATTCCTCCCCTCCGGCTTTTTCTGTGTGTGGAACCGGTAGGAGCGGCCCATGGCCGCGAGCTCCTGACCGGTCCGCCTCAGCACAGAGCTCGCGCCCATGGGGCGCTCCTACAAGAACCGGAGCTACAAATCATGGGTCAGTCAGTCGTCGTTCTCGGTGCCCAGTGGGGCGATGAAGGCAAGGGCAAGATCGTCGATCTGCTCACCGAGGAAATCGGCGCCGTGGTGCGCTTCCAGGGCGGCCACAACGCCGGCCACACCCTGGTCATCAACGGCAAGAAGACCGTGCTGCACCTCATCCCCTCCGGCATCCTGCGTGAAGACGCGCTGTGCCTGATCGGCAACGGCGTGGTCATCTCCCCGGCCGCGCTGATGAAGGAAATCGGCGAGCTGGAAGCCAACGGCGTTGAAGTACGTTCGCGCCTGAAGATCAGCCCGGCCGCACCGCTGATCATGCCGTACCACATCGCCCTGGATCAGGCCCGCGAAATCAAGGCCGGCGGCAAGGCCATCGGCACCACCGGCCGCGGCATCGGCCCGGCCTACGAAGACAAAGTGGCGCGCCGCGGCATCCGCATCGCCGACCTGCATTACCCGCAGCAACTGGCAGAACTGCTGCGCGTGGCGCTGGATTATCACAACTTCGTGCTCACCAAATATCTGGGCACCGACCCGGTGGATTTCCAGCAGACGCTGGACGAAGCGCTGGCCTTCGGCGAATACGTGCAGCCCATGAAATCCGACGTGGCCGGCATCCTGCACGACCTGCGCAAGCAGGGTAAGCGGGTGATGTTCGAAGGCGCGCAGGGTTCGCTGCTGGACATCGACCACGGCACCTATCCCTACGTCACTTCCAGCAACACCACCGTCGGCGGCGCGCTGGCCGGCACCGGCGTAGGCGCCGATGCGATCGACTACGTGCTGGGCATCTGCAAGGCCTACGCCACGCGCGTGGGCGGCGGTCCGTTCCCGACCGAACTGGAAGACGAAACCGGCGAACTGATCCGCGCCAAGGGTCAGGAATTCGGCGCCACCACCGGCCGTCCGCGCCGCTGCGGCTGGATCGACATCGTGGCGTTGAAGCGCGCGGTGGCCATCAACGGCATCAGCGGTCTGTGCATCACCAAGCTGGACGTGCTGGACGGCATGGAGAAGCTGAAGATCTGCATCGCCTACGAGTACCACGGCAAGCGCACCGAGTACGCGCCGCTGGATGCGCAGGGCTGGGAAGAATGCACGCCGGTGTATCTGGAATTCCCGGGTTGGGAAGAGAACACCCACGGCGTGACCGAGTGGGACAAGCTCCCCGCCGCCGCCCGCGCCTACCTGCGCGCGCTGGAAGAACTGGCCGGCTGCCCGCTATCCATCGTCAGCACCGGCCCCGACCGCGACCACACCATGGTGCTACAAGACCCCTTCGCTTGATTGGCCCCCTCCCTTGCGAAGCAGGGGAGGGTTGGGGAGGGGTTGCTCTTCGCGCAATCCCTCAAGCATTCTTCTAATCAAAACCCCTGCAATGCAGGGGTTTTCCGTTTACGCCTAAACTCCCCCACTTGCATCCGCAGACCCCGCATCGCCCGCCTGATCATCCAAGCGAAACTCCAACAACTCCCCCGGCTGACACTCCAACACCACACAAATCGCCTCAAGCGTAGAAAAGCGAATCGCCTTCGCCTTACCCGTCTTGAGAATCGACAAGTTGGCAACGGTGATATCCACGCGCGCAGCCAGTTCGGTCAGCGTCATGCGCCGTTCGTACAGCTTTTCGTCCAGTCGTACCAAAATCGCCATGTCACACCGTGCCTTCAAGGTCGGCGCGCATGCTCGCGCCGTGGGCGAACACGCCGGCCAGCACAAACATCAGCAGCACCGCCAGCCACGCTGCAGGCGAGAACGCGTCGATCTTCCCCGGTTCCCACACCACCGCTGCGATCGCGGCGATAACCAGCCGCAGTCCTTCGAGCGCGGCAATGCTCCAGGCGATGGCATTCAGGCGTTGGGCGTTCTCCAGGATGAAGGGGTCGCCGCTGCGCACGGTGTCGACGATGGCCAGCAGCCGTCGCAGGAGGGTGTGCACGATGGCCGCGCCCACCAGGCCGATGAGGATGATGGCGCGCAGTCCGTGCCCCACCAGCGGGTGGGCGTTGACCATATCGAAGCCGAGCGGTCGCCCTGGCCAGCCTTCTATGAAGAAGCTCCAGACAAGCAGGCCTGCGATGACCAGGGCATAGAAGGCGTTGAGGACGATCAGGCCCAGGATAACGGGCCGGGCGATGGCGAGGGCTTGGGCGCTGGTACGGGTCATGGCACGGCCTCCTGGCATATCGTTAAACGATATAAAACACATCGAAATACAATATGCAAGCGTGCCGGATGTCACGGGCCGAGGGCGCAGAGGGAGTTCGAAGTCGTCTCAGTGGCTGAGGGAAGGGTGTATTAGTTAGTCGGACACCCGTGTCGGCGGGCTTGTAAATACCCATATTGGGTATTATCGTGCCCAATATGGGTATTAACCGATCCGCCACCAGCGCGACTTCAAGCCGACATGCGGGCTTAGCCGATGCGTTGTTCACCCAGACTCAACAGCGTGTCCTGGGTTGGGTCTTCGGCCAGCCGCAGCGCACTTTTACCGTTAGTGAATTGATCGCTTCCACCGGCGCCGGCTCGGGTGCTGTGCAGCGCGAACTCGCCAAGTTGGTCGCCAGCGGCCTGCTCACGGTCAAGCCGGTAGGCAACCAGAAGCACTATCAGGCCAATCCCGCCGCGCCCATCCATGACGAACTCGTAGCCATCGTGCAAAAGACCTTTGGCTTGGCGGAACCCTTGCGCGAAGCGCTCTCTCCGTTGGCGGACCGGATCGATGCGGCTTTCCTCTATGGGTCGGTGGCCAAGGGAACCGACACTGCTTCCAGCGACATCGACCTGATGGTGATATCGGATACGATCGGTTACGCGGACGTGGTGTTGGCGCTGGATGAGATAGGGCGTTGGCTGGGACGCGCGATCAATCCCTCGATCTATTCCCGTGTGGAACTCGGCAAGCGCGTTAAGGATGAAAACGCGTTCGTCACGCGCGTGCTGCAACAACCCAAGCTTTGGTTGATAGGAGGAATGGATGACCTCGGTACTTGAGAATCTGGTAGGGGCAGGCAAGCCGCTGGCAGTGGAGCCGCCCGATGCGAAGGAATACGAAGGGCTGGTGCGTTCCGGGTTGGCGCGATTGAAGGACGCCAAGACGGAGTCGCTGGCGTTTGAGAGTCGTTTCGATCTGGCCTACAACGCGGCGCATGCCTTGTGCCTGGCGGCGTTGCGCAGCAAGGGCTATCGCGCGCATCACCGCTACATCGTGTTCCAGGTGTTGCCGCACACGCTGGGCCTGGGGCCGGAGGTGTGGCGGGTGCTGGACAAGTGCCATCAGCAGCGCAATTTGGGTGAGTACGAAGGGCTGCTGGAGGTGGACGAGCGCTTGCTGGTGGATCTGATCGCGGCCTGCGAGGCGGTGGCCGCGAAGCTGGCGCAACAGGGCTTTTAGCCCCCTCCCTTGCGAAGCAGGGGAGGGGGTGCTCTTGGCGTGCAGCTAAAAAACTCGTCATCCTCATGCAGGCACAACCTAGAGTTCTGGGTAGGCTCCGCATGTGAATTATTTACGTTGCCTACCGGTCTTTCAAGGCCAAAGGTTGCAGTTGGAGCTAATGCGGAGCAGCATCGGATTTGGGGAAGCAGCTAATGGGGACGAACTATGAAAGCTCACGAGGCTTTCAATATTGCGTTGGGAGACGCCTTCTTGAAAGAAGTTGTCACCAGAACAGCGCATCGCTATACCGGTGATTTTTTTGTAGAGATCAATGATGAGGCTGCGGGAATTCAAGTCCGTCTGGTGCCAAAAAGAGGCGACGTAAAAATAGACGACATAGAGCGGCATTTCCGCAACGACTTATTAGATGACTTACTGCGAGAAAGGGTCAGAGCCCAAACCGCAGAACTACACACCGTTCTGGCGCAAGCGGCGCTACGGCAAGCTCAGCCGAGAACCGTAGAGTAAAGATGAGATTCGCGACCAAAGATGCGTTTGAAGGTGCTTCGGGTTACCGCTTGCTGCCCTTGCGTTTCCGCAGGCTACCTTGGGACCAGGAGCGTGTTTTCGTCTCATCTATGTCGGGTGACTGGCTGGTGATGCTTCATGCTGATCTTGGTCGTGCGGTCAGTGGTTCTCTATATCCGGGTGAATCGCTGTTCGCGGACATGGAAGCGCGAAACCTGATCGCAACAGATCCAGATCGTTCCACGTTGGCGCCACTACTTAGTCAGTACCGGACACGAAAGGCCTATCTGCAAGGTGGGCCAGCGCTACATATCTTTGTGGTATCCCTGCGCTGTCACCACACCTGCTCCTATTGCCAGGTTTCCAGGCAGCCAACGACCAAAGCCGAGTTCGACATGTCGGGCATCGCCGCACAGCATGCGGTAGATCGTCTATTCGAATGGCCTTCCGAACGGCTCACGATTGAGTTTCAGGGCGGCGAGCCCTTGCTGCATTTTGACCGCGTGAAATCGCTGGCCGAGATGATAGAAGCGCGCAACAAGACGGAAAATCGGATTCTTCGATTTGTGCTGGCCTCTACGCTTCACAATCTGACCGAAGATCAGTTGGCTTTCTTTAAAGAACACCAATTTCAGCTGTCGACTTCATTGGATGGACCCGAGTGGCTCCACAACGCCAACAGGCCAAGACCAGAACGTGATAGTTATCGTCGAACAGTGGAAGGAATCGAGCGAGGAAGAAGGGCTCTTGGCGAAGATTCAGTATCCGCATTGACGACTTTAACCAGCCGAAGTCTGGAAGTTCCCATTGAGATCATCGATGAATACAAGAAGCTTGGATTCCACTCGATTTCCTTGCGTCCGCTAAGCCCTTATGGTTACGCAAAAAAAACCAAGGTCCGAAACGGATACACGATCCCAGACTTCCTCCGATTTTACGATATCGCGCTTGACCATATCTTGTCGGTAAACCGCGGTGGATACGCCATGGAGGAGACATACGCGAGCTTATTGTTATCGCAGTTGCTGACACCCTTTAGCCACGGTTATGTCGATCTCCGCTCACCGACCGGCGCTGGACTAGGTACGGTGGTTTACGACTATGACGGCCAGGTTTACCCCTCAGACGAGGCTCGCATGCTAGCCGCTATGGGTGATCACATCTTCTCTATGGGAAGGGTGGACCAGTCTGTTGCCACTTGGCTCGCCTCGCCAGCGATGAAGGCGCTCATGACTGCCGGCGTAGCGGAGTCGCTACCGACATGCTCGGATTGTGCTTATGTTCCTCTCTGCGGTGCAGATCCCATCGATCACTATGCACGCCAAGGGGATTCCATCGGACATCGGCCAACAAGCGATTTCTGTCGCAAGCAGATGGGTCTGTTTGACTTGTTGTTGGAGAGAATGGAAACACTCCCCTCCATTGACCGGACTACTTTGGAACGCTGGGTGTTTCGCTCTCGCGAGCCCGAGGCCCTCAAGGAGGTTGCCTAATGCTTGCCCTCGAAGCCAAGGTTGAGGTGCAGGGGTGGCAAGAACCCGCGCTGCTGAAGGTGGCCGGCCTGAAGGAATTCTCGCAGGGGAAATTCCCGTTGGAAAGTATGATCTTGGATCTTCGGTCTGATCCGGAAATAGTCTCCTCGGAATCCATTTTGGCTCTCCCTTGGGCTGGATTCTTGAGTAGTGATGACGTGGCTGCTCCGAGCGGGCGCCCAAGTCTTAAACTGCTTGGCGACCAAGCTGTTGCACAAGCGGGAGACGTGATTGAGGTCAAGCCATCCGTATCGAAAGTCGCGGTGCGGTATCGGCGCGGCGACAACGGCAACGTTCTATTTTCTACTGAGCGATGTAACAGCTTCTGTCTAATGTGCTCGCAGCCCCCACGTCAGATTGAAGACGATTGGCGCGTGTCGCATCTCTGCGATCTTGCCAGGCTAATCGATAAGGAGGAGGCCTCGATTGCGATTAGCGGTGGCGAACCCACTCTGCTAGGTGATGGATTAACCCAGGTCATTAAAATATGTGCGGATGCGCTGCCTGATACGCATGTCCACATCCTTTCTAATGGCCGTAACTTTGAAAATACGGCGTACGCAGACAAGTTCAAGGCTTTGCATCCTTCACTGACCTGGGGTGTGCCGTTGTATGGAGACCATTTCCGGCTGCACGATTACATAGTGCAGAGCAGCGGAGCCTTTGCTGAAACTATCAAAGGGCTGTACGCACTGCATGCGGCTGGACAGCGTATAGAGATCCGCGTGGTCTTAGTGAAGCCCACGGTAGAAAGGCTGTCCTCGCTAGTGAGATACATCTATCAGAATCTACCCTTTGTTGAGCACGTGGCTTTGATGGGCATCGAGCCAATCGGATTTGCCAAGGCGCATCACGAGGCCCTATGGATTGATCCGGTTGACATGGCTGAAACGCTCTATGAAGCCGTCGGCTTCTTGGACCAGAGAGGTATGTCGGTGTCACTTTACAATTTGCCGCTCTGCACGTTGCCTGATGCACTAAGGCCATTCGCGCGTCGAAGCATTTCAAATTGGAAACAAGATTATCTGCCGGCGTGTGCGGAATGCGATATCAAATCAGACTGCGGTGGTTTCTTTGGGTGGATTACCCCTGAATGGACCAGTCGAGGAATTAAGCGAATAAAGGTGGAGGAGCAAGTATGCGCAAGACACTGACATTCACTGGGGCTGCACTTTCCAGCCTGCATGGGTCTTTGCAGGATCAAAGTACCTCCGTTTTAGATGCCAACATATCCGCGCTTGCGGAACGGGACGCAAGTTATGCAGTGACCCTAAGTGCACCCCTCAATGTAAACATGGAGAATATGTATGCGGGCCACAGGTCTCATAGCAGCCACAGCTCGCACAGGTCCCATAGTTCGCATTACTCGGGTAGTGGCTCTTCGTACTCGCCACCTACAGCGCCGCGGCCTGTTTACACGCCACCCCCGGCACCGCGGCCCACGTATACGCCATCTCCGGCGCCGCGAACTACCTACACACCTCCGAGCACCTATCGACCCTCTACGGCATCAGAGCCGAGCACCTATCAGCCCGGCACTCCCAAGTCTTCCAGTGTTCCCAGTAAGCCTTGGCGCAATTATGGAACCCAGCAATCCTTAGAGCCAAGCCGTTCACCACGGCCGTCAACTGATCAGCTTCAGTTGATGATTATGCGAGTTCAAGCAGCGCTTTATTCCAAGGGATACGATCCCGGCGCCATAGATGGAGTGTTGGGGGCTACAACGAAGTCTGCCTTAAGCAGTTTTCAGACCGACCATGGGCTAGTTTCGTCTGGTGCTATGACAACGGAGACTTTGAACGCGCTTGGTGTGTCATTGCGGCCATGAATGACAGAGGGTAGATTCCAGGAGAAACCGAAGTGTTTCCTGGGCTAAAGGGGACGAAGTCAGAACTCATAGGGCGGGCTCAAGCCCGCCGCATGCGGCAATAACGATTCAGCAAGAACGGGGTCACAAGAACAAGAACGCAGGAACGGGGTCAGGTTCCCTTATCAGGCCTCGCAGATCAGACTCAATCCCGTCGCATGCGGCAATGGCGATTCCATTCGGCGGGCCAGGGCCCGCCCTATAAACCTGCATTTCCCGGCCGCGGCCCAGTTGCGTCCAAATAAGGTTTGGGGTCTACAATCAGCCCATGCGGTGCCCCCCATTCCTCCGTCAAACCGTGCTCCTGCTGCTGGTTGCGGCTTTCCTGCTGCCGGGCGGCAATTGGCCGTTCCGCGAGGCTGCACGGCATGAGGCCCCTGCGGCGGAAGCCATGGCGATGGGCGGCATGCCCTGCGACGAAGCCATGGGCATGAAGATGCCCCCGCCGGAACCCGACCACGGCGACCCCTGCAACAAAGATTGCTGCCCGCAGTCCTCTTGCGATTTCTCTGCTTGCCTGGCGACGGGCGTACTTCCTGCACTCGCCTGGATGCCAGCTGCATTACCAGCCGCCTCGCTCGTGTTTGCCTGGCATACGGCCGAACCGCCTGCGCGTCCGCTGGAAACAGCGCTCCGACCTCCCATCGCCTGATCCCCGTTCGACCCAATAGGCCCGCTTCCGGCGGGCCCTGTGTCGCCTTGCGCGACATTCGACGGAGATCATGAAATGAAACTCAAACCGAGCTGGGCAGCTTGCATGCTGCTCGGCAGTCTGCCGCTATCGCTGGCAGCGAAACCGATCGCATTCGCGAAAGGCACGACGGTCATGGCCGAATACGGCGCCGGGACCATGAACGAAGCGCAGCTTTTCTACGCCCCCAAGTACTGGTACTCGCTGGGAGGCGGTTGGCTGGAACTGCAAAGCGAGGATGACCAGAAGCAGCGGCACATCACCTACGTGCGCGGAAACCTGCTTGCCAAAAGATGGAACCTGCCGGGCGCGCAGGCGAACATTTTCGTCTGGGGCGGCGTGGGCCGCGCCACGGGCAACGACTTCGACGGCAGTACGCTGGCCCGCAATGTGGGCTTTCAAGCCGACTTCGAAACCAGACGCGTCTACAGCTCACTACGCTCGGACCTGCAGGAAAGCGATGAGTTCTCGCATCGCATCGACACCGTGCAACTCGGCTGGTCGCCCTACGCCCACGACTACGACACGCTGGCTACCTGGATCGTGGTGCAGGGACGCCAGTACACGGGCGACTTGTACGAAGGCACCGAAACCGCAGTGCTGATCCGTCTGTTCAAAGGCCGCACCTGGGTCGAGTTCGGCGCCACCACCGAAGGCAAACTCCAAGCCATGGCCATGGTCAACTTCTAAACACAGGAAACTCCAATGAAACTGATGAATACAATCGTTTTCTCGCTGCTGCTCGGCTTCTCTTCGCTGGTTTCCGCCAAGACCATCGAAGTGGACGTGAATGGATTGGTCTGCGCTTTCTGCGCGCAAGGCATCCAGAAGACCTTGAAGGCGTTCCCTGCCACTGAAGCGGTCTATGTAAGCCTGGAGAACCGCATCGTTGCCGTGCAGCTCAAGGACGGCAGCGATATCGACGATGCGACGCTGCGCAAGGCGATGACCGATTCGGGGTACACAGTGGTGGCCATTCGACGCACCGATACTCCACTCGACGACATCCGCAAACGGACGGCCCGCCATGAATGAACTTCATTCGGCCAATGCGCCGCTTCGCCGCAATGTCGGGGTGACCTTGCTGACATTGGTGGCAAGTAGCGGAACCCTGATCTGCTGCGTGCTGCCTGCCGTCATGGTCGCCCTGGGCGCCGGAGCCGCATTGGCGGGCCTGGTAACAGCGGTTCCGCAATTGATATGGCTTTCAGAGCATAAGGCGGGGGTATTCGGGCTGGCTTTTGCGATGCTCGCCCTGTCCGGCGGACTTTTGCTGCGGGCACGTTCGCTTCCCTGTCCGGCGGATCCCAAGCTCGCCCATACCTGCGCGAGGCTCCGACGCATAAGCGTGGTGCTGTGGTCGTTCGCTTTGCTGTGCACGGTGATTGGATCGGTTTTTGCCTTCCTTTTACCCGCGGTGGCATGAAGTTTGGGAAGGCGGTTTTGCAACCGCCTTCCTAATCTTTGTAAAACTCATAGGGCGGGCTCAAGCCCGCCGCATGCGGCCAAGCCCGCCCATGCGACCAAACCCGCCACATGCAGCAATAGCGATTCCGTTCGGCGGGCCTGGGCCCGCCCTATGTCTGACCCCTTTCCTGGCCGTTCTACAAATGATTAACGGCCAACGGTGCTACCGTTCCGCCATGGTCAAATCCATAGATCCGATCAAGTTCAAAGCAAAGAGCTCGTAGGGCGGGCTCAAGCCCGCCGCATGCGGCAATAGCGGTTCCATTCGGCGGGCCGGGCCCCGCCCTATGTCTGACAGGAGTAGCGATGAGCGAAGCAATTCTGTACGCGATTGACGCGCCGGAAGTGAAGGACGCGAATGCGGCCGCGGATTTCGTCGAAAAATGGCAAGACAGCAAGGACGCGCCGACCGCGCGCATCGCAACCCTCTTCGTGCGCCTGTTGCAGACTTGGCCAAAGGATGGATCAAAGGGTGTCGTCTGGCATGAAGATTTTGACCACAACCGACCCGCGGGATCGATGCTAGAGATGACATTCGAACTCAGCGAGTTCGACGCCGAGCGACTGCGGCATCTGCGCGCGATCGCCGAGCATCACGGCGTGCATGTCTTCGATCCGGAAGGCCATGTGCTGTATCTCGCCGATGGCAGCGAAGCCGGCGTTCCGGCGATGGCCGCCCCTGAGGCAGGTGCACCCATTCAATGCAAATCCGGCGTGCGCTTCGACGGCGTTTACGAATCGAGTATGGGTAAAAGCTGGAGCTACTTGTGCTTCACCGCCGATGGCAAGATATTCTGGCAAAGCATCGGCGGACGCTTCCCGGCGCGTGCAGTGATGGACACCTTTATCGCCGGCGATTCGTTCGTCGTCAAAGGCAAGTACAAACCTGGCGCGAATGCGTTCAGCGCGCGACTCAAAGCCGCGTTCGGCGCGTTCAAGATGGACGGCGCCTTGAAGGACGATGGCCTGCACGTCCATTCCGAACGCACCAACGGCAAATACCCGTACGACGCGGTGTACACGTTCTTACCGCTGTAGAAGCGGAACGATACGACACGTTCCATTCCGCCTGGGACGATGCCCCAGATGAGGCGGCAAGCGGCTGCTCTACGGATGGTTAACAGCCACCGGTGCTAACGTTCCCACATGGCCAAATCCACCGACCCGATCAAGTTCAAGGCAAAGCTCTCCCGGCCCGCCACCCCGAAGGGCGCGGCATGGACCTTCCTGGTCCTGCCCGCAGCCGCCAGCAAGAAACTGCCGACGCGCAGCATGGTCACCATCGACGGCACGCTCGCCGGCCAGCCCTTCCAGGCCACGCTGGAGCCGGACGGCCAGGGCAGCCACTGGTTCAAGGTGGAAAAGAAACTGCGCGAAGCCGCCGGCGTTGCCGCGGGCGACAGCGTCGCCCTGGAAATCGCGCCGGTGGAAAAGGAGCCGGAACCCAAGGTGCCCGCCGACCTCAAGCAAGCCCTGGCCGGCAACCCGGCCGCGAAAGCGATGTGGGCCGAGATCACCACAGTGGCGCGACGCGACTGGATCCACTGGATCACCTCGGGCAAGAAAGCCGAGACGCGCGTGAAGCGCATCGGCGTTGCCTGCGACAAGCTGGCCTGCGGCAATCGGCGGGCCTGCTGCTTTGATCGGTCGGGAATGTATAGCAAAGGGAATATGGGGGCGCCGGAAGCGGCGGAATAGATCTGCAATGCTTTGGCGCGTCGGAGGCGTAGCCCCGACCTACGGGCTATTCAAAAGTTTGGGCTAAGAGCGCCCCCATCCGCCCTTCGGGCACCCCGGATCAAGCCCGGGGCAGGCTCTTCCCCCGTGAACGGGGGAAGGGCTTCTTCCATTGGGGGTTGCGCTCAGAAAAAAAGTTTGTCGATTTCCACCGCGGTCGTTCGTTGCAGATACAAACCAACCCACAAAAGGACTGCACCCAATGCCCCGCATGATCTTCGTCAACCTGCCTGTCGCCGACCTTGCCGCCTCCATGAAGTTCTACGAGGCCCTGGGTTTCCACAACAACCCGCACTTCACCGACGCCACCGCCGCCTGCATGGTCTGGAGCGACACCATCCACACCATGCTGCTGACCCACGAAAAGTGGAAGACCTTCACCACCCGCCCCATACCGCCCAACACCTCCAGCGAAGTTTCCAACGCCCTTTCCTTCGACGACCGCGACGCCGTCGACGCCTTCAATGCCGCTGCTGTGGCCAACGGCGGAACCGGCGACATCAATCCCATACAGGACCTCGGCTTCATGTACGGCCGCGATATAGCCGACCCCGACGGCCACGTCTGGGGAGCCTTCTGGATGGACCCGGCCGCCATTCCTACCGGCGAGTGACGGGATCCACTGCATCACCCCGGCAAAAAGGCCAAGGCACGCCTGAAGCGCATCGCAGTCGCCCGCGACAATCGCCGCACCTTCTGCTTTGATCGGAACCCATAGGGCGGGCTCAAGCCCGCCGCATGCAGCAATAGCGATTCCATTCGGCGGGCCGGGGCCCGCCCTATGATTTCCTGACTGCCGATCAATCTCTGCGACAAACCAACAGCACCTCATCGACTTGATCAGTACCGACCAGGCCCGGCACCAACGCCAACGGCTTCTGAAAGCGCACGAATAGCGGCAGCGTCCGGTTGTACCACCACATCGCCCGCTGGCGCCGATGGGTGAGGAACCACATGCCCAGATCCAACAGCTTCGAAGATTTGGGTTGCATACCGTAGATCGCACTCTGCTCCAGAGTAAGACCGTGCGCGCGTAGCTTCGCCAACAAGTGCTCCGGCTCGTAACGGCGGTAGTGGCCGACGAAGTCATCGAACGCAGTCCAACTGGCCGGGTGCAACGGCGCCGACAACAGCAATGCCGCGCCGGGTTTGGCGACGCGTGCGAGCTCGGCGAGCGCGCCTTCGTCGTCGACCACGTGTTCGATGATATCCAGCGCGCAGACCGCATCGAAGGCGGCATCGGCGAACGGCAGCGCGGTCACGTGGCCTTGCAATGCACTGGCGCCGCCGGCTTGCAGGCGCTGCAGCGCCGGCGCGCTGATGTCCACGAAGTGGGTGCCCTGCAGCGGAAATCGTGGGCGCAGGCCGGGGGCCACTTCCAACCGATGGGTGGTGCCGGCGGTCAGGCGGGCGACCAGCGGCCAGGTATTGAAACGCTGGGGTTCGGTCAGCCGCGCGCTGCGCCACAACCCATCGTAAAAGCGGCGATTGCGCTCGAGCAGGTCGTGCTCGGTGGGCAGTGACAGGGTCGGCATGCCTGCAGGATACGCATGCCGGGGGTTTCGCCGGGATGAAAGGGCGGATTCACCCGGCCCCGATCGCCGGCGCCATCGTGACATCGGCGTTCAGCCTGCATGGGTACCATCGGGCGGCAATCGCCTTTCCCGCAGGAGGTGCGTCATGTCCGAGGAAAACCCCAAGACCCCGCTCGACCATGTTGCCGATACGCTGTCGCAACTCAAGGAGATGCGGCACTACTCCAAGAACAACGTCGAACTGCTGACCACCCAGTGGCTGATGTTCGACGGCGAGCTTTCCAAATTGAAGCAGGCCGCCAAGATAGAGAACCTGATGATGCGGCAGAGCGAGTTCCACGATGCATTGGAAACGGTCATCGCCGATCTGGAGGAAGTGAAGATGGAACTGCAGCCGGCGCCGGATGCGGAGGGCTGAGGTATTCCCGCCAATTTTGTCGGTGGTGGTTTACTCCAAAAGCTTGATAGCGGGAGGGAGGATTTGAACCCGCGGTTCAAGTATCGCGTCCACTAATGGCGTGATTGACGATGTAATCAAGGCCGTCATCCCGGCTTTCGCCGGGATGACGGCCATTTTTTTTAAGCCATTTCGTTTGCGTCGTGATCGGCACCGGCTTTATCCAGCAGACCTTGCCTAACCCAAGCCCTGCTCAACCCTCGCCTGTGTGGTTTCCAGGCTCAGTTGCCCCTAAGCACCCCCGTCTTCAGCTCTCTGCGGCTCCGGGTTGCTCCTACGTCTCACTCCATAAGGAGACCAGGTTGGCACGATTTTTGTTACGTAGTTCACAAAATACCAACAGCTCGGGCCGATGGGGGAACAACGGCTACGGGCGTACCGGATTCAGTCCAGCAAGGCGCTGAGCCGGTTTTCACGCTACCCAGGGGAATAAACCAGATGTCCACGCCATACGCACTACAGGCGGCAAGTACGCGCTTGCACTCACATTTGAATGCGACTTGCGTCACATTACGACGTGTTTTGGCGATATGCGCCTTGGCCCTGGTGCCGGGACTGGCGCTGGCGACCACCTTTACCGACACCACCGGCGCCGGCACTTTCAATGCCACCAGCTCTCCGCTGGGCGGCGTCACGGGCTGCGGCATGGTGACCGGCACGCACCGGTATGCGGCGCGCACCCTGACCACCAATAACACCACCCTCTATACCTTTACGGTTACCTCCTCGACGGGTTTCGATGGCGGCGGCGGTCCCGACCCCTTTCTGGCTGTCTATTCCGGCACCTTCAATCCGGCTGCACCTACCGCGAACCTGGTGGCGTGCAACGACGACAGCAATGGGCTGCTCTCCCGTTTCCAGGCCAACCTCACCGCCAACACCACCTACACCATCGTCACCACGTCCTATTACGCCAACGTCAGCGGTTCGGCCACTTATGATGTAACTCCCGACGTGACCCTGGCCGGCGCACCGGTCCTGTCGGCCGTTTCCGTAAGTGGCGTCACCAGCACCACCGCCACGCTGCAGGGAACCAGCACCACGGCCGGCACCGGCTACTTCGTCGTCCAGCCCGCCGCGCAGGCCGCACCCAGCGCCGCGCAGGTGATCGCCGGACAGCAGTCCACCGGCGCGGCCGCCATTTCGTCGGGCAACAACACCGTGGCTGCCAACACCGCACGCACGTTCCCGATCGCTTCGCTGCAGCCGGGCACCGCCTACACCGCCTATCTGGTGGTGCGCGACAACCAGGTGCCGCAGCTCACTTCGGTGCCGGCCGCCGTCAACTTCACCACCGTCGCGGTCGTGCCGCAGGCGCCGACCATCGGCACCGCTACCGCCGGCAACACGCAGGCGACCGTCACTTTCACCGCCCCCGCCGTCAACGGCGGCAGCGCCATCACCGGATACACGGTGACTTCCAGCCCGGGTGGTTTGACCGGCACCGGCAGCACCAGTCCCATCATCGTGACCGGCCTGACCAACGGCACCAGCTATACCTTTACCGTCACCGCGATCAACGCCATCGGCACTGGTCCGGCTTCGGCGCCTTCCAATGCGGTAGTGCCGGTCGGTCCGCCGACGTTGACCAACTTCGGTCCCTTTACCCGTGTTTTCGGCGACGCCGCCTCCGCGATCACCGCACCCACTTCGCCCAGCGCCGGTGCATTCACCTACACCAGCAGCAATCCGGCCGTGGCCACCATCAGCGGCAACGTGGTCACCGTGGTGTCCGCGGGCACGACCACCCTTACCGCCAATCAGGCCGCCAACGGCGCCTACACCGCCGCCAGCACCACTGCCACACTGACGGTGAACAAGGCACCGGCGGTGTTGGCCGGCTTCAACAATCTGACCCGTGTATTCGGCGCCGCGCCGTTCACGATCACCGCACCGACCAGCAACAGCAACGGCGCGCTGAGCTACACCAGCAGCAATACGGCGGTGGCCACCATCAGCGGCACCACCGTCACCGTGGTCGGCGCAGGCACCACCACGATCACCGCTACGCAGGCCACCACCGCCAACTACGAAGCGGGCAGCACCACCGCGACGCTGACCGTCAGCGCCGCCGCGCCAACCCTGGGCGCGTTCGCCAACCGCACCGCGACCTTCGGCGATGCGCCGCTCACGCTGACCGCGCCGACTTCGAACAGCGCAGGCGCTTTCAGCTATACCAGCAGCAATCCGGCCGTGGCCACTATCAGCGGCAACACGGTGACGATTGTTGGTGCGGGTACGTCCACGATCACCGCCACGCAGGCCGCGAATGGCAACTACGCCAGCGCGCAGACCACTGCGACGCTAACGGTCGGCGCTGCGGTGCCGACGCTGACCAACTTCAACGCGATCAATACGACCTTCGGCGCTTCGCCGGTCACGCTGACCGCGCCGACTTCTCCGAGTGCGGGCGCGTTCACCTACACCAGCAGCAATCCGGCCGTGGCCACCGTCAGCGGCAGCACGGTGACCCTCGTGGGTGCGGGCACCGCGACGATCACCGCCACGCAGGCCGCGAATGGCAACTACGCCAGTGCGCAGACCACTGCCTCGCTGACCGTCGCTGCCGCCGTGCCGACGCTGTCGAACTTCAATGCGATCAACGCGACCTTCGGCGATGCGCCGGTCACGCTGACCGCGCCGACTTCGCCCAGCGCCGGTGCGTTCACCTACGCCAGCAGCAATCCGGCCGTGGCCACCGTCAGCGGCAGCACGGTGACGATTGTGGGTACGGGTACGTCCACAATCACCGCCACCCAGGCGGCCAACGGCAACTACGCCAGTGCGCAGACCACTGCATCGCTGACGGTCGGCGCCGCGGTGCCGACGCTGTCGAACTTCAACGCGATCAATACGACCTTCGGCGCTTCGCCGATCACGCTGATTGCACCGACTTCTCCGAGTGCGGGCGCGTTCACCTACACCAGCAGCAATCCGGCCGTGGCCACCGTCAGCGGCAGCACGGTGACCCTCGTCGGTGCGGGTACCTCGACGATCACCGCCACGCAGGCGGCGAACGGCAATTACGCCAGCGCGCAGACCACCGCGCCGTTGACCGTCGCTGCCGCCGTGCCGGCGCTGTCGAACTTCAATGCGATCAACGCGACCTTCGGCGATGCGCCGGTCACGTTGACTGCGCCGACCTCTCCGAGTGCGGGCGCGTTCACCTACACCAGCAGCAATCCCGCCGTGGCCACCGTCAGTGGCAACACGGTGACGATCGTGGGCGCCGGTACGGCCACTCTCACCGCCACCCAGGCCGCCGACGGCAACTACGCCACGGCTTCCACCACTGCATCGCTGACCGTGGACGTGGCTGCGCCGTCGCTGACCAACTTCAACGCGATCAATGCGACCTTCGGCGATGCGCCGATCACGCTAGTTGCGCCGAGTTCGCCGAGCGCCGGTGCGTTCACCTACACCAGCAGCAACCCGGCCGTGGCCACCCTCAGCGGCAATGTGGTGACCATCGTCGGTTCGGGCTCGGCCACCCTCACGGCCATGCAAGCCGCCAACGGCAACTACGCGGCGGCTTCGATCACCGCGCCGTTGAACGTGGGCGTGGCTGCGCCGTCGCTGACCAACTTCAATGACCTGAATGCGGTCTTTGGCGACGCGCCGATCACCCTGGTGGCGCCGACTTCTCCGAGCGCCGGTGCTTTCACCTACACCAGCAGCAATCCCGCGATCGCTACGGTCAGCGGCAATACGGTGACGATAGTGGGCGCCGGTACGGCTACCCTCACCGCCACGCAGGCCACCGACGGCAACTACGGCACGGCGCAAACCACTGCGCAGCTGGTCGTGTCGGCAGCCGTACCGACCCTGGGCGCATTCAATGACTTGAATGCGATCTTCGGCGACGCACCGATCACGCTGGTTGCGCCGAGTTCGCCGAGCACCGGTACTTTTACCTACACCAGCAGCAATCCGGCCGTGGCCACCGTCAGCGGCAACGTGGTGACCATCGTCGGTTCGGGTAACGCCACCATCACCGCCACGCAGGCGGCCAACGGCAACTACGCCGCCGCGCAGACCTCCGCGCAATTGAGCGTGGGTGCCGCAACGCCGGTCCTGGGCGCATTCGGCAACTTGAACGCGACCTTCGGCGACGCGCCGATCACGCTGATCGCGCCGAGCTCTGCGAGTGCCGGTGCCTTCACCTACACCAGCAGCAATCCGGCCGTGGCCACCATCAGCGGCAACGTGGTGACCATCGTCGGTTCGGGAACGGCCACTATCACCGCCACGCAAGCGGCGGATGGCAACTACGCCGCTGCGCAGACCACTGCGTCGCTGACTGTCGGCACCGCGGTACCCACCCTGGGTGCGTTCGGCAACTTGAACGCCACCTTCGGCGATGCGCCGATCACCTTGGTCGCGCCGACCTCTCCGAGTGCCGGTGCCTTCACCTACACCAGCAGCAATCCGGCCGTGGCTACCGTCAGCGGCAACGTGGTGACCATTGTCGGTTCGGGTTCGGCCACCATTACCGCCACCCAGGCCGCCAACGGCAACTACGCCAGTACGCAGACCACCGCGCAGCTGACCGTCGGCGCCGCAACGCCGGCCCTGAGCGCATTCGCTGACTTGAACGCGACCTTCGGCGATGCACCGATCACCCTGGTCGCACCGGCCTCTCCGAGCGCCGGCGGCTTCACCTACACCAGCAGCAATCCCGCCGTGGCCACCATCAACGGCAACGTGGTGACGATTGTCGGTTCGGGCACGGTCACGATCACCGCCACGCAGGCGGCCGACGGCAACTACGCCAGCACGCAGACCACCGCGCAGCTGATCGTCGGCGCGGCTGTGCCGGTGCTGGGCGCGTTCGGAAATTTGAACGCGACCTTCGGCGACGCGCCGATCACGCTGGTGGTCCCGACCTCTTCGAGCGCCGGCGCCTTCACTTACACCAGCAGTGATCCTTCCGTGGCCTCCATCAGCGGCAACGTGGTGACCATCGTCGGGTCAGGCACGGTCACCATCACCGCCATCCAGGCTGCCAATGGCAACTACGCCGCCACGCAGACGACCGCGCAATTGCAGGTGGGCGTCGCAGCACCGTCGCTGTCCAACTTCGGCAACCTCACAGCGACCTTCGGTGACGCACCGATCACGCTGGTGGCTCCCACTTCTCCGAGTGCCGGCGCCTTCACCTACACCAGCAGCAATCCGGCCGTGGCGACCATCAGCGGCAACGTGGTGACCGTCGTCGGCTCGGGCACGGCCACGATCACTGCTACGCAAGCCGCCGACGGCAACTACGCTGGTGCGCAGATCTCGGCGCAGCTCAGCGTCGGCACGCTGGCGCCTGCGTTGTCGGGTTTCGGCAACCTCACCGCGACGTTCGGGCAAGCCGCGTTCACGCTGACCGCGCCGACTTCGCCCAGCGCCGGTGCCTTCACCTACACCAGCAGCAATCCGGCCGTGGCGACCATCAGCGGCAACGTGGTCACCATCGTGGGCACCGGCACCACCACGCTGACCGCCACCCAGGCGGCGCAGGACAGCTATGCGGAAGCCTCCGTCACCGCGCAACTGGCGGTGGGTGCGGCGACGCCGACGATCACCGGCTTCGGCGATCTGCACAAGGTCTACGGGCAGGCCGCGTTCGACTTGGCCGACCCGGCCAGCAACAGCACGGGTGCTTTCACCTACACCATCGACAACGCAGCCGTGGCCACCATCAACGGCCGCACCGTCACCCTGACCGGCGCCGGCACCGCGACCATCACCGCCACCCAGGCGGCGACGGCCAACTACACGGCAGCCAGCGTGACTGCGCTGCTGGTGGTGGATTCGCGCCCCGATCCGACCCAGGATGCGGAAGTGGTCGGCAGCCTGCAGGCGCAGATGGACACCGCCCTGCGTTTCGCCAATGCGCAACAGAGCAACGTGCGCGACCGCTTGCGCCAGCGCCGCGCCACCGATGCGGCCGGCACTGCGAATGGTCTGTCGCTGAGCTCGTCCGGCGGCGAAGGCGGCGTGTCGCTGAAGCCTGAAATACTAGGTGAGGGCAGGCTGGGCGAGGGAAGGTCGGGCAAGGCCTGGTCGTTCTGGACCGGCGGTGCGATCAGTGCAGGCGAGCGCAAGCTCAGCGGCAACGACAACGACTACGATTTCCGCAGCGACGGCGTGACCATCGGTGCGGATACGCGGATCGGCAAGGACCTGCTGCTGGGCGTAGCGGTCGGCGGCGGCTGGGGCGACACCGATGTGGGTTCGCACGGTTCCACCGTCGATGCCACACAGCGCGCCCTGACCGTGTACGGCTTGTGGCATGCCAGCGATTCGCTGTTCATCGATGGGCAATTGGCCGTCGGTAAGCTGGACTACGATCTGCGCCGTTGGAGCACCGTCGCCGACAGCATGGGCATCGCTCAGCGCGACGGCAGCCAGGTGTTCGGTTCGCTCACCTTCGGTTATGAATCGACCAACGCTTCGCGCCGTCTGACCAGCTATGGCCGCATAGACGCCGGCCGCACCACGCTGGACGCCTACCGCGAGACCGGCCTGGGCATCTACGACCTGGACTACCGCGAGCAGACCGTCGAGCAGCGCAGCGTCGCCATCGGCCTGGAAGGCAGCCACAACGTGAAGGTCGATTGGGCCCGCGACGTGCGTCCGTACTGGCAGCTGGAGTACCGCAACGACTTCAGCCGCCGCAGCGATGCGGGCATCAACTACGTGGTGGCGCCGGCGGACGAAGATTACCGCCTGTCGCTGAAGCCGTGGGCCAGCTCGAACTGGAACGTCGGATTCGGTGCGGACTTCGCCTTCGGCAACGGTGTGATCGTCACCGCGCTGCTGCGCCATGAGCTGAATGTCGGCATGGGTTCCAACACCACGATCGGCCTGCAATTGTCGTTGGATTTCGGCGGCGATGAAGGAGCCGCAACGGCTTCCGGTGCGCCTCTGCAGCCGATGCAGGATTTCACGAAGACCGATTACAAGAAGAAGTAAGCAGTTTCACTTCTGGCGGCGGAACGGAGTTATTTCGTTCCGCCGTTTTTTTTTGAGGATTGGATCAATCGAGTCGATCGCGATGCGATGCTTTTGGCCCCCTCCCTTGCGAAGCAGGGGAGGGTTGGGGAGGGGTGCTCTTGGCGGGATGCTGACGCGCGTAGTTCAATTCGCTCCTTTACATCCCACAAGCGGGTCAGAGCTTTTCATTGGATCGCGAAAAGCACCCCTCCCCATCCCTCCCCTGCTTCGCAAGGGAGGGGGCAAGAGCCGCTTGCGCCTTCCCCTGAATGGCCCGTCTGTGGCAGCGTTCACCCCTCGGGAACCCGATCCCCTCTAGCATGATGGTTCTCTCACCCACCCGCCCTGGCATTCCGCCTGTGGTGATGCAGAGGATTGCCCGCCTTGCTAAACCGGCTACAGCGCAATTCCCAGCTCGGCATCATCGTCCTGCTGGGCCTGACCACCGTTCTCACGCTCGCCATCTTCGCTGTCTACCGTGCATTGCACGGCCAGTGGGCTGCCGCGTCCATCGATTCCGGCATCGCCGTGCTGATCGGCGCGCCGGTGATCTACGCTATGCGCACCGGCAGAACCGTCGGTCCGGGTATGTTGCTGTGCACCACCAACAGCCTGGGCTGCGCGGTTGCCTGCTACGTCATCGGGCCCGCATCGCTGCCTTGGGTCTATCTGGTGCTGATGACCAACTTCTTCATCGCCGGCCCGCGCCAGGCACTGGTCTTCAATCTGTTGCTCACTCTCGTGCTGCTGTTCCTGCCGCACATGTTCGGCCTGCCGATAGACCGCATGTCCGCCGTCGTCGTGGCTGCACTGGTCACTTTGTTCGCTTATCTGTTCGCGCTGCGCGTCAGCAGCGACCATCAGGTGCTCGAAGAGCTGGCTTCGCTGGACGCGCTGACCGGCCTGCCGAACCGGCGCATGATGGAGCGTGCCCTGGAAGAGGCGATGGTGCTGCATCGCGCCGGCAAACGCAGTCACGGCCTGTTGATTGCGGACCTCGATCGCTTCAAGGAAGTCAACGACAGCTACGGCCATGCCGCGGGCGATGCCGCCATCGCCGATCTGGGCGCCATTCTCAAGTTCGAGATGCGCAGGCACGACCGGGTATTCCGCTTCGGCGGCGAAGAATTCGTGATGCTGCTGGACGCCGATACCCCGGAAGACCTGCGGGCCGCCAGCGAGCGCCTGCGCCTGGCGGTGCGCAACGGGCTGCGCGGACCAGCGGGTAGAATCACGGTGTCGTTGGGCGGTGCCATGGCGGGCGAAGAGGAGCGCTGGCAGGAATGGTTTTCGCTGGCCGACGAGGCGCTGTACCGGGCCAAGAACAGCGGACGCGACAGTTCGGTGATCGCCGGTCTGCCAATGCCCGCCGGCGAACAGCCCACCCAATCCACGCCTGAGGACCTACCCTGATACCGGCCGGCTCCCGCTCCCAGCCACACGCTCACATGTCCAACGTCCAGACAAACACATGATCACCAGACCACGAGGCAATCGATGAAGAATTTCCTTTACCCGTCGGCAGCGGCAACGCTGTTCGCGCTCATGGCCCAATCCTCCGGTTACGCCGCCGAAACTCCCATGAAAAAATTCTCCAGCAACAGCAGCGATGTCGTCGTTTACACCAGCGCGCAGGGGTCGGAGCAGCGGCTGAGCAAGAGCGGCACGGTCACGCTGCGCCCCGGGCACAAACTGGTCGAGACCGAAAACTCCGTCTTCGTGGATCCCGACAAGCGCTATCAATCCGTATTGGGCATCGGCGGCGCCATCACCGATTCCAGCGCCGAAGTATTCGCCAAGCTCGACCCCGCGCGGCAGGCCGAATTCCTCAAGGCCTACTACGACAAGGAAAACGGCATCGGCTACACGCTGGCGCGCACCACCATCCACAGTTCCGATTTCAGCAGCGCCAGCTATACCTACATCAAGGAAGGCGACAAGGCGCTGTCCACTTTCTCCATCGACCACGACCGCACCGCGCGCGTCCCGCTGATCAAGAAAGCCATCGCGGCGGCCGGCGGCAAGCTGACTCTATTCGCCAGTCCGTGGAGCGCGCCGGCCTTCATGAAGACCACCAACAACATGCTGAAGGGTGGGGCGCTGCTGCCGGAATACAACGAAGCCTGGGCGAAGTACTTCACCAAGTTCATCGCGGCCTACGAGAAGGAAGGCATTCCGATCTGGGGCATCACCGTGCAGAACGAGCCGATGGCCACGCAGACCTGGGAATCGATGCTGTACACGGCCGAGGAAGAGCGTGACTTCCTGAAGAATCATCTGGGCCCGGCCATGCACAAGGCCGGCTACGCCGACAAGAAGATCGTGGTGTGGGACCACAACCGCGACATGATGGCCTACCGCGCGCGGGTGATCTTCGACGATCCGGAAGCGGCGAAATACGCCTGGGGCATGGGCTTCCACTGGTACGAAACCTGGGCCGGCTTCGAGCCGATGTACCGCAATGTCGCCGCTGTGGCCCAGGCCTACCCGGACAAGCCGCTGCTACTGACCGAAGCGGCGGTGGAGAAATTCGACCCGGCGCGCTACCAGTACTGGCCCAATGCCGAGCGCTACGGCAGCGCCATGATCAACGATTTCAACAATGGCGCGGTCGGTTGGACCGACTGGAATATCCTGCTCGACCAGACTGGCGGTCCGAACCACGTCGGCAACTGGTGTTTCGCGCCGATCCACGCCGATACCGATACCGGCGAGCTGATCTACACGCCGAGCTACTACTACATCGGCCATTTCTCCAGGTTCATCCGTCCCAACGCGCGTCGCGTCAGCGCGGTCAGCAGCCGCAGCACTCTGCTCGCCACCTCCTTCGTCAATGAAGACAACAAGCTGGCGACCGTGGTCATGAACCAGACCGACAAGGAAATTACCTACAACTTGTATGTGGGTTCGGCCTCGGCGCAGGTCAGCATCCCCGCGCATGCGATCCAGACCCTGGTGCATTAGGCCAAGCCGGCCGTCAGGCACCGTCCGGCCTGCGGCCGGCGCCCGGAATCCGTTCTTGTCCCGCCCTTAACATCCAGCGCGCATTCTTTGTGCTCTGGCCGGGAGGACATCGCCATGAAATACAAGCATCTGCGCTTCGGTAGGGGATTTCGTGTGATCTTCGGCGCGCGCAAGGTGCAGGCGGCGGAGATGGTGATTGCGCCGGGCGGTAGCGAGGGCGATGAAGACAATCGTCATCGTGGAGCGGACCAATGGCTGTATGTGGTTTCGGGCACTGGCCTTGCCTTCGTGGACGGCGTGGAACAGAAGCTGAAAGCCGGCAGCCTGCTGGTGATAGAGCACGGCGAACGCCATGAGATACGCAATACCGGCCGCGCGTCGCTGAAAACCCTCAACCTGTATTACCCGCCAGCCTACGACAGCCGGGAAGAACCGTTGCCTGCCGGCAGGCACTGAGCCGCCAGGCTGCATGCTGCCCAATTCCGCTTGCGCATGCGGCCCGGAGCGGCTTGTCCTTTGGTCTGCGTCACAAAATGGAAACTCCGCCGGTCGCATTCATTGCTTGTCGAAATGGCGCTGTGCAGGCTTAGGCGTAGTGATGGCCAGGAGATCCGCATGTCAGCGAAGGAACGGCGCAAAGCGATCAGTCCGGAGGATGCGGCGAAGTTGAAGGCCGACCTGATGCCCGCGCAGCTGGCGACGCTGCAGACGATGGAGCAGTTCGGCTGGCAGTTGCGGTTCGTCCGCCGCCCTTTGTTCCAGGCGCCTGTCCCCATATTGTTCAGCAAGGACGGTTCGCGCTTCGTGGTGCTGGAAGCCGACGGCACCATCAATGAAAACCCGGGCTTCAGGATCCGGCCGTAGACGTGCGCCTCTTCGCATTGGAAGACCAGGAAAGTCCGAACAGCTCCACGGGTGTTGTGGGAGCGACGCAAGTCGCGAAGCTCGTAGCCTTTCAGCGCTGACGGCATCCCGAAGTTTGCTTGCGGTGAAGCAGCCCCTCGCTATGCACGGGACGACATTCGAGTTGTCCGGAGGTCCCTCAGATGTCGTTGTACTTCCTGATGCTCCCCCTGGAGCGATCCACAGGATATTTCTCTGCGTTGAGCCCTATCTTCCGCCAGGCGGCTTCCATCACGTCGATCTGCAGCTTGTCCGACAGCTGCAACAGATAAAGCAGCACATCTGCGATCTCTTCGCCGACCTGTATGCGCTTCTCTTCAGGCAGTGTCCGGCTTTGTTCCTCCGTAAGCCACTGGAAATGCTCCAGCAACTCGGCTGCTTCCACGGCAAGAGCGGAGGCGAGGTTCTTCGGGGTATGGAATTGGCCCCAGTCCCGTTCCTGCGCGAAGGTGCGTTGGGCGGCTTGCAGGTCATCCAGGTTGCGGCTCATCGGCTCGACTCGATCCTTGCGTTGAGTGCATCTTATCGGATCGCTGGATTCTGCCCCCTCCCTTGCGCGCAGCGCAGGGGAGCTCGAAGCCGCCTCAAGCGGCTCAGGGGGAGGGGTGCTGTTCGCATGGAGCCGCACGGGATTGGATTGCATGCTCGTCGGGCAGAGGCAACATCAAGATCAAGATCAAGATCAAGACCACCCCTCCTCAATCCTCCCCTGCGCTGCGCGCAAGGGAGGAGGCAGAGCAACGG
>CBFGMR010000013.1:0-97477 GCA_965650035.1 uncultured Pseudoxanthomonas sp.
CCGACAGCTACACGCTGTACCTGAAGACCCACAACTTCCACTGGAACGTCACCGGTCCGATGTTCAACTCGCTGCACACGATGTTCGAGACCCAGTACACCGAGCAATGGACGGCGCTGGACGAAGTGGCCGAACGCATCCGCGCGCTCGGCTACAACGCACCGGGCTCGTACCGCGAATTCGTCGCCCTGTCCTCCATTTCCGAGGAACCCGGCCTGACCCACAGCGCCGATTGGCAGGAAATGGTGCGCCAGCTGGTGGTTGGCAACGAAGCCGTATGCCGCACCGCGCGCAAGGTGCTCAAGACCGCCGACGGCGCCGGCGACGACCCGTCGGTGGACCTGCTGACCCAACGCCTGCAGACCCACGAGAAATACGCCTGGATGCTGCGTTCGCTGCTGCAGTAACAGTAGCTCCCCTCTCCCTTGATGGGAGAGGGTGGCCGGAGGCCGGGAGAGGGTGCGCCGGAGCCTTCAGCACCAACATGCAAGGTTTGCGTCGAACGACAAGATCCAAGGCACGCGTCGCTGCGCTCGCGCACCCCTCTCCTACCCTCCGGGCATCCTCTCAGCCTTGCACACCCTTCGGGCGCCACAAGGGGAGAGGAGAAAAGCAGGCACTGTCTATGACTGGCACTGCTCTTCCTTGAGAGGATAAGCGCTGTTCTTTGGAAACGAGACCCTTGCTGCCCAGCGTTCTCCACGAATGCGACCGCCCTACTTCAAAATATTGCCCGAATACAGAAAACCCTTACCCGAACAAGCGGCCAGTCCCTAACGCTCCAGCCGGCATTCCGACAATGCAGGGCTTGACCCCGCTGTTAACCTACTCCCATGCAGGAATCTCCCCAGCAACTATTGCACCGCATTTTCGGCCACGCCGATTTCCGCGGCCCGCAGCAAGCCATCATCGAACACATAACCGCCGGCGGCGACGCCCTGGTGCTGATGCCCACCGGCGGCGGCAAGTCGCTGTGCTACCAGGTGCCGGCGTTGCTGCGCAACGGCGTGGGCTTGGTGATTTCGCCGCTGATCGCGCTGATGCAGGACCAGGTGGAGGCACTGCGCCAGGTCGGCGTGCGCGCCGAGTTCCTCAACTCGACTCTGGATGCGGAATCGGCCGCGCGGGTGGAACGCGCTCTACTGGCGGGCGAGCTGGACCTGCTGTACGTCGCCCCGGAACGCCTGCTGACGCCGCGCTTCCTGTCGCTGCTGGACCGCTCACCCATCGCTCTGTTCGCCATCGACGAAGCGCATTGCGTCTCGCAATGGGGCCACGATTTCCGCCGCGAATACCGCGAGCTCACCGTGCTGCACGAGCGCTGGCCGCAAGTGCCGCGGATCGCGCTGACCGCCACCGCCGACCCGCCCACCCAGCGCGAAATCGCCGAGCGTCTGCAGCTGGACGAGGCCCAGTGGTTCGTCAGTTCCTTCGACCGTCCCAACATCCGATACAACGTGGTGCAGAAGGAAAACGGCAAGCGCCAGCTGCTGGAGTTCCTGGACGCGCACCGCGGCGAAGCCGGCATCGTCTATTGCCTGTCGCGGCGCAAGGTCGACCAGACCGCCGAGGCCCTGGCCGAGCTGGGTTTCAAGGCCCTGCCCTACCACGCTGGCCTGGATGCGGAAGTACGCGCCGCCAACCAGCGCCGGTTCCTGCGCGAAGAAGGCGTAGTGATGGTGGCCACGATCGCTTTCGGCATGGGTATCGACAAGCCGGACGTGCGCTTCGTCGCGCACATGGACCTGCCCAAATCGCTGGAAGGCTATTACCAGGAAACCGGCCGCGCCGGCCGCGATGGCGAGCCCGCCGAAGCCTGGCTTTGCTACGGCCTGGGCGACATGGTGCTGCTGAAGCAGATGATCGAGCAGTCCGAGGCCGGCGAGGAGCGCAAGCAACTGGAGCGCCGCAAGCTGGACCAGCTACTGGGCTATTGCGAATCCATGCAATGCCGGCGCCAGGTGCTGTTGGCCGGTTTCGGCGAGACCTATCCTCAACCCTGCGGCAATTGCGACAACTGCCTGCAGCCCGCCGCAAGCTGGGACGCCACCCTGGCCGCGCAAAAGGCGCTGAGCTGCGTCTACCGCACCGGACAGCGTTTTGGCGTGGTGCATCTGATCGAAGTGCTGCGCGGCGGCGAAGGCGAACGCATCCAGCAGTTCGGCCACGACAAGCTCAGCACTTACGGCATCGGCAAGGACCTGGATGCGAAGTCGTGGCGCGGCGTGTTCCGGCAATTGGTCGCCGCGGGACTATTGGAAGTCGATGCCGAAGCCTTCGGCGGTCTGCGTTTGACCGATTCGAGCCGCGCGGTCCTCACCGGCAAGCAGGCCGTCGTGCTGCGCAAGGAACTTCCGGGAAAGAAACCGCGCGAACGCGATCGTGGTCCGCGCACCGGCGTGGCTGTGCAGCCGCAGGACATGCCTTTGTTCGGCGCCTTGCGCGAACTACGCGCGCAACTGGCGCGCGAACAGAACGTGCCGGCCTACGTCATCTTCCACGACAGCACGCTGCGCAACATCGCCGAACAACGGCCCGGCAGCCTGGGTGAACTGGCGCAAGTGGGCGGTATCGGCGGGACCAAGCTGGAGCGCTATGGCCCTCAAGTGCTGGAAACCATCCGCGCGCAGGGTTGAGGCGACAACCGCGCGTCAGCGCATGGTCGGAATGACGAAGCTCTGGTCGGAAACCGGCCCGCCTTTCGGCCAGCGCTGGGTGACGGTCTTGGTGCGGGTATAGAAGCGCACGCCGTCCATGCCGTACTGGTTGAGATCGCCGAAGCCCGAACGCTTCCAGCCACCGAAGCTGTGGTAAGCGACGGGCACCGGAATGGGCACGTTGATGCCGACCATGCCCACTTCCACCCGGTCGGCGAATTCGCGCGCGGCATCGCCGTTGCGGGTGAAGATGGCCACGCCATTGCCGTACTGATGCTTGGACGGCAACTCCAGCGCCTCCTCGAAAGTATCGGCACGCACGATCTGCAGTACCGGCCCGAAGATCTCTTCGCGATAGCTTTTCATGTCCGCTTTGACATGATCGAACAGGCTCGGCCCCAGGAAGAATCCGTTCTCGTGGCCAGGCAACGAAAAACCCCGGCCATCGAGCACCAGATCGGCGCCCTCGTCGACGCCGATCTGCAAATAGGACTCCACCTTGGCCCGGTGTGCGGCGTTGATCAGCGGGCCGTAGTGCGCCTGCGGGTCGGTGGAAACGCCGATGCGCAATCCTTTCACCGCCGCGACCAGTTTCTCGCGCAGCGCCTCGGCGGCTTCCTCGCCGACCGGCACCACCACTGGCAGCGCCATGCAGCGCTCGCCCGCCGAACCGTAGGCCGCGCCCATCAGGTCGGCCACGGTCTGGTCCAGATCGGCGTCGGCCAGCACGATGCCGTGATTCTTGGCGCCGCCCATCGCCTGCACGCGCTTGCCGTGTTGCGCGCCGAGCGTATAAACCGACTGCGCAATGTCGGAGGAACCGACGAAGCTCACCGCCTTGATCGCCGGATGCTTCAGGATCGCTTCCACCGTGTCCTTGTCGCCATGCACCACATTGAGCACGCCCGGCGGCAGGCCTGCCTCGATCATCAGTTCGGCCAAACGCACCGACACCGAAGGATCGCGTTCGGACGGCTTGAGGATGAAGGCGTTGCCGCAGGCGATGGCCGGGCCGAACATCCACATGGGGATCATGGCCGGGAAATTGAACGGAGTGATGCCGGCGACCACGCCCAACGCCTGTCGCGCCGAATACACATCGATGCCGGGACCGGCGCCCTGCGTGTACTCGCCCTTCAACAGATGCGGTATGCCGCACGCGAACTCGATGACTTCCAGACCTCGCTGGATATCGCCCTTGGAATCGGCGATCACCTTGCCGTGCTCGCTGGAAAGCAGGTAGGCCAGCTCATCCATGTGCGCTTCCAGCAGGCGCTTGAACTCGAACATCACCCGTGCGCGGCGCTGCGGATTGGCCTGCGCCCAGCCCTTCTGCGCCTCGGCGGCGTCGGCCACCGCACGATCCAGCTCGGCCGCCGAAGCCAGCGGCACGCGTGCCTGCACCTGCCCCCGATTGGGATCGAAAACCTCGCCGTACTTACCGGAGGTTCCTGCGACCGACCGGCCGCCGATGAAATGTTCGATGTCGCGCATGTGCTTGTTCCTGAGAAAATCCGGATTGCCCGAGCAGTGCTTGCGTACGATCCGCTCGTCCACGGGATCATTATGGGAGAACCACCGGCGACCCATTCGGTCGCCGCGCTTCCAATACTTAGAGCGATAGTAGGGATCGTAGCGGCGCGGCGCACTTTCCGCACCATTCGGACATATTGCAGTAACAGGCCTGCCCCAGCATTGAGGGTTGGTCCGCGGTCCTGGGGGCCGGATTGCCGCGGGATAGCGGCGGCGGCAAGACGGGCTCACTACAATCATCAACGGGAAATCATCGCCCATGGGGAAGCAATGAAACCTTCGCTATTTTCCGGTCTGGCGACCGCCATCACACTGGTCCTTTGTGGCGGCGCGGCTCTGGCTCAGGACGCGACCACCGCAGACGTTCCACTGTTAGCAGCGAAATTTCAGACCCAGGCGACCGCCAGCAAGGAAGCCAACGCGGCGATCCTGGTCCGCGATGCCGGCAATCCAGGACGCAGCCATATCGTCGCCACCGCCGCGCTCGGCGGGCTCGAGGTCTACGACCTGGCCGGCAAGCGCGTGGGCACCACGCCTTCCGGAGAAGTGGCGGCGGTGGATGTCGCTTACGACGTTGCATTGAGAAATGGAAAAGCGACTGTGCTGGCCGCGATCGATACCACGACCAACAGCCTGCGCCTGTTCTCGATGAAAAGCGCCCGGCTGCAGGAAGTCGGCGCGCGCCCGATGCCGCTGGGATTCGCTGCCGAAGGCGTCTGCCTGTTCCGCAATCCGCTGGACAATGCCCTGTACACCTTCGTCGTTGGGGACGGTGGCGAAATCGACCAGCAGGTCCTGTTCCCGACCGCCGGCGGCAAGCTGGACGCGCGCCAGGTGCGGCGCATCAACGTGCCTTCCAGGCTCAAGCAATGTGCTGCCGACAGCAAAGGCCATGTCTACGCTTCGGAGGAAGGCGTAGGCATCTGGCGCTTCAACGCAGATCCGGAAGCCGATGTCTCGGCAACCCTCGTCGATGCTCCGCGCCTTGGCCACCTGGACAAGGAAAGTGGCGGCATCGCCGTCTATGAAGGCGGTAAAGGCAACCGCTGGCTGATCGCATCCGACACCTCCGCCGGACAGGTGAACGTCTACGATCGCGGCGACCACGACAAGTTCCTGGGCGCCTTCAAAGTAGCCGCGCCCAAAAGCAATGAAGCGATCGGCGAACCCGGGCCGCTATTCGCGACCCGCACGGCAGCGGGCAAGGCTTTCCCGCATGGCATGCTGCTGGTCACTGACGAAGACGATTCCAATTACAAAGCGCTGTCGATGGAAGACATCGCCCGGGCATTGAGGCTGTCCCTCAACAGCACGAAAACCGCCGCCGCCGCTACGCAGCCGAAAGTGGTGGCGGTCACCGCTACCGTGGAAACCGAGTTCGCCGGCAGCTACGGCGATGCCGCCGACGATCCGGCGATCTGGGCCAACCCGCAGGATCCTTCGAAGAGTCTGGTGGTCGCCACCGACAAGAAGGCCGGCCTGTATCTCTACGACATGCAGGGCAAGGTCGTGCAATTCCTGGCCGACGGCAAGATGAACAATGTCGACCTGCGCGAGGATTTTGAACTGGGCGGCGAGAAGATCGTGCTGGTCACGGCCAGCAATCGCACCGACAAATCCATCGCCATCTACCGGCTGGACACGCAAAAGCGCGAATTGGTCAATGTCGCCGATGGCGTGCAGCCCACTGGGCTGGGCGACCCTTACGGCGTGTGCATGTACCGCAGCCCGAAGGATGGTCGCACTTATGTGTTCATCAATGGCGACGACACGCGCAAGCGCCAGTGGGAGCTGGTGGCGACCGCGCAAGGCCGCGTGACCACCAAGCTGGTGCGCGACATGAATTTCGATACACAGACCGAAGGCTGCGTAGCCGACGACCGCGACGGCACGCTGTACGTGGACGAAGAAGACGTGGGCCTATGGCGCATGTCCGCCGAGCCCGAGGGCGGCGATCCGAAGACCGCGGTGCAGAAGATCGCCGACAATCCCGCGGTGAAGGACGATTTCGAAGGTCTGGGCATCTACGACCTGGGCGATGGCCGCGGCTACATCGTCGTTTCCAGCCAGGGCAACGACACTTACGCGGTGTATCGCCGCGAAGGAAAACAGGAATACCTGGGATCGTTCGCCGTGGTCGCCGATCCGCTGCGCGGTATCGACGGAATTTCCGAAACCGACGGCCTGGAGATCACCAGCCGCAATCTGGGGCCAGGCTTCGAACACGGCGCCATGATCGCCCAGGACGGCCGCAACGTGATGCCGGTGGAGAACCAGAACTACAAGTACGTGCCGTGGGAATCGATTGCGCGCGCGCTGAAGCTGGAAATGCGCGAGAAGTAAGGTTGTAAACGCCGAACAAACTAGATGCCGGGCTGCGCGGAACGCAGGCCCATCGCTTTGCACCATTCACCGCAGTCTTCGCTCAATCGTGGCAAACTCCGGTCAATCGCAACGAGGCTGACCGGCATTCGATTCCATGGCTGAGCGCAAGATCCCAGGTGTAGAAAACTTCGAAGGCGCCGCCGGCGGATGGGGCGCGTTGGGGGCGGTGGCGCGGGCGCTGAAAAGCCAGATGGCCGTCGGCCGCGAAACCGCGGCGTTGCGGCGCGTCAACCAACCCGCGGGTTTCGATTGTCCCGGCTGCGCCTGGCCCGACCCCAAACACACTTCGTCTTTCGAGTTCTGCGAGAACGGCGCCAAAGCCGTTGCCTGGGAAGCCACCGGCAAGCGCGCAACGCCCGAACTGTTCGCCACCCACACCGTCGCGGAACTGTGGGAATGGACCGACCATGCGCTGGAAGACGCGGGCCGGCTTACCCACCCCATGGCCTACGACGCCGCGAGCGATCAGTACCGGCCGATCAGCTGGGAAGACGCGTTCGCCCGTATCGGCGCCGCGCTGCGCGAACTGCCGCATCCGGACATGGCCGAGTTCTACACCTCCGGGCGGACGTCCAATGAGGCAGCCTTCCTCTATCAATTGATGGTGCGCGAGTTCGGTACCAACAACTTCCCCGACTGCTCCAACATGTGCCACGAGGCCACCAGCGTCGGCCTGCCGGAATCCATAGGCGTCGGCAAGGGCACGGTGACTCTGGAAGACTTCGATCATTGCGATGCGCTTTTCAGTTTCGGCCACAACCCCGGCACCAACCACCCGCGCATGCTTTCGACGCTGCGCGCCATTTCCAAACGCGGTGCGCCGATCATCGCAGTGAACCCGCTGCGTGAGCGCGGCCTGGAACGCTTCACTTCGCCGCAAGATGCCGGCGAGATGCTCACCAACAGCTCCACCTCCATCGCACAGACCTACTACCAGGTGAAGATCGGCGGCGATGTCGCCATGCTCAAGGGCATGATGAAGTGGCTGTTCGATGCCGATGCGGCGGACCTGGCCGCGGGCGGTGCCGGAGTGCTGGACCACGCCTTCATCGCCGAACACACCGATGGCGTGGAAGCCTTGCGCGAAGACATCCAAGCCATGCGCTGGGACGACATCGTGCGGATCTCCGGCCTGTCGCGCGAGGATATCGAAGCCGCCGCCCAGGTCTACGCCAAGGCCGAGTGCGTGATCCTCTGCTACGGCATGGGCATGACCCAGCATCGTTTCGGCACGCAGAACGTGCAGCAGATGGCCAACCTGATGTTGTTGCGCGGAAATATCGGCCGCACCGGCGCCGGCATCGCGCCGATCCGCGGCCATTCCAACGTGCAGGGCGACCGCACAGTCGGCATTACCGAGAAGCCCACGCAAGCGCTGGTGGACGCGATCAAACGAACTTACGGTTTCGAGTTCCCGCTCACCCATGGCCACGATGCGGTGGAGGCGGTACGCGCGATCCGCGACGGCCGCTCCAGCGCCCTGGTGTGCCTGGGCGGCAATCTGGCCGTGGCCATTTCCGACCCGGAAACCACTTTTCCCGCGATGCGCAAACTCGATCTGGCGGTGCATGTGGCCACTAAGCTCAACCGTTCGCATCTGATCCCGGCCAAGCAGGCGTTCCTGCTGCCGTGCCTGGGCCGCACCGAGCTGGACGTGCGGGCCGGCGGCGTGCAATCGGTGACGGTGGAGGATTCCATGTCGATGGTGCATGCCTCGCAAGGCGGCTTGAAACCGGCTTCGGAACATTTGCTTTCCGAACCGGCGATCATCGCGGGCATCGCCATGGCGACCTTGCCCGAGAGCAAGGTCGATTGGCAGTGGCTGATCGACGATTACGACCGTATCCGCGACGGCATCGAATCCGTATTCCCCATTTTCGCGGACTACAACCGGCGCGTACGCGAACCGGGCGGTTTCCGCTTGTATGTGGGCGCTTCGGTGCGCGACTGGGGTGGCCCGGGCAGGAAAGCGAACTTCCTGGTCGCCCCCGGTCTTCACGAGGATCTGCGCGACGACCGGTCCGATACCCTGACCATGACCACGATCCGTTCGCACGACCAGTACAACACCAGCATCTATGGTTTCAACGACCGCTATCGCGGCATCAACGGGCGCCGCGATGTGGTGTTCATGAATGCGGCCGACCTGCAGGCGCGTGGCTTGAAGCACGGCGACCGCATCGATATCGAATCGCGCTTGCACGTTGCCGGAGCTGGAGCGGCGCGAGGCGTGCGCGGGTTCATCGCGGTGGAATACGACATTCCGCGCGGCTCGACCGCCATGTACTACCCGGAAGGCAATTGCCTGGTGCCGCTGGACAGCCACGACCCCAGGTCCGGCACACCCGCATACAAGTCCATTCCCGTGTTGATCCGCGCTTCGCAGGATACGCCGGACCGTGGTTGATCCCGGCGAAACAGGCAGAGGCCAGGCGCGCCGGCCGGTCACGCAACTGCATGCCGGCACTGCGCGGACCGATACGGACCTGCTCGCAGAAGAAGTGCCCGTCGCCGTGCACTACGACGGCGAGCCATTCGCGGTGATGATGGCCTCGCCCGGAGATCTGGAGGATTTCGCCTATGGCTTCTCGCTGACCGAAGGCCGCGCGATTCCCGCCGATATCGTGAACACCGAAGTGCGGACCGTGTTCGAAGGTCTGCTGCTGGATATCCGCACGCGCAATCCCGTACCTGGTGCGACTACCGAACGCTCGCTGCCAGGCCGCAGCGGCTGCGGCATCTGCGGCAACCGTTTGCTGGAAGAAGTGGTGAAACGTCCCGAAACCGTCGGCGATGGCGTGGCGATCGATATCGCCGCGCTGGAGCTCGCGTTGTCCGCACTGCAGGATCGGCAACCGTTGAATAAAGCGACAGGCGCGACGCATGCTGCCGCCTGGGCTTCGCCCGATGGCGCACTGATGTTGGTGCGCGAAGACGTGGGACGCCACAACGCATTGGACAAATTGATCGGTGCGATGGTGCGCGGCGAAGTGGATCCAGGACTTGGTTTTGCGCTGGTGACCAGCCGCGCCAGTTACGAAATGGTGACCAAGGCCGCCGTAGCAGGCATCGGCCTGCTCGCCGCCATTTCCGCACCCACCGCACTCGCCGTCGACCTGGCCCGCGACTGCGGCCTTACCCTGGTTGGCTTCGTACGACCCGGACGTCAGGTGATCTACAGCCATCCGCATCGGTTGCAGACATCCACCGTAGGAGCGACGTGAGTCGCGACCGAATCTCTTGCCGGCAATCCATTCATCCATTCGCAGGCGTCTCAGTCGCGACTTACGTCGCTCCTACGGTGCCTGATCGCGTACTCAATCGATAAACCAGCCACCACCCGCATCGCGTGGCAGCACGTCGACCAGTGCGCCGGCCGGCAATTCATTGGCGTCCTCGTCCAGCACCGCCCAGGCATTGGCCTGCAGCAACGAGCCGATGCGATAGGACTCCTGCCCTTCCAGCAATTCCACACCCATACCGGACGAGCCGGTTTGCCGCAGGCGCGCCTTGAAGAAACGCCGGAGTCCGGTGGCTACGTGGACGGATTCCAACAGCTGTGCACGCAATGGCATTTCCGGCGGCATGCCCAACATCGCGCGCAGTACGGGAACCACGAAGAAGCGGAAGCCGGCCGCGGCGGCGATGGGATTCCCCGGCAGGCCGATGAACAACGGACCCTCCTGCAAGGACGCCGCAAGCAGCGGCTTGCCAGGCCGTATCGCCACTTTATGGAACAACAACCTCGCCTGCGCGGCCCGCAGGCTGGCGGGTATGAAGTCATGCCGGCCCATCGACACCGCGCCGGTGCTCACGACGACATCGGCGCGAGTCGCGGCCTCTCGCAATTGCGCGGCGAAAGCTTGCGCGTCGTCGCCCAGCGTCGCGTTGACGATCACTTCGGCGCCCATGGCGCTCAGCGACGCCTCCATATAGGGCGCATTGGCGGCGTAGATATGGCCTTCGCCCAGCGGCAAGGACGCATCGGATACCAGTTCGGCGCCCGTGCTCAGCAACGCCACGCGCGGTCTTCGACGAACCTTGACCCGGCTGATGCCCAGCGCGGCCAACATCATGCACAACGCCGCATCGATGCGTTGGCCTGTCACGCCCACTTGCTCGCCGAGAGCGATGTCGCTGCCGCGTTGGCGAACGTTCTGCCCGCCGACCAGCGCTTCCCGCAGGCGTATGCGTCCTCCTTCCAGTGGCTCGACGCGCTCCAGCGGGACGATGCAGTCCAGCCCCGCCGGCAACGCCGCGCCGGTGGTGATTTCCCAAACTTTCGTTTCGGCATTGGCCGGGGGCGGCACGCCCGCTGCGATCACTCCGGCGACTTCATATTCGCTGCCTGCCGCCAGTACGTTTACTTTACTCGCCAGCGCATAGCCATCCATCGCGGCATTGGTAAAAGGCGGCAACGCGCACGGTGCCTGCACCGGTTCGGCGAGAACACGTGAGAGCGCATCCGAGGATCGGCACCACTCGTCTTCCAACGCGTGCGATTGCGCCAGCAGCAGTTCCAGCGCATCTGCATAGGAAATCATGGCGGCATGCCCTGCCCCATCCGCCCACGCAGCCGTTCCAGATCTTCGGGCGTATTCATATTGTCCAGCGCGCCGTCGACCGGCATCGGAAGGAGAAGGGTATCGCCGGATTGCAATACGTCGCGCAACCGGTATCGCCCGGCCTGCGCCTGCCGCGAAAGACTCTTCAGTGCAGCGGGTTCCCACAGAGTGCACAGCGGTTCGGGCAAACCGTCGTCGGCGCTGCGATAGGCGATGGCGGCGTGCTGTCCATCGCGCGCGCCGATCAGTCCGAGCAGCGTTGACGGCTGCAGGAGCGGCAGATCGCAAGCCAGCACCAGCCAAGCCGCGTCGGGATACTTGCCGTGCGCGGCAAGCAGTCCAGCCGCCGGCCCGATTCCATCTCTCTCGTCGAAAATCCCTGGAAGCCCCGCGCGTATCGATTCCTCGCGCTGATCTTTGCGCAAAGAGACGAAGCAGGATTGCACCTGCCGGCTCAACAGGCGGAAGGTCGCAAGCAATTGCGGCTCTCCCCGTCTATCGAGCAGCGCCTTGTCTTTTCCCATCCGCTTGCTTGCTCCACCGGTCAGCACCAGGCCGAGGAGCGCCGGAAGCGCCCCGCTTGCGGTCCGAACTGATTCAGGCGGAGGGGTGGATTGGCTCATTCGGCCAATCTACCACTCCGGATTTCTTCCGGGGCGCGCAAGAAGCGCACAACCCTCCGCGGACGATGCGGAGGGCTGCGCGCGAGACCGTTCAGCGCCGGTCAGCTGCGCGCGAACTCCAGCAGGTCGGCATTGAGCTGGTCCTTGCTGGTATCGCCCAGGCTATGCGTGCCGCCGGGATAGATCTTCAGAACCGAATCCTTGACCAGCTTGGAGGAGAGCATCGCCGAAGCGCCGATAGGCACGATCTGGTCGTCATCGCCATGAATGATCAGCGTGGGCACGTCGAACTTCTTCAGATCCTCGGTGAAGTCGGTTTCCGAGAAGGCCTTGATGCAGTCGTAGGCGTTCTTGTGCCCGGATAGCATGCCCTGCGCCCACCACGATTGGATCAGCCCCTGCGAAACTTTCGCGCCGGGCCGGTTGAAGCCGAAGAACGGGCCGCTGGCTACATCGAGGAAAAATTGCGAGCGATCGGCCAGATAGGCCTTGCGAAAGCCATCGAACACTTCCATGGGCAGACCGCCGGGATTGGCCTCGGTCTTGAGCATGATCGGCGGCACCGCGCCCATCAGCACGGCCTTCTTCACGCGTCCGCTGCCATGGCGACCGAGATAGCGCGCCACTTCGCCGCCGCCGGTGGAGTGGCCGATCATCACCGCGTCCTTCACGTCCAGATGCGCGAACAGCTCGGCCAGGTCATCGGCGTAGGTGTCCATGTCGTTGCCGTTCCACGGCTGGCTGGAGCGTCCGTGGCCGCGACGATCATGGGCGATGCAGCGGAAGCCGTTGGAAGCCAGGAAGTACATCTGTGCTTCCCAGGCATCGGCGGTCAAGGGCCAGCCATGGCTGAAAGTGACGATGGGGCCGCTGCCCCAGTCCTTGTAGTAAAGCTGAGTGCCGTCTTTGGTGGTGAAAGTGGCCATGGTTTTTTCCTTGGGGCTCGGGTGGGGGGAAGTGCACGAACGGTTTGCGGCGACGGCGGGCAGTGCCTGCCCTACGGTGCGGTCAAGATAATGCAGCGATGGTTACAGGCGTGCCAACGACGATGTGTTGGAACGGTTACGTAGGGCGGGCACTGCCCGCCGAATGCTCCAGACATGCGTGGTGGCGCGCAATGCCCGCCCTACGGATTCTTCAGGTCATGCGTCTTCAGGTCACGCCGTCTGCGCGACCGCCGGCAGGATCCGGCGCAGCCGTCGCAAGCGGATGATTTGCGCGGCGGCACCGACGAGGAAAACCAGGAACGCGATGCCTACGGCCTTCTGCAGGTTGGGATCGTCCGGACCCGTGGCCCAAGGCGCGCCGACGGGCAGCCGCGTGGAGGTTTCGGTGAACGCCGGAATCATGTGGAAGAACACGGTGAGCGAATAGAGCACTGTTTCCACGTACGCGCTTGCGCGACCGAACACTTTCCTGTTGCCGGCCACCCAGGCAACGGCAAGCACCAGCAAGGTGATGACTCCCAGGGCGTGCGGCTTACCGAATCCGCCGTGCTGGAAAATGAAGAAACCGGTCAGGCAAGTCAGAACGGTCGTAATCACATAGGTCTTTCCCAGACCGTTGCGGGGATTTATTCCTTTGTCCCGGAAGAAAGCGATGAACGCCGCCGCGACGGCGACAAGACTGATGGCGGTGTGGATGATGCCCATTGTGGTCAGACCAAGCATGGTGTTCTCCGGCAGGTAATGGAGGGGCTCTCCTGCGATCGGTCTGACGGTCGCGACCACCTCAAAGGCAGCATGACGTTGCCTGGAGTGATCCAGTCGGTGGTGCCACCCATTCCCCTGCCTGGGCTTATGACTGCTTCCCGGCGCGCAGACAAATCCAGAAGAACCCGATCATGTCCCAGGTATAGCGCTTCAGCAAGCGTCCAGGTTCCAGGCACAGCCGGAACAGCCATTCCAGGTGCAACGTACGCACCCAGGGCGGCGCGCGTCTGACGTTGCCGGAAAGGAAATCCAGCAGCGCGCCGACTCCGAACATTGCCGACGCGTTACAGGCCTCGCAATGGTCCAGGATCCAGGCTTCCTGCTTTGGATTGCCGAAGGCGACAAGCACCACGTCCGCGCCTGATGCATTGATTCTTGCTACCAGCCCGTCGCCGGCTTCGGCGTACTCGGCATAACCATCGCAAGTGCCCACGACCTGCTGCCCCAGTTTCCCGACCAGATGCCGCGCCGCCTGCGCCGCCACGCCTGGCCGCGAGCCAAGCAGGAAGAAGCGCAGCGGACGCACGCTTTGGGTGCAAAGGTAGGGAATGAAATCGGTGCCGTTGAGGTTTTCGGCGAAGCGGCGTCGATGGATCAACAAGGACGCAAGATCCATGCCGATTCCGTCGTTGACCACGCATACCGACGGCGCTTGCAAGCGCGCACGAAGCGCACGGCATTGCACCACGAAGTTCGTGTTCGCGAAGAACACCTGCCGCTTGTGGCCCGAGCTCAAAGAGCCAAGCACTTCCTGCGCCAGCCGTTGACTGGTGATCGATCGCATGCGGTAGCCGCCCAGCCAGACCGATGGCGGCGCTGCGGAGGCCTGATCCGCATACGGCTCTTCCTCGCCAGCAGCGATCATGCTGCAGCCTCCCTGCCGCTCCACTGTCCGCACTGCCGGCCACCGGCGCGGGCATCACCACAAGTCATAAGGAAACGCCTTCCGTAATGCCACCTGGATGCCATGCAGATCGAAAGGTCCGTTTCCGCCCAGATCCAGGCATTCCTCGACAGTCCTCCCCGAATGCCAGCCCGGGCGGCCCGTCCCTGCGTAATAGTCGTCGTATTTGAAACGGTTCTCGCCGTTCCCGCTGTCCAGGTAAACGGAGGGAATGCCGTAGGCTTCGGCCAGGATCACGCCGTGCAACGAACTGGAAACCACCATTTCCGCTCCCAGCAACGCGCGCACGAAAGCCAGGGGCTTTATGTTCGGCAATAGCAACCGATCCTGGTAGGCGGCGTACTTTTCCGGCGCTTCATTGAAATGCGGGATCACCACGAAGGCGGTTTTCCCGGGCGCGCCCAACAGTTCTTTGGAATAGAACGCAGGCATCAACAGTGCCGGGTCGCCGTATATCCCGGGAACGGATATACCGCGATCCATCAGCCACTTCCGCGTCAGCGGACCGCGGACCGCGCGCACGTCGAGCTTGCGGAAACGGTGGTACGCGTCGGGGATCTTGGCGTTGATGCCGCTGCCCCAGACCGTTTCGCCATCGCGCGCGTTGTGCAGCACCGAACCGATCGCGAACAGCCGCAGCGACCGGTCCTTCTTGTGCAGAAGCTCCTCGTCGCGCAAGGCCAGCATCGCTTCCACGATCGTCTTGGACAGATGGTCGCCGACGTTGACTCCACCGTTCTTAGGCTGCCACCAGTAAAGGGCCCGGCGTTGCCGGCGTTCCTGCCAGGCGTCAAACAGCGGCATGCGAAGGCTCCTGTCCCGCAACCGGCGGCGCATGCGGCCAATCGCCGGGCGGAGTTACCCGCAGTTCCGGGTACCGCTCCGGTTGCAGCAGCCTGTCCACCGTTTCGGGCCAGCCCAGGCATTCGCGGGAACGGACCCGCGGCGCCCGCAGCGCGGCGTCGATCGCCGCGACGATCGATTCCGCCTCTCCCGGCGTATAACCAAAACGCGAGGCGTAGCGCCCGACAATGGCGTGTGGGCAGATCGCCGGCAGCGCGAAGAAATCGTATTGCAGCAGCTTGAGCGAACTGTCCGCCAAGTAAGCAGGCAACCGATCCGACGCGTACGGGGCGATGCCGAAGCTGGCGTGCTTGATGTAACGCAGGGTTTGCGCATGCGGCATTTCGCCGTACACCACCACATTGTCGCCATAGTCCGGCATGCGTCCCCGGCCCGAGCCGATCACGTGGAAAGTCACCTGGGGAAAAGCGAGGCTGGCAGTCGCGATCGCTGCGGGGTCGAACAGCATCGATCCTACCGCGACCGCGTGCAGGCCGGGGGCGTAGGGCGACGGGTCCGCCAACTGTTCGATCTCCGGATCTATGCCGTGGCCTATGTGGTAGACGTTTTCCCGGCTGGCGACTTCGGCGGCCATCGCAGGCGACACCAACGCGATCGCATCCAGACCGGGCGCCACGCGCGCGAAGGCGCGCTCCACGTACTGTGCGCTATCGATAGCGCTCAGGCTATCGGATGCACGATAGATGAGACGCGCCGAAGGGTTGAGCTTCCTGGCCAATTCCGCGAATACCACCGCCGTGCCGCTTTCGAATATCACGACCTCCGCCGAACGCAACCAATCCACCAGTACCGGCGGCGGATGACGGGCGTACCAGCGGAACATCATGTTCTCCAGCGGCCGCAGCCAAGGCCGGCGGGTATTGAACGGGTGCAACGCAGCCTTCCACAAGAAGCACTCGACGCCATCGCGCTCTTCGATCAGATTGGCCTTGGCGTCCAGCGGCAGCCGTATGTCGTTCTTCCACCGCGACAGGGCGCTGTAGCGAAGCGAGAAAAAGCGCGTATGCCCACGCTTGGCCAGCTCATCGGCGATGAAATGGATATTGGCCCGGCGCGGCGTGCGGTAGTCGTGCGCCGACAGCACCAGGAATCTTCCAGGAGCGACCGGATCGCGCTCACGAACCGTATCGGGAGCATCTGCAGTCGATTGCACGGTCGTCGTTTCAACTCGGAACATGGCCGAACTCTCCAATGCGGGGGCGAAATCGCGGGTCATGCGCTTCGCAACAAGGTACGGGTGTGCAGGATGCCGGCCACATCGCGCCGGAACGCGGGCCAAGCCAGGCATAGCAATGCGAATGCGGCGCAGAATGCCGCCGTTCCGATCAGCAACTGCAGCGGCAGCGGCAACGAGGCGCCTGCGAATCGCGCCGATGCCGCGTACGAGGCGAATCCGCACAGGCCATAGCCGACTATCGCACGCAGCCCGCTCAGCAACATGGCGCGTACCGGCGCATCGGACGTGCGGTGCAACCACCACAGGACCAGCGGCCACGACAGCGCCAGACCGCAGGCGTATCCGGTTGCGACGCCCAACACGCCCCATTGCGCGCCGATCACGATGCAAGCGATCACCGACGCGCGGCTGACGATCGAATACCGCAACTGCGGGCCGGTCAGACCCTTGGAAAGGAATACCCAGTAAGCCGCATAACCCGCCGCTTGGAACATTCCTCCCACCACCAGTATCTGGAAGATGGGCACCGTCATCGCCCAGCGATCTCCCAGTACCAGGTTGATCAACGGATCTGCCTGCGCGCAGGCGAAAGCGAAGATGGCGATGATGCAATGCATCAGCGTAGCCTGCCCGCGCAACAGGAACGCCGAATAGCGCACCGGGTCGCCCTGCAGCCGGGACAGCACCGGCAGGGCGACGGTGGTGGCGGGCGCGTTGAGCTGGGTCAGCGGCATCATCAATAGGGCGAAGGCGCGGTTGTAATGCCCCAACGGCACCGGACCCAGGCGATTGCCGATGAGTATCTGGCCGAGGTTGGTGCTGAAATAGATCAGCAGTTGCGAGGCCACCAGGTTGCCGCCGAAGCGCAATAGCCCACCCATCTCCGCGTTGCGTTTCGGCAGGCCCGGCAGCCAGCGCGCCGCCAGCGCCATCAACGTCAGCAGGGTCGAGGCCTGCACCAGCGATTGCACCACCAGCGCCCAGTAACCCCACCCAAGCAGCGCAGCGGCCACTGCCGAGGCCAGGCCAAGCAACTGGCCGGTGACATCGGCGAAAGCCAGCTGGCCGAAGCGCATGTCGCGATTGAGGTGCGCGCGGAACTGCGTGGTCAGGCCGTTGAGAAGCAGAGTCGCCGAGATAGCCTGCGCAACCGGGCGCAACAACGGTTCACGATAGAAAACCGAAATTGCGTCGGCGGACAGGAACACGGCGGCCGCAAGCAGAAAGCCGATGCCGGAGTTGATCCAGAACAGATTGTCGCGCTGCCCACGGCTCAGATGCTTGGCCTGGATGGCGGCCGAAGACAAGCCGAAATCGCGCAGCACTTCGCCGACCCCGATGATGGCAACCACCATCGCCACCAAGCCGTAGTCGCGCGGCGTCAGCAGGCGCGCCAGCAACACTATGCCGCCGAACTGCACTGCGATCTTCAGCGCCTGGCTGCCCATCGTCACCAGGGCGCCGCTAGCCGCAAGGCGGCCCAGGGAAGGGACCTTGGGCAACACTTCCAAGGCCGACTTTTCCGTACTCATCGGCACCGCCCTTCCACCGCGCCCAGCGCAGCGAGATAAGTAGCGTGATGCTGCATGCCGAGCCGCGGCCAATCGCGCCGGGACAGGTCCGGCGCGGACAGACTGCGTGCTTCGCCCAACGCGCGTAACGTCGCACCGAGGGTGTCTGCGTCCAGCGCGCCGTCGTACAACCTCACCCATTCTTCGCCGACTTCCGCGGCCAGGGCGGCATTGGCGTCGCTGCGCGGAACCAGCACCGGACGCGCCAGCGAGAGCGCCAGCAATAGCGCGCCCGAGTTCTGCATGTCCCGGTACGGCAGCACCACGCATTGCGCTTGGCCGATTTCCTTCGCCAGCACGTCGTCGCCCACATATTCCAGACGCGCGCTGGTCCGGGCATCGGCGGCGCACGCATCCTCCACAACCTGGCGCATGGCCGGGCCGACCGGCCTGCCGACTATGCGCAGCGTAGCGCTGGCGTCGGGCAGCTCATTGAACGCCTGGATCAAGGTCTCTATGCCTTTGTAAGGTCGTATCAGTCCGAAACAGAGCAGACGTCCACTCACGCTGGACGGCACTTCCCGTGCCGCGAACCAGTCGCGGTAATGTCCATGCAGAATGGTGTCGGTGGCAGGATCGGCATCGGTTTCGGCCGCGTTGATCCTGATTCTTCGTGTGGTCAGGGCGTCCAGCCATCGCAGCAGCAGGCGTTCGATCAATCCGCCCTGCTCGTGCGGCCGCAGATTGTGCAGCGTGCGCACCACCGGCACGCGCGTCAGCCACAGCCGTAGCAACAGCAGGAACATGCACGCCTGCTTGGCCAGCGTGGTGAGCGGAGTGCGGTGCCGCAGCAGATACTCCGGCCAGTGAACATGGAACAGGTCGTAGCGCGACAACAAGGCATCGCGCACCGAAAAATAGCGAACTTCCACATTCTCCGGCAGCGCGCCCAGCAGCTGCACCAGGTAGGGATTGGTGGTGTCGTCGGGTTTGCCAGTGGACTGCAGCACGACGAAACGGCGGGCGGGCGGCGCCGATATCCAGGGCGTACGCGCAACGTTCATCGCGCTTCCCCTTCGGCCTGGGCGAGCGCCTGACGGTACTCGTCCCGATAGCGCTCGACGACCGTGTCCCAGTCGTAGCGCGCGACATAGGCCAATGCATGCCGACGGCGCGTTCCGAAGGTTTCCTCATCCACATTGGCCAGTTTCCGGACTGCCCCTGCCGCAGCCTCGGGCGCTTGCGAGTCGACCAGCACGCCCAGCTGCGATTCGGCGTGCAGCTTGGCGTAAGGCGGGATGTCGCCGAGCACGGGAATCAGACCGGCGCTCATCGCCTCGATCGCGGCGATACCGAAGCCCTCATGACGCGACAGCGAAACGAAATACTGCGCGCGCGACAGCAAGCGACCCAATTGCTCCTCCGACGGCGCTTCCACGACTTCAACATGCGCCTGCAATCCGCGCGAGGCGATATCGCGCTCCACATCGGCGCGTTTCACGTCGAATGCGCGACCGGCCAGGATCAGGCGCCAGGTATCGTCGCCCGCCACCAGATGCCGGAGCAGATCCAGCGTTTCCGGAATGCCCTTGTTCACCGACCAGCGGCCGAAGCTGATCAGGGTCTTGCCGGGAACAGGCGACCCCATGCCGGAGAACTTGTCGATATCAACGCCGTTCTCGATCACGCGCAGGCGACCGGCAACAGTCACCGGGGCGAACATCTCTCCGTCGTTGCGGCTGGTGGCGACGATGCGCCGGTAGGCGCGCGCCGAAGCGCGGGTGATGCTGTTGAACCACAACCGTTTCAGGCCAGAGGCGTAAGCGGTATGGAAAAAACCGCCATGGGTGGACACGATCATCGGTTTGCGATGCACCGCGCCGGTCAACGCCAGGTAGTCGTAGAAGAAATCGATGCCATGCACATGTACGACGTCGGCGCCCCGCAACGCGCCCAGCACTTGCGGGCAAAGCGGGTAGCGTGTGGAGCCCGTATAGGAAAGACGCCGCACCGGTACGCCCTGGTGTTGCTCGTGCGCGCTCAGGCGTTTCTCCCCGTCATGGAAGATGCGGTTCAGCGTCACCACTTCCGCCTGGCCGCCAGCAGCCAGATGGCGGCGGGCTATGTTCAGCACCACCTCTTCCATGCCGCCGACCGAAGGATGGAACTGCCGGACCACGTGCACGACGTTCATGGGACCACCGCGCAGATCGCCGCGACCGCACTCACGCCCTCGCCGGTGCGCTGTTGCGGCCGCGCTGCCCCAGCGCCCAGGGCGCGTAGCGGATGAACAGCCAGCGCAACGGTACGCTCAAGGCGATCGAAACGACCGAAATGCCCAGCGCCCAGGCGAGCCCGGGCTTGCTGCCCGCTGCAAACAGCCCAAGCACGGAGGCCACCCCCGACAGCACGAAGAAAATCAGGATATGGGTGCACAGTATCAATAGCGTGTTGCGGCCCATCCAGCGCAATGCCGCCGATCGCGCCGCCAGCGGACTGATGGCCAGCACTATCGAAGTTCCCGACAGACTGGCAAGTACGAACTTCCACGCCGAAGCGCCGAAACGCAGCTGATTGATATCCACCCGCCCGTTGCTCCACGCCAGCCACAGCCATGGAACCAGCAGCATTGCGGCCAGCGCGCTGCCCGCCAGGATTGATTTGGGCAATGGAAGCGCGCGTCCCGCCAGGGCGCCGCAGGCATAGAAGAACAGCGCGACGGGCAGCACGTCCAGGGCGAATGGCAGACGCAGCCCTGATCCCGGGAAGAGTGCGATCCACGACATGGCCGCGAGCAGCGCCAGCACTGCGATGATCGACGGCTGCAATTTCCTGGCGAGGAAGAAGTACGCCAGCGCCGTGGTGAACAGCGCGGGCAGGAACCACAGCGCCGGATGCACGTACAACTGCGGCCCTATTCCCGTCAGCAGTCCGCCTAGCGGCTCCCACCACGGCACCTGCCCCCAGCGGAGCGCCTTCTCGCCTATCTGACGGGTGAGCAGCCAGTAGCCATAAGCCACGAAGAAGAAAAACACATAAGGCAACAACAGGGTGCGGCCCAGCGTCGACAGCGCTTGCGCTGCCGTCTGCGCATTGCGGCGATGGGACAACCAGCCGGACAACAGAAAGAACAGCGGCACGTGAAAACTGTAGACCAGTACCGTGAATTGCCCCGGGATGCCTTTGGCATGACCCAGGACCACCAGCGCGATCGCCACCCCCTTGGCCGCGTCGATGCGGACGTCGCGCTCTGCTGCTGCGGGCATGCCCGCGCCCGGTGATTGCGGGGCTGTCCCTGTGACTGCTGCCATGCGGTACTCCGTTCTTGTTCATGACGAAGCCGCCGCTTGCTCACCGAACCTTGGCGTTTCGCGCGCGTCCGTCCTGCCTTCCACCGCAGGCGCCGTCTGTGGAATCTGCAATCGCCAGAAGTAGCCGCATGCGAACCACCACAGCCCGGCGGTCTTGATGGAGAAATACGCGTTGGAAACCAGCAGGCTCAACGCAAAGGCGACCACGAAAAGATTCTTGAACAATTGCCCGTTGCTGGTGGGCATCTTCAGCATGAACGAATAGGCGATCAGGAACACCAGCACGACCAGAATGGACTGCCCGGCGATGAAGTAGGCGATGCCGCTGTCGGAATAGCGGTACGGCGCCGCCAGATCCATACCGAACCACTCCCGCGGGGTCATCTGGTTGATCGCATCGACCGATACAAACATCCGTCCCATCATCGTGTCGTCGTAGGCGCTGACCCCGAGCGCCCAGACCGCCAACCAGCCGGCCAGCAACACGCCGATGAAGAGGAAGCCGGCGAGCGTCTGGTCCACTCGCCGCAACAGGGGCGCCAGCATCAGCATCAGCAGACACGTCGCGCTGGCCAGGCGGCCATCGGATGCGATCAACAGGAACAGGATCAGCGCCAGCGAGAAGATCACGCCGACGATCCGCAGCGACCGCCAGAAGGTGATGGCGATCGCGCAGAAGAAAATGATGAAGTTCCCCATCGTCACCGGTTCCACGAAGATCGAAGACACCCGCGGCAATTCGAACCCGCCAAGCCAGTTGCGCTCGCCCGGGCGGGTGGCGCTTACGTAGAGCTTGCTTGCTTCGTTCCAGAAATCGTCTTCGCTGTTGCCGCGCGTGTTCACGAAATAGCTGCGCGGATCGACCAGATCGCCGTACATATCCGGAAACGCCATTTCGAATATCGCCACCAGCACCACGATCACCGCCAGCCACAACACCAGTTTGTGCAGGCGGCCGCGATAGGCCGTACCGAGAGTCAGGAACGCGAACGGGATGATCGCGTCGCGCACCAGCTTCAGGTCGAAGCTCCAGGTTTCCAGGAAACGCAACAGGTTGAAAACCAGCACCAGACCCAGGCCGGTGAATACCAGCAACTGGCCGTCGCGACCCAGCGAGCGCAGACCCAGGATGAAGCAGCCCGCATAGATCGCCAGCTCCACCGCATAGGCCGCTGACGCGCCGACCGGATGGACCGAAGCATTGAACAGCGCCAGCAGGAAGTTGTAGCCGACCGCGAGCAGCAGCAGTGCCGCCACAGCGGAACTGCCGCGACGCTCACTGGCGATCGTCGTGGTCATCGCATTCGGCTTCCGCAGTGCGGCCTGGCGAAACAGGAATCCGTCATTTCAGTACGCCTGTTTCTGGCCGAGGACCTTGACCACCGTCATGGCCATGATCTTCAGATCCAGCCATGGCGACCACCGTCGTATGTAGTCCATGTCGTACTGCACGCGCTTCTTCATGTCGCGCAGCAGCGGAGTTTCTCCGCGGAAACCATTGACCTGCGCCCAACCGGTGATGCCGGGCTTGACGTAATGCCGCTGCATGTAGCGGTCGATCAATGTGCCGTAGTAGCTGTTGTGCTGGATCGCATGCGGACGCGGTCCGACGATGGACATGCTGCCATCCAGCACATTGAACAGCTGCGGCAATTCGTCCAGGCTGCTGCGCCGCAGGAACGCGCCGAGCGGCGTCACCCGCGGGTCGCCGCGGGTCGCCTGTTTGACTTCGGCGCCCGCTTCCTGATCGATGCGCATCGAGCGGAACTTGAGCATCCAGAACTCCTTGCCGGCGCGCCCATGGCGTTTCTGCCGGAACAGCACCGGGCCCGGCGAACTCAGCTTCACCGCGAGCGCGATGCCCAGCATAAGCGGCGACAGCATTACGATCGCAACCAACGCCAGCACGCGGTCCATCATCGCCTTGGTCAGGAAGAACGAATTGTCCGGCGCCACGCTGCCCTGCCGCAGATTGATCACCGGCACGCTGCCGACCTGTTCGCTTGACTGGTTGAGCGCATCCAGGTCGGAAATATCGGGGATCAGCTTCACCTTGACCGGCGTCTTGTCCAACATCGCCAGTACCGACTTGATCCGCCCAAGCTTGCCCATGGGCAGCGAAATCCATACTTCTTCGACGTTGTCTTCGGCCAAGAAGGCCGGCAGCTGTTCGACCGTGCCCAGCCGCCTCAGATCGGTGCTTTCGGCGATGCTGATGTCGTCGCGGGTGCTGAAATAACCGACGACCTGCATGCCGACCCATGCGTTCTGGTGCAGATAGCGATGTATCTTGACCACCGGCGGACGCATGCCGACCACTACCACCCGCCGCACGTCTATGCCCCGGCTGCGCATCCAGTTGAGCGTTCCGCGTATCGCAAGACGCGAGAAACCGAGCAGCACGAAACCTATCGCATACCAAAGGCCCAGCCACAGAAGAGAGGTGTGTTGGCCCAGATACAGAACCCAGATGTGCGCCGAAACCAGCGCCAGTACGCCTGTCCATGCCAGGCCCAGCATCCAGACTTCGCGGAACACCGCCCGGCCACGCCAACTGCGGTACAGCGGGAACGCGTTGAAGCACAGGGCCGCGATCAGGATCGAAGTGCTGATCGGAATGCGGTACCCGAAGGCAGGCATCCAGGTATCGAACCGCAGGCGGTAGGCGATCAACGCCGACGCCAGGACCACCGCCAGATCCGCGACCCGCAAGCATAGATCGGCGGCGGTGGAGTACTTCGACAACAAACGGGGAGACGATGCCGACGTGACGGCACTCAGATTGGCGAGAAGCATCTTGAGTATTCCTAACATGCGTTGAGCGGGTCGACGCGGGGGGACGTCGTACGCGAACCGCGCTGTTAATCACTTTGCCGATGCCTTTACCGGCGCCCTCCAGCGCCGACCCCAGGCGAGCGACAAACCTTATTTTCCGATTGAAAGAAGAGCGGTCTTTGTTGATTGGAAAAACATCAGGGCGCCTCAAATGGAAAGGCAAGCTTGGGAACGGTGAAAGTCGCTTTTACTGCGGGGAAAACTCTATTTCGCTGCACTGCAACATAGCACCTGTTTGTGAAGAGCGCGTGCATTTGCGCTTATTTCTTGAGGATCGGCACGCTAACGAAATTTCTCTGAATCACTTGTGAGGTCGAACGGTTTCGTACAGGTAAGTCAGCTAGGTAAACGCGACATATTTCCCAAAAAATATCGATTCTCCAGCCAGTCCGTGACCAGGATCACGCGTGAAATACCAAATCGCCTGATCGACGACGAGCGCTTCGCGCGCGATTCGTCCCCGCGGAGAGACGGCAGCGGTCAATGTTTCCGATGAACGGTTGCGAGCGTTGCGACTCTACCGGCGTGTCTCTCGCGGCGGCCGCATCGCATGCCGCAGCAACGCGGCGACGACGCCAGCGAAGAGCCCGAAAATGACGGCAAGCGCCAGATTGAAGGCCAGTCGCGGCGAGGACGGGTTGCCGGGTGGATCGGCCTGATCCACGATCGAGATATTGTTGGCGCCCACGTTTCCCGCCACGCCGATTTCCTTGAAACGCTGCAGCAAGCCGTCATAGAGCTGGCGGTTGGTGTCCACTTCGCGCTTGAACATGTTGTAGCGGATGCTGCGGTCCTGCAGGTCCAGTTCGTCGCCCTTTAGCTGTTCGATACGCGCTTCCAGCATCTGCTCCTGCGTGTTGGCCGCTTCGTATTGCGCCTTGATGGAATCGCGGATGTTGGCGATCTGGGTGTTGATCTGCCGGCCGACCTCGCTCATCTGGCTGTTCAGGCGCAGCATCTCCGGGTAATCCGGTTTGAAGGTCGAAAGCTTCTGCTGGTAATCGGCGGAAAGCTGGGCGCGGGTCTGCATCAGGTTCTGGATCAACGGGTTGGATACGACCTGGGGCAAAGCCAGGCCGCTCCCGTATCTGGCCTGTCGCCAGGCCGCTTCGCTTTTGATGCGCGCGTCCTGGGCCGAGGCGAGCAGAGCATTGAGCTCTTCGAGGTTCTGCGCCGGCAGCGATGGCTTGTCATCGCCCACCGAGACGATCTTTTCCTGGCCCGCGAAGTCGACGAAGTTCTTCTCCGAGTCCTGCAGGCGCTGCTTGATCTGGGTGAGGCGCTCGGAAAGGTATTTGGTGGCGAAAGTCGATGCCTGCAACCGGTGCTCCAGGCCGCTGGCGATGAACTCGCTGGCATAGGTATTGGCCACGCGCGCCGACAGCTCCGGATCGGGCGAGCTGAAATTCACCTTGACCAGACGGGAATTGCGAACCGGCTCTATTTCCAGGGAGGCCAGTACCTGATCGGTGAGCGCGCGATCGATCAGTTCGCGTCGCGATGCAGCGGCGGACTGGCCAACGGAAGCCGCAGGACCAAGCTTCTCCGAGGCCGCCTCTACCGTTTCCTGATAGACCGGATGGCTGGCCAAGCCGGCCTTGGCGATCACCCGCCGCGCCAGAGAGCGGCTCATCAGCAATTCGTACTGGGTCTGGTAGAAATCGCGATCCATCGGCGATTCGCTGGGAATCAGATCCTCCATTTGCACTACTTTCATCGCCTCGCGCTCTATCTGCAAGGTAGTCGTGGCACGGTACTGCGGCGTCATCATCAGGCTGGCCGCCAGCGTCGCCCCCACCACCGCAATGGCGATGAGCAGAACCAACCACCAGCTTCTCAGCAAGGCACCTGCGTACTCGGCCAAATTGCCGTCGGCCGGCGAATCGTGAGGATCGGCGTAGCGTCGATCTTCGCGCGCGTCTGTTCCAGGCGTGTATGTTCCAGGCGTGTCCCTTCTCATCGGTAGGCCCGCCATACCCCTACGAAAGGAGTGAGTTCGATCAAAGTGCGCAACAGCATCTGCGCACCGGAACGATCGACGATGATGATGTCGCCGCCATAGATGTCGGGATCCTTGAGTTTGCCCTGCTGGATCTGGACCAGATCGAACCTGGCGAATATGCGTTCGCCGTTTACCGTACGGAACACCACGACGTTACGTCGGTCGGCGATGTTGCTTACGCCTTTGGCCAACGCGACCGCCTGTTGCAAGGTCAGATACGGCGCGCCCATCGGGTATATGCCGGTCTGCTCGACCGCGCCGCCCACCGTGACCTGCTGGTTGGGCGATTCCATCAGGGAAAGAGTCACCTGCGGATTCTGCAGGTAGCGATCCCGGTAGCGTGAAGCCACCTGATCTTCGATCTGGCTGATGCTGGAGCCCGCCGCCTGCACGGCGCCGATCAGCGGCAGCGTGATGCGACCGGCGTTATCGACGCGGACTTCTCGCTCGAGGTCGGGCAGCTGGAAGACCTGAATCTTGACCAGGTCGCCCGGGCCCAGCCGGTATTCGGGACGGCCCAGCGCCTGGCCTACCGGATCCGCCGGCGGCAGCTCGCGCATAGGTGCGCGCGTGCTGCATGCGCAGAGCGCCATCGCGCAAGCCAACATCATTCCAATCGTTCGATCGATCCTGCTCAAATGCCACCTCTGGATTCGGGGCTACCTTACTCAATGCCGGCATCGACTCTTGCCGGCAACCTGCCCAACCCTGGCGGTGTTTCACTGATCACTCATGTTCCGCATTCCGCAGCCGCTCTGGCATGCGCCAGCCGATCTTGTCCTTGTTGCAACCAAGCCTAATACAAACCCGATCGCGAAATTCCAACCTGCCATGAACTCCTTGTCGCGGCAGAATACACGCCGCAAAACGGAGCACCACCCTAAATGATGCCGTTGCGAAGGCGCCGTGAAAGCGCCGAACGGCGCAACGCTGCAGTTCATTTTCGCCGTTGGTTTGTGAACTCTTGCCTCAATACGCGGCTTTTTCCGGCAGTAGCTCACATAGGACATGAGGCATCGATACGGCAAACACCGGCCTGGGGCGGATCGCCGCACAGGAGAGACGTGTCGCCCGGGGGCGCGGGAGATCGCTTGCCTTGCGGACAGGAAAACGGGAACGGCGACTTCGGTAGACGCCGCCCCCGCTCCCCTGTTCGCTCAGACCTTGAAGTCATCGAAGGCGATCCTGCCCTCCGATACCTCCATCCGCTGCAGAAGTTGCCGTGTCGCGACCAGCATCGGCGGAGGTCCGCAGAGATAGAAATCACAGGCATGAAGATTGGGGTGATCGCGCAGCAAGGCGTCGTGCGCCACCTCATGAACGAGACCTTTGAGCAAGCCGGCACCGCATTCTGCTTCTTCCGACAAAACCAGGTGCCAGCTGAAATTGGCGTACTTCGCGGCCAAAGCCGACATCTCATCGACGTATGGAGCTTCCCGAAGGTTGCGGGCGCCATACCAGTAGTGGACGCGTTCCTTGGCTCCGCCTTCCAGGCAAGCATGAATCATCGAACGCAATGGCGCCATACCGGCGCCGCCACCAATGAAGACCTTCTCGTTGCCGCCCGGCTTTATGGCGAAATCGCCGAACGGACCGCTATAGCGAACGCGATCCCCCGGCTTGAGGCTATACAGATAGGTGGACCCTTTGCCGGGCGGATGGCGCTTGCGGTTCTGCCTACCGGGGCTGAATCGGGCCAGCAGATTCAATCGCCCTCCCGTTTTTTCTATCGGCAAGGAGAGCGAGTACGAACGGCGCACTGCCTCTTTGTTGGATAGCGTGTCCGGCAGGTCGAGTTCGGCCCAGTCGCCCTTATGGTGCTCGGGATGCACGATGTTCTGCCGCGCCATCGAATAGTCCGGGATATGGATCTGTAGGTAAGCCCCCGGCTGATAGTAGGAACCCGGAGCGGCATCCGGCTTGAGCACGATCTCGCGCAAGAAAGGAGTTATCGCCACTGCGCTCTCGACGGTAGCTTCATGCTCCGTCCAAAGACCGGCGCCTCCGATGACTTCCACCTGCAGATCCTGGTCCACGACCAGATTGCAGGCCAACCGGTAACCCATTTTCACCTTGCTTTCCGACAGGTGCTCGCGGTCGGCGCTGGTCGGGGCCGGTGCCTTGCCTCTGAAACGGACCTCGCACAGTCCGCAGCTCTGCCCTCCTCCGCAATTGGACGGCAATTGCAGTCCGTTGCGGGCAAGCGCGACGAATACGGTGTCGCCCGCCGGGGCGTCCAGCGTGCGTAGTGCAGATCCGTCCGGGGAGAACACCGCCAACTCCCGGGTACCTCTCCATCGCCCAGGTATGAATTCGTTGATGCGGAAACTGGTGACGAGGAGCCAGATTCCGGTCAACGCCAACCATAATCCTCCGATAGCCGCGGTTATCACCAGCGGATTGTTGAAGTTTTTCCGACCGGTGTAGTCCATGATGTGGAGCATCCAGAACACATCGAACAATCGCCATGTGCGATTGCGGTGTTCAAGCACTTCTCCCGTCTCTGCGGACAGGTAGACGGTAGTGTCTTCCGCGTCCCGGAAATCCACCCGCCATAGCCGGCCTTCATGGCCGCGGACTTCCATCGTCCGCTCGAGCAATCGGGGCGGTTGTCCTTTACCGGGGCCGGTATAGGAAGCTTTGGCCAATCGCGAAGCGAGTGTAGCGTCGATGTCGATGGCCGCCCCGGTCAGCGCGTCGGACAGCCGGGTCTTTCGACCGTCGTACGCCTGGTACACGGGACGTTCCAGCAGCCAGGCGGAAGAGACGCGCTGCGCCTGGCCCCGACCGTCCACAAGAACGGCGCTCACCGACAACGCCTCGCTGGGCCAGGGACGCTGCTCGTCCGAATGGGCGCGGTATCTGTGGCCTTGCACCCGGTCGTGGTCGAGCAAGCTCATCACCAGACCGCTGGACAACCACAGCACGAACTGCAGGCCGATCAGGAGCCCCACCCACTTATGGATCTTTCGCATCCAGGGCGTCACTGCCTGGCCCTCCGCTGGAAGCTGTAGAACAGCAGCCAGATTCCGCACAGCGCGAATACCAAACCGGTCGCCGCCGCTACACGCAGCAAGGTGTTGTTGACATCGCTGCGGTCCTCATAATCCATGATGTGGAACATCCAAAGAAAATCGAACCAGCGCCAGAGGCTATGCCGACGGGCCAACAGTTCTCCGGTATCGGGAGAAAAATAGAGCGTGGTGCGCCCGCGGTCAGCGAAGTGCACCGCCCACATGGGCACGGGCCGGGTCGCCACTTCTTGCGGGGCCTGGGTCACCCACTCCGCCCTGTCCACCTTGGCGTCGCCCTGATAAGTCGTTTTCGCCAGCGCGAGGGCTGTCGCTTCTTTTAGCGGGGAAATTTTCTCCCCGCTTGCCGCGTCTATAAGTAAAGTCTTCTCGCCCCGACGCACTTCATAGACTTCTCTCTCCAGCAACCGTTTGATTCGCAGGGACGTGATGCCGGGATATCTGACCGCCAGTTCGGCCTGCCCCAGACGCGATGCGCCCGGATCCAGCGGTTCGCTGTGCGTGTGCGCCAAATGATCGCCGTGAATGATGTCCAGCGATATGACCGTCATATAGACGCCACTGATCATCCACAGCAGCGCCTGTACGCCGATGATCAGGCCGATCCATTTGTGGGCGCGACGCGCCCAGAATGCGGGTTTCATTGAATTGTTCCTAGCCGGATTTGCCGCCGCCTCTTCCCCACCCCGCCGGATTCGACCGGCGGGGCGGACCTTGCTTACCAGTGATAGCCGACGCGGGCGTACCAGCGACGACCCAGCAGGTCGTACGTCATCGTGTCCGTATTGGCGTCGGTATAGCTTTGGATGAACGGGGCTCTCTTGTCGTAGAGATTATCGATTCCCAAAGCGACATCGAACGACTTGGCGGGCGAATATTTGAGTTGCACGTTGTGGTACGTCACGCTAGGCGCGTGGTCGCCGATATCGCCCGGCGCAGCATTGATGTCGTCGGCCGAGCCGATGTACTGCATGCTGTAGGAACCCGACCAGGCTTCCCGCTTCATCGTCAGCGACGTATACGCGCGCCACTTCGCGTAGCTCCCCCGTCCGCCCGTGATCTTGCCTGCGTACTCGATCACGTCCGCCCCGGGGAATGGCCGCACGTCATAGCGATCCAGATAGGAAACATCCAGCGATACGGTCGTCCCGAAGTCCGCGACTTCGAACTCGTACAGCCCGCCAAGATCGATGCCGGTGACGCGTTCATCGGCGGCGTTGACCGGCTGGGACGAAAGGAAATCCACTTCGCCGGTAACCGGATTCCTGGTGAAGTTGGAGGCGTCGCAGAACGGATGGGCCAGGCCCGGCGTGTTGTAGCAGATGGCCAGCTTGGTCGAACCGTCGATGCGCTGGATGGCGTTTTCGATCTTGATGTCGAAGTAATCCACCGTCAGCGTAAGGCCCGGCACGAATCCTGGCGTCCATACCGCGCCTACCGTGAAGGAATTGGCGTCCTCCGGCTCAAGCTCCGGATTGCCGCCGGCGGTGGTGAGGATGGTATTGCCTGGCTGTACGTAACCGGCCGGTACGCCATAAGCCTGACAATTCTGCCGCACCACCGAGTCGGTCGGCAGAGCACTCCAGCCGCTGCAGGGGTCGGTAGTGGTGAGGTTGCCTTCGGCGATGCCTCCGAACAGTTCCGGGATGTTCGGGATGCGGAAAGCGGTGGCGTAGTTCGCGCGCACTTTCAGCGATGGAACCACCTGCCAGTCGAGACCGACTTTGTAATTGATGTCCTCACCGAACAGGTCGTAGTCCGAATAGCGCACAGCCGCATTCAAGGTCAACGACTCGGCGATGACGCTGTCCTGGAGCAACGGCACCGCGAACTCGGCGAATACTTCCTTGGCCGTGTACTCGCCCGCAATCGGGTCCTGTTGATTGGTATTTGCGCTTCCCAGCACGGTCAACGGATCCGGATCGCGCCAGCCGCGTTCTTTGCGAACCTCAACGCCCGAAGCGAAACCGACCCATCCGGCAGGCAGCTCGAACAGTTGGCCGCTTAGGTTGGCGGTGAAACTCTTCTGATCGTTGCCGCCATTGTCGCGCGTCGTATACAGGATGTAGTCCAGCACCTCCTGCGTGATGTCTCCGTAGCCCAGGTAGTCGGCACAAGGAATGGCTGCTCCCGGGGCGTTGCTGCAGAGCGCGGTATCGAGAGTCTGATCCACCCTGTCGAGATTGGCGACCTTGGTGGAACCGTCCACACCGGTATTGCGCCCCCAATTGATGGCGGCCGACCAATCCCAGCCCACGCCGAATCGGCCCTCCAGCCCGATCACCGCGCGGAAGGTATCGGTCTCCTGGTAGAACTCGCGCGGACCGGCTTCTTGCAGGCGGCGTCGCTGCAACAGCAGATCCTGTCCAGTCGGGTTGGTCGGGTGGTCCGCTGCGATATTGATGGGACGGTACACGCCCAGGCTGCCAGGGGTCGCCAGCTGATCGGATTGGCGGTTGGTGAACATCAGTTCGGTGAACAACTTGACGTCTTCGCTGAGCGAGGTATCGCCGAACAGGCTGAAGCTCAAGCGCTTGATCGGGTTGACCGCATTAAGATAGGGGTTGCCGTTGTAGTTGTGTTTCGCAGCCGAGTACGGTTCGTAGAAATCGCCGTCTCCATTGGGATCCTGATTGAAGTTGACGCGGCTGCCGTCCGCCAGCAACGCACGTCCGCCAATCGTCGCCGAGCTGCCGACGCACTCCAGCCTTCCATTCACTTCGCCGAGGCCGCAGGGCGCGCGCGAGGCCATGTTGACGGTTCCGCCTTCGGAGTAACTGAGGCCCGCCATCAACGAGCCGCGGTCGCTGGTCGTTCCCCAGGCCAGGTCGAAGGAGCTCTCTTCGCCATCGCCTTCGAAAGTCTGTCCGTAGCGCACGCTGGCCTCGGCCCCGTCGAATCCCTTCTTGGTGATGATGTTGACGACGCCGGCGACCGCGTCTGCGCCATAGATGGCCGAAGCGCCGTCCTTCAGCACTTCGATGCGCTCGATCAGCGCTACCGGAATGACATTCAAGTCGACCGAACTGTTGGCGCCCGTACCGCCGTTCACCATGCGGCGACCGTTGAGCAGCACCAAGGTCCGGTTGATACCGAGCCCGCGCAGATTGACCTGCGTCGTGCCGTAGCCGTTTTCCGCCCAGTAGGCATTGGTCTGACTGCCGGCGAAACCCGCCGATGCAGGTAACCGCTGCAACAGAGTTTCCACCGAAGTGGCGCCGGAACGTTCGATAGCCTCCGCATCGACCACCGTTACCGGGCCTACGCCGGAAATCTGCAGCCGCTTGATGTGGCTACCGGTGACTTGGACCGTATCCAGGGTCTTGGCTTCATCTTCCGTGGAAGTGGTTTCCTGGGCCTGCGCCGAGCCGGCGAAACCGGCGCACAGCAGCACGCCAACGGCCGCCGCCAGCGGATTGCGTTTGAAAGACATGGGTTCTCTCCCCGATTGGGTTTGACTTGTTCAGGTTGAGTCCTGACGCCGAAGGCTCGCAGAGCTGGAGACGAACACAGGACAGCAAAAACATCGCCTTTGCGGCGATGGAACAAGCTCAGTGGATCGGAGGTCGGAACAGCCGGGATATTTGCGCGGGGACGACCGGCAAAAGCCGCTGCGCCGGGTGAACCGACGTCAGCGCATGTTGAGCCGCGAACAGCGGCGCGGTACGGCCGGGGTGGAACGTGAGCATGCAGCCGCATGCGCAAGAGGCATCGCTGCCGCAATCGCAGTCTTCGTGCTGATCCTGACCCGATGCGGGCGCGGTCGGTGCGGAAACCGATGTCTTGTCGTGGCTGTCGTTGGTGTCGCAATCCGATTTCGATTTCGCTCCGGCATTCGCATGGTCCGCCTGCGAAGCTCGATTCACTGCCATCCGCGTCGCGGCCCACGCGCCCGTAGTTGCGTCGGCGCAGAGCACGACGATCAGGAAAATTCGCAGTAGAAGGCGAATCGAAGGCATTAGCGGAAGGCAAGCCAGGCTGTCTATATCACAGCAATAACATGTGGTTAAAAGCGTTGTCAACATTTTTTGTGCGCCACAGCATCGAAGACGTTGACAGCAGTTGTATAGACATGCGGCGCTGAGAAAATGGCCCGCCCAAGGCGCATTACCTCAAGTTCAAGCAGTACATCCTTCGTTGCATCACCAATGGCGATTGGCCGCCGATAAGCCGCATATCCGGCGAGAACGACTTCAGAAGTTCGGCGTCTCACGCGTGACGTTCGATCGCGCACTGCGCGAGCTCGACGACTCCGGTGTGTTGTCCAGAGTCCAGGGAATGGGTACTCTCGTCGCCAGGCCGAATGCGGAATTCGCCTTGTTCTCGGTTCGAAACATCGGCGATGCGTGGGCACTCAACTCGAATTCGCAGAAAGCGATCCCATTCTCGTTCCGACCCGGCGAAGCTGGTCGCGCGGACACGTGGCCAGCTACATTCGTCTTACCTGTCCCGCCTCGCGTTACCGCTTTGTGGGTTCGTTCCAGGTAGGCGGCTCGCCTGCCCCATAGGAAACTCCAGGGAGACGCGGACGTCGGCCGCTGCGCCGGCGCACCGCGGTATCCACCATGGGAGGACCGTTATCCAGCATCCGAGACGCAAAGTATGGGGCGCCTGATAACCGATGGGCGACTCGATGCGTTCCTGCAACTGCCTTCGGAAAACGCACTTTGACGCCGCAGGATTGGAGGCATCGCCTGATCTCCTCTATTCCCCATGTTGCAATTCCGATTTCATGAGCAGAATTTCCGCCTGCTGAGATGAAACGATTTTCCCGCACAGCTGCACAAGCTCCGGCCTCTCCAGCTTGTTCTGCTCGCACATCAATACGGCGCCGGCATGGTGCGGGATCATGGACCTGAGGAACTGACTGTCCGAGATCGCGCTTTGCTGGCGGATGGCCAACCAGCACAGCGCCATGACCAGGACCGTGACGAATACGATCACGACATTGAGCTTGGCATTGGGGTACATGCTGCGCATGAGGACCATTTCGATGATGACCATGGGCGCAGCCATCAGGCCAGCCATGTAAATCTGGTTGAAATTGGCATAGACGTTGGAGAAGCGGTCCACCATGGCGTACATCAGGATATACATCGCCACGAATGAAAGTGCCGTCATCAAAAGCAGACGTCCGTAGTGCCCTTCCTTACCGCGTTGATCCTTGTGCATCGTTTCCATAGATCACCTCGATTCGTGACGCGAGCGTGAGGTCGACTGGCAGAGCAATGAGAGAGCGTGAAAGACATTTCACGCCTTCTCAAGAACGATTACATACCGCTGGCTTTTGCGAGCTCGGCGGGGCTGAGGGCGCCATCCTTGTTTGTATCGAGCATGGCGAAGTGAGCCGCCTTGGGATGCTTGGCCATTTCTGCCTTTGAAATTTTCCCATCCTTGTTCACGTCAAGCTCGATAAAGGCGGCGTTGCCTTTTGCAGGTGACGTCTGGCCGTGGTCCATCTGCCCATGTGGCATCCCCATTTTTCCGTGGTCCATGGCCTGGGTACTGGCGGGCTTGTCGGTTTTCACGGGATCGGCTGCGATTGCGCTGCCGATCGAGAACGACAACGAAATCAGAAGAATGGAACGCGCGTATTTCATGCGGTGACTCCTTGGGGTTAATGGCAGGAAGCGCCCTTGGCTGGCTCAGGCGGCGGAACGCTGGTCGGGTTCGTGGAAGACAGCTTTCCCAGACGCAATGCATTGGTAACGACGGATACCGAACTCAGGCTCATCGCCAGAGCTGCGATCATTGGACTGAGCAGCAAACCGAATACGGGATAGAGCACTCCGGCGGCGATCGGGACGCCCAAGGCGTTGTAAAGAAACGCGAAGCCGAGGTTCTGTTTCATGTTGGCGACCGTTTCATTGGAGATGGCGCGGGCTTGTACGATCCGCGTCAGATCCCCTTTGACCAGGGTCACCTGGGCGCTGGACATGGCCACGTCGGTGCCGGTTCCCATGGCGATTCCCACATCGGCCGCGGCCAGAGCGGGCGCATCGTTTATCCCATCGCCCGCCATGGCGACGCGCCTGCCTTCGGCCTTCAATCTCTGCACGAGTTCGACTTTGTCCTGTGGCCGGACCTGGCCACGCACCTCGTCGATGCCGAGCGTCTCGCCTACGGCCTCCGCTGTAGCTTGCGCATCGCCAGACGCCATCACAATCCGCAGTCCGTCTGCGCGCAGGGCATTGAGGGCCTGCAAGGTGGTGTCCTTGATTCGGTCGGCCACAGCTACGGCGCCCGCCAGACGCCCATCGACAGCCAGGAACATGACACTGGCGCCCTGCTTGCGCAGGCGCTCCGCAGCGCCCGCTACAGGAACCATGTCCGCGCCGACATCGGCCATCAGGGCCTGATTGCCCAGAGCGAGCGCATGGCCGTCGACTTTGCCCCTCACACCCTGTCCAGTAACCGAATCGAACTGCTCGGGAGCGATGACCTGGAGTTGGCGCTGCCTGGCCTCGGCCAGTATCGCTTCTGCCAGCGGATGCTCGCTTCCCTGCTCCAGACTGGCGGCCCATCGCAGGACCTGGTCGGCCGCGAAGCCGTCAGCCGGAATTATTTCGCGGAAGGTCGGGCGACCTTCGGTGAGCGTACCGGTCTTGTCGACGATCAATGTATCGATCTTGCGTAGCTGCTCCAAGGCTTCGGCATCGCGGAACAGCACGCCCGCGTGCGCGGCGCGTCCTGTGGCCACCATGATGGACATGGGCGTCGCCAGACCCAGCGCGCAAGGACAAGCGATGATCAGAACCGAAACGGCGTTGAGCACCGCGTAAGTCCAGGAAGGTTCCGGACCGAACAAGCCCCAGCCAAGCAAGGTCAGCAGGGCGGCGGCCAGCACCGCGAGTACGAACCAGAAGGCAACCTTGTCGGCCATGCGCTGCATGGGAGCGCGCGACCGCTGCGCTTGGGCGACGAGCTGCACGATCTGCGAGAGCACCGTTGCCGCGCCCACCTGATCGGCACGCATGACCAGGCTGCCCGTGCCATTGAGGGTCGCACCGATGACCTTGTCGCCCTTCTCTTTTTCGACGGGAATGGGTTCGCCTGTCAGCATCGATTCGTCGATGCTGCTGCGCCCCTCCAGCACGGTACCGTCCACCGGGATTTTTTCGCCTGGGCGCACGCGCAGGCGATCGCCGGTATGGACGTGGTCCAACGGAATGTCTTCGTCCACGCCGGCATCGTTGATGCGCCTTGCCGTCTTCGGCGCCAGCCCCAACAGCGCTTTGATGGCCGCCGAGGTCTTCGAACGCGCTTTGAGTTCCAGCAACTGTCCCAGCAGTGTCAGCGAGACGATCACTGCTGCCGCCTCGTAATACACGCCTACCCGGCCGTGCTCACGGAAAGAATCGGGAAACAGCCCCGGCGCGAGCGTGGCGACCACGCTATAGCCGAAAGCGGCGGCTACGCCGATGCCGATCAACGTCCACATGTTCGGACTACGGTTGCCAATGGACTGGACGCAACGTTCGAAGAACGGCCACCCCGCCCACAGAACGACGGGAGCGCTCAACATCAGCTCGATCCATGTGCGAGCCTCTGTCGACAGGAAGGCGATGCGATGCCCCAGCATGGCCAGTGCGAGCACGATCACCGTCAACGGCAGCGTCCACCAGAAGCGCCGGGTGAAGTCTTTCAACTCCGGGCTGTCCTCGTCTTCCAGACTCGGCATTTCCGGCTCCAGCGCCATGCCGCAGATCGGGCACGTGCCCGGACCTTGCTGGCGGATCTGGGGATGCATGGGACAGGTGTAGATCGTGCCGGCGGGCGGGTTTGTTTTTTCAGGGGCCGCCGATGCAGGGGAAAGATATTTCTCCGGGTCGGCCACGAAGCGTTCGCGGCAACGGGCCGAGCAGAAGTGATACTCGATGCCTTCATGCGTGGCATGGTGCGCAGTGGCGGCCGGATCGACACTCATCCCGCATACCGGATCGATCACGCCGGTCGATGTGCGGTTGGTATCGGACGAGCAGCAAGAACCGCCCTTGGCGCCTGACGAAGGTTTGCCATGGCCGTGATGGGCATGCGCGTTCATGCCGGACCCTCCGATAGCGCGTTGAGGATGGGGCATTGCTCCAATACCCCATGGCCCGGGCAGGAAGCGACCAGGGTCCTGAGGCCGTCGCGAATGCGTGTGAGCTCCGTCAACTTCGCTTCGACGTCATCGAGCTTCTGCATGGCGGCGGTCTTCATGCCGGCCATGTCCTGGTCGCGATGACTCGACAGTTCCAGCAGATCACGGATCTCCAGCAAGGTGAAACCAAGCGCCTTCGCCCGGCGCACGAAGCGCAAGCGGGAGACATCGCCCGACTCATACTGGCGATAGCCCGAGCGCAGGCGCTGCGGCGCAGGCAATAAACCCTGCCGTTCGTAGTAGCGCACCGTGTCGATATTGACTTGGGCCTTTTGGGCCAATTCACCGATTTTCATGACTCGTAATCCTTCTGGCGCGAAGAGCATCAGCGGGCAGTCTGCACCTTGGACCATGGTCCAGAGTCAAGGCCGGATCCGACAGTACGCACCGTCAGTGCGAGCTGTAGGGGACCGTGGTTCCATCCGCCTGCACCAGTTCGACCGTAAAGCGTTGGGAGAAGCCATCCGGGCTCTCCATGCCTGGAGAGCCTGCCGGCATTCCCGGCAATACCAGTCCTTTCGCAGCGGGTCTTTCAATCAGCAGGCGCTTGATGTCCTCGACCGGGACATGCCCTTCGATGAAATAGCCCGCGATCTCGGCGGTATGGCAGGAGCCTTTGCCGAACGGCACGCCCAAGCGGTGCTTTATGGGCACCACGTCCTCGCTGTCCTGGACTTCCACCGGAAAGCCCGCGCTCTTCAGATGGTCTACCCAAAGGCCGCAGCATCCGCAGCTGGGACTCTTGTGAATCACGGCCAGCGGCAGACGCTGCGAGGAAACGGGCGCAACGGTTTCCGCAACCGCGATCGAAACAACCGGTTCCTGAGGACCGCGCGCGCAGGCCGTCAAAAGCGCGGCGGCAGTTGGCAGTGCGAAAAGTAAAGAGAGTAGTTTCATCCGATGCATCTCTGGGAAATCAGTGTTGGTGGCCGTCGTCTTCATGCGTCTCGGGTGCCGACTCCGGCATAGCCATGTGGGCGTGCTCGTCGACCGGAGGCTTCGCGGTCTTTGGGGCAGCTTCGTGCGCTGGCGTGCCAGGCGGATGTTCGTGCGGCGGCGGAGTATCCATCGTCATGCCTTCTCTCTCGGCGTGACCATCGGCTTCCTCATCGTGATCTTCCGCAACGTCTCCATGAGCCACGTGCGGCTTTGTTTCTCCACCACCATGCGAGTGACCGCCACTGCTTTCCACCATTGCCCGGTATTGCGCTGGCGTAAGTTTGGGGAGCTCCTGCAGGAAAGCGGCCATGTTCCAGATATAGGCATCGTCCATGCTCTTTCCCCAGGCAGGCATGCCCGAGGCCTTGATGCCGTGTTTGATGACCCAGAACGCTTCTGCGGCATCCACTTCCGCCCTGGTCAGGTTCGGCGGCGCGGGATACAAGCCTTTGCTGAGTTCGGTACCCGCCATGCCTGGCGCCAAATGACAGCCTGTGCACATAGCGCTGTAGTTGCCCGCCCCTTGCACGATGCGCGCCGGGGTTTTCAGATCCGCAGGCACTTGCAATTTTTCTGCCCGCACCGCAATAGAGCGTTCGCGGATGGTTTCCAGAAGGCTGTAGGTGGGCTTCATGTGGGGATCATCGGCAGCTACGTTGTAGATGCCTGACCACACCAAAAGGCCGAAAAGCAGCATTGCCGAGAATGCCAGTACGATGATGGCAATCATCGAGCGGCGTGTGACGATAGGCATGATCTTTATTCCTGTTGTCAGAACCAGATGCGGAAACCCGCGACCACGCGGGTGTCGCTGGCGTCTTCGCCTTCTGCACGGCGGAAATCGGCAGTGCGGCCGAAAGCACGCTCGTGGACGATGCCGACGTACGGCGCGAACTGGCGGGTTATTTCGTAGCGCAGGCGCAGACCGGCTTCTGCAGTACTCAATCCTGAGCCGATACCGCGACGCTCGTCGTTGCGCCCATAGAAGTCGGCCTCGATCACGGGCTGCAGAATCAACCGGTTGGTCAACAGCATTTCGTACTCGACTTCGATCCGCGCCGCGGTCTGCCCCGATTGCCCGATGTAGCCGGTGGCTTGAACTTCGAACAGGTACGGCGCCAGCCCCATCACTCCGATCGCTGCGAAATCCTGCGATCCGCCGGGATTGAAGTCGTGACGGACACCGGCCACCACGTCCCACCAACGGGCGACGCTGCGGCCATACAGAACTTCCAGGTCTGCACTCTCGGTCCGGCCATCGATCCGCTCGCCCTCGCTGCGCAGCCAGAGGCGGTCGACATCGGTTCCCAACCATCCCTGCATCTCCCAGGCAGTACCTGTTCCCGGATCCGCGTCCCAGCCTTCCAAACGATCCAGCAGCACATAGTTCTGAATGCTGTTGTCGTGCGCGGGATGGCCGCCTGCCGGCGGCGTTGCGGCGACCCGGTCGGCGTCGGTAACGACGGGTATCGGCGTACGCGGTTGCAACGGTGCGGCAGATTCTTCGCCGTGATTCATTGCTGCGTGATCCATTGGCGCGGGATCGCCGGACATGTCCATTTCGTGTCCCATCTTCGAATGATCCATGGGCTCCGTAGACGCAGCGGTGCCGTGGCCCGCATGGGCGTCGGCTGAAGCGGGTTTCTCCTCAGGCGCTTCGATCTTTTCCGCGGGAGGCGCGGAAGGTTCGGAACGCGCCGGCATCTGCATTTTTGAATGATCCATCTCTTGCGCAAGAAGCCGATCCGGTCTCAGCGACAATCCGACGACCAGACACAAAGAAAAAACAACCCGCATCGTGTTCATGGCGATCATTCCTCCACCCGCACTGTGCGCATCATTCCCGCTTCCATGTGGTAGAGCAGATGGCAGTGATAGGCCCAGCTGCCCAACGCGTCGGCGCGTACCCGGTAGCTGCGCTTGCTGCCTGGCGGCATGTCGATGGTGTGCTTGCGGACCAGGAAATTCCCTTGCTCGTCCTCCAGGTCGCTCCACATGCCATGCAGATGGATCGGGTGCGTCATCATGGTGTCGTTGACCAGTACGATGCGCAGGCGCTCGCCGTAGTTCAGGCGCAACGGCTCTACTTCCGAAAACTTCTGGCCGTTGAAGCCCCAGGCGAATTTTTCCATGTGTCCGGTCAGGTGCAGTTCGACATCGCGTCCAGGGTCTCGTCCGTCGGGATCTTCGAATGCGCTCTTGAGCATCGAGTAACTGAGCACCTTGCGGCCGTTATCGCGCAATCCGATGCCCGGATCGTCCAACTTGGGAACCGGAGCCATGGTCTGCATATCGACCAGCGGATTGCCGGTTTCGCTCTGTGGATGCGCCTGCATCGTTTCAGCGCCATGATCCATGCCGGCCATGTCATGCCCGGTGTGTTCGTCGCTGGAAGCTGCTGCCATGGAAGACATGTCGTGGCCCATGCTGGCGCCGCAACCGCCTTCCATTCCTTTGGACGCCCCCATGCCGCCATGACCCATATCGGCCATGGTCAACAACGGGCGCGGATCAATCGCTGGAATGGGCGCTCGCAACCCCTCGCGCACGGCCAGCGTGCCGCTGACGTAGCCGGTACGCCCCATATCCTGGGCGAAAACCGTGAAAGCGTCCTGTCCGGAGGGTTCGACGATCACATCGAAGGTCTCGGCGACGGCGATCCGGAACTCGTCCACGGTAACGGGATGGACGTACTGGCCATCGGCGGCCACCACGGTCATTTTCAAACCGGGAATACGCACGTCGAAATAGGTCATCGCCGAACCATTGATGAAACGCAGCCGCACTTTCTCCCCGGAACGGAACAACCCGGTCCAGTTGCCGAGCGCGGTGGTGCCGTTCATGAGGTAGGTATAAGTGTGCGCATCGACGTCGGATAGATCGGTCGGGGTCATCCGCATCTGGCCCCACATCTTTCTATCGTCCACGGTCGCGGCCAGACCGCTTCGCCGCACGTCGCTTATGAAGTCGCCTGCCGTGCGCTTGTTGTAGTTGTCGTAGCTGGACATCTTCTTCAAGCGCGAGAACAGCGCGGCTGGATCCAGGTCGGTCCAGTCGGTGAGCATCACCACGTAGTCGCGGTCGAAGGCGAAAGGCTCCGGTTCGATGGGGTCGATGATCAACGGGCCATACAGGCCGGCCTGTTCCTGGAATGAGGAATGGCTGTGATACCAGTAGGTGCCGCCTTGCCGTACATCGAAACGGTACGCATAGGTTTCGCCGCGATGGATGCCGGCGAAGCTGAGCCCCGGCACGCCGTCCATGTTGGCCGGCAGCAGGATGCCGTGCCAATGGATCGAAGTCTCGTGACCGTGGAGGGAACCCGCCGGCAAGGCATTGGACACCCGCAGGTTGACGGTGGTGCCTTCGCGCCAACGCAGCAAAGGCGCGGGAATCGAACCGTTGACGGTGATCGCCGTGCGGGCGCGCCCGGTGAAGTTCATCGGCGTTTCCCCGATGCTCAGGTCGAACTCGGTGCCTGAAAGGACATTGTTGTTGCCGGCGCCTTTCAGCGCCCAGCTGTTCCTGGGCCACAGACCCAGCGCCGCGGCCGCGCCGCCAGCGGCCAGCCCTTGCACGAACCGGCGACGGGACGGCGCGCGAAGCCCGCCAGGACCAATAAGGTCGGACGACATAAAAACTCCATTCGAAAAGATCCGCACATGCGGAACATACAAGGGCCAGCCACGGATATCCGCCGCGAGCCGCAAGCCAGGACAGGCGCCTGTGGCGCCTAAGAGATGCTTAGCCGATGGGAGGTCGGTTCAGATGCGGAAGCGCAGGCGATGGGTGGCCCAACAATAGCGGGCGAACGCTCTGGCTGTGGTCGACAAGCAGGATATGGACGAACCCCGACGCAGGCGGCGCCTGTGCGGCTTGCACGCAGTCGCAGTTGCAACTGGAGGATTTGCAGCAGTCCGGTGTGGAATGCCCGGATCCAGAGGGCGCGGAATCGTCTGCGGCCAAGGGAGCCTTGCCTTCGGCTTCGGTTGCCTGTTGGTGGCAAGGCATGTCGGCGGATGAAAACTCGGGCGTCTCAGCCGCCAAGGTCGCAAGGGCCTGGCCATCGTCGTGGGGCATGTGCACGGCCGCGGCCGCTCCCGTGGCGCCATTCAGCACCAAGGCGACGCTCAGTAGTACCCGCAGAAGTATTGCCCGGATCGACATGGCTCTACTTTAACCCCAACTATCGAGCATTGGGATAAGGGATCGTGAACTCTGAAGCACGTCCAAGGTTGGACATCTCTACGCGGCCGGGACGTCTATCCCGAAGGTGGGTGGTGATCCATTGGCGATAGGGTGGCGTATCCAGTCCGGAGTACCCGCCAATCTCGGCGCCTTCTGCCTGTCCGCTATCGGCCATTGAAGTAGGCGGCCACGGCGACGTCCGACGCGCGCGGGCCGCATGCCGCGTGCCCACGCGATTCCAAAACTTGAACCTGGCGGTATTCAGCTGGGAATACGGGCGATGACCTTGATTTCGAAGTCGAACCCGGCGAGCCAGTTGACGCCGATCGCCGTCCAATTCGGGTAAGGCACTTCCGGAAAGACTTCGTTTTTAACGGTCATGATCGTGCCGAACTGATTTTCGGGGTCGGTATGAAAGGTCGTCACATCGACGATATCGTCGAGCCCGCAGCCACCTGCCTTCAGTGTGGCCTCGAGATTGGCGAATGCCAGACGGACCTGAGCCTCGAAGTCCGGCTCGGGCGAGCCATCGCTGCGACTTCCGACCATGCCGGACACGAACAGCAGATCATCCGATCTGATCGCTGCGGAATAGGTCTGCGACGTGTAGAGGTCATGCCGACCGGCGGGGAAAACGGGATCACGGGTAGCCATGGGGGAATCTCCTTGCGGGGCGGCGGCCCCGGTACGTGGCGATCACTCTAGACAGCCGCCCCAGCGGGATAAACACTGCGATCCGGCGATCATTGTTTGTAGAATCCAAACAATCCCGTCCGGCCCTTGGAGCCCACATGGACCGTATCGACGCGATGCAGGCCTTCGTCCGCGTGGCGGAAACCGGCAGCTTCACCAAGGCCGCCGAAACCCTGCAAGCGAGCAAGACACGCGTGACGCAGCTGGTGCAGCAGTTGGAAACGCACCTTCGGGTGAAGCTGCTCCATCGCACTACCCGCAAGGTCAACGTCACCGCCGATGGCGCCGCCTACTACGAGCGCGCCGTGCGCCTGCTGGCCGACCTGGACGATGCCGAGACCAGTCTGTCGGCCGCCTCCGAAGCTCCGCGCGGGCGATTGCGCGTGGACGTACCGGCGCCGCTGGCCAGTCTGGTGCTGGTGCCTGCCCTGCCCACCTTCCATGCGCGCTATCCCGACATCCAGCTCGACCTGGGAGCCAGCGATCGCAAGGTGGACCTGATCGACGAAAACGTGGATTGCGTGGTCCGCGGCGGCGAACTCACCGAGACTTCGCTGCGGGCCCGCCATGTCGCGGACTTGCCGCTGGGAATGTACGCGGCGCCGGAGTACTTGGCCCGCGCGGGCACGCCGGCCCATCCGCAGGCGCTGGAAGATGGCCACCACCACGTCATCGGCTATCGCGGCTCGCGCACCGGCGCACCGCTGGCCCACACGATGCGTCGTGGCGATGAACAACTGCGCGTGCACGGACGCCACGTACTATCGGTGGATGATGGCAATGCGTACCTGGCCGCCGGTGTGGCGGGGCTGGGCGTGCTGTGGCTGCCGCGGTACATGGCGCGCGCACCGCTGGCACGCGGCGAGTTGTTGCCGTTGTTCGAAGACTGGCGACTCGATCCGATGCCGCTGTACGTGGCCTTTCCGCCCAGCCGGCACGTCAGCCGCAAGCTGCGCGTGTTCATCGACTGGATCGTCGAACTGATGGCGCAGCATGCACCCGCCATCCAGCCTCCGCGCTGACCCGTCTCCGCCGGCGAAGCAACAGGGGTGCTTACAGCGGCATGGACGACTCAACGGGACGGAAGCTCCGTCGTGTTTTTGACAAGGCCTGGGTAGTGGGTATCGAATGCAAGCACGATAATGCTTGGGGCTATGGAACGGCGTCGCTTTCGCCCTCGGAAGTGCGCGCAAGGCGTTGAACGAGGTCGATGATTTCGAAGATGCTGAAGGGCTTGCGGATGAATTGCGCATAGCCGGGACAACGCTCCGCGATAATCTCTTCCGGCATGGAACTCATGATCAGCACCGGAATATCCGCGAGCGAAGGTTCATCGGCCAGCTCCTTCATGAAGGCCGCGCCGTCCATCACCGGCATCATATAGTCCGTCAGAATCAGATCGGGCCTGTCCTTGGCCACAAGTCCAAGCGCCTGCCGTCCGTTACTGGCGAGTAGAACGCTATGCCCTTCGTCGAGCAGCACATCCTTGAGAAGTGCGCCGATCCCGATTTCGTCCTCTACGATCAGCACCGTAGCCATTTTCAGCCCTCATGCTGCAGGGACGGTTCTGCAGCACTGGAGGAGCCCCACAACAAATCGACGGCTGTCGCGTTGGTTTCGTCGATTACCAGGCCGCTCTGGATAACGGAAAATTCGTGAGTCGAACTATCGAAGTCGCTATCCCGGATCTTCAACACCGAGATCAGGCGATGCAACCGGGCTCTTCGTTCGACGTACCGCATCAGGATCATGTTCTCGGCAACATTCGACGCGTCGTCAACGGGCGCCCGCGGATGAGCATCCAACATGTCCGGCAACTCGAGCGAGTAGACGGTTGTCACTCCGAGCACGCGCAATTCGTTGGTCAGCGCCGCGAAGAAGTTCCCGATACGCGCAGGATCGACCGAGCCTTTCTGGAAAGCGGTCAGCCCATCGATGAAAAGGCGTTTTACCTGCCGCCTGCGAACCGCCTCCAATAGCCTGTGTCCATAAGCGTCCAGCAAATCGCTGGTAGGGGTCTGCCACAGCATCTCGACGACGCCGCTCTCGATCAGCGGCAGCAGCCCGGGTTCGATCTGCGCGATCTTCGCGCGGAGTCTTGCGGGCGTTTCATAGAAACTGAATACCAGCCCAGGTTCTTCTTGCGATGATCGGGAAACGAAATGGAGACCTAAAGTCGTTTTGCCTATGCCCGACGGCCCCATGACCATCGTCGTCGATGCGGCAGGAAGGCCGCCCCCCGTCATCGAGTCAAGGCACTGCACTCCCGTGGAGATCCTGCCGACTACCGTTTCGGCGCCCGCGCTCGGGTATGCGTACAACGCCTCGATGCGTGGAAACACCCCAATGCCGTCATCGGTGATCTTGTAGGAATGGCGCCCGCGCAGGAATGCGCTGCTGCGGAATTTCTTTATCTGCAGATCGCTCGCAGCCTGCCAGCCGTAGGTGCGGTCGGTCAGCAAAACGATGCCGTCCACCATCGTCTGTTCTGGCGTGACTTCTTCGTTGGCATTGGTGGTCAGGAAAACCGTGCAATTCGTAGCCAGGGCGATCTCCTGCAGATCGTGGACGAATTGTTTGTAAGCCTGCTCGCTTCCCGCACTGATTTGCGGCGTTACCAAACCGTCTATGACCAGAACCGTTGCCCGTCTGCGCTGGATTTCCCGCCGTACCAGTTTCACCACCGCGCTCAAGCCGCCGTCGTGGACTTCGGCGTACGCGCTGAGATAAGTGATCTGATCCGGTATGCGCGTCTCATCGAAGAAGGAAAGCCCGCGCAGGTTATCCAGCATGCGGGCGTGGTTTTCGGCCAGCAGCGTGACGAATATTGCGCTCCCGCCTTGTGAAGCGTTATGGAAACATACCTGGTTCGTAAGAATGGTCTTGCCGGCACCGGGCGCGCCGCGGATGAGATACAGGCCGCCCAAAATGAAGCCCCCGCCGGTGATGGTGTCCAAGCCGGTAATGCCGCTTGGAAGTCTTGCCAGGGCCGGCGGCGGGATAGTCTGGGGGCTCATACGATTTCCTGGTCGGGAAGCACGGGCAGCATGATATCGAAGGTCGACCCTTCGCCGGGCACCGAGCGCACTTCTATGGACCCTCCCATGGCATCGCAAAGCTGCTTCGTGACCCAAAGACCCACTCCGAAGCCGCTGATGTCCTTCCCGGGCCTGACCGCTCGCTCGAACCTTTCGAATATCCGGGACTGGCTGTCCGCCGAAATGCCTTCGCCCTGGTCGCTTACGCTGACCACTGCTTCTTCTGCGGAAGGGCTGACGCCAACCCGGACAGTCACGGGCTTTCCGTTTCCGTATTTGATGGCATTGGAAATCAGGTTTTCGAAGATCTGTTCGAGTGCCATTCGTTCGGCGTTCACCATCAGCCTCGTGAACGGCATATCGACCACCAGTTCCGATCCGGCGTAATCGGCTGTCGGCTGCATCGTGGCGATGATGGCGGAAAGTTCTCCGCACAGGTCCAACGCCACGCAGTGGATAAACAGATGGTCCGAATTGATGCGCGACACATCAAGCAAAGTCGTCGCCCGCTTCAGGAACGCGGCCATAAGCGCTTCGATCTTGTCGAGTGCCCTGATGGTTTGCCCGGAAGACAATTCCTGGTTATCCAGAGCATGCTTCAGCATGGAAACCCGCCCCATCATGGGAGTCATCGGGTTGCGCAATTCGTGGGCGGCGATCGCAAGGAATGCATCGCGGGCTTTCACCGCTTCCCGCAAGCACGCATTCTCCTGGGTCAGCTCGGCTATCCGGGCCTCCGGGTTCGTGGATTCGTCAGCATTCATCGAACGGCTGTCGATAGCCGGCGGAATCACGATGGGGAACCTGCGCGTGCGCGCCCATGACGGCGCAACTCGATGAGCGGCCGGGCCGAGTGCTGGCGGGAGCAAGGCCCATGGGCGGACTCCGGGGGGCGATTAGCGCCGTTCACATTAGGGTGTCCCCCTCGTTTGGGCTGCGTGAAGAGTGGTCGGCAGCCCTGGAAGTGATCGACGGACATCGGGTCCGGGGTCCGCCTGGGGTCGGAGGTCCTTCCCAGATCGGGCAGCGCACTCGACAATCGGACAAAGCCCCGTACTGGCGCCTTGGTGATGTCCCTAGGGCAGAGTGTCGCGCTTGGCGAAGATGCTTGCCACTTCCGCCATGTTCTCGGTTCCCCAGGTGCACAGCGGGACGATCGCTTCGGCCAGGCTGCGACCGAGCGGGGTCAGCGCGTAGTCAACACGTGGCGGCACCTCCTTGTAGTCGGTCCGCGCCAGCACGCGGTCGGCCTCCAGATCCTTCAAATGCTGGATCAGCACCTTGTCGCTGACGCCCTCGATCAAGCGCTTGAGCTCGCCGTAGCGCCTCGGACCGTCGCGCAGGAAAAACAGGATCAGCGGTTTCCACTTGCCCGAGATGATGCGGAGCGTGGCGTCGAGCCCGCAGGAGAAGCCGCTGGTACCGCAGGTGGGATGAGAAGGCGTCGTCATTTTTGATACTTACCTAAAAGTGCATACTTGTCCTTAGGTTATCAGACCCGCATCCTTGTACTCAAGCAAGCAGTTCCTTGCTTCCGTACAACTCCAACTGAGGATGCATGACATGAACAGACTGAATGGAAAGACCGCCGTGATCACCGGTGGCGCTACCGGCATCGGCCGTGCGGCTGCAAAGCGCTTTATCGAGGAGGGGGCTTTCGTCTTCATCTTCGGCCGCCGCCAGGAAGCGCTCGACGTTGCTGTCGCCGACCTCGGGCCCAATGCCCGCGCGGTGACGGGCTCGGTCTCGGATGAGGCCGATCTCGACCGACTCTACGCGGCGGTGAAGGCCGAGCGCGGAACCCTCGACATCGTGCTCGCCAATGCCGGGGCGGGAAGCCAGCTTCGGCTAGGCGAGATCACTGCCGAGCACATTGACGAAACCTTCGACACCAATGTGAAGGGTACGATCTTCACGGTCCAGAAGGCGGTGCCGCTGATGGGCCCGGGCGGTTCGATAATCCTGACCGGATCAAGCGCCGGCACCACGGGCGCGCCGGCAATGAGCGCCTACAGTGCGAGCAAGGCGGCCGTGCGCAACCTCGCACGAACCTGGGCGGAGGACTTGAAGGGCACCGGCATCCGGGTAAACGTGCTGTCGCCTGGAGCGACTGCGACCGAACTGGCGAAGGAAGCGCTAGGCGAGGAGGGCCAGAGGGTCTTCGCCGCAATGACTCCGCTCCAGCGCATGGCCGATCCGGCCGAGATCGGGGCAGTGGCCGCCTTTCTCGCCTCGTCGGACAGCAGCTTCATGACCGCCAGCGAGATCGCCGTCGACGGCGGCCTGGCGCAACTCTGACGCGCTACGCCCGGCCGGTCGCTCCATTCGACATTCGGAGCCCATAGGGCGTGATAAACCGAAAGGAGAATATATATGAGCTACGCAATTATTGGCTTCGGCAACATCGGCCAGGCGCTTGCCAGGGCGTTTGCCCGCAACGGCATCGAAGCGTCCGTGGCAACCACGCGCGACCCGGAAAGTTTCGCAGCCGAAGCGGCCGCGATCGGGCCGACGATCATCCCCAAAACGCTGGCGGACGCCGTCAAGGCGGACATCCTCTTTTTGGCGGTCCGTTTCGAGTCGCACGCGGATGTCGCCAAGGCGCTGTCCTCCTGGAAAGGGAAGACCATCGTCGATGTCACCAACGCCTACGGGGTGCCGCCTGAGAAGCTGGGAGGAGAACCTTCTTCCAAAGCTGTGGCGCAAGCCTTCACTGGCAGCAGGCTCGTCAAGGGCTTCAACCATTTGGCTGCAGCCGTCCTTGGCCAGGATCCCGCCGTGAAGGGTGGCAGGAGAGTCGTGTTCCTGGCGAGCGACGATGAGGGCGCCGCGGCGGAGATTGCTGCGCTTGCGGAAAACCTCGGTTTCGCACCGATCAAACTTGGCGGTCTTTCGGAAGGGGGACTGCTTGTGCAGGCGCGCGGAAACAGCTGGGGTCAGCTGATCTTCAAGGACTTGGTCAAATTCGACTGAATCCCACTGAATCTCAAACGCACTGCTATTCGCGTGTCCGGAAAGACAAGCTCGACTTCAAACTCGGGAGTAAAACCCTGAAGGGAAATCGCTCTCTCGAGGTTTGAGGACCGCTGATCCACTTTGGACGTCAACTTTTGATCAGAAAGAATTGCCGCGCCAATTTGGGCGGCTGGAGTCTGGTGCGCCTGTGGGTCTTGGCAGGCTCAGCGCACCGGACCCCATCGCCCCAAAGTGCACACCTTATGTGTCCGCTATCGATCCGATTCAAAGCGGACGTCAATAGCGCATCCACACCCTGTCGGCACGCATTTCTCCGACTTGAGAGCCAGCATGCCGAGCTTGTTGTCTGATAGGCGGGACCGTGCGCTCAAAGGCCGACTCATGCGCATCTTCGGCATTCATCCGAAATCACCGAACCAGCGCGCCAGCGCCTGGGCGGCCTCGCCGATGTCTGGAGTGGCGTCACTGGCCCAGGCCACGAATCCATCGGGTCGTACCAGCACCGCGCTCAGGCCCAACTCATCCTTGGCGGCCTGCGCGACATACCCGACTCGACCACGCCAACGATTGGCGAGCGCCTTGAACGGCTTCTTATCGTCGAAGTCGAGAAACAGACCGGTGCCCGCGCCAAGGAACTCGCCAAGCCGGGTGCCATCGGCAAATTCGAAATCCGGACAGCTGCGACCCGCCAGTGGATGGTCGCTTCCCAGGTCGTAGCGAAGATAAAGGCCCCAGACGCGCTTTGCGAAGTAGGTTGCGCCGTCATCGGTGTCGATGAGGTCGCGGATGATAGCCTCAAGCGCGCGCGAGCTGCGGCTGGGGCGCATCAGCGCGACTTGAGCGCGCGACCAGTCGAGGATTTGCGCGCCGACAGGATGCCGTTCGCTTGTATACGTATCGAGCAGGCCCGCGGGCGCAACTCCACGGATGGTCGCAGCCAGCTTCCATCCCAGATTCATGGCGTCGCCGAGCCCCAGGTTGAGCCCCTGGCCACCCAAGGGCGAATGGATATGCGCAGCGTCTCCGGCAATCAGTACACGCCCTTTACGATACGTGGTGGCGTTAAACGCGCGATCCGTCCACGTCGTGGCGAGCTGGAGTCCAGTCACGGTTACGTCAGTGCCAGAGATACGGCGCAACACCTCCTGGACGTGCTCAATGCCAATCGGCTGCGTCCGGTGGAAAGCACCTCCGTCGAAATCGACCATCGCGATGGTGCCCGGCGACTGGTAGGTGTACATGCCGGTCGAAGTGTAGTGACGGCCCACCTCGAGCTTTCCCGGATCGGCAAGGTCGACTTGGACGGAGTAACCGGTGAACTCAGGATCTGTACCGACGAAGTCAAAGCAGCCGGTTTTGCGCACGATGCTGCGCCCACCATCGCAACCGACGAGCCAACTTCCGCAGAAGGTTTCGTCGCGCGCGTGAACCGCTACACCGTCTTCTGACAGATCGAATCCACTGACGCCGAGGCCGCGTCTGATTTCCGCGCCCATCGAACATGCGCGAGCAGCCAGTACGGATTCCAGGTGCTGCATTTCGACCGGCATGCTGGTCCCGCCGGGACCTGGCAAATGGTACTGCCACCTGGAGCTGTCGATCCTGTCGAGGAAAAACTGGATGCCGGCGAAATGACCGCCCGGTTTGCGCGCTTGCCGGCTCCAATGGGCGGCGCCCGCAACATGGCTACTTACCGGGCCATCCTTACCGGATTTCGAACCAACAACATCGTTGAGCAACCCACGACGGTATAACGCTTCAATGGTCGGCGCAGAAAGGCCACGCAGGCCAAATGGGAGCCGTTTCAAGGCTGCCGAAGGTTCCTGGGCTTGCTCAAGAACCAGCACGGACAGGCCGGCCAAGCGCAGTTCGCAGGCGAGGAACAGGCCGACGGGGCCTGCGCCAGCAATGACGACATCGTAGGAGGACGAGTGTGGGGGGCGCATAAAAACTCCTTGTCGAAGTTCGACCGGAGCGGCTTGTCGAAGCGACAACCACACGGACGAACGCTGGACGCTGCTGAGCGTCCGTTGTTCGTCGTGGGGATATCGCGCACGAGGCGAAAGATCAGAGCTTTCGTTTCCGAAAGGACTTGGGCTTACCAAACCAAGTCTGCCTTTTCCGACGTCGGCAGTGTATCGCCGGGCAGGATCAGGCGACAACCGCTACATCGTGTGTCAGCACCCCACTGTTGAGGTGTTGGCGCACTCATACGGACTGGCGCTTGAAGCTGAAAACAAGTGAAAAAATATTTTCGACGGAAAAAAACGCCTGGGGAAAGTGCACGCAAGATCGCAGCAGGTGCCGCCAATTGTTTCTCTTCGACCAATACAGGAGCGCCAACCCTTTGATCGCAAAAGGGGTTTTTGGCGAAGCGCGGAGAGAAAAACAGGGTGCCAGACTGGATGGTGGGCCGTGATGGATTCGAACCATCGACCAAAAGATTAAAAGTCTTCTGCTCTACCAACTGAGCTAACGGCCCACATGAAACCCCCGGCATTGCGCCGGGGAACGCATTCTAGCGCAACGGGCGCCCGCTGAGAAATCAGGCGTAGTGCGTGGGGTCCGGCACGCCGGCGTCGGCGAAGCCTGCGGCGCGCAGGCGGCAGGCGTCGCAATGGCCGCAGGCATGGCCCTGGGCGTCCGCGCGATAGCAGGAAACGGTCTGGGCGAAGTCCACGTTCAGGCGCAGACCTTCGCGCACGATGTCGGCCTTGCTCATCTTCAGCAGCGGCGCGCGAATGCGCAGGCCCGCGCCTTCCACCCCGGCCTTGGTGGCCAGATTGGCCAGTTTCTCGAAGGCAGCGATGAACTCGGGCCTGCAATCGGGATAGCCCGAATAATCCACCGCATTGACGCCGCAGAAGATATCGGTGGCGCCCAGCACTTCGGCCCAGCCCAGCGCCACCGACAGCATGATGGTGTTGCGTGCCGGCACGTAGGTCACCGGAATGCCCGCCCCGCCCGCTTCGGGCACTTCGATATCGGCATCGGTCAGGGCCGAACCACCGATGGAGCGCAAATCGACATTGACGGTCTTGTGTGCGGCAGCGCCCAGGGCCAGGGAGACGCGATCGGCCGCCTGCAGTTCGGAGGTATGGCGCTGGCCGTAGCTCACGCTGAGCGCGTAGGCGGAGAAACCTTCCTCACGCGCAAGGGCCAGGACGACGGCCGAATCCATGCCGCCGGAGACCAGGACGACTGCATTTTTCATGGGGTTTTCCAATGTTGGGCGGGTCGTAGGAGCTGCGTAAGCTGCGACCGTAAATTCAAGGGTAAAGGACATTTTATCGAAGGTTGCAGCGCACCGTCGCAGCTTGCGCAGCAGCTCCTACACATGCCTCAGCGCCCTGGCTCGTCGTTCCAGAGCAGCTTGTGCAGCTGCATCTGGAAGCGCACCGGCAGACGGTCGGCGACGATCCAGTCGGCCAGATCGCGCGGGGACAGCTCCGATTTGCTGGGAGAAAACAGAACGTCGCAACGCTGGCTCAGCTTGTGCCCCGAAACGATGTCGCGTGCCCATTCGTAATCGCCGCGCCCGCACAGCACGAACTTGACCTGGTCGCGCGCGGTGAGCAGCGGCAGGTTTTCCCAGCGATTGCGCGCGACTTCGGCCGAGGCCGGGGTCTTGATGTCCAGCACGCGGGAAACACGCGGGTCGACGTCGGCGATATCGATGGCGCCGGAAGTTTCCAGCGACACATCGTAGCCCGCGTCGCAAAGCGCGCGCAGCAGGATCAGGCAACGTTTCTGGGAAAGCGGTTCGCCGCCGGTGACGCAGACATGGCGCACACCGTGTTTGGCCACTTCGGCCAAGATATCGGCGATGTCCCACCAATCGCCGCCGTGGAAGGCATAGGCGGTATCGCAATATTGGCAGCGCAATGGGCAGCCCGTCAGGCGCACGAATACGGTAGGCCAGCCCGCGGTGGCGGCCTCACCCTGCAGGGACAGGAAGATCTCGGTGATCTTCAAGCGGTCCGTGGAGGACTGGACGATATCGCTGGGGACGGCGGCGTTCATGGGTCGATTATGCGGTTGGCGGCGCGAATGTAGGAGCGCCCCATGGGCGCGAGCTCTGGAGGGTCCTCCGGAAGCTCGCGCCCATGGGGCGCTCCTACGTGCGTTAGCGGATGCTGCTGCGGCCCAGCTGCATGGATTTCAGGCGGTCGTCGGCGGTACGGGCGACATCGCTGCCGGGGTAACGGGTGACCACATCGTTCAAGGTGCGCTCGGCTTCGTCGACCTTGCCCAGACCGTATTCGGACAGGCCCAGCTTGAGCAGCGAGCCGGCAGCCTTGTCGTGGGTCGGGTAGCGCTCCAGCAGGGCGCGGAACTGTTGCGCGGCCAGTTGGTAGTTCTGGGTGACGTAATAGCTTTCGCCCAGCCAGTACAGCGCATTGGGGGTGTAGGCGCCGTTCGGGTACAGCTCCAGGAAACTGAGGAACAACTGCGCCGCATCGGCGTAGTTGCCGCCTTTCAGCGCATCGAAGGCGACGTTGTAGGCCGCACGCTCATCGCCGGACTGGGCCATCGCTCCGACATCGCCATGCACCGACGGCGCACGTTCGGCGGCGGCCGGCGCGGCTGCGCCGCTAGCCGGAGGAGGCGCGACCGGCGGTGTTGTCGCGGGTACCGCCGGAGCGGCTCCGCCTTCGATCCGGTTCAAGCGGCCGTCCAGATCCAGGTATTGGTCCTTGGCGGTCTGCTTGAGCTGCTCGTTCTCGTTCTGCAACTGCTCCACCAGCGCGCGCATCTGCTGCAGTTCTGTGCGCAGCTGCGTCATCTGGTTCAACAAATCGGTGTTGCCGCGATCGTTGGCGGCCTGGGTTTCCAACGCAGCCACACGATCGGCCAGGCTCTGACGCTGGGCATGAGCGGGTGCGGCGGCCACCAGGGCCGCCGCGATGATCGTACCGATCAGGAGTCGCTTCACTTGCTTGTTTCCGTCTTGCGCTTACTTGGCGGTGTAGATGATTTCGACGCGACGGTTGCGGGCCCAGCAATCTTCGTTGGACTCGGTGCAGACCGGACGCTCTTCACCGTAGCTGACCACCGAGATCTGGCTGCCGGAACCGCCCTGCGCCTGGATGGCCGAGGACACAGCGTTGCCGCGGCGTTCGCCCAGACCCAGGTTGTATTCGCGGCTGCCGCGTTCATCGGCGTTGCCTTCCAGGTTCATGCGCGAGGACGGACGGTCGCGCAGGTACTTGGCGTGGCAGCCCACGATGGCCTGGAACTCGGGCTTCAGGGCATCCTGATCCAGATCGAAGTAGACCACGCGCTGGCGCAGACAGGCATCGGTATCCAGGTCGTTCGGGCCGTAAGCGCCTGCAGCGGTGGTGTTGTCCACTACCGTGCCGGTGCTGCCGGTGGTGTCGGTCGGCGGCGGCTCGGTCGGCTTCACGGTCTTTTTGCAGCCGGCCAGGACTGCAACGGAAAGCAGGGAGATCATTAAAACGCGGGCGGTGTTATTCATCGGGGGTTCCTCGTGCTTGGCGCGGGGTGGAAAACTGGGTCCGTAATATTAACAGCGCAAACGGTTTCAACGGGGGTGATCAGCGGGGCGAGCGGTACGGGGACCACGCCGGCTCGCGCACATCGCCATCGGCCAGGACCAGCCGTTGACGCACACGGGCATCGGCCGATACGGCATAAAGCACCCCGCGGCGGCCTTCGCGGGCGGCGTACAGCACCATGCTGGCGTTGGGCGCGAAGCTGGGCGATTCGTCCAGCGAACCCGGCGACAGCGTGCTCCAGCGCGGCGAACCCAGGCTGCTGTCCATCATCGCGATGCGGTAGTTGTTGCCGCTGCCCTGAGCCACGGCGATCTTCTTGCCGTCGTAGGAAACGGTGGCCGTAGCGTTGTAGTTGCCCTGGAAGGTCACGCGCGAGGCGCTACCGCCGCTGGAAGCCACCCGGTAGATCTGCGGGCGGCCGCCACGGTCGGAAGTGAAATAGATAGCGCTGCCGTCCGCGCTCCAGGTCGGTTCGGTATCGATGCCGAACTGGTTGGTGAGCTGGGTCAGCTGCTTGCTGCCCAGGTCCATCACGTAGATCTCCGGATTGCCGCTGCGCGACAGGGTCAGCGCCAGTCGGCGGCCGTCGGGCGAGAAAGTCGGCGCGCCGTTGATGCCGCGGAAACTGGTCACCAGCTCGCGCGCGCCGGTGGAGATGTTCTGGATGTAGATGGAGGAATTGCCGCGCTCGAAGCTGACATAAGCCAGACGGCTACCGTCCGGGCTCCACGAGGGAGAAAGCAGCGGTTCGGCCGAACGCACCACGGTCTGCGGGTTGTAGCCGTCCGAATCGGCCACCATCAGCGCATAGCGCGCCTGTTTGCCCAGGCCGGTCTGGGTGATGTAGGCGATGCGGGTCCAGAACGCGCCGCGCACGCCCAGGATTTTTTCGTAGATGGCGTCGGCCATCTGGTGGGCGACGTCGCGCATGGCGTTGGAACGCGCGGTCAGCGCCAGGCCCAGCATGCGTTCCTGCTTGGCCACGTCGAACAGTTCGTACTCCACCCGGTAGCTGCCGGCGCCGGCATCGACCACGCGGCCGACCACCAGATAATCCTGCTTGAGCGCGCGCCAGGTCGGGTACTGCACTTCGCCGCCACGAGTGGGGCGTTCGACGATGCTGGCCTCGGGCAAGGCGCGGAAAGCGCCGGAACGCTCCAGATCCGCACGCACCACCTGGGCCACATCGGTCCCCGGCGCCGCGGCCGAGCCCTGGTAGGGCATGGGCACCACGGCGATCGGCAGGGCCGACGCGTTGCCGCCGACGATGTCGATCTCCAGGCCCTGTTGCTGCGCCGAAGCGGCGAACGGCAACAAAACGAGGGCGAGTACGGCCAGCCAATGCGGCAATCTTTTCATGGGCACTTCAAGGTTTGGGGTGGGAGAGGGATAACAGGCTTAACGTGAATATTTTCGCAATCGTGAACGAAAGCCTGCGTGATCAACGGTCCTGGGCCGTGAAATTGAAGATCAGCGTCCGGTTGAACACGCTTTCGAAACCCCGATAGGGCAACGGCTGCGACTTCAGGACTGCCCGCTCCAGCGAGTCCTGCCCGGCCTGATCCATGGCACAGCCGGGCTGGACCTCGGCGCTAAGCACGTTGCCGCCGGGCAGCTGCTTGATGACGACGCGGCAACGGGTGCCCAAGGGCACCGACTCCGGCCGGGTCCATTGGCCACTGACCTGCTGCTGGATGGCCGCTATGTATTTGGCCAACAGCCCGTCATCCACGCCGTTGTTGCCGGCCGGTGCGCTGGTGCCGGTGGCGGCAGCCGGCGATGTGGTCTGCCGCGCACGCGCATCGGCCAGTTGGCGCAGTTTCTGTTCGGCCAGTTGCGCGTCCTTAGCCGCTTGCGAGCGCAGGCGCCGGATCTCGTCCAACTTTTTCTGCTTGTCCGCCTCTTCCTGCTGCTTGGCGAGGCGCTGCTGCTTCTGCGCTTCTTCCACGCGCTTCTGCTCGGTGAGGTCGATCTGTTCCTGGCGACGCTTCTGTTCCTGCTCTTGCAACGCCTTTTCCTGCGACAGGGCCAGGCGGCTGGCTTCGTCCTGATCCTGCGTGTCGGGCACGGGGATGCGTTCTTGCGCGACCTGTTGCTGCGGGGTGGGCGAATCCTGCGGGCGCGGTTCCTCGATCGGCTGCGGCGGCGGCACGGTTTCTTCCTCGGCCGTTTCCTCGACAGGCAACGGCAAGGGCTCGGGAACATGCTGCAAGGCGCGTTCGGCGGCGCGGATATCGGCGGCCGAAGCGTCCAGGGAAGCATCCATCACCGGCAGTCCCGCTGCGGAGGCCGAATCGTGATCCCAGGTCAGCCAGGACGACAACCACAACAACGCGGCCAGCAACAGATGCAGACCGATCGCATAGGTGATGGCCTTTCCGTAACCGTCGTCCGGCAGGACAGCACCGCGTGGGGCAACGTCAGCGTGCATTACCGGATTCGGTCAACAGGCTGACGTTCTTCACTTTCGCTTTCTTCAGCACATCCATCGCGGTCAGCACGACCTGATAGGGAGCCTTGCCTTCGGCAGCGACCATCACCCGCATCTCGCCTCCTTGCTGAGCGACGATGGGCGCCAGCTTGGCCTCGAAGGCGGCCGTATCCAGCACTTCTATGTCCGCGTCGGGCAGCTTCAGGCCCATGCGGCCGTCCGGATAAGCGACCACGACGATGGGATCTTCTTTGCTGTCCACCGCCTTGGCGTTGGCTTTGGGCAAGGTCACATCCACGCTGAGCGTGAGCAACGGCGCGGTGACCATGAAGATGATCAGCAGCACCAGCATCACGTCGATGTAGGGCACGACGTTGATCTCGGATTTCAGCTTGCGGCGCTTGCGACGGAAGATGGCGGTGGCCATGGCGGTCTCCGCTTATTCGTCGGATGGGGTTTGGCGTTGCAGGATGGAACTGAATTCCTCGGCGAAGGATTCGTACCGTACCGAAAGGCGTTCCACCCGGGTGGTGTAGCGGTTGTAGGCCCACACCGCGGGAATGGCCACGAACAGGCCGATGGCGGTGGCGAACAGGGCTTCGGAAATGCCCGGCGCCACCGCCGCGATGCCGGCCTGCTCGCCGCTGTTGAGCATGTCGTGCATGGTCACCATGATGCCGAACACGGTGCCGACCAGGCCCACGTACGGGGCGGTGGAGCCGATGTTGGCCAACAGCTCAAGATTGCGTTCCAGTTTGTCGATCTCGCGCGTGTAGGCCACGCGCATGGCGCCCTGCGCGCCTTCCAGCTGCGCGCGGTTGTCGAGCTTGCGCTTGTCGCGCAGACGGGCGAATTCGCGGAAACCGGCTTCGAACACCGCCTCCAATCCGCTCACCACGCGGTTGCGGTCGACCGCGGCCGAATACAGCTTGTTGAGGTCGGCACCGGACCAGAACCGGCCTTCGAATTCGTCCGCGTCTCGGTTGGCGCGGCTGAAAATGCGCGCCTTGCGGAAGATGATGACCCAGCTGATCAGCGAGCCGGCCAGCAGCAGCAGCACGATCAGCTTCACCGGCAGGCTGGCTTTGAGCATCAGGTCGAAGTAGTTGATGCTGCTGTGGGCGGTCTCGGCGGTGGCTTGCGCGGCGGCGCTGGCGACGTCTTCGGGCAGGGCTTCAACCACGGTGTCCTGCAGGGCCAGGAGCAGTGCGATCATCCGGTATTTCCTCAATTTCCGATTCGGGTGGGGCTAGCGGGGGCAAGTCACGGTTGCGGCACTTCCAGCGCCTTGAACTCTTCGTACAACGCATCAGGCGCGGCTTTGGGTCTGAAACCGCTGGCGGTCAGCACGGCGACGCGCACCTCGGCGGTCAGCAGCACCTCGTCTCCGCGCAGGATGGATTGCGCGAACACCACACTGGCACGCTTGCAAGCGCGGATTTCCACGGTGACGGTCAGCAGGTCGTCCAGCCGCGCCGGGCGCAGGAACTCCAACTGCATCGCGCGTACCGCGAAGACCAGGTCATGGTCGTGACGCAATTGTTCCTGTCCGTGACCGCGATGCCGCAGCCATTCGGTGCGTGCGCGTTCCAGGAAAGCCACATATTGCGCGTGGTAGACCACGCCACCTGCGTCGGTATCTTCCCAATACACGCGTGTCGGCCAACTGAACCGCAGGCCATCGGCCTGCTGCTCAGCCCACATCGTCGTTCTCCACGAACAGGTCCGCGACCGGCTTGAGAGGCTTCAAACCCAGGTGGCGGTAGGCTTTTGCGGTAGCCATACGGCCACGTGCGGTACGCACCAGGAAGCCCTGCTGGATCAGAAAGGGCTCAATCACATCCTCCAGCGTGCCGCGTTCTTCCGACAGTGCCGCGGCCACGGATTCCACCCCTACCGGGCCGCCGTCGAAGTTCTCGATGATCAGGCGCAGCAGGCGGCGGTCGAGTTCGTCGAAGCCTTCCGGGTCCACGTTCAACATCACCATCGCAGCCTTGGCTACTTCGTGGTCGATGTGGCCCTGGGCCCGCACCTGCGCGTAGTCGCGCACGCGGCGCAACAGCCGGTTGGCGATGCGCGGAGTGCCGCGTGAGCGGTTGGCGATCTCCGCCGCGCCCTCGGCCACGCAATCGATGTTCATGATCTTCGCCGAGCGGCGCACGATCTGGGTCAGTTCGGGCACGGTGTAGAACTCCAGCCTTTGCACGATGCCGAAACGGTCGCGCAGCGGCGCGGTGAGCAAGCCGGCGCGGGTGGTGGCGCCGATCAGGGTGAACGGCGGCAGGTCCAGCTTGATCGAACGGGCGGCCGGGCCATCGCCGATCATGATGTCGATCTGGAAATCCTCCATCGCCGGATACAGCACTTCTTCCACCACCGGCGAAAGACGGTGGATCTCGTCGATGAAGAGCACATCGTGCGGTTGCAGGTTGGTCAGCAGCGCGGCCAGGTCGCCGGCTTTCTCGATTACCGGGCCGGAAGTGACGCGCAGGTTGACGCCCAGTTCGTTGGCGATGACATGGCTGAGCGTGGTCTTGCCCAGGCCGGGCGGCCCGAAGATCAGCACGTGGTCCATGGCCTCGCCACGGCCCTTGGCGGCCTCGATGTAGATCGAAAGCTGGTCGCGGACAGGTTTCTGGCCCAGGTATTCGTCCAGCTTGCGCGGACGGATGCTGGCTTCCAGGGCGTCGTCTTCGCGGGTGGCCGCGGCGGTGAGGATGCGGTCTTCGGTCATGGGACCATTATGCGGGATGGAAGACCTCCCCCTTTGAAAAAGGGGGATTGAGGGGGATTTGCTCTTGGCGCGGGAACAAGATCAAGATCAAGAGCAAATCCCCCGTAGCCCCCTTTTCCAAAGGGGGCAAAGCACAAGCCTCAGATCTCCACCTGCGCACCCAGCTCCACCAGCCGGTTGCCCGGAATCCGAAAGAACCCCGTAGCCGGCGCCGCATTGCGATGCATGACCGCGAACAGCTTGTCGCGCCAGACCGGCATGCCGCGGTGGGCGCTGGCGACGATGGTCTCGCGGCTGGCGAAATATGTGGTTTCCATCGGGTCGAAATAGATTCCGCCCTTGTCGCAGGAGCCCATCAGCGATTGCGGCACGTCCGGCGTCTCGGTGAAACCGTAGCTGATGATCACGCGGTAGAAATCGTCGCCGATGGCGTACATCTTCAGGCGCTTTTCCTTGGGTGCGTGCGGTACGTTGAGCGTTTCAACGGTCAGGAACACATTGCGCTCGTGCAGCACCTTGTTGTGCTTGAGGTTATGCAGCAGCGCATGCGGCACCACGCCCTGGTCGGCGGTCATGAAGATCGCCGTGCCGGGCACCCGGGTCGGCGGGGCCAGCATCAGGCCCGGCAGGAAGCTGTCCAGCTTGATGCCTTCCTTCTGCACTTCGGCATGCAACAACTCGCGTCCGCGGCGCCACGTACGCATCAACAGGAATGCCACGATGCCGATGAACAACGGCACCCAGGCGCCGATACCGCTGAACAACTTGGCGCCGTTGGCCACCAGGAAGGCGATGTCGATCAACAGGAACAGCGCGCACAGCGGCAACACCCACTTGCGCGAATCGGGCCAGCGCGTATACGCGACGACCGCCAGCAGCAGGGTGTCGATCAGCATGGTGCCGGTGACCGACAGCCCGTAGGCCGTCGCCAGCGCCGTGGAGCTGCGGAACACCAGCACCAGCACGATCACCGCCAATAGCAGCATCAGGTTGATCGACGGCACGTAGATCTGGCCGAACGTGTCCTTGGAGGTGTACTTGATGGCCAAGCGCGGCAAATAGCCCAGCTGGATGGCCTGGCGGGTGACCGAGAACGCGCCGGTGATCACCGCCTGCGAGGCGATAGCCGCCGCCACCGTGGCCAGCACCGTCATCGGTATCTGCGCCCAGTCGGGCATCGACATGAAGAACGGACTCTCCACCGCTTCCGGATGCTCCAGCAGCACCGCGCCCTGGCCGAAATAATTCAGTACCAGCGCCGGCAGCACGAAGCCGAACCAGGCCCAGCGGATGGGTTTTTTGCCGAAATGGCCCATGTCGGCGTACAGCGCCTCGCCGCCGGTCACGGTCAGTACCACGGCGCCCAGGATGAAAAGCGCATGCCAGTCGTGGGTGACGAAGAATTCCCATGCCCAATACGGGTTGAGTGCGCGCAATACGCTGGGGAAACCGCTGATGTTATGGACACCGATCACCGCCAGCACCACGAACCAGGTGATCATCACCGGCCCGAAGATCTTGCCCACTTTGGCCGTGCCGAAACGCTGGAAGGCGAACAGTCCGACCAGGATCACCAGGCTTATCGGCACCACCCAGCGGGTCAGTCCCGAGGAAATGACGCTCAGGCCTTCCACCGCGCCCAGCACGGTGATGGGCGGAGTGATCATGCCGTCGCCGAAGAACAGCGAGGCGCCGAAGATGCCCAGGATGCCCACCGCATAGCTGCCGCGCGAGCCCTTCTTCAGGCTGCGCTGGGCCAATGCGGTCAGGGCCATGATGCCGCCCTCGCCTTCGTTGTCGGCGCGCATGATCACGATCACGTACTTCAGCGTCACGATCAGGATCAAGGACCAGAAGCCCAGCGACAGCAGGCCCAGCACCGTGCCCGCATCCGGCTTCAGGCCGAAGTGCGGATGGAACATTTCCTTGATCGTATACAGCGGGCTGGTGCCGATGTCGCCGAAGACGACGCCGACCGCGCCGGCCACCAGCGCGGCGAGGCCTGCCTTGCCATGGCCGTGTTCGCCGGGATGACCGGCCGGCGCCTGTGGAGAAGAAGTAGCTGACATGGCTGCCTAAGCGTAGCGCGGTAAATGTGAGGAAGGACTCTAAGAACCGGACGGGCTTTTCAGCGCAGCGCCGATTGCAGGGCCTTGCGGATGATCATGGCGGCATCGTCGCCCGGCGCGACGGCCTCGCGCGCCATGCGCACCGCTTCGGCCGGCTTGTAGCCCAGCTGCTGCAGGGCGATGGTGGCTTCGGATTGCGGATCGTTGGGAAGGCTGGGCGATCCCAGCGGGTTGCTGCCCAGATCGACCACGCGGTCGCGCAATTCCACCACCATGCGTTCGGCGGTCTTCTTGCCGATCCCCGGGATACGCGTCAACGCAGCCACGTCGCCGGTTTGCACCTGGCGCGCGAACTCGTCCACCGATACTCCGGAAAGCACCGCCAGCGCTATCTTGGCGCCGATGCCGCTTACTTTCTGCACATCTCGGAACAGCCGGCGTTCGCTCTCGCGCAGGAAACCGTACAGCGACACACTGTCCTCGCGCTGCGCATGGTGAGTGAACAGAATCACTTCGCGGCCTACATCGGGCAGGTCGTAGAAGGTGCTCATCGGCGCTTCCAGCTCATAGCCCACGCCGCCCACATCGATTACCAGCCACGGCGGTTGTTTGTAGGCCAGGATGCCGCGCAGACGTCCGATCATGCTGATATTCCTTTGTGCGCTTGCTTTGGCCGGGCGGAAGCACAGAATTCTTTGTCTATGCGAAGGCCCGCTTGTCTTCCCCCTTTGAAAAAGGGGGATCGAGGGGGATTTGCTTTTCGCGCCAAGAGCAAATCCCCCCCGCCCCCCTTTTTCAAAGGGGGGAGAAACCGAGCAACATCGTCGACTGCGATTGCTGCGCGCCCGATCAATCCGGAACTCATTTCCTTCCCCAGGCTTCGCGAACATTGACGCCAAGTCTATTCGCCGTCGCGCGCACGTGCGCGTGCGTGATGGCCACGGCCAGCGCATCGGCCGCGTCGGCCTGCAGCTTGCCCTTGAGGTTGAGCATGATGCCGACCATGTGCTGGATCTGCACCTTGTCCGCACTGCCCTTGCCCACTACCGCCAGCTTCACTTCCTTGGCTGCGTACTCGTGCACGGGCAGGTCGCGCAGCACGACCGCGCAGATCGCCGCACCGCGCGCATGGCCCAGCTTCAACGCCGAATCGGGGTTGCGCGCCATGAATACCTGTTCGATGGCGACTTCGTCGGGCCGGTAGGTTTCCATCACTTCCGCCAGCCCCAACAGCAGGCGCTTGAGCCGCTGGGCGAAATCGCCCTCGCCCAGCAACAGCAGCGGCGCGTGATAGACGTGGGTGGTCTTGCCCGCCGCATCGACATCGATGATGCCGACGCCGGTGCGCTGCGAACCCGGATCGATGCCCAATATCCGGGTCACGACGCAGTTCCCGGGTGTCGGCTTTCCGAACGCACTGAACGCAGGACGCGAAGCGGCCGAAGCCGAAGGGTGCCGGGGATGCGGGTCACAGCGCCAGTCTACGCGTAAGCGTCCTGACCCAGATCGGCGTTGGAATAGACAGCCTGCACGTCGTCCAGGTCTTCCAGCATGTCCAGCAGCTTGATCACCTGCGGCGCGGTTTCGGCGTCCACGGCGATGTCGTTGTCTGCGCGCATGGTGATCTCGGCATGGCCCGGGGCCATACCCGCGGTTTCCATCGCTTCTTTCACCGCCAGAAAGGCATCGGGCGAAGTCAGCACGTCGATGGCGCCGTCTTCCGGATACACCACCACATCGTCGGCGCCGGCTTCGATGGCCGCCTCGGTGACCGCATCTTCGTCGGCACCGGCGGCGAAACTCAGCACGCCCAGCTTGCGGAACATGAAAGCCACCGAACCTTCGGCGCCCATGTTGCCGCCGCATTTGCCGAAGGCGTGGCGCACTTCGGCCACGGTGCGCACGCGGTTGTCGGTCAGGCAGTCGACGATCACCGCCACGCCGCCGGGCGCGTAGCCTTCGTATCTGATTTCTTCGAACTCCACGCCTTCCAACTCACCGGTGGCTTTCTTGATGGCGCGTTCGATCACGTCCTTGGACATGTTCGCCGACAGGCCTTTATCCACCGCCGTGCGCAGGCGCGGGTTGTTGGCCGCGTCGCCGCCGCCAGCGCGCGCGGCCACGCCTATCTCGCGGATGATCTTGGTGAAGATCTTGCCGCGCTTGGCGTCGGTGGCGTTCTTGCGGCCTTCGATGGAGGGACCACGACCCATAGGTGCTTCCGGACGGTTGCGTTGACGAAGCCGCCAATTATACCGGCGCCGCACACCCACTGTAGGAGCGGGCCCTGCCCGCGACGCTTTCGGCGGAATGCTGGAAAAGCGTCGCGGGCAGGGCCCGCTCCTACGGCAGTTGTGCGAAACGGCCGTGATTCAAGAAATGAGCGGCCTGCAGGGCCGCGGCGCCCGAGAACACCAGGCCACTATGGCTGGAAGCCACCACACAGTGGTCGGCCAACCCCGGAAGGCGGGTTTCCTCGAGAGCAACCGTACCGTCCGATTCGCCCTCGAAACGTGCGAAGTGGCGCCCCAGGCCATGCGGAACATTGCCCGCGACCATGCCCACCTGCTGCTTGCCTTCCCATCGCTCGAATCCGCGCTGCAGCAGGCCGGCGCTGCGCCCCAACGCCGGCGAAGTCCAGACCCGTCCGGCCAGTCCACGGGCCGCATGGCTGCCGCGCAAGGGCGAGCCCAGGCAGACCACCCGCGTCACCGCCAGGTTCGGCTCTCGATTCAGGGCTTCCAGTGCGATCAACCCGCCCAGGCTGTGACCCAGCAACGCTACCGGCTCGCTGTCCCGCAATCGCGCGATCAGGCTCGGAACCGCCACTTCCGGCCCACCGAACACGCTGGGATACCCAAATATCTCGACACCGAACCCAGCCGTGCGCAGCCGCGCAGCCAACGGACCGAGCCAGACCTTGGCATTCCAGATGCCGTGCAGAAGCAAAACGCGTTGGGGGGAAGCCGGATCGTCGGACGCCATGTCCGCAGTGTGTCGAATCCCTGCCCCGGCGGCCAGCGCTCAGCCCTTGGGCGCCGGCTTGGCGACTACCTTGGCGCCTGTCTGCAACAAGGCGTTGGGCGCCAGCACCACCTGGTCGCCCGCGGCGATGCCGTCGAGTATTTCGATCTCCGAACCCAGATTGCGGCCCACCTTGACCGGCCGGAACTCCAGCCGCGAGCCCGCGCCCAGCCGCACCACCTGCGAGCCGCCCGCGCCCGCGATCACCGTCGACAACGGCACCACCACCGTTGGCGCGGCGCGCGGCACCTGCAGGATCACTTCACCGACCATGCCGGCCGGAATGCGGCCCTGCGGGTTGGGCAGCCGCAATTCCGCCCGCATGCCGCCTGCTTCCTCGGAGATGCTTTGCGCGACGCGCACCACTTCGGCCTGGAAGCGTTCGCCGGCCAGTTCGGGGAAGCCGACCTCGGCCTTCAGGCCAGGGCGTACCTGCAGAACGGCGCCTTGCGGTATGTCCACCAGTATCCGCAGCGGGTCCAGCGCGTTGATCCGGAACAAGGGCGCGGCCGCTGACGCGTCGCCGATCACCCGGTCGCCGCGCTCCACGTTACGCGCGGCCACGACTCCGGCGAAGGGCGCGCGCACCACTTGGAAGGCCTGACGTTCGCGCGCGCTGGACAAGCGCGCCTGGGCTGCCGCCAACGCGGCTTCGGCCGCCTCGCGGTTGGCGCTGCGGTCGCTGTACATCTCGGCCGAAACGGCGCCCGACTTCACTAATACCGCGGCGCGTTCGTAGTTGACCTTGGCCAGTTGCAGGTCGGCGCGCAGCCTGCCCACTTCGGCGGTCGCCTCACGCACGGCCTGGTCGGCTTCCGGCGCGGAGATCACCGCCAGCACCTGCCCGGCGGTCACGCGATCGCCCAGATCCGCACGCCGCTCGCTGATGAAGCCGGTGGCCCGTGGGTAAAGTTGCGCCGATTCACCGGCGACGGCGCGTGCGGGCAGGCGCAGCGCATAATCCGGCTCCGCCGCGCGCGCCTGCGCGGTCAACACTTGCGGCAACGCGGCGGCAGTCGACTGTTCGGCGGCACTGCGGCTGCAACCCGCCAGCAACGCCAGCAACGCGCCGCCGATGAAGGCGGCCTTTGTCGTTCGGGCCATGCTTGTAGTGTTCATGAGGAAGCTCCTGAGCCGACAGGCTGGCCATCGGTGGTTTCGGAATCGGATTGGGAAATGCGGCGATTCTGGCGGCGACCCAATACAGCCAATATCGAAGGCACCAGCAACAACGTGGCCGGCGTGCCGAACAGCAGGCCGCCGATCACCGCGCGGCCCAGCGGCGCGTTCTGCTCGCCGCCTTCGCCCAGTCCCAACGCCATCGGCACGATGCCCAGCACCATCGCACTGGCGGTCATCAATACCGGGCGCAGGCGCACTGCGGCGGCTTCGTAAGCGGCGGCTTCGCGGTCGTGGCCGGCGGCGATCAGGTCGCGCACGAAACTGGTGACCAGCACGCTGTTGGCGGTGGACACGCCGATCACCATCATCACGCCCATCAGCGCCGGCACACTCAGCGGCGTGCCGGTGACGAACAACGCCACCGCCGCACCGGCGATCGCGATCGGCAGGCCGGACATGGCCGCCAACGGCAGGATCCACGATTGGAAGTTCACCACCAGCACCAGGAACACCAGAATCGCCGACATCACCAGTCCCGCGGCCAGTTCGCCGTAGGCGCTTTGCATTTCGCCCGCCTGGCCGGCGATCTCGATACGGTTGCCGGGCTTGAGCGTGGCGTTCAATTCTTCGGTGATGGCGGTAAGCCGGTCGTAGACGAAACCCAGATCGCGTCCCTGCACATTGGCCAGCACGCTGAGGGTCGGTGCCAGTGTGGTGCGGCCGATGCTGGCCGGCACGCTGCGCGGCGTCACCGTGGCGATATTGCGCAACAGCACCGCTTCGCCGTCGGCGCCGATGCGCAATGGTGTGTTGAGCAGGGTTTCGATGCTGTCCAGACTGGCCGGCGGCGCCTGCACCTGCACGGTATAGGACTGCGCGCTGGCGGTGTCCACCCAGTACACCGGCGTCACCGTACCGGCCGAGCCCAGAACCGCCAGCACGGCGCGGCTGGCGTCCTGTGCGGTGAGGCCCAATTGCGCGGCGCGGCTACGGTCGATGCTGACGTGGTATTCGGGCAGATCGAGCACTTGCCGCAACGTCACATCGACGGCGCCGGGAATTTCGCGCAGCTTCGATTCGATCTGGCGCGCGACGGCCAGGTTGCCGGGATCGCGGCCGATCACCCGCACTTCGAACGCGCCCACCGCCGAACCGGCCAGGGTGCGGCTGGTCGCATCCGGCGGGCGCTCGAAGATTTTCACATCCGGGAATTTCTCCGCCACGCGCTGGCGGATGGCGGCCAGATAACTGGCGCTGGAAGCATGCGGCGAGCGCAGCTGCAGCATCACCTCGGCCTCGAACGAACCGACCACCGCGCTGTCCACCAGGGCAAGGTTGATCGCATCGGGCGCGCCGATCTGTTCGTACACGGTCTGCAGTTCGGCCGGCGGGATGATGCTGCGGATCTCGCGCTGGATGTCGGCCAGCCGTGCGCCGGTCTGTTCCAGCCGCGTACCGGTGGGCAAGCGCACCTGCAAGCGCAACTGGCCGGCGTCGACTTGCGGGAAATATTCGCGGCCCAGCAACAATGCCGACGCCGCGCCCAGGCCCAGCAGCACGAAGGCGGCGATGGCCAGCACGCCGCCATGGTGGCCCAGCTTGAACAGCAACGCGTGGTGGCGTTCGCGCAGGCTTTCCAGCGTGTGTTCGACCTTGTGATTGACCGCCAGCAGCTGGCGCTCGGCCGCCCAGCGCGGACGCTTGCGGCTTTCCACATCGGCCGGCAACAGCAGCAGGCACAGCACCGGGATAAGCGTGCGCGAAAGCAGGAACGAAGCGGCCATGGCGAAAATCACCGCCAGCGCCAATGGTGCGAATACCCAGGCCGACAGCCCGGTCATCAGCAGGATCGGCGTGAGCACGATGCAGATGCAGATGGTCGAGACCAGTTCCGGAAACACCACTTCTTTCGCGCTTTGCAGGATGGCCTCGCGTACCGGGCGTCCTTCGGCGATGTTGCGGTTGGTGTTCTCCACGTCGACCACGGCGTTGTCGACCAGGATGCCGATGGCCAGCGCCAAACCGCCCAGCGTCATCACGTTGAAGGTGTAGCCAAGCAAATTCAGCATGGCCACCGAGGCCAGCAACGCCAACGGAATGGCCGACAGCACAATCAGGCTGGAGCGCCAGGAACCGATGAACACCAGCACCACGAACGCGACCAGCAGGCCGACCAGGAGGGCTTCGTGGCGGATCGAACCGATGGCGTTGTCGACGAACACCGACTGGTCGAAGATCGGTTCGATGCGCATGCCCGGCGGCGCCGAAGCTTCGATCTCCGGCAGCTTGGCCCGTACCGCGCGCACGATCTCCACCGCCGATGCGCCGCCCAGCTTGATCAACGCCACCGACACCGCACTGGCGCCGTCCATGCGCGCGACATTGGTCTGCAACGCGCCGCCATCGCGCACCGAGGCGACATCGCGCACATAGATGACGTTGCCCTCGCGGCTGACGATGGGCAGGTCCAGGAAACCGGCCGCCGAAACCGGGCTGGTTTCCAGCGCGATCTGCATCTCGCGCCCGCCCTCGCGGATCACGCCCGAAGGCAGGGTCGGGCTGCCGCGCTCCAGCGCACTGGTGACATCTGCCGGAGTCAACCCATAGGTCCGCAACGCGCGCGGATCCAGGTCGACCATGATCTGCCGCGCCGCACCGCCGTACGGCAGGGTCATGCGGATGCCGGGAATGGTCTGGATCTGCGAACGCAGCTGCAGGCGCGCGTAGTCGTACAACTGCGCTTCGGTCAGGGAATCGGAGGACAGCACCAGTTGCAGGACGGGCGTGCTGGACACGTTGTTGCGGATCACCAGCGGCGGCGAAGTGCCCGGCGGCATACGCCGCAGGATGGTTTGCGATACCGCGGTGATCTGGCCCAGCGCGCGCTCCAGGCTGACGTTGGGCTGGAAATCGATACGCACGATCGCCATGCCGTTCAAGGTCTGCGAGCTGACTTCCTTCAGGTCGTCGACGGTATTGAGGATGGCCGCTTCGGAGAACGAGGTCATCTTGGCGGCTACTTCTGCGGCGGGCAGGCCGTTATAGGTCCAGATCAGGTTGATCGAGGGAATGCCGACTTCCGGCAGGATGTCGGTGGGCATGCGCCGCGCCGCCAGAGTACCGAACAACAGGATCAGGATGGCCAGCACCCCGATGGTGTAGCGGCGGTTCAGGGCGTACTGGACTATCCACATGGGGGTTCGAGCTCCAACCGAGTATTTTCCAACCGATTAATTTCCAACCGATTAATTTTTTAACTTCAATGCGCTGCCGTCGGCCATGAACGATCCGGTCCGATCATGACGCTCTGGTTGCATGCGCTTGCTGCCACGCGCGACCGCTTCAGCCGTTGAGCAGCGAACGCCCTATCGCCGCGTAACGCTCGCCGACCACCGTCTGCGTATCCAGCACGCTATCGATCTGCCGGCGTTCGGCATCGCTCAACAGGATCCGCGTCGCCGCCGCGTTTTCGTCCAGGCGCGAAATCCTGCGCGTGCCGGGAATCGGCACCACGTCCGGCGCGCGATCCAACAGCCAGGCCAGCGCCAATTGCGCCGGCGTGCAATCGCGCGCCTGGGCGATAGCGCCGATCGCGGCGACCAGGTTGCGGTTGACTTCGATGTTGCCGGGCAGAAAGCGCGGATTCTGGCGGCGGAAATCGTCCGCGCTCAGGTCGTCCGGGTTCTGGATCGCACCGGTCAGAAAGCCGCGCCCCAATGGGCTGTAGGCGACCACGCCAATGCCCAGTTCCTGGCAGGCCGGCAGGATCTCGTCTTCGATGTCGCGCGACCACAGCGAGTATTCGCTCTGCAGCGCAGTGATCGCGTGCACTTGGCTGGCGCGCCGCAACGTGGCGGCGGAGGCTTCGGACAGCCCCAAATGGCGCACCTTGCCAGCCTTCACCAGCTCGGCCATCGCGCCTACGGTTTCCTCGATGGGCACGTTGGGATCCACGCGGTGCTGGTAGTACAGATCGATGTGGTCGCCGCCGACGCACTGCAGGCTGGCGTCGGCGGCCTGCTTCACGTACTCGGGGCGGCCGTTGATGGGCCGTGCGCCCGGATCGTTGGGGTCGCGCATGAAGCCGAACTTGGTCGCCAGCACGACTTCATCGCGACGGCCCTTCAACAATTTCGCCAACAGGCGCTCGTTCTCGCCGCTGCCGTACATGTCGGCCGTGTCGAGGAAATTCACCCCGATGTCGAGCGCGTGATGCAGCGTTTTCAGCGACTCGGCGGCGTCGCTGGGGCCGTAGAATTCGGACATCCCCATGCAGCCCAGCCCGATGGCGGAGCATTCAAGAGGGGGCAGATCCGATGCGCCGCGGCCGAGCCTGCGGCGGGGAATGGAGGTGTGCATGGTTGAGTCCGTGGGGGAGGACATGGGGTAAGTCCAAACTAGGCCTCCTGCCCTGCCGGGCGTTAGTTCATTGCTGGCGAAAACTTGCCCGATCCTGCAATTCGGGTCGAAGAGCCGTGCAAATCGTGCCGCCGTGCCGATAATCGGAAAACCCCGGCCCCCACGCTGAAAGCCATGAGCAACCTGATTTCTTCCGAACTGATCGCCCAGCACTCGCTGAATGCACAACAGAACGAGTTGGCCGACCGGATTGCCCGATTGGCAAGCGAAGACGGCCTGCACGACACCGCGCTGGCGCCTTTGAAACTGGCGCGGCGCAGCGCGCCGACGCCCTGCGCGCCCAATCTCTACGAGCCGTGTCTGTGTATCGTCGTGCAGGGCAGCAAGATCGCCATCCTGGGCAAGCAGATCTATCAGTACGACCCGCTGAACTATCTGGTGGTGTCGATGACCCTGCCGATGCTGGGTCAGGTGACCGAGGCCACTCCGGAGAAACCCTACCTGAGCCTGCGCCTGAACATCGATCTGGAGCAGATCGCCGCGTTGATCATGGATGTCGACGCGCAGACCGAAGCAGAGCGCTCCGTGCCGGCGGCCAGCGCCGCCTACGCGGCCCGGGTCAGCCCGTCGCTGCTCGAAGCCGTATTACGGTTGATGCGGCTGCTGGACGCGCCGGAGGACCTGCGCGTGCTGGCGCCGGCTGCCATACGCGAGATCTTCTACCGCGCACTGCTGGGCGACCTGGGCCACCGTCTGCGCGATCTGGTGGTCAGCGACAGCCGCTCGCACCGCATCGCCCATGCCGTGGAATTGCTGCGCCAGCACTATCTGGAACCCCTGCGCATCGACACGCTGGCCCAGGCCGTGCACATGAGCGCCTCGTCCCTGCACCATCACTTCAAATCCGCCACCGCCATGTCGCCGTTGCAATTCCAGAAGCAACTGCGCTTGCATGAGGCGCGCCGGTTGATGCTGGTCGACGGCCTGGAAGCCAGCACGGCTGCGCATCGTGTGGGCTACGAAAGCCCTTCGCAATTCAGCCGCGAATACAAGCGCCTGTTCGGCGCGCCGCCGCGTTCTGAAATCGTGCAGGTGCGAAGCACCGCCGCCGCTTCTTCGGCCTAAGGCCGGCCGGTTGGGGCCTGTTACCCGGCCGGTCGCCGCAGGATGAATTCGTCGTCCAACGTATTGCCTACCGGGAACTTGTACTCGCCCACCCGCTCGAAACCGTAGCGCCCATAGAACCGCTGCGCGCCCAGGTTTTCCGACCAGACGCCGATCCACAAGGTGCGCGGACCGTCTTTCTCCAGCCAGGCCAGCGCGGTCTCGAACAGCTTCGATCCCCAGCCGCCGTTGTGCGTTTCGCGCAGCACATAGAGCCGCTTGAGCTCGCCGTCTTCGGGCTTGGCGTCCGGATGGGGCAACCCGCAGTTGCCCGCGCAGGCATGCCCGACCGGCACGCCGTCGCGCTCAAGCAACCACATCGCCACCGATTCCTTCTCCAGCATCTCCCGCTGCGCCGCCGGCGAGTAGGAGTTCAGCAGGAAATACGCCAGGTCTTCCGGCGGATACAGCGCGCCGAAGGTTTCGACGAAGGTGTCGGTGGCGATGCGCGACATCGCCTCGGCGTCGTCCGGCGTGGCACAGCGTATGACGAAAGCGTCGCTCATGGCTGCTTCGGGCGTACCGATACATGCACCTCGGCCAGCTGCGCGTCCGGGATCGGCGACGGCGCGCCGGTCATCAGGCACTGGGCAGTGGTGGTCTTGGGGAAAGCGATGACGTCGCGGATCGATTCGGTGCCGGCCATCAGCGCGGCGATGCGGTCGATGCCGAAGGCAATGCCGCCGTGCGGCGGCGCGCCGTATTTCAGCGCATCCAGCAGGAAGCCGAACTTGGCCTCGGCCTCTTCCGCGCCGATGCCCAGCAACTCGAACACCGCGCTCTGCATGTCCGGACGGTGGATACGGATGGAACCGCCGCCGATCTCGTTGCCGTTCAACACCATGTCGTAACCGCGCGACACGGCAGTCTTGGCGTTGGCACGCAAGTCGGCGATAGCGTCGATTACCGCGGGATCCACGGCCGGTGCGGTGAACGGATGGTGCAGGGCCACGTAACGCTGCGCTTCCTCGTCCCATTCGAACATCGGGAAATCGGTGACCCACAGCGGTGCCCAGCGGTCTTCCACCAGGTTCATGTCCTTGCCGACCTTCAAGCGCAGCGCGCCCATGAAGTCGCTGACCGTGTTGTATTTGCCGGCGCCGAAGAACACCAGATCGCCGTTCTGCACACCGGTGGCCTTGATCAGTTCGGCGAACGCGGCTTCGGCGAAGAACTTGGCGATGGGCGAGGTGACTTCGCCGTTTTCGCCCAGCTTGATGTAAGCCAGACCCTTGGCGCCGTACTTGGCCGCGTGCGCGCCCAGGTCGTCGATCTGCTTGCGCGACAGCACCGCGCCGCCCGGAATGCGCAGCGCGGCGATGCGGCCTTCCGGGTTCGATGCCCAGTCGGTGAACACCTTGAACTCGCTGTCCTTCACCAGGGCCGCGACGTCGACCAGTTCCAGCGGATTGCGCAGATCAGGCTTGTCCGAACCATAGCGGCGCATCGCTTCGGCGTAGGTCAGGCGCGGAAATTCGGCGGCCAGTTCCACCTGCATCACTTCGCGGAACACTGTGCGGATCATCTCCTCGGTGGTGTCCTGCACATCGCGCTCCTTGACGAAGGCGAACTCCATGTCCAGCTGGGTGAATTCGAGCTGGCGGTCGGCACGCAGCGCTTCGTCGCGGAAGCAGCGCGCGATCTGGTAGTAACGGTCGAAGCCGGCCACCATCAGGATCTGCTTGAACAGCTGCGGCGACTGCGGCAGCGCGTAGAACTCGCCCGGGTGCATGCGTGCGGGCACCAGGAAGTCGCGCGCGCCCTCGGGCGTGGCCTTGGTCAGGATGGGGGTTTCGATGTCCTGGAAATCGCGTGCGTCCAGCCACTGGCGCAATGCGGCCACCAGCTTGGTGCGGGTGCGCATCATGCGCTGCATCTCGGGGCGGCGCAGGTCAAGGTAGCGGTACTTCAGGCGGGTTTCCTCGCCGGCGTTCTCATGCGCGTGGAACGGCAACGGCTGCGCCTTGTTGAGGACGGTGATCCGGGTAGCGACCACTTCCACCTTGCCGCTCTTGAGTTTGTCGTTGACGCTCTGGCGCGCGCGCACCACTCCTTCGACCTGAAGCACGTCCTCATAGCCCAGACTGGCGGCGACCTTGAAGACTTCCACCTGTTCCGGCTCGACCAGCACCTGCACGATGCCGTGGTGGTCGCGCAAGTCGATGAAGCAGACTCCGCCGAGGTTGCGGGCGACGTCTGTCCAGCCGCATAGGGTGACGGACTGGCCGGTCAGGGCCTCATCGATGAGGCCGCAGAAATGGGTACGCATGGGGGCTCCGGAAGACGGTTCCGGCAACCAGGGCCGGAAAGCCCGCTATTTTGAGGCCGTGGCCCTGTCCGGGCAAATCCACGCCATCATCGGACCTGAATAAACCGGGTGTATATTCCCGCGCACCATCCCTGACGCCCTTTGGAGACTGCCATGTTGCGCACGTTGTCAGCCATGCTCGTAGTGCTCGCTCTACTCCTCGCAGTCCCCTCCCCGGCCCAGGCGCAGATCAATACCAAGGCCTACGCACCGGAAAACCTGCGCACCCTGTCGCGCCAGGATCAGGAGCGCGTGATCGGCCAGGAGTACGCGGAACAGTCCCGCGGCCGCCGCATTCCCGATGACCAGCTGCGTTTCTACCTGGACCAGGTCAACCGCTCCAACTGGACCTTCAGCCGGATCAAGCAGGACATCGCCACTTCGCTGGGCGGCGGTGGCGGCGGCTGGAATCCCGGCCCTTCGCCCGGCGGCTCGGTCCTGTGCGAAAGCAAGGACAACCGCCGCAGCACCTGCAACACCGGCTTCCGCGGACGCGCCGCGCTTAGCCAGAACCTCTCCAGCACCCGTTGTGTCGAAGGCCAGAACTGGGGCAGCGGCAATGGCGTGGTCTGGGTAGACCGCGGCTGCCGTGCGCGTTTCGTCCAAGGCTCCTTGGGCGGCGGCACCGGCGGTACCGTGCGTTGCGAAAGCGTCGATGGCCGCTACCGCGAATGCTCCACCGGGTTCCGCGGCAATGCGGTGCTGACCCGCAAGTTGTCCGATGCGCGCTGCACCGAGGGCGACACCTGGGGCCAGCGCAACGGCACGGTCTGGGTCAATCGCGGATGCCGCGGGGAATTCAGCGCCGGTGGCGGCAACTGGAATCCCGGCAACGGTTCCGGCTACAACGTCACTTGCAGCAGCGACGACAACCGCCGCCGCACCTGCGCCTGGAACAGCCGCTACGGCCGTCCGGTGCTGATCGAACAGCTGTCCAACAACAGCTGCCGCGAAGGCTCCACCTGGGGTTATACGGGCAACCAGCTCTGGGTGGACCGCGGCTGCCGCGGGCGCTTCGGCTCTCGCTGACAAGGGCCTATTGTCTGCTGTCGCAAACCTGTTCGCTGTAAAACCGAAGCCGCAGCTCTGAGGAGCTGCGGCTTTTATCTGCGCTGAAGACCACGCATGGGAAACCGTCCGCGCGACAGCGCCCGCGATATCGCTCCGTTGCGGGTGCTTGAAGTTCGGAGCGGCGCTGCAATCGCCGGTGCCGCAGAGACGCATCGCGCGTCCACGCAGACATGGAAACCGGGCCGCGAACTGGCGCGCAAGACCTGATAAGGGCTGGTGTCGCCAGGTGGGCGCGCGGCACTCTGATTCAGATAGATTTCCTCAATGCCATAGATGCGGTCGCCCACCCGCCTTAACGGCCTGAAATAACGCGCGCGCTGCGGGGCGCATCGGGACGCGCCTGCAGCAAAAGCCTCGGTACAGCCGACTACCCAACGCGGACCGGTAGAAAAAACGGCATTGACGCGATAGTCGTAGCTGCGACCCAGGAAGGTCTGCCAGTTTCCCGGCCACGAGTCGACGACCTGTCCATATTCCGATACTTCATCGTGAGTAGTTCCGTCCGATCTTCTATCGAAGGTCATCTGCTGGTCAGGATCGGGGTAACGAACCGGAATTGCGACGGAAAAACCAGACAACCATTTGCCTGCGGCAATGCCACTGGTATCGAGGTTTTGGTCGGCTTGAATGGCAAGGGTCTGGCCGAACAGCGCCTGAGACGAAGTGCCCGCTGTTCTGCCCGTGGCCAGATAGACGACAGAAAGGGCGGCGCTGTTTCCACCCGTAATCGCCCAGAATACGACGTTTGCGTCAGGCAGCTGGGTACGCAATCCACCTGTCGCGTCGACGGACCACGACAGCGCACCCTGCGTGCCGCCGGCGACAGGCGCGAAGTTCGAATCGAGTTTCCTGCCCAGGTCTTCCACAGCCCCCGCACCCTGCGGATCGAAACGATACAAGGCGTGCTCGCACACCGACAGGCTGGTTGCCGAGGCGCATATCCACGGCAGGGCTCTCTTGCCCGAAAGTCCTGACCATGCATCACGGACGCGTCGCTGATCCAGGTCATACATCACCTGGAACTTGTAATCCGATGTGGTTTCCGGCGTTCGCCCGGGAAAGTCCGGGTAGCTCTCCGTCCAGTGCACTGCCACCGCCCACACGCTGGATGTCTCCCCAACAAAGTAACGGCGCACGCTGCGACGAGTCAGCTTTCTGAGTACGCGTACGGGGGTGTTGGGACTGAACCAGGTGGTTCGCGTGACAAGCTCGGACACCTGCACCATGGGCGTGAGTATGATTTCGCCTGCCGCTTGGTCCCTGACCTCATCCCGTTCCGACACTACCGCCGAATAAGGCACTACTTGGCGGCTTCTGGGTTCGTAGAGATTGAAGGTTCCATCGGTATTGCGCATCAGCAGTTGGGAGTCGCTGCTTGCGGGCGAAACACTCAGATCCGAAAGGTCTACCGGCACATCGGCGATGGGTTCGCCGCCCAGCATCAATGTCGCGTCAGGAATCTGCGAAAGCGAAGTGAATCTCGCATAGTCTTGCTGGTCGAAGAAAAATTCGGCGGCGCGATTCTGGAACAGATAAGGATTCGGCTGGTTTTCCAGCGTAAGCCGCAGCGAACGGAAGGCAGCCTCATCGGACAGCAGCTGCCAGCCATCGGATATTCCGGCCGGCAAAGCGCTGAATCCATATGCGGTATCGAACAGAACGTATGAAACGGCCGCGGCATCGAAGTAATCGATGGAGCGGGTAGCCCTTTCGATTTCCTGATCGTTCGACGCATCGCGCCCGAGCGCTTTGGTGACCATCCATGCCAGCGCGCTGCTCCAGGGAGAAACCCGCAGCGGCTGATACTCGTTGAAATCCAGATGCTTGTCGCTTTGCGCCAGCCGCCGGAGCTTGGCGATGCTGCCCGCCACCGAGTGGTACTGGGCATTTTCTGAAACAGCGACAATTCTCACCATGTCGCTGTCGGTGATGCCACTGAGATGAGCCGTGTAGACAGGCTCCTCGTAAAGCCGTTGCACGATCGTCGCAGGATAGGACTTGCCGCCCGCGTAGACCGTAACCGTCAAGGGTTCGAGCCCCGTCCCGGGCACGCTGTCTACTTCGCCGGTCAGGGTCAGGGTCGGAGTTATCAAGGGCTGCGATCCGTTGACACGTATCGCCGGGGGGCCATCCGCTTTGGGTACGGAATTCGCGGCAGCCAGTTCAACAGGTTCTTTGAAGATCCAGGCGATCAAAACGTCGGCCGCGCGCGCCAGTCGCGCCTCCCGGACATACGAAACCGCGCCAGCCGCACACACCGCGCCCGCCAGTATTCCGGCAAGCATGAATTTTCTCGCACGCATGGAATTCCCCTTGCGGCTCCGCCGCCCGGCCAAGCTATCTGCATGAACAAGGGCTCGTCAAGCTTCTCCGTGCGTCAGAGAACGAAGATCCGTCGGTAGAACTGGTCCGCGGGGCGGTTGCGCCGGACGGGAAGCCGCCGGCGCCGCTTGGTTCGCGTGGCGTTGGAAGTGAGCAGCAGAATCGCGTCGAGCCGCTGATGTCGACTCATGGTTGCGCCCGAATGGGCGTGTAAACATTCCCCAAGCGGAAAAGATTGTTCATTCCTGCGAAGGCGGAAATGGCGGAGCTTCTTCCTGCGAACTCCCGACAATAAAATCCTCAGGTCGAAGAAGAGGAAGAAGACGGCGCTGCAGCAGGCGCCGCCGGCTTGGTATCGGTCTTGCTCTCGGTCTTCGGTGCACTGGCGGTTTCAGTAGCAGCCGGCTTGGCATCGCCGGATGACTTGCCATCCGACTTTCCGATGCCTTCGCTGCCTTCAGTGAGGTTGCGCTTCTTGTCGCCGTCTTTCTTGAAGTCGGTCTCGTACCAGCCGCTGCCGGACAGACGGAACGAAGGCGCGGTCAGCTGGCGCTTGACCTGGTGCGCACCGCAGTTCGGGCAGGTTTCCGGGTCCGGATCGGACATCTTCTGCAGGCGGTCGAAACTGTGGCCGCATTCGGCGCACTGGAAGGCATAGATAGGCATGGACTACGTCGGATGAAGTACGGCGGTGGCTTGTTTTTGGGGGCAGACAGCCGGCGAAGCAAGGGCGCCGGCTACGGTCAGTCTAGTCGTAAAGCGCGGACCACTCGGCCTCGGCAGTGGCGAGCGCGTCTCGCAGCTGGGTCTGCTGGCGGCCGATCTCGGCGACCCGGGCGCCGCCCTGCGCATAAACCGCCGGATCGGCCAGCTCCGTTTCCAACGCGGCCAGCTTGCCTTCCAGTTCGGCCACGCGGGCTTCGGCCTGGGCCAGCTTGTGCGGATTGACCTTTTTCGCAGGCGTCGCCGGCTTGGCCGCGGGCACGGCCGGCAGTGGCGTTTCGGGGATCTTGGGCGGCTTGTTGCCCTGTGCGGTGGCGCGGCTGCGCAGCCAGGCGGCGTATTCGTCCAGGTCGCCAGCGAACGGTTCGACCACCCCATCGGCCACGCGCCAGTAGGTTTCGCAGACCAGGCCGATCAGGTGGCGGTCGTGGGAAACCATGACGATGGCGCCTTCGAACAGGCTAAGCGCTTCGGCCAGCGCCTCGCGCATCTCCAGGTCCAAGTGGTTGGTGGGTTCGTCCAGCAGCAGCACGTTGGGCTGACGCCAGGCGATCAAGGCCAAGGCAAGGCGCGCGCGTTCGCCGCCGGAGAAACCGTCGACGCTTTCGAAGGCGCGGTCGCCAGGAAAATTCCATTTGCCCAGAAAGTCGCGAAACGATTGCGTCGACGCATCCGGCGACAGATCGCGCAGATGGTCGATGGGCGATTGCGCAGGCTTGAGCGATTCGACTGTGTGCTGGGCGAAATAGCCGATGCGCACATCGGGATGGCAACTGCGATCGCCGTGGATCGGCTGCAGATCGCCGACCAGCGTCTTCACCAGGGTCGATTTACCCGCGCCGTTGACGCCGAGCAGGCCAATGCGGTCGCCGGCTTCCAGACCGAAGGCGACATCCTTGAGGATTACCGTGTCCTCGCCGTAACCGGCATCGACGTGGTTCAGGCGAATCAGCGAAAACGGCAGGCGTGCGGGCTGGGCGAATTCGATCACCAGCTCGCGTTCGGCGCGCACCGCTTCGGTGCCGGCCATCTTGGCCAGGCGCTTGACCCGCGATTGCGCCTGCTTGGCCTTGGCCGCGCTGGCGCTGAAACGGTCGATGAAGCTCTGCAGATGCGCGCGCTCGGCCTGCGATTTTTCATGGGTGATCTGCTGCAGGCGCAGTTGTTCCGAACGCTGGCGTTCGAACGCGGTGTAGTCGCCGGTGTAGAGCTTGGCCTTGCCGCCATGCAGGTGCAGGGTGTGGGTGGTGACGTTGTCCAAGAACTCGCGGTCGTGCGAGATCAGCAGCAGGGTGCCGGGATATTTCAGCAGCCATTGCTCCAGCCACAGCACAGCGTCCAGATCCAGATGGTTGGTGGGTTCGTCCAGCAGCAGCAGGTCGCTGGGCGTCATCAGCGCACGCGCCAGATTCAGGCGCACGCGCCAGCCGCCGGAGAAGGAAGACACCGCACGCTGATGGGTGTCGCCCGGGAAACCCAGGCCGTGCAGCAACTTGCCGGCGCGCGCGGAGGCGTCGTAGCCGTTGACCTCTTCCAAGCGGTGGTGGGCCATGGCCACCGCTTCCCAGTCCTCGTCGGCCAGGGCCTTGGCCTCGGCGCGCAATGCGGCGGCCACTTCGACATCGCCGGACAGCACGAACTCGATGGCCGGGTCCGGCAGCGACGGAGTTTCCTGCGCCACGCTGGCGATGCGGACCTTGCCCGGCAGGTCTATGTCGCCCTTGTCGGCCTCGATCTCATTGCGGATCGCTGCGAACAGGCTGGATTTGCCGGTGCCGTTGCGGCCGACCACGCCCACCCGATAACCGGCGTGCATGGTCAGGTCGACATCGGACAGGAGCAGGCGTTCGCCCCTGCGCAGGGCGAAATTACGTAAGGAAATCACGGGATGAGCCAGGGTTATTAACGGAATCGCGTCGCATAGTTTAACTATTACCGCCCGTCACACGTTTGTTAATAAATCATTGACATGGATGTCATATGCCTGTAATCCAGACTTTGATGCGCCGCAACACCTCCTGCGCGGCGGATCCAGCGACAAGAACCGAATCCACCCCGAAGTTTCTTGAACCCTGCAAATCCTTTGGAGTAATCATGAACCGCAAGCCGTCTCCGCTCGCCGTCGCAATCTTTCTGGCGCTGGCCGCCTCCCCAGTCCTGGCCCAGGAAACTCCTGAAGAAGCCAAGACCCTGGACACCCTGATCGTCACCGGTACCCGCGTCGCGGACCGGACCGTGGCCGAGTCATCATCGCCGATCGACATCATCAGTCCCGAAATACTGGAAGCCACAGGCACGACCGAACTGGCCACCGCCCTTTCGCGCGCCATTCCTTCGCTCAATTTCCCGCGCCCGGCCATCACCGATGGCACAGACGCCGTTCGTCCGGCCCAGTTGCGCGGTCTGGCACCGGACCAAGTGCTGGTGCTCGTCAATGGCAAGCGGTATCACACCACTGCCCTGATCAACCTAAATGGCAGCCAGGGCCGTGGCTCGTCGCCGGCCGATCTGAACACCATTCCGATTGCCGCCGTGGAACGTATCGAAGTCCTGCGCGACGGCGCGTCTGCACAATATGGTTCCGATGCCATCGCCGGCGTCATCAATGTTGTGCTGAAAGGCAGCGGTGAAGGCGGCAGCGTTTCCGGCCGTTACGGCCAGTACAGCGCAGGCGACGGCCAGCAATACCAATTATCCGGTGACGCTGGCTTCAAGCTCGGCGACAAGGGCGCCATACACCTTGCCGCGCAGGCTGGACATCAGGATGAAACCGACCGTGCCAAACCGTTCGAGGGCGTAGTGCAACAGCGCTACGGCGACCCGGATATCGACCAGGGCGCGTTTTCCTACAACGGCCAATACAGCCCGACCGACTATCTGACGTTCTATTCTTATGGTCTAACCAGCAAGCGCGAGGTGCTTTCCAACGGCTACTTCCGCTGGTCCGGCGACAACCGGAACCGCCCGGAAATCTATCCGAATGGTTTCTTGCCGCAGATCTACAACATCAGCAAAGACGTTTCATGGGTCGGCGGACTGAAGACCTCCACGGCAGGCGGCCTGAAGATCGACCTGAGCTACAATTATGGTCAGAACAACCTGCGTTTCGAGGTCAAGAACAGCCTGAATAACAGCATGGGCCTCACCAGTCCCACCGAGTTCTACGCGGGCACCCTGGAAGTCACCCAGAACGTATTGAACGCGGACTTCAGCAAAGCGCTTGAAGTCGGCTTGGCTTATCCGTTGAATCTTGCGTTCGGCGCCGAGTGGCGCGGTGAGAAGTTCAACGAATCGCAGGGTGAACCCGCCTCCTACGTCAACGGTGGCGTTCCTTCGGCCAATGGATCGTTGTTGCCCGGTTCGCAAGTGTTTTCCGGCTTCAAGCCAAGCGACGCAGGCTATTTCGATCGTCATAGCTATTCCGGTTATGTCGATCTCGAAGCCGACCTGACCGACAAGTTCTCCGCAGGCCTGGCCGGCCGCTACGAAAGCTATAGCGATTTCGGCGATACCAGCACCGGCAAGTTGTCGCTCCGTTATGCGTTCACTCCCAAGATCGCCTTGCGCGCTACCGCCTCGACCGGTTTCCGCGCCCCCTCCCTGCAACAGCAGTATTTCCAGTCAATCGCCACCAACTTCATCAACGTCACTCAACCTGACAACACGGTTCTTGCGGTGCCGTTTGAGATCGGCACCTTCCGCACCGACAATCCCGCAGCGGTCGCGCTGGGCGCAGAACCGCTGAAGGCGGAGGAATCGAAGAACTATGGCCTGGGCCTGGTGCTGCAACCAACCGACGGCTTGTACGTGACTGTCGATGCCTACCGCATAGACATCGATGACCGCATAGTGCTCTCGGAGAACCTGACTTCCACGCCGGTACGCAACTACCTGCAGGCGAACGGCTTCCCCGGAATCGGCGGCGGCCGTTACTTCACCAACGCTGTCGATACCAAGACCACCGGGATAGACGTGGTTGGCACGTACAACATCGCGCTGGACAACAGCAACGTTGCCTTGACGGCTGGCTACAACTACAACAAGACCGAGATCGAGAAGATCGCAGCCAATCCGGACGCGCTGGAAGCAATCGACCCGACCGCAGTGCGCATTGGCCGCGCAGAAATCGGCCGCATCACCAAGGGATCGCCCCGCGACAAGTTCTTCATCGGGGGCACCTGGAGCCCGGGCGACTGGGTGTTCAATGCAACCACCACACGCTGGGGCGAGTTCAGCACCTTCGGCACCACCGCCGTGTCCGACCAGACCTATGGCGCCGAGTGGACGCTGGACCTCTCGGCCACCTACAAACTGGACAAGTGGAGCTTCACCCTTGGTGGCGACAACGTGCTGGACGAATATCCGGACCAGTCGATCGCCGGTGCAGGTACGCGCACCTACCTGCCCTATGCGACCAACTCGCCATTCGGTTTCAATGGTGCCTTCATGTACGCCAATGTCAGCTACAAATGGTGAGATCGCAGCACAGGACGATATCGGAGCCCCGGGATTCCCGGGGCTTTTTTTCAGCCGTTTCCGAACGATGAATCGGCCGGTCAGTTACGGTTTGCCGCAGCCGGACGCATCGGCGACACTGTTTCCACGACGTAGCGAAATGGAAACCGGATGCCCCATGACACCGACCTGATCGACCTCATCGCGGTGGGGCTGGCCGTCGCCTTCGTGCTCGGCGCCCTGGCCAACCGCTTCAAACTATCGCCGCTGGTCGGTTACCTGCTGGCGGGGATGGTGGTGGGGCCGTTCACGCCCGGATTCATCGCAGACCAGGGCCTGGCTACGCAATTGTCGGAACTCGGCGTGATGCTGCTGATGTTCGGCGTAGGCCTGCACTTCTCGCTGGCCGACCTGATGAAGGTCAAGTCCATCGCCATTCCCGGCGCCGTAGTGCAGATCGTAGTCGCCACGTTGTTGGGCTGGGCGCTGGCCTGGTACATGGGGTGGCCGCATCTGCAGGGCTTCGTATTCGGCCTGGCGCTTTCGGTAGCCAGCACCGTGGTATTGCTGCGCGCAATGGAAGAGCGCCGCTTGCTGGACACCAGCCGCGGCAAGATCGCGGTCGGCTGGCTCATCGTGGAAGACCTGGTGATGGTGCTGGCATTGGTGTTGTTGCCCGCACTGGCAGGCGCGCTGGGCGACGGCAACACCGCCGATGCGGCCATGCAGGTCAGCGGCGCGGCGGTGGAGGCTGCGCAACAGGAATCCAGCCCGGCCTGGGCCATCGCCAAAGCACTGGGCATCACCCTGCTGCAGGTCACTGCGTTCGTGGCCGTGATGCTGGTGGTGGGCAAGCGGGTGATTCCGTGGACGCTTGAGAAGATCGCCGCCACCGGTTCGCGCGAATTGTTCACCCTGTCGGTGTTGGCCATCGCACTGGGCGTGGCGTTCGGCTCGGCCAAATTGTTCGGCGTATCCTTCGCGCTGGGCGCGTTCTTCGCCGGCATGCTGTTGAACGAGTCCGAACTCAGCCACAAGGCCGCCAACGATTCGCTGCCACTGCGCGACGCCTTTGCGGTGCTGTTCTTCGTTTCGGTCGGCATGCTGTTCGACCCGACGATCGTGTTGAACTATCCGCTGCAGGTGCTGGCCACGTTCCTGATTATCGTGGTCGGCAAGTCGCTGGCGGCATTCGTGATCGTGCGCGCGTTCGGACATCCTACCGGCACTGCGTTGACGATTTCCGCCAGTCTGGCGCAGATCGGCGAGTTCTCCTTCATTCTTGCCGGCCTGGGCTTGCAGCTGAAGATCCTGCCGCAGGAAGCGCACGACATGGTATTGGCCGGCGCGTTGCTGTCCATCGTGGCCAATCCCTTCCTGTTCGTCGCGTTGGACAAATGGAAAGGACGCAACGAGAAGGAAGCGCCCGCGCCGGAGGAAGCCGAACTGCCACCGGGCCCGCCGCTGGTCGCCGAAGATCACGCCATCGTGATCGGCTACGGCCGTGTCGGCAGCATCCTTGCGCAGGTGCTGCGCGAGCGCGGCGTGCCGTTGGTGGTGATAGACGACAACGGCCACAACATCGAACGCGCGCACGCCAACGGCATTCCGGGCATACGCGGCAGTGCCGCTTCCGATCGGGTGCTGGCCGAAGCGCAGCCGGAAAAAGCGAAGATCGCCGTGCTGGCCATCCCGCAACCGCTGGAGGCGGGCGAAGCCATCGCCAAGCTGCGTGCGATCAACCCGTCGCTGACGGTACTGGCGCGCGCGCACAGCGATGCGGAAGTGAAGCACCTGCTGGAACACGGCGCCGATGGAGCGATCATGGCCGAACGCGAGCTGGCCTATTCGCTGGCGGAAATGATCATGGCCACTCCGCCTTATCGCGCAATGCGCAAGAAACCCGCGTAAGTCGAGCAGACCCTGCTCCATCAAAAAAAAGCCCCGGCATGCCGGGGCTTTGCAGCATCTGCAGCGAGGTTTAGCGGGCGGAGAGCGTGAACTTGCTGAAGGCAACGCCCAAGTCCCAGCCTTCTCCTTTGCCAGCCAGCGCCAGCGACACCTTGCCATTGGTCATGGCTTGCGCATTGGCGGACCTCACGGTGCCGGCATGGGCTTCGGCCGCCGCATAGCTGCCCAGTACATCGCGTATCTGCCTGACCTCGGCGAATTCGCCAAAACCATTAGTGATCTTGGATTTTCCTACGGTAAGCCCACCGCCCTTGGCCGTAATCTTGACTGGCAGGCTCTGACCGTTGCTGCAGGTCACGACGCCGGTGCCGGAAGTGGTCTTGTAGAAGATCGACCAGCTGGAAGAACTGAAGGTCAGCTTGCAGGTCATGTTCTGCGCTGCGGCGGGCAGGGCAGTCAGCGCCAAGCCAAGTGCCAGCGCACCAGCGAAAAGAGTCTTATGCATCGTCTTTCTCCATGAAAACGCGTTTTGCGGATCAATCGAGATGGCCGCGGAACCGCGGCCATGTGTCTGTAATGCAACTACAGATCGCGATGCGATGCTAACGCCCGTGGATTAACCGCGCGTAAAAACCAGACCGCCGCCGCTGGCCCCTACCCGGATGGTATCGCCGCTGACGAACTCGCCCGACAGGATCTTCTGCGCCAGCGGATTCTCCAGCTGCTGCTGGATCGCACGCTTGAGCGGACGCGCTCCATAAACCGGATCGAAACCCACATTGCCCAGCAACTGCAAAGCGCTGTCCTCCAGTTCGATCCGCAGTCCGCGTTCGTCCAGACGCTTCTCCAGGCCCTTCAGCTGGATTCGGGCGATTTCGCGTATCTGCGCCTTGTCCAGCGGGTGGAACACCACGATGTCGTCCAGCCGGTTGATGAACTCCGGACGGAAGTGCGCCTGCACCACGCCCATCACCGCGGCTTTCATCTGGGTATAGGCTTCGGCCGATTCGACGTCTGCGCCGCCGTTGTCGGACATGTCCTGGATCTGGTGCGAGCCGAGATTGGAAGTCATCACGATGACGGTATTGCGGAAATCCACCGTGCGGCCCTGCCCGTCGGTCAAACGGCCGTCGTCCAGCACCTGCAGCAGGATGTTGAACACATCGCTGTGCGCCTTCTCCACTTCGTCCAGCAGAATCAGCGAATACGGACGGCGGCGCACGGCTTCGGTCAGGTAGCCGCCTTCCTCATAGCCGACATAACCCGGGGGCGCGCCGATCAGACGGGCCACGCTGTGCTTCTCCATGAACTCGCTCATGTCGATGCGGATCATCGCGTCGCGGCTGTCGAACAGGAATTCGGCCAGCGCTTTGCACAATTCGGTCTTGCCCACGCCGGTCGGGCCCAGGAACAGGAACGAACCGGTAGGCCGATTGGGATCGGACAGGCCAGCGCGAGAACGGCGCATCGCATCGGACACGACCTTGATCGCTTCCTCCTGCCCCACCACGCGCGTATGCAGCTGCGATTCCATCTTCAGCAGCTTCTCGCGCTCGCCTTCCAGCATCTTGCTGACCGGAATGCCGGTCCAGCGCGACACCACTTCGGCGATCTCCTCGGCGGTCACGCGGTCCTGCACCAGCTTGAAATCCTTTCGGTCCACTTCCTGGGCGTTCTGCAGCTGCTTTTCCAGCTCCGGCAACAGGCCGTACTGGATCTCGCTCATGCGCGCGTAGTCCTGGTGGCGCTGCGCCGCTTCCAGATCCAGGCGTGCCTGTTCGATCTGCTCCTTGATCCGGGTCGAGCCCTGCAGCGCGGCTTTTTCCGACTTCCAGATTTCGTCGAGATCGGAGAACTCGCGTTCCAGCGATTCGATGTCGGCTTCCAGGTCGGCCAGCCGCTTCTGCGATTCGCTGTCCTTTTCCTTCTTCAGCATTTCGCGCTGGATCTTCAGCTGGATCAGGCGGCGCTCCTTGCGGTCCAGTTCCTCGGGCTTGGAGTCGATCTCCATGCGGATGCGCGAAGCGGCTTCGTCCATCAAATCGATGGCCTTGTCCGGCAGCTGGCGGTCGGCGATGTAGCGATGCGAAAGCGTGGCGGCGGCGACGATGGCCGGGTCGGTGATCTCCACGCCGTGATGCACCGCATAGCGTTCCTTCAGCCCACGCAGGATGGCGATGGTGTCTTCCACCGTCGGCTCGCCCACGAAGACTTTCTGGAAGCGGCGCTCCAGCGCAGCGTCCTTCTCTACGTACTTGCGGTATTCGTCGAGCGTGGTCGCGCCGATGCAATGCAGCTCGCCGCGCGCCAGCGCCGGCTTGAGCATGTTGCCGGCGTCCATAGAGCCCTCGGCCTTGCCCGCGCCGACCATGGTGTGCAGTTCGTCGATGAACAGAATGACCTGCCCTTCGGTCTTGGACAGATCGTTCAGCACCGCCTTCAGGCGCTCCTCGAACTCGCCGCGGAACTTGGCACCGGCGATCAGCGCACCCATGTCCAGCGACAGCACGCGACGGTTCTTCAAGCCTTCCGGTACTTCGCCGTTGACAATGCGCTGCGCGAGTCCTTCGACGATGGCGGTCTTGCCCACGCCGGGTTCGCCGATCAGCACCGGGTTGTTCTTGGTACGGCGCTGCAGGACCTGGATGGTGCGGCGGATCTCTTCATCGCGGCCGATCACCGGATCGAGTTTTCCGGATTCGGCGCGCTCGGTCAGGTCGATGGTGTATTTCTCCAACGCCTGGCGCTGCTCTTCGGCGTTTTCCGACTGCACGCTCTCGCCGCCGCGGACCTTTTCGATGGCCGCTTCCAGCTTGGCCTTGTCGGCGCCGGCGGCACGCAGGGCCATGCCCAGCGCGCCCTTGTCCTCGAACGCAGCGAGCACGAACCACTCGCTGGCGATGAACTGGTCGCCATGCTGCTGGGCCAGTTTGTCGGTGACGTTGAGCAGACGGTTGAGGTCGTTGCCGATGGAAAGGTTGCCGGCCTGGCCGGAAACCTTGGGCAGTTTGTCCAATGCCTCGGTCAGGCGTTCGCGCAGCACCGGCACGTTGACGCCGGCCTGGGCCAGCAGCGGGCGCGTGCTGCCGCCGGACTGGTCCAGCAGCGCGGTCAGCACGTGCACCGGTTCGATCATGTTGTGGTCGCGGCCCACGGCCAGCGACTGCGCGTCTGCCAGCGACTGTTGGAAACGCGAAGTGAGCTTGTCCATCCGCATCGGGATTACCTCTGGAAAGGGGTGGCCGGCATGCCGGCAATGCTATCCAGATGCGGTTGAAAGGCCGTGTTTCAAGGCAGGGCGAGACGCCCGTTGGGGTGCGGGAAGGTCCCGAAATACTCGAAGTCGACCTCCCCCTTTGAAAAAGGGGGACCGAGGGGGATTTGCTTTTGGCGCAATGCTGGAAGCAAGAGACAGGGGCAAAGTCAAAAGCAAATCCCCCGTAGCCCCCTTTTTCAAAGGGGGCGGAGCAACAACCTTGCTACTGGGCGTTCGCGGGCCCCACCTTGTCCTGCAGCGAAAGCAAACCAAGCAATATCGCGAGCGCCACATAGGCACCGAAGAACTGCCACATGATGATCTTCGGGAGGCCCACTAGATCCCACGGCAGGTAGATACCACCCCGCGGATCCACCGAGTGGATGAAGCCGAAAAGCGTCAACACCGCGCCGAACAGCAACGCCAGCACCGCATGGCGCAGGCGCCCGTCGATCATCGCTACCAATGCGGTGGTCCAGATCATCGCCGTGATGATGAAACCGTTGCCCAAGGTCACGATGGTGGCCAAATCCGGAAGACCATGCCCGTCCGTGCCGTTGTAGAGCGCGGCGAATTTCTCCGGTGGAATCCACGCCGGATTGCCGAACTTGATGTTCAACAGATACGCGATGGAGGGCAGGAAACCCAGCGCCACTGCGATGGCATGCTTGCGCGGGGTTTCGGTGAACGCCTGCACGGTGATGTCCAGGCCCACGTAGACGATGATCGGCGCCAGCACCGCCAGCGGCAGCCACTGCACCAGCCCCGACACGTAGCCCAAAATGCCGCCCAGACCGATGAAAATACCGGTCAACAACGTGTAACCGCTGCGCGCGCCCATGTGCTTGTACGCGGGCTGGCCGATGTAAGGCGTGGTCTGGGCCACGCCGCCGCAGAATCCAGCGACCAGGGTGGACACCGCCTCGGCCAGCAACACGTCGCGGGTGCGGTAGTCGTCGCCTGCTGCACGCGCGCTTTCGCTGACGTTGATGCCGCCCACCACCATCAACAGGCCGAACGGCAGCAGCAAAGGCAGGTAGGGAACGGTAGCCGGAAGCCCATCGATGAAGCCGAGCGTGGGCAACGGCAAGGTGAAACTGAGCGGCACCGCTTCGGGCAACGCAAACCCGGGCGTTCCCAGACCGGCGAGGCCCAGACCGTAGTACAGCGACGTACCGACGATGAAGGCCAGCAGCACGCCGGGAATCTTCACCGGCAATCGCCCCTTGGCCACCAGCACGTACAGCAGCAAGCCGAAGGTGACGAAACCGACGATGGGCGAGCGCAGGGTTTCGATCAACGGCAGGAAACCCAGCAGCGTCAGCGCCGCCCCGCCGATGGAGCCGAGCAGACCAGCGCGCGGCACGATGCGCGTCACCGTATCGCCGAAGAACGAAAGCACGAGTTTCAGCACGCCCATCACGATCAACGACGCCATGCCCAGCTGCCAGGTAGCGACGGCAGCCGCCTGCGGTTCCAGGCCCTGCTGTTTGAAAGCCAGAAACGCCGGCCCCAGCACCAGCAACGCCATGCCGATGCTGGTCGGCGCGTCCAAGCCCAGCGGCATCGCAGTGACGTCGTCGCGACCGGTTTTGGCCGCCAGCCTGCGCGCCATCCACGTGTAGATCAGGTTGCCGACCAGTACGCCCAGCGCGGTGCCGGGAAACATGCGCTGGTACACCACCTCCGCGGGAAACCCGAAGATGCCGATCAAGGCCATGGCGATGAAGCCCAGAATCGACAGGTTGTCGACCACCAGGCCGAAGAAGCCGTTGAGGTCGCCTGCTACGAACCAGCGGCGTGGGGATATGGAAGTTGAGGACATTCTTGGCTCGCAGGTTGGCGGGTTGTTGATTTTGATCTTGCTTCTTTTTTGCCTTTGCACCAAACCTCCGTGAGTCGCGGCAAGCGGGGCAGGTAAACCCCGAAGGGGCGGCGCACAGGGATGTGCGCCGTTTCCGTAGACACAGGATGTGTCTTACGGAAATTCCTGCTCCGCTTGCGGACCCGGCGGCTCTATCGCCGGGCGCGATGTTAGGGCGGCTTTCTTTTGGTTACTTTTCTTTGCCGTTCAAAGAAAAGTGACTCGCGCAACGCGCGAAACGCTTTTGCTTTGATCGGATGGGACTGCGCCAAGAGCGCCCCCATCCGCCTTCGGCACCTTCCCCCGCAAGCGAGGGAAGGGTTCTTCGATCGGCACCCAACAAGCTTTCAGCTATGTGTCTTCAATAAGCTATGCGCCTTCAAAAAGACACTTCCGCCGCTTGCTTCGACCACAACACCGACTGATGCTTGGTTGCCTGCTTCCAAGCCAGTCGTATCGCCTCGATATCCGCAGTCCGCTGTGGCGTGTCCTCGTGCAGGATCACCAGCACCTTGGTGCCAAGACGGTTCGGCTCCTTGGCCCCACGGAACAACCACTGGCCGTACGCATCGAACACGGTCAACCCATCAGGAAAGCGCGGCGTTACTTCCTTGTCCAGAAACGCGCGCCATTGCACCTCGCTGATCGGCGTGGCTTGCGGACGGTCCGCCGGACCGCTCTCTTCGCCTACGCCGAAGTAAAGCTCGCTGCGCACCCAGCCCTGCGCCGACGCCGGTCGCGCCGCATCGCCCTGCAAAGTCGCCGACACCGGCGATGCTGTCGAATGCACCGGCGACTGGCTGGCACAAGCCCCCAACGTCGCCAATAATGCAATGAAGGCGCTGCGTAACAACATGCCGCGTAAAACCATCGGGTCGCTCCAGGAAAACAATCGGATACTCTGGTTTCATCTTACCCGCACCCGAAATAACCGTACGGCATGAGTTGATGCGCAAAGCGCATGCCCGAGCCCTGCCCTGGACCGGCCAATAGAATTAAGGTATCCGCATTCCCCGAAATCTGCGCCCGCGACGACCTCCATGACGCATTCCCCGTATCGCTGTACCTGCCACGACTCCCGTCGCCGCTGAGTACTTCGTCGCCCCCGCGCCACCCCTTAAGCCTTTCCTTAAAAATCCCCAGGAGTCTCCATGTCACGCCCCCTCGCGACGCCGCTCGGCCTCGCCATTGCCCTGGCGCTCGCCAGCCCCGCCTTCGCGCAGGACGCCGTAGAAGCCACGGCAGAAGCCACCAACCTCGATACGGTCATCGTCACCGGCACCCGCGCCACCGACCGCACCGTGCTGGAATCCACCTCGCCTATCGACGTACTGACCGCAGAAGACATCCGCAAGGCGGGCGTGTTGAACGGCGAACTCGGCAGCGCCCTGCAAGCCTTGCTGCCATCGTTCAATTTCCCGCGCCAGTCCAACTCCGGCGGCGCCGACCATATCCGCGCAGCGCAACTGCGCGGGCTCAGCCCCAACCAGGTCCTGGTGCTGGTCAACGGCAAGCGCCGGCATACCAGCGCGCTGGTGAACACCGACAGCAAGATCGGCAAGGGCACCACACCGGTCGATTTCAACGCCATCCCGGTCAGCGCGATCAAGCGCATCGAAGTGCTGCGCGATGGCGCTGGCGCGCAATACGGTTCCGATGCGGTGGCCGGCGTCATCAACGTCATCCTCAACGACGCGCCCGAAGGCGGATCGTACGAGGCGAGCTTCGGCGCGCACCACACCGATGTAGAGCCGATCGACGAAACCGTCACCGACGGCCAGACCAGTTTCGCCAGCGCGCAGGTCGGCAGCGGCATCGGCGATGGCGGTTTTTTCCGCGTCGGCCTGGAACTGAAGAACCGCGAAGGCACCAATCGCGCCGGCTTCGATCAGATCCCGTTCTTCGAGGAACAGACCCCCGACAACCTGGCCCTGGCCGGCAAGCGCAACTACTACCTGGGTGACGGTGAATCCAAGGCGCTCAACGCCTGGCTCAACAGCGCGCTGCCGGTTGGCGAAAACGCGGAGCTCTACGCCTTCGGCACCTTCAACCAGAGCGACACTCACGGCGCGAACTATTTCCGTTATCCCGACGGTGTGGCCAACTGGAAAGAGGTGTATCCCGACGGATACCGGCCGATCTCCATCGGCGAGAACAAAGATCTGGCAGGCGTCGTCGGCCTGCGCGGGCAATGGGGCGATTGGGATTACGACGCCAGCCTCAACTACGGCCGCAATTCCTTCACTTATCGTCTGGAGAATTCGCTCAACGCTTCGCTGGGACCGGGTAGCCCTACCCGATTCAAGACCGGCGATTACGAATTCCAGCAGACGCTGGCCAACTTCGATGTCAGCCGCGGTTTCGATGCCGGCGACAACCACCACACCTTCGCCACCGGCGTGGAATTGCGCCGGGAGGAATACGACACCGGCGCCGGCGATCCGGCCTCCTATGCGGCCGGTCCGTTCACCGACCGGCCGACCGGTTCGCAGGCCGGCGGCGGCCTGACCCCGCAGGACGTAGCCCATTTGTCGCGTGACGTCTCCAGCGTTTATGCAAGCCTCTCCAGCGAATTCGGCGAGAAATTCACCACCGACATCGCCGCCCGCTACGAGCATTACGACGACTTCGGCGGCGAACTCACCGGCAAGCTGGCGGCGCGCTACGAATTCGCGCCCGCCTTCGCCCTGCGCGGCTCGGTATCCAACAACTTCCGCGCGCCCTCGCTGAGCCAGATCGGTTACGAAGCCACCTCGACCGGTTACGACGCCTCCGGCCAGCTGTTGCAGGGCCGCCTGCTGTCGGTCAACAACCCCATTGCGCAGGCATTGGGCGCCAAGCCGCTGGAGCCGGAGAAATCGGTGAACTTCAGCCTGGGCTTCACCAGCAAGATCGGCGAGCACTTCGACCTGTCGCTGGACGTGTTCCGCATCGACATAGACGACCGCGTGGCCCTGACCGAACGCATCAGCGGCGACGCGCTTACCGAATTCGTGGAAGAAGAGTTCGGCGTGTCCGGCGTGCAGAGCGTGAACTTCTTCATCAATGCGGCCGACACGCGCACCGAAGGCGCAGAGCTGGTGGCCAACTGGCGCCAGAAGCTGGGCAGCGGCGATCTGCTGCTCAGCGGCACCTATAGTTACGCCAAGACCGAGATCAAGCGCATCACCGCCACACCGGCCGAGCTGACCGCGCTGGATCCGGATTACGTACTGTTCGGCATCGAGGAAAGCAATACGCTGACCGACGCCGCGCCGCGCACCCGCGCGTTGCTGTCGGCCAACTGGAACAGCGACAAGTGGAACCTGCTGGGCCGCGTCAGCCGCCACGGCAGCGCCACGCGCGTGTTCAACTTCGGCGGAGGTTTCGAGCCGAAGCAGACCTATGGCGCCGAGTGGCAGTTGGATGCGGAAGTCGAGTACCGCATCACGCCGAAATGGAGCGTGGCGTTAGGCGGGCAGAACCTGACCGACGAATACCCGGACCGTTCCATCGACGATATCGCGTATTTCGGCAATCTGCCCTACGACGTGCTTTCGCCGATCGGCAGCAACGGCGCGTACTACTACTCGCGGATCCGCTACACCTTCTGACCAAGCAAGAGCGCGTAGGAGCAACGCGAGTCGCGAAGGAAATTCACGGACGTCCAGATTCTTTCAGTCGCGACTCACGTCGCTCCTACGCGCCTTGCAGGAACCGCCAACGCTGCGTTTCGTCGGGAACCGTGCAGGCGGTGGTGCCGAACCAGCGATAACGGTTGCGCGCGATCAACCGGTACAGCGGGTCTCGCAGGAATCGGGGAATCAGGCCAATGAGCGCCGCGACCCGCCACGCGCCACCCAGGCCGGATAGTACGCGGCGGATGGCGTCCGTATCGGTCCACGCGCGGCCGGCTTCGACCAGCAGGAACGAGGACGGATCGTCCGTGTCCAATCCATGCGCGGCCAGCAGCGCTCGGCCGCTATCCGATTGCATGGACGCGAACCGATAGCGGCCACGGTCGCGCTTCAACAGAAAGCGCACCCAGCCGTTGCACAGCACGCAGACACCGTCGAACACGATGACAGGTCCGTTGCCGGAGGGTGCCGGATCAACCGGCATCCAGCCAACCCCGATAGCGCACCAGCAATCCCACAACAGGTAGTGCGGCGGCGACGTCGAAACGATAACGCCCCTCGAGTTCCGACTCGCGCGCCTGCACTTCGCCGAACCAACGCGCAGGCAACGGCAAACCCAGCGCCGTGACCCGCTCCACCCGCCAAACGATGTCGCCCTGCTCCACCGTCAACCGGAATCCGAAACGCGCCAGGCCCAGTTGTTCGCACAGTAATCCGTCCCGCTCCCACAAACGGGAGGGCATGGCGTGGCCGCCGATATGACGCGTCCACTTCTCCTCTTCGCCGCTTATGTCTATCTCCACTTCCACCTCGCCCTGTCCCGCAGGCGGCAGGTGCGTGGCCCAGGCGAACAGGCGTGCCAATGGATTTGCGCCGCGCACGACTTCCACTTGCCCGCGGTAACGGCGATGGCCTGTTGCTGTATGCAGCGCCCTGACGGCAGGAGGCAGGCTTTCGAATTCTGCACCCAGCACGCGCCGGAACAGCGGCGCGCTCATGGCGGCATGCTCACGGTTGCATCCACACCACAGTGGCCATGCGCCCGGTTCTCGCATCGCGGCGATGGGAGAAGAAGCGTTGCGGATCGGAAATAGTGCAGAGGTCGCCGCCGTGGACACGGGTAATGCCAAGTTTGGCCAGGCGTTGACGAGCGAGCGCGTACAGATCGACGCGCCAGTGGCCCGGACGCGTGGCGACAAAGGCGGAAGCTGCGTTTTCGTCCTGAGAAACGAAGGTGTCGAATACTTCTGCGCCGATCTCATAGGCCTGCGGTCCGGCGGCCGGTCCGAGCCAGGCCACGATCCTGTCCGGTGGCGACCGCATCGCGGCGACCGTGTTCTCCAGCACACCGGCGGCCAGGCCACGCCAGCCCGCGTGCGCGACGCCGATTTCGCTACCGTCTTCATTGGCGAATACGACCGGCAAGCAATCGGCGGTAAGGATGGCAAGGACAACGCTGGGCGCAGAAGTCACCGACGCATCAGCGACAGGTTCAACCGCTTCTGCCCCTCCCCTTGCGACAGCAGGGGGAGATTGGGAGGGGGTTGCTTGCGATCCCTCAGACTTTCCGATTGATGACGCAACCCCTCCCCAACCCTCCCCTGCGCCCCGAAGGAAGTCCCCTTGGGGGGCTGTCGCAAGGTAGGGGGCCGAAAACCGCAGCACCTCAGTCCCATGCACCTGCCGCAGCCAATGCGGAACGGAAGGCAATTCGAAGCGCTCCACCAGTTCGGTGCGGTTCCGCTCGACAGTCGCCGGATCATCCCCGTCGGCAGCAGTGCGATTTCCCTGGTTGAAGTGATCGAACGGAGGCAGCGAACTCCCCGCGCCATGGCGCAGCGTAGTGAAGGCGCGCACTTTCGCCGGCGCCGGCCACTGCGCCCATACCGCCGCGTTCATCGCTGCTTCTGCGCCTCGCCGTCCGCGCGCAGCGCTGCCAGCAGATTCTGCATATCGGCAGGCACCGGCGCGGACACGCGCACGGGTTCGGCAGTGGTTGGGTGCTTGAACTCCAGGACTTCGGCATGCAACGCCTGGCGCTTGAATCCGCGCAAAGCGGCGATGAGTTCTTCAGTCGCGTGCTTGGGCAGTTTCAACGGTCCGCCGTACAGCGGGTCGCCGACGATGGGATATTTGAGGTGGGTCATATGCACGCGGATCTGGTGGGTGCGTCCGGTTTCAAGACGGCATTCCAGCGCGGTGTGCGCGCGGAAACGTTCGCGCAGGCGGTAATGGGTGACTGCATCGCGACCCTCCTCGCGCACCGACATGCGGATGCGGTCGCGCGAATGGCGGTCGATCGGCGCGTTGACCGTGCCGCCGGAGACCATCGAACCGACCACGATGGCCAGGTACTGCCGATGCACTTCGCGCGAGGAGAGCTGTTCGACCAGGGCGGTATGCGCCGGCAGCGTGCGCGCCACCACCATCACCCCGCTGGTGTCCTTGTCCAGGCGGTGCACGATGCCCGCGCGCGGCACCAGGGACAGCGACGGATCGCGGAACAACAGTGCGTTGACCAGGGTCCCGGTGGGATTGCCCGCGCCCGGATGCACCACCAGCCCGGCGGGCTTGTTGAGCACCAATACCTCGGCGTCCTCGTACAGCACCTCTAGCGGGATGTCCTCGGGCAGCGCATGGGTCTGGGTGTCCAGCACCACGCCCAGGCTGGCGGTCTCGCCGCCGCGCACCGAATCGCGCCCGCGCACGATTTCGCCGTCCAGGCGGGCGTCCCCGGACTTGATCCATTCGGAAAGCCGGGTGCGCGAGTACTCGGGGAATAGTTCGGCCAGCACCGCGTCGAAACGGCGGCCCGCGGCGCTGCCGGGGACTACCGCGGTACGCAGGGTTGCGTCGTCGGACGGGTCGTCCGGGAGGTCTATCTGGGTGGGTTCGGTCATGCTTTGCAGGCGGCACGTTGGCCGCACGTTCATGGCTTGGGCAGCGCCTAGGCTATCATCGCCGTTCCGAATTCCCTGCCGCGGCCTTCCGCCAGCCCATGACCCAGCGCCCCACGACCCGTTCGCCCGCCGCCCGTCCCGCTTTCCTGCGCATCGTCGCCCTGATGCTGGTGGTGGCCTTCACCGGTACCGGTTGCGGCAAATTCTTCAAGAAGAACAAGGATTCCGTTGAAGGAAAACCGGTCGAGGAGATCTACGAAAAGGCGCATGCCTCCATGGTCGGCGGCAACTGGGACCGGGCCGAAATCACCTTCCGCCAGCTGATCGCCCAGTATCCGTACGGCCCTTACACCGAGCAGGCGCTGATGGAAACGGCCTACGCCCAGTACAAGGCCGGCAAGATGGACGACACGGTTTCCACCATCGACCGTTTCATCCGCACCTACCCGACCCAGCGCAACGTTCCCTACATGTACTACCTGCGCGGCCTGGCCAATTCGGGACGCGACACGGTGTTTCTGCAGAAGGTGTGGAAACTGGACCCCAGCCGACGCGACCTGGCCACGCCTTTGCAGGGCTACAACGACTTCAACCTGCTGGCCGAGCGCTATCCGAACAGCCGCTATGCCGCCGATGCGCGCCAGCGCATGGTCGCACTGCGCAACCTGTTCGCACGCCATGAACTGGACACCGCGCTTTATTACCTGCGCCGCGATGCCTGGGTATCGGCTGCCGCCCGCGCGAAATACCTGTTGGAAACCTACCCCCAGAGCGAATTCCAGAACGACGCCGTCGCCGTACTGGGCGAGGCGTACACGCATCTGGGCAACGAGACCCTGGCCGCCGACGCCCGCCGCGTGCTGCAGCAGAACGATCCCCAGCATCCCTGGCTGAGCGGCGACTGGCCGGACTACCCTTCCCCGATCCGCAAACTCAACCCGTTCGCCGGGGAGAAGTCAGCGGTGGATATGAAGAAGAAGGATTGAAGAAAAAGGGAGCCGAAAGGCTCCTTTTTTTGCTCCCTTCTCCCTCCGGGAGAAGGTGGCGCGAAGCGACGGATGAGGGAATGGAAATTCCATGCCAGGGAAATTTCATTACAAGCTGATTTGCCATTCCCTCATCCGCCCTTCGGGCACCTTCTCCCGGAGGGAGAAGGAAAGCTCTTCACCCCGAATACTTGTTGCTTATCGGATAACGCCGTTCACGCCCGAACGCGCGCCGCGACACCTTCGGTCCGGGAGCGGCCTGGTGGCGCTTCCATTCGTTGATGCGCACCAGCCGCAGCATGCGATCCACTACGTCCGCATCGAACCCGGCCGCGACGATCTCGTCCCGCGACTGTTCCTGGTCTACATAGCGCAACAGGATTGCATCCAGCACGTCGTAAGGCGGCAGGGAATCCTGGTCGGTCTGGTTTTCGCGCAGCTCGGCCGAAGGCGGACGGGAGATGACCGCATCAGGGATCACTGGCGCGCCGCCGATAGTGTTGCGCCAGCGCGCCAGCGCGAACACCTCGGTCTTGTACAGGTCCTTGATCGGC
>CBFGMR010000014.1:0-96808 GCA_965650035.1 uncultured Pseudoxanthomonas sp.
ACCGGAGAGGTGGCAGAGTGGTCGAATGTACCTGACTCGAAATCAGGCGTACGTGTAAGCGTACCGAGGGTTCGAATCCCTCCCTCTCCGCCAGATATGCCAGAGCCCCCGGAAGGGGGCTTTTGCATATCTGGCGGAGAGGGAGGAGTTTGACGAGAACCCAGTTCGACAGAACGGCAGGATTGCCGTTCTGCACGGCGGCAGCCGCCCCGAAGGGGTGAGATGAATCCCTTGTCCCCATCGGCGTGCGGATCGAGAGGAGCGTCCGCTCCGTTACAATCCAGAGTCCCCGCAACGAGACTTCATGCCATGTCAGAGATCCAAGTCCCCGTTTCCTTCGGCGAACTGCTCGACAAGATCGCCATCCTGCAGATCAAGTCCGAGCGGATGCGCGACGAGACCAAGCTGGCCAACGTGCGCAACGAGCTCTCGGCCCTGGAAAACACCTGGATGGCGCATCCGGCCGCCGGCCAGAATATCGTCGACCTGCGTGCGCAGCTGAAGGCGGTCAACGAGCGCCTGTGGGTGATCGAGGACGACATCCGCATCAAGGAGAAAGCGCAGGAATTCGATGCCGAATTCATCCGGCTGGCGCGCGCGGTGTATTTCGAGAACGACGACCGCGCGCGGATCAAGAAGGACATCAACCTGGCGCTGGGTTCCAGCTATGTGGAAGAGAAGTCCTACCAGGACTACCGGGCCGCTTCCAACCCCTGATAGTCGGGCCGAACCCTTCCTTTCCTATGCGGGAAGCCGGTCGGCCCGGTAACGTTCGAACGCGGCGATCGCGTCCGTGACGCTTATCAGTTCCATCACTCCATCGGACTCGATCTTGGTTCCCCACTTGAGTTCCGACCCCGGCTTGCCCAGGAACTTGCGCGCGGCCGCATCGTATTTGTCCACGCAATAGCGCACGTCCGAGTACGGCCCGCTGCGCAGCGGATTGCTGGCCGCATGCAGGCCCAGCACCTTCGCGCCCATGGCATTGGCGATGTGCATCGGGCCCGAGTCCGGCGTCATCACCAGTTCGGCGCGCTCCAGCAGGGCGGGCAATTGTTTCAGCGTGTCCTTGCCGACAAGATCCAGCGCGGTCGCTTTCATCGCCGCTAGGATCGCGTCGGTAGTGCTGCGTTCCAGCTCGCTGCGGCCGCCGCACAAAACGATGCGCCAGCCCTGGGCCGCAGCGTGGTCGGCGACAGCGGCATAGCGGTCCGGATACCAGTTGCGGCGCACGTGGCTGGAGCAGGGCGAGATCATCAAGGTCGGCGTTCCATCGTCGACCCACTGCGCCCTGGCCCATTCGCGCGCGGCTTCGGGCACGGGCAGGTTCCACACGACCTCGGTCTGTTTCAGGCCCAGAGGCTCGCAGAAGCTGCCGATGGCGTCCAGCACATGGATACCGGGACGGTCGGGGATGCGCTCATTGATGAAGAGGCCATGCAGGTCCTTGGCGCGGGCGCGGTCGTAGCCGATACGGCGCCTGGCGGGAATGAAGGCCGACAGTACGTTGGCGCGCAAGGCCACCTGCATCTGCAGCAGCGCGTCGAAGCCGTCCGCCGGCAGTTGCCCGCGCAAGGCACGCATGCCCGCCAGTCCGGAGCGCTTGTCATAGGCATGGAAGGTCACGCCGTCCAGGCCTTCCAGCAGCTTCTGGCCGCCCTTGTCGATGATCCAGTGCAGTTGCACCTGCGGCCATGCGCGTTGCAACGTGCGGACCAAAGGCACGACATGGGTCACATCGCCCAGCGCCGACAGGCGCAGCAGGCACAGCGATAAGGGATTGGTAGACAAGTATTGTTAGACTCGGAGGAATGGTCGATTTTGACGCAACGGAATCCATGACCCCGTTCCGCGAAGGTAGCGGATTGGGAGCGATTCTGTTCGACAGCAAACAACTACGGCAAGCGGATCCGGAATGGTTCCTGCCCGCGAAGTGGTCCGAACGGGCCCGGCCGGTCGATAGCGGCGGCCGCGGCGGCGCCTGGTTCGTCGATGCGCCGTTCGGTCCCAGCCTGTTGCGCCTGTACCTGCGAGGCGGTTGGGCGGCGCGGGTGAGCCGCGACCAATACCTGTGGCACGGCGCCAACCGCACCCGCAGTTTCGAAGAATTCCGTCTGACCCGCGCCCTGCTGACCAAGGGGCTGCCGGTGCCGCGTCCCATCGCCGCCAGTTACGTGCGCAACGGCATGACCTATCGCGCCGCGATCCTGATCGAGCGGCTGCCCGATGTGCGCACGCTCGCCGATCGCGCCCAGGTCGCCGGCAAGGACGCTCCTTGGGAAGAGACCGGCCGTCTGATCGCGCGCTTCCACCGCGCGGGGGTCGACCACGCCGACCTCAATGCCCACAATCTGTTGTTCGACCCTCAGGGAAAGGGCTGGATGATCGATTTCGACCGTGGCGCACTGCGTATTCCGGCTACCGGTTGGCGCGAGAACAACCTGATGCGTTTGCAGCGCTCGCTATTGAAACTTCGCGATACGCGTAGCCAGGAGGAAGTGATGCACGACTTCGCCCGCCTGCGCCGGGCCTACGACATCGCCTGGCAACGGGGCTTCTGATGGGCTGGGCTTTGCGGTTCCTGGGCGTGGGCAGCGCAGCGGCGGTGGAGCTGGGCTCGGCCAACGCGACCATCGAGCGCGACGGGTTGCCCTGGCTGACCATCGATTGCGGGGCGGAGGGCTTGTCGGCTTATCTGGCGCACTACGGTGCCATGCCGCAAGCCTTGTTCGTCACTCATACGCATCTGGACCATGTCGGCGGTTTCGAACGGTTGTTCGTGGCTGCCTGGTTCGACCCGGAGCGCCGCGGAAAAGTGAAGCTCTACGTTCCGGCCCCGGTCGTGCCGCTGTTGCACCAGCGCGTGGGCAGCTATCCCAATGCGCTGGCCGAGGGCGGGGTCAACTTCTGGGATGCGTTCCAGGTGATACCGGTCGGTGTTTCGTTCTGGCACGACGGCGTGCAGCTGGAAGTGTTCCCGGCCCGCCATCATTGGCCTGAAACCGCCTACGGCCTGCGCCTGCGCGGCAGCCTGGTCTGGACCGGCGACACCCGGCCGATCCCCGAAACACTGGCGAAATTCGCCGATGCCGGCGAGTGCGTCGCTCACGATTGCGGTCTGCACGGCAACCCCTCGCACAGCGGTATCGACGATCTGGAGCGCGAATACCCGCCTGAGCTGCTGCAGCGCTGCCTGCTTTACCACTACGCCAGCGCCGAGGACGGGCGCGCCCTGGAAGCACGCGGTTATCGGGTAGCCAGGAAGGGCGAAGTGGTAGCCTTGCACGAGACCACTGTCGCCCCCATCGCTTGATCATGAGTGTCCCCTGATCATGAGTGCAGTTTCGCAAACCCGGGCTTGGCCGCCGGGCATGCCGTCGGGCATGCCTCTGGATACGCGCGGCCGGCCGTTGCGCGACCTGCGCCTGTCGGTGATCGAGGCCTGCAATTTCCGCTGCGGCTACTGCATGCCTGCCGATCAGGTGCCCGACGACTACGGCCTGGATTCGGCGTCGCGCCTGTCGTTCGATGAAATAGAAACCCTGGTGCGCGGATTCGCGCGCCTCGGCGTCAACAAACTGCGTCTGACCGGTGGCGAACCACTGTTGCGCAAGCGCCTGCCGGAGTTGATCGCGCGTCTTTCCGTCATTCCGGGGATCGAGGATCTGGCCCTGACCACCAATGGGTCGCTGTTGGCCGCGCAGGCAGAGGCGCTGCATCGCGCCGGTTTGCGCAGGCTGACGGTCAGCGTGGACGCACTGGACGCGGAGCTGTTCCGCGAAATGTCCGGCGGTCGTGGCGAAGTATCCGTGGTGATGGAAGGCATCGACGCCGCAACGCGGGCGGGGTTTCATTCGCTGAAGATCAACTGCGTAGTCCAGCGCGGCGTCAACGAAAATCAGGTGCTGCCGCTGGTGGAGCACTTCCGCGGCAGCGGACATGTGCTGCGCTTCATCGAATACATGGACGTAGGCACCTGCAACGGTTGGCGGCGCGCGCAGGTGGTTACTTCCGCCGAGCTCCGCGACCGCATCGCCGCGCGCTGGCCGATGCGGCCGCTCGATCCCAACTATCGCGGCGAAGTGGCGACGCGCTACCGTTTCGAAGACGGCGAGGGCGAGATAGGCTTCGTCAGCTCGGTCAGCGAGACCTTCTGCGGCGACTGCCATCGCGCGCGGGTTTCGGCGGATGGGCATCTATATACTTGCCTGTTCGCTTCAGAGGGAACGGATCTGCGCGGCGAACTCGCACAGGGAGAAGCGGCGTTTTCCGATCATCTCGCTGCGCTGTGGTCGCGGCGGGACGATCGCTACAGCGAGTTGCGCGGCGAGCGCGAAGCCGCCAAGGGCAGGCATGTCGAAATGTTCCTGATCGGTGGTTGAATGGCGGCGCGCAAGAAAGTCCTGACCCACCTGGACGCCGCAGGCCTGCCTTCCATGGTGGATGTCTCCGGCAAGCCGGCGACCGCGCGCGCAGCCACGGCCGAGTGCCGGGTGCGTTTTCCGAAACAAGTCGCGGTGCAGCTGCACGCCAGCGGACTGCGCAGCGCCAAGGGCGGCATCGTGGATACCGCCATCATCGCCGGCACCATGGCGGTCAAACGCACCCATGAACTGATTCCCTTCTGCCATCCTCTGCCGATCGACGGGTGCCGGATCGTCATCGCCTGGGACGGCGACAGCGCATTGAAGATCGAATGCACGGTCAGGACCACCCATCGCACCGGGGTGGAAATGGAAGCGCTGACCGGCGCTACGGTCGCCGCGCTGACCGTTTACGACATGTGCAAGGCGCTTTCGCACCAGATCGTGATCGGTCCGGCCAAGCTGCTGGGCAAGCGCGGCGGCAAGCGCGATTTCGGAGACGCGTGATGGCGACGGTGAACGTGCTTTATTTCGCCAGCCTGCGCGATGCGAGTGGGGTGGCTTCGGAGCGCATCGAGTCGGATGCCGCCGACCTGCGGGCCTTGTATGCCGAACTGCAGTCGCGTCACGGATTCGCGCTGCCGGCGAACCGCCTGCGGGTAGCGGCCGATGGTGAATTCGCCAAGTGGGAAGATGCGTTGCGTGAGGGGTGCGAGATCGCTTTCATTCCTCCTGTGTCGGGGGGATAGAAATGCGCCGTTACCCCGATACCCCGTCCGTCGTCATTCCAGCGCAAGCTGGAATCCAACTTGATCTTGCGTTTTCACTTCGGCCCGGGCAAGAAGCAAAGTCGAAATGGATTCCAGCGTTCGCTGGAATGACGGTTTCTGTTGTTTGTCCGTGTTGCCCACGTACATGAGACGTTTCCATCTCTCCGAAGTGCCGATCCAGATCGCGCCCCTGCGCGACCGGCTTTCGCACCAGACCGCCGGCGCCTTCGCCAGTTTCGAAGGCTGGGTGCGCGACCACAACGACGGCCGTGCGGTGGACGGACTGCGCTATGAGGCTTACGCCGCTCTGGCCGAGAAGGAAGGCGAACGCGTATTGCAGGAAGCGCTGCAGAAGTTCGCCATCGTCGATGCACGGTGCGCGCACCGCGTCGGTGATCTGGCCATCAGCGACCTGGCCGTATGGGTCGGCGTCAGCGCAGCGCACCGCGGCGCGGCATTCGATGCCTGCCGCTACATCATCGATGAAGTGAAATCGCGGGTTCCGATCTGGAAGCACGAACGCTACCGGGAAGGAGATCCTGGCTGGTTGCACCCCGACCCCGATACCGCAAAAGAATGATCCGGAAGCCATATTCATGATCGGCGCGACTCATTCCCTCGTTTCCGCTGTCCTGGCGTGCTGCCTGGCACTCGTGGCCGGCCAGGCCCATGCCGACGAGTTGCTGGTCGGCAACAAATCCGCCGACAGCGTGTGGCGGCTTTCCGTGCGCGATGGCCGCAAGACCGGGGAATTCCGCACCGGCAAGGCACCGCACGAGATCGCCGTGGCCGGCAATGGCCGCTTCGCGCTGGTCAGCAACTACGGCCGCGAGACCTCGGGCAATACCCTGTCGGTGCTGGATCTGGTGGGCGGCAAGCCCACCCGCAGCATCGACCTGGGCGAACACGGCGCGCCGCATGGTCTGCGCCTGCTGCCGGGCGACGAGCGGGCATTGGTGACCACCGAAGGCTCCGCCAGTCTGCTGATCGTGAATGTCGGCCGTGGCGTGGTGGAACGGGTGATCGACGTAGGCGCAGGCACTGGACACATGGTCGCGCTGTCGTCCGACGCCAAGATCGCTTACGTCACCAAGATCAACGCGGGCACGCTGAGCCGCATCGACCTGGCTTCGGGGCTCAAGACCCAGGAGCGCGCCGCAGGCAAGGGCGCCGAAGGCGTGGCGGTCAGCCCGGACGGCAAGGAGGTATGGGTCACCAACCGGCAGGAAAGCTCCATCACCGTGCACGATCCAGCCACCTTGGCGATCAAGCGCAGGATGAGCAGCAGGGGCTTCCCGATACGCGTGGTGTTCACCGCCGATGGCCGCCATGCGCTGGTGACCAATGCGACCGCGGCCAACGTGGCGGTGTTCGATGCCCGCAACAAATTGCGTGTCGCCACCATCGAGCTAAGCGAGCCTGGCTTCAGCTACAACCAGAGCATGCTGGGAGGCACGGCGATGCCGGTCGGCAGCGTGGTCGATCCCGTCCGACAGCGCGTATACGTGGCGATCAGCGGAGGCGACCGGATTGCGGTGATCGATACCCGCGAATGGAAAGTCATAGACCATTGGCCCGCGGGCCGGGAACCGGATGCGCTGGGACTGGTGCCGAATCGTTCGGACCGGTAGTCCGTTCACGCTGCGGCCCGGGCGGAGCAGGCCGTTCGGGTGCAGGCCGCCTAAAGGTGGCGGCCCAGCCGGCTGGCCTCGGCACCCGCATCAGTCAATACCGTTGCTGCCTTCCGGCCCTGGCGGAGTTTTCAACCTAGCGTCGCGAGGGGCCGACAGGGCCACCATAGGACTGATGCGCGTTGCGCCACATCATGAAACTGGCGGAGAGAGGGGGATTCGAACCCCCGAAGCGCGGTTTAGACGCTTACACACTTTCCAGGCGTGCTCCTTCAACCGCTCGGACACCTCTCCGGGACCTGAAGGCGGGCAAAGCCGCTTTCAGGGCCGCGAATTCTAGCTGGCGCGAGGATTTATTGCGAGTCCTGCCTGATCTGGGAGTGGGGGTTTCGCTTTCCATTCATTATCCGGAGCTCCGTGGCGACGCGTTGGGAATTCTTTCCTTGGACAGATCCCCTCGGCGCGGCACAATGGCCGTTCAGATGAAAACGGCTGCCTGATGTCCTATCTCGTCCTCGCCAGAAAGTGGCGTCCCAAGCGTTTTTCCGAGCTCGTCGGGCAGGAACACGTGGTGCGCGCGCTCAGCAACGCGCTGGAAAGCGGCCGCGTGCATCACGCTTTCCTGTTCACCGGCACCCGCGGCGTGGGCAAGACCACCATCGCCCGTATCTTCGCCAAATCGCTGAACTGCGAGGAAGGCACCAGTGCCGAGCCCTGCGGCAAGTGCTCGACCTGCCTGGACATCGATTCGGGCCGCTACCTGGACTTGCTGGAGATCGATGCGGCCTCCAACACCGGCGTGGACGATGTGCGCGAGGTGATCGAGAACGCCCAGTACATGCCCTCGCGCGGCAAGTTCAAGGTCTATCTGATCGACGAAGTGCACATGCTCTCCAAGGCGGCGTTCAACGCGCTGCTGAAGACACTGGAAGAGCCGCCGGGCCACGTGAAGTTCCTGCTGGCCACCACCGATCCGCAGAAGCTGCCGGTCACCGTGCTGTCGCGCTGTCTGCAATTCAACCTGAAGCGCCTGGACGAAGAGCAGATCTCCGGCCAGATCTCCCGCATCCTGGCCGCCGAGGAAATACAGGCCGACGACAGCGCCATCCGCCAGATCGCCAAGGCCGCCGACGGCAGCCTGCGCGACGGTCTGTCGCTGCTGGATCAGGCTATCGCCTACACCGGCAGCAACAATGGCGGTGCGCTGCGGGAGGAGGGCGTACGCACCATGCTGGGTACGGTGGATCGCACCCAGGTAGGCGCCATGCTCGACGCGTTGGCCAACGGCGACGGCGCGCGCTTGCTGCAGATCGTGGCCGCGCTGGCCGAATTCTCGCCGGACTGGAATGGTGTGCTGGAAGCTTTGGCCGAGGCGCTGCATCGCATCCAGGTACGCCAGCTGGTGCCGGGCGTGTCGGTGGAAGCCGACGGTATCGATGTTGAGGATTTCGCCCAGCGCCTGCGGCCGGAGGTGGTGCAGCTCTGGTACCAGATGGCGGTGAATGGACGCCGCGATCTTTACCTGGCGCCCAGCACGCGCGCCGGTTTCGAGATGAGCGTGTTGCGGATGCTGGCTTTCCGGCCAGCCGGGGCGGGGCAGGTCAATGCGGAGCCGGTGGGTACGGCCGAAGCGGCGAAACCCGCGCAGACCGCCTCAGTGGTCGCCGCGCCGAAACCCGTAGCTGTCAGACAGGAAATTCCCGCGTCCCTCCCCAATCCAGTAGCGGAGACTTCGGCGCCACCGGCTGCGAAAACACAGCCGCAGCCCACGCCAGCCGCAGTTGCGCCCGTTGCCGAAAGCGCCGTCGCGGCGATCGCCACCGCCGAGGACTGGCTGCATTTCGCCGGCAACAGCGGCATGAAGGGCGCTGCGCGCCAACTGGCGGAAAACGCCGCCTTCGTCGGATATGGCGAAGGCATCCTGCGCCTGTCGCTGGATGCCGGCTTCGATTATCTGCGCTCGGAAAAATCGCTGGCCGAACTGTCCAATACGCTGGCCAGCAAGCTCGGCACTGCTCCGCGCATCGTCTTCGACCATGCGCTCGGCGAATCGGAAACGCTGCAGCAGCGCAGCCACCGCGAGCGCAACCAGCGCCAGAGCGCGAACGAAGAGAATTTCATGAACAACCCGGATGTGCAGCGCCTCATTCAGCAGCATGGCGCCAAGCTGGTTCCGGATTCCATCCGCTCCTTCGACGAATGAACAGGTAACAGAGATGCGTGGAAATATCGCCCAACTGATGCAGCAAGCGCAGAAGATGCAGGAAAACATGCAGCGCGCCCAGGAAGAGCTGGCCAAGCTGGAAGTCACCGGCAGCGCCGGCGGCGGCATGGTCAGCGTGACCCTGACCGGCGCCAAGGAGTGCCGCAAGGTGCGTATCGATCCCAGCGTGCTGGCCGATCCGGAAATGGCTGAAGACCTGATCGCCGCCGCCTTCAACGACGCCTCCAACAAGATCGACGCCGAATCCAAGAACAAGATGGGCGCGGCCACCGCCGGCATGCAATTGCCGCCGGGCATGAAGATGCCGTTCTGATTCGCGTCCTTCCCTTGCGCAGACAGGGGAAGGAGTCAAACAACCATGAGCGCGCCTCTACTCGAACAACTCATCGAAGCGTTGCGCATTCTGCCCGGCGTCGGCCAGAAGACCGCGCAGCGCATGGCCTATCAATTGCTGGAACGCGAGCGCGAGGGCGGGCAGCGCCTGGCCGAAGTGCTGGCGCTGGCGCTGGAGCACATCGGGCACTGCAAGCATTGCCGCGACTTCACCGAAACCGAGGTCTGCGCCATCTGTGCCAGTTCCAGCCGAGACCAGCACTTGTTGTGCGCAGTGGAATCGCCAGCGGATCGTCTGGCCATCGAACAGGCCACCGGTTATCGCGGCCTGTATTTCATTCTGCAGGGACGGCTGTCGCCGCTGGACGGCATCGGCCCGCGCGAGCTTGGTCTGGATGCATTGTCGGAGCGGCTGGCGCAGGGCGAGATCACCGAACTGATCATCGCCACCAACCCTACCGTGGAAGGCGAAGCCACCGCGCATTACCTGGCGCAGCTGGCCCGTCAGCACAAAGTGCATCCCAGCCGCCTTACCCACGGCGTGCCGCTGGGAGGAGAGCTGGAATACGTCGATCGCGGCACGCTGTCGCATGCCTTCGGAACAAGAAGCGAAATGCCGTTGTAGGAGCGCCCCATGGGCGCGAGCTTTTCAACCGTCTCCGCAAACATAGAGCTCGCGCCCATGGGGCGCTCCTACAATTCGAATCAATCATTGAGGAGATATCCATGACCGACACCCTCTTCGGCAAGATCATCCGCCGCGAAATCCCCGCCGACATCGTCTACGAAGACGACGACGTGCTCGGCTTCCGCGATATCGCCCCGCAGGCGCCGGTGCACGTACTCTTCATTCCGAAGAACGAGGCGATACCCACGCTGGACGACCTGCAGCCCGGCAATGCCGAGCTGATCGGAAAGGTGGTGCTCGCTGCCGCGGAGTACGCACGCCGCGAAGGCTTCGCGCAAAAAGGCTACCGCGTGGTCATGAATTGCCGCGAGGATGCCGGGCAGACCGTGTTCCACGTGCATCTGCATCTGCTGGCGGGCGCACGGCTGGGGCGTTTCGGCACGCCCGGGTAAGGCTGCGCAGGGATGAAAAAAGCCGCTCATCGAGCGGCTTTTTTCATGTTCGATCAGAGCAGGCTCACCACCAGCCCCAGCGTCCCCAGCGCGGACCCCAGAACGGGTCGTAGAACGGAGAGGGACGGATCTCGACTTCGCGCACTTCCGGCCACAGGTAGACCACATCGGCGGTCATGCGCGGCAACCGGTAATCGTATTCGCCGATGCGCGTGGATTCCACACCATCGACGCGGCCGATGAAAGTCACTTCGCGGCCTTCGGTGAATACCGCCGGGTCGTAGAAACCGGCGCGGCAGGCGATGAAGCGGCCGTCGGTGGCGTCCGGTGCGCTGCTGAGGGGACGGCCGGTGCCGCCGAGCGGACGCGAGATCAACTGGAAGCAGGTGCTGTCCTGGCCCGGTACGGTTTCCACGATGCGGCCGCCCCAGCGTACGGAGGTGCCGACCTGGCTGTTGGCGACCGCCTCTCTGGGCGTGACCGGAGTGAAGGCGCCCTGCAATGGCTTGGGCGCGGTGGCGCAGGCGCCAAGCAGCAAACTGCTCACGGCCAGTGCGATGAAGCGGATTTTGGCGTTCATGGTGAATCTCCAGGATTCAAGGACGGTGCCGACGCAGGTCGTTGAGTAGTGCAGCGTCCCCAACGGCGCCAGCGTAGCGCGTCTGGGCGAAACGGCGGCTGAGCGGAATCAGGGTGCCGGCCGACTGTGGCCGGGCTGCGGCGACGCGTTCGGCCCAATCAAGCGCGGGCTCATGCGGTTGCCGTCCCAGACCCAGCCGCGTGTAACGCTGGGCCAGCCGGTGCCAGGCGCGCAGCAGCGGATCGCGTTCCCGTTCCCCGCGGGCCAGCAGCCAGCCCATCCATGCCAACGCCAACAATGCGAACACTCCGAACAGCGCCCCCAGGCGCCCGCCGTCCAGCCGGTCCATGCCGAAGGGTTGCAACAGGCGTTGCTGCCGATCGGCATTGAAGCCGAGCACCAGGTCGTTCCAGCCGCGCCGCATCCAATCGCTGAAATCGCCCAATGTGGCCAGCCGGTTGATTCCAGCGGTTCCCGCGTTCAGCCGGTCCTCCAGGGTGTCGTAGATGCGTTCGGGCGCTACCGCGGCGGTCGGGTCCACACGCACCCAGCCGCGTCCTGCCAACCAGACTTCGGCCCAGGCATGGGCGTCCATGTTGCGCACAATCCAATAGTCGCCGAACGGGTTGCGCACGCCGCCGACATAGCCGGTGACCACGCGCGCGGGGATACCCGACGCGCGCATCAGGACCACGAAGGAAGAGCTGAAATGCTCGCAATAGCCTTGCTTCTGGTCGAACAGGAATTCATCCACGCTGTTGCGTCCCGGCAGCGCCGTATCCAGGGTGTAGGCGAATTCGCGTTTCACCCAGTCCAGTGCGCGTTGCACGATGGCATCGTCGTCGGTTCCGGCTTCGCGCCGCCATTGCTGGGCAAGGGCCAAAGTACGCGGGTTGTAACCGGCCGGCAGATCGAGCGCGCGCTGGCGCGCGGCTGCGTTGAGTTGCGGTTGGAAGTTCGCCGGCGGCGACGATTGCAGGCGCCAACGGCTCAATGAGTTGAGCGGCGTGGCGGAATACAGACTGTAATCCTGTGAAAGGAAGGCGCCCGTGGGAGCAGTACGCGGTAGATCCAGCGCCACCAGCTGGCGACGGTCGGTGGGTTCGAATTCGATCAGATAGTCCCAAACGACATTTCTGCGGGCGGAGGGCGCAGCCTGAAGCTGACGTATTGCGTGGGCCTGGGTCCAACTGCGTCCGTCGAAGTCCCAGAGCACCGGGCCGCGCCAGTACATTTCCTGCAACGCAGGGCGCGCACCGAAGAATTCCACCCGCAGGGCGGGGTTATCGTCGGCCATCAAATCCAGCCACCCGCCTGGGGTCATGGTGTCCGAAAGTCCGGGACGACCCACGGCGCGTTCGGGTACGCCCCACAGCGGAGAGCCCAATCGCGGAAACAGCCAGAATACGCTCAACGCCAGCGGCAATCCTATGGCCATCAGCTTGCCCACAGCCGCCAATGCAGATAATGGCGTAGCGGTGCCGGCAAGCGATTTCGACTCCACATCGGCCAGTCGTTGCAGAGTCACCAAAGCGCAGAGGACCGACAGCAGTCCCAGCAGCATCGTGAGCGGGCCCTGATCCAGCAGGAAGGCCGAGAAAGGGGCGAACAAAGCGAAGCCGATGAGGCTGCGCGAATCGCGCAGCGTGGAAGTTTCCGAAGGCTTGATGGCGATCATGGCGGCCAACAGCGCACAGCCGGTGTCGCGCCCGAAGCGGAATCCCATCTGCGAGAACACCGCGGCCAGCACCAGCAGCGCCAGCAGCAGGCGCAGCATCGCCGGCATCGGTTTGCGCCAGGAAAGGGCCGAAACCAGTACCGCAGCCAGGCCGATCGCCGCTGCCAGCGTTGCGGGAATCTGCAACAACAGCGGCAACAGCGACAGCGCCGCGGTGGCCAGCGTCCACAAGCGGCTGCCGTCGTCTATCCGCTCGCGGGAAAGGTCAGTGGCCATTGCTTTGTGGACGCCCGCCACGCGGAAGCTCGTCGCCATGCGGCAACAACGACAACGCACGCAGGCAGAGGTGGCGATGCGCAAGTCCCTGCCCAGGTCCCAGCACCGGCTGTCCGGGCAGAAACAGGCGATAGCGACGTCCTTCGCGCTCGGCCAGATCCACCCAGTGGGCAAGCCGGCTGATGCGCTGCTCGACGGCAAGCGGCGCCAGCGTCCGCCAATCAAGACTGACTTCGACCGCAAGCGGCTGCTCGTATTCGCGCACCATCAGTGAATCGCGGCGGGCGGAAGGCTTCCAGGCAATGGCTCGGCGCGGGTCGCCCGCGCGGTAGCTGCGCAAATGATGCACGTCGTCGCCGGCGGGATTGAGGCGCGCATGGCTGGCACTGCCGTCGCCCAAGGGCAACGGCGGACCTTGCGTCTCCGGCACGGGATAAACCAGCATCGGTTGATCGGGCCAGACCCATGCCCACGCCAGGGCCAAGCCGAGCGGCTGGGTGGTGGAAATGCGGATACGGCCCAAATCCAGCCAGCCGCGTCGTTGCGTGTCCACCGATAAAGTGACCGCTGTGGGTTCGCTGGCCGGCAGCGTTGCGCTGGTCCGGTTTTCTCCGTAGCGCAATTGCAGGCCGCGCCGGGTGCGGGCGTCTTTGGCCGAAAGCGCGATATGCATCTGCAGCGGATTGCCCGCAGCGACAGGCTCGGCCGAAATCGCATCGATGCGCAACCCCGACAGTTGCAAGTGCGCCGCGATGAGGCTCGCCAACGCGGTAGCGCCCAACAGCAACGCGAGCAGCAAGGCAGGATTGTTGTTGTAGTTGAGCGCGCCCAGCAGCATGGCCAACAGCAGCGCGCCGAAAAAGAGCCCGAAGCGGGAGGGCAATACATAGACCCGGCGCCGGTCCAGCTTCACCGGCAGCGTTTCGGCCGCGCGCGGGCGCGCCAGCAGCGCGAAGCGCGTAGCCAGGCGTTCGCGTGGGGTGGCCGGCATCGCGGCTAGGGCCTGTTAACGCTATTGGGATAGGTCACGTTGCGCCACCGCGACCGTCAGGCGTTTGTGCGTGGCGCTGCGGCAGGCTGGTGGCCTGTTCAAGCCGCGCGCGAGCGTCTGGCGGCCGCGGCGGCGCAACCCGAAGGGCCGCCCCTGAGTGCGCACGGGGCTGCGTCATCATTCGGGCATGTATCGGCATACATTTCCTCATTCTTCCTTGCCCCATACGCACTCAGGGGCGGCGTGGCCTATCCCAATAGCGTTAACAGGCCTTAGTCCACAGCCACCGCATGCAGTATGGATTTAGCCAGCGCAGCGGTGGACGAAGCCTCCGCTTCGGCGACCAACCGATGCGCGGCCACCGCCGAAAACAGCGCCTGCACGTCTTCCGGCAGCACATGGTGCCGCCCCAGCAGCAAGGCATAGGCGCGCGCCGCGCGCAGCAGCGCGATGCCGGCGCGCGGCGACAGGCCCACGCGCACGCCCGGATGCTGGCGGCTGCGGGCCATCAATGCCTGCACGTAGTCCACCAGCGCTGCGCTGGCATGCACCCGGTTCACCGCGGTGCGCAGCGCCAGCACGTCGTCGCTGGACAGCAACGGTTCGGCGCGGGCGATCAGCTCGCGGCGATCATCCCCCGCCAGCAGCGCACGCTCCGATTCCGCATTCGGATAGCCCAAAGTCAGCCGCAGCAGGAAGCGGTCCAGTTGCGAATCCGGCAGCGGATAAGTGCCCGACAGATCCACCGGGTTCTGGGTGGCGATGACGAAGAAAGGATCCGGCAGCGGCCGGGTCATGCCGTCCAGGGTGACCTGGTGCTCGGCCATGGCTTCCAGCAGCGCGCTTTGGGTCCGTGGCGGCGCGCGGTTGATTTCGTCGGCCAGCAGCACGTGAGTGAAGACCGGACCGGGATGGAACTGGAACTGCCGCGACTGCGCGTCGTACACCGACACACCCAGGACATCGGCTGGCAACAGATCCGAAGTGAACTGCACCCGTTGGAAGCCCAGCCCGAGTGTCGCAGCCAATGCATGGGCCAAAGTGGTCTTGCCCAGGCCGGGGAGATCCTCGATCAGGATATGCCCCCCGGAAAGCAGCGCCACGAACGCCAGGCGGACTTCCTGGGGCTTGCCCAGCACCAGCGAGTTGACCTGCTGTTGCGCGGACTTCAGGGCCGTATGCAACGCATCGGTTAGCATTTCATGTGCAGGCGGCTGGGCGAGCATCGTTTTTCCGGGTTCTTTTCAAGGAAGTCTAACGACATATGCGGGACGAAAGAATGCAAGACGTACGGCGCGCGCAACGTATCTTCCTGTTGCTGTGGGCGGTGGTGACCGCGATCAAGCTTTTGATCGCGGCGCGCCTGCCGTTGTTCGTGGACGAGGCGTTCTACTGGCAGGAAGGCCGGCATTTCGCCGCCGCCTACTCCGATCTCCCGGGGCTGACCGCGTGGATGACCCGGCTGGGGACCGAGATCGGCGGCCAGCATTTGCTCGCCTTGCGCGCGCCGTTCCTGTTGCTGGCGGCATTGCTGCCGTGGCTGATCACCCATATCGCCAGCCGTTGGTTCGGCGAAGCGGCCGGCTGGCGCGCAGGAAGTCTGGTCGTACTGATGCCGCTGGCGGGCAGTCTGGGCATCCTGGCGTTGCCGGATGTGCCGATGGCTTTCGCTACGGTGCTGTGCCTGGATGCGGGCGCGCGCCTGCTGCGCGAGGTCGACGCCGCCTCGGCCTTCGAGCTGGCGCTGGGTCTGACCATCGGCGCCTTGAGCCATTACCGATTCATTGGCGTGATCGGCGTGGGGCTGATCGCATTGGCGCTGTTGCCGCAGGGCAGGCGCGTGCTGCGCGATCCGCGCGTATGGGTGGCGCTGGCGGTGGGTGTGGCTGCGTGGACGCCACTGGTGGCTTGGAATCTGGAAAACGCCGACGCCGGCTTGCGCTTCCAGCTCGTCGATCGACACCCCTGGGCGTTCCAGTCCACCGGATGGTGGTTCCTGGTGGTGCAAGCGGGGCTGGTCACGCCGTTGCTGTTCTTCGCCTTGATCCAGGTGTTCGTGCGCTCGTTCCGCACGGGCGACGGAATGCCGGCGCAATGGCGCTATTTCGGGCTGTTGGGCGGCGTCTCCACTCTCGCTTTCTTTCTACTGGGTTTTTTCGCCGATGTGGAACGGGTCAGTTTCCACTGGCCCTTGCCGGGTTATCTGCCGCTGCTGATCGCGGTGCCGGCGTTGTTGCGGGAATGGCCGCGTGGTTTGCGTATCGCCACCTGGATTCTGAGCGGTGCCGGATTGCTGGCGGTCTTGGGCTATTACCTGGTGCTGTCCACGCCGCAGTGGCGCGAGCGGTTCGCGGCGGAAAAGTTCTATCCGGCCAACTTCGCAGGCTGGGAAGCGCTGACGGCCGCCGTGCGCGAAGAGCGGGCCAGGTTGCCGCCGGGCACCACGCTGCTGGCCGACAACTTCAAGTCGGGAGCCGAGTTGGGGTTCGCGCTCGACGATCCGCGCATCCCTGTGCTCGACCACCCGCTCAACCAGAAGCACGGGCGCGCGCCGCAGCTGAGATTGTGGAAGCTGCAAAGCGACGGCAGTCGCAGCGCACCGGCCTTGCTGGTGGTGGGAACCGGCGATGTGCAATACAAGTCGCTGCTGGCGTATTACCACCAGTTATGTAGAAAAGTGGGTCCGCTGCCGCCGCCGCGCGTGGTCAACGTGGATCATGGCCACCAGCGTTTCCTGTTGTTCGCGCTACCTGCGAAAAGAAGCAAGGGCGCTTGTACGCTTCCCGCATTCGCCTGGATCGACACGCCCGAGAGCAAAGCCTCGACCGGCAGGAAATTCCAGGTCGCCGGCTGGGCGTTCAAGGATGGCGTGGGGTTGAAGGGAGTGGATGTGCTGCTGGACGGCAAGCCCGTGGCCAAGGCGCGTTACGGACTGCCCAGTGGCGGAACCGCGGCGTACTGGAAAATCTCCACCGATCCCAATCACCCGGCGGTCGGTTTCAGCGCCGATCTGGACCTGACCGCCGCAAAGCCCGGCCGGCACTGGCTGGGATTGCGATTGCACGGGCAGGACGGCAGCGTGGAAGACTGGTCGGAGCAGCCCCTGGATTTGAAGGAATAACCAGCCGGATATCTTCAGCCGGATACCTTCAGGGCAGCGTGAATCCGGCCTTGCGCAGCATGTTGGAGAGCGCGATCAAAGGCAGGCCGACCAAAGCCGTGGGGTCTTTGGATTCGATGTGCTCGAACAACGCGATACCCAGGCCTTCGCTTTTGAAGCTGCCTGCGCAATCCAGCGGTTGCTCGGCATCGACATAACGCTCGATCTCCCCGACCTGCAGATCGCGGAAACGCACTCGGGTAACGTCCATCGCCTCCAGCGCCGGCTCGTCTCCCCGCAACAGGCAAACCGCAGTATGGAAGGCGATCTCCCGCCCGGACATGGCGCCGAGTTGGGCGAGGGCGTTTTCGCGGGTTTCCGGCTTTCCCAATGGCTGCGCGTCCAATGCGGCCACCTGGTCGGAGCCGATGATCCAGGCCTCGGGATGCTGGGCGACAATGGCGCTCGCCTTGGCCCGTGCCAGTCTGCGAGCCAGCGCTGGCGGAGTTTCCCCGGGTAACGGGGCTTCGTCCACGTCGGGCCGGGCGATGTGGAAGGGCAGCCGCAGCCGTTCCAGCAGTTCGCGGCGGTAGCGGGAGGTCGAGGCCAGAATCAGCGGCATGGGCGCATTCACAGTGGGAGCGGGCCTTCACGGCGGGCCGGGCATTCTGCCGGCGCCCGCCAGGACCGGCAAACCTTATCGTGGCGGCGTTCCCGGGTTTGACAGCTCGGCCCGGCATCCTTAATATTCAGCGGCTTATGTCCGTGAACGTGCCCGAGATAATGGATGTTTGGCGCATGGTTGCGGCCAGGCGGAGTTTCGAAGGTCGGGCGCCGCTGTCTTCGCTGACGCGCGTGCGGGACCTGCTGTTCGATACCGAAGGCGAAGTCGATTTCGCCCTGCAGTTCGACAGCGACCCCTTGCTCAAGGTGGCTTACGCGGAGTTGCGGATCGATACGGCGTTGCCGCTGGAATGCCAGCGCAGCCTGCAACGGTTCCTGCTTCCGGTGCATGTGGTGCAACGCCTGGGGTTGATCCGGGACGAAGCCGAAGAAGCGGCATTGCCGCCGGATTACGAAGCGCTGCTGGTGCCCGAAGACGGCATGCTGCGGCCGCTGGATCTGGTGGAGGACGAGTTGGTGCTGGCGGTTCCCGCAGTGCCGGTGAATCCGGAATCCGTCGCAGTAGATCGCGAATGGCCCATTCCGGAACAAGAATTGGCGAAAGCCAGCCCGTTCGCGGCGCTGGGTTCACTGAAGAAAAACTGATCTCCCACAGGGTGGTCGGCAACATCAACAAACACGCAATAAAGCGAATCAGTTCGGAGCAATACCATGGCAGTGCAGAAATCCCGCGTCACCCCGTCCCGTCGTGGCCAGCGTCGTTCGCACGACAGCCTGACCGCCAAGCAGCTGGCCACCGATCCGACCAGCGGCGAGACCCACGTCCGTCACCACGTCACTGCGGACGGCTACTACCGCGGCAAGAAGGTCATCGCGACCAAGGCCGACGTCGTCTCCGACGAAGATTGATCCGGCCGCGCGTCCTGCGGGCGCGCGTCGGTTGAAATCTGCAGTGAGTTTCCCCGGCCCGGCATGGGCCAGCAGCAGGAGCGGGCATGAGCGAGCGTGATTCGAACGGGCGCGTGTATGCCCGTATCGCCGGTACAGGCAGTTACCTGCCCGAAAAACTGCTGACCAACGACGACTTGGCCAAACAGGTCGATACCAGCGACGAGTGGATCCGCAGCCGCACCGGCATTCGCGAGCGCCACATCGCAGCCGAAGGCGAAACTTCGGGCGATCTGGGCTACTACGCCGCATTGCGCGCGCTGGAAGCGGCGGGCGTGGATGCGTCCGAGATCGACATGATCGTGGTCGGCACCACTACACCCGATCTGATTTTTCCGTCCACCGCCTGCCTGATCCAAGCCCGCCTGGGCATCAGCGGCTGCGCGGCGATGGACGTCAACGCGGCCTGTTCCGGGTTCGTCTACGCGCTCAGCGTGGCCGACAAGTTCATCCGCTCCGGCGACGTCAAGACCGCGCTGGTCATCGGCACCGAAACCCTCAGCCGCATCGTCGACTGGACCGAGCGCACCACCTGCGTGCTGTTCGGCGACGGCGCCGGCGCGGTGGTGCTCAAGGCCGACACCGAAACGGGCATCCTCAGCACGCACTTGCACGCCGATGGCGCCAAGAAGGAGCTGCTTTGGAATCCGGTCGGCGTTTCCGTCGGTTTCAAAATCGATGAGCCCAACTGCGGTGCCCGCATCAACATGAAGGGCAACGACGTCTTCAAGTACGCGGTCAAGGCGTTGGACAGCGTGGTCGACGAAACCCTTGAGGCCAATGGCCTGAACAAGCACGATCTGGACTGGCTGATCCCGCACCAGGCCAATCTGCGCATCATCGAAGCCACGGCCAAACGCCTGGAAATGCCGATGGATCGCGTGGTGGTCACCGTCGACAGGCATGGCAACACCTCTTCCGGTTCGGTGCCGCTGGCGCTGGACGAGGCGGTGCGTTCGGGTCGCGTGCAGCGCGGCCAACTGCTGTTGCTGGAGGCCTTCGGCGGCGGCTTCACCTGGGGCTCGGCGCTGCTGCGCTATTGAGGCCCCACGCCGCGCTCAGGCGTGGCGCTTGAAATACTGCACCTCGCGTTCGTGTTTTTCGGCAGCGGCACGGGTCTTGAACGTACCCAGATTGCGTCGCTTCCCGGTGGCCGGATCTTGCTTGCGCGAATACAGGCGGAACTCGCCCGACGCCAATTTGCGGATCATGCCAGTCGCTCCTGCCGCTGCGGTGGTGCCGCTATCTGAGCAACGGGCAGGTAACGGTGAAGTGATGGATCTGCGCGGTTTTTTTCGCGCCGCGATCACTTCACGATACGGGCGAGTACAGACGGTGCGGCCGGTTCGCCCGTATGATGCGCGCCGAGCCATAACGGATTGCGCGAGTGACCCCATCCCAAACTGCCGATGCATCGCTTGCCTTCGTTTTTCCGGGGCAGGGTTCCCAATCGCTGGCCATGCTGGCGGAATTGGCGGAAATGCATCCGGTGGTGCGCGAGACTTTCGCCGAAGCCTCCGATGGCGCCGGTGTCGACCTGTGGGCCTTGTCACAGGGCGGACCGGAAGAAATGCTCAACCGCACCGAGTACACCCAGCCCGCATTGCTCGCCGCCGGGATCGCCGTCTGGCGTGCTTGGCAGCAACAGGCGGGTGCCACGCCGGCCCTGTTGGCCGGGCACAGCCTTGGCGAGTACACCGCATTGGTCGCCGCTGGCGCACTAACGCTGCACGATGGCGCGCATCTGGTGCGCCTGCGCGGACAACTGATGCAGGATGCCGCGCCCGCCGGCGTCGGTGCGATGGCCGCGGTGCTGGGCGCCGATGACGATCTTGTCGCCGAAGTCTGCGCGCAGGCCTCGGCAAGCCAGGTCGTGGTGCCGGCCAATTACAACTCTCCCGGGCAGATCGTCATCGGCGGCGATACCGATGCGGTCGATCGCGCGATCGCGCTGTTGAACGAGCGTGGCGTGCGCAAAGTGGTCAAGCTGGCGGTCAGCGTGCCCTCGCATACGCCACTGATGCGCGAAGCCGCCAATCGGCTGGCCGAGGCCATGCGCGGCATGTCCTGGCAGGCGCCGACGCTGCCTGTCGTACAGAACGTGGATGCGCAGGTGCATGAGGGTATCGACGAGCTGCGCGACGCCCTGGTGCGGCAGCTCTATCAGCCGGTGCGCTGGACCGATTGCACTCTGGCATTGGCCGCAAAGGGCGCCACCCGCATCGCCGAATGCGGACCGGGCAAGGTGCTGACCGGCCTGATCAGACGCATCGATAAATCGCTGGATACGCGCTCGCTGGCCACGCCTGGCGATTTCGAATCGGCACTCGCCGATTGGAAAAACCCTTAGCCGCGGATCGCACGGAGAACCGCGGATACAGCAAGCCAGGTAAAAAATTTTTATCCGTGATTATCCGCGTAATCCGCGGCAAAAAATGTTTTGAGGACTCGACAATGACCCAACCATTACAAGGCGAAATCGTCCTGGTCACCGGCGCCAGCCGCGGCATCGGCGCAGCCATCGCCGACGAACTCGCCGCGCAGGGCGCGACAGTGATCGGCACGGCGACCTCCGAATCGGGAGCCCAGGCGATCGCCGCACGTCTCGCCGCACAGGGCGGACACGGCCGCGAATTGGATGTCACCGATGCGGCAGCGGTGGAAGCGCTGATCGATTCCATCGGCAAGGAATTCGGCGCGGTCTCCATCCTGGTCAACAACGCCGGCATCACCCGCGACAACCTGCTGATGCGGATGAAGGAAGAAGACTGGCAGGCGATCCTGGACACCAATCTTTCCAGCGTCTACCGTACCTCCAAGGCCGTCATGCGCGGCATGATGAAGGCGCGCAAAGGCCGCATCATCAACATCGCCTCGGTGATCGGTGTGACCGGCAACGCCGGACAGGCCAATTACGCGGCAGCCAAGGCCGGCATCATCGCGTTCTCCAAATCGCTGGCCAAGGAAATCGGCAGCCGCGGCGTCACCGTCAACGTGGTCGCGCCGGGCTTCATCGACACCGACATGACCCGCGCCATGCCCGAGGAAGCCAAGCAAGGGCTGGTCGGGCAGATCGCGCTCGGCCGCCTGGGCGAACCGTCCGACATCGCACGCGCAGTGGCGTTCCTGGCCGGGCCGTCGGCCAGCTACATCACCGGCGAAACCCTGCATGTGAATGGCGGCATGTATATGCCGTAGCACATTTGCCATGTAAGTGTTTGATTAAATGGCGATTACGGGGGTCTGCCCCGAATCGCCGGTTTCCACTAAACTACTCCCCGTTCACTCAACTCCGTCTGGAGCCAAAACCAATGAGCAGCATCGAAGAACGCGTCAAGAAGATCGTCGTAGAACAGCTTGGCGTCAAAGAAGAAGAAGTCACCACCAGCGCATCGTTCGTCGATGACCTCGGCGCCGATTCGCTCGACACCGTCGAGCTGGTGATGGCGCTGGAAGAAGAGTTCGAGTGCGAAATCCCGGATGAAGACGCCGAGAAGATCACCTCGGTGCAGCAGGCCATCGACTACGTCAAGGCCCACGTCAAAGCGTGAGTTAGAAGTTTCGATGAGTCGTGCCGGGGCCGCGCATGCGGCCCCGCGCATTTGTGGCGCCTCAGTGCGCCAGCGTAGGGTGCAGGAACAAGTCAGAGGAACCGTATGGGCCAGCGTCGCGTAGTAGTCACGGGTATGGGCATGATTTCGCCCTTGGGCAACGATCTGGCCAGCAGCTGGGACGCCATCGTCAACAGCAGGTCGGGCCTGGGCCCGATCACTTCCTTCGATGCCTCGCTGTTCACCACCCGCATCGCCGGCGAGATCCGCAATTTCGATCCGACCCTCTACATGTCGCCCAAAGACGTGAAGAAGATGGATGCGTTCATCCATTACGGCATCGCCGCCTCGCTGATGGCGATGGAGGATTCGGGTCTGGAAGTCACCGAAGAAAACGCCGAACGCATCGGCGCGATCATCGGTGCGGGCATCGGTGGAATCCTCGGCATCGAGGAACAGACCGCCAAGTACATCGAGGGCGGCCCGCGCAAGATTTCCCCGTTCTACATTCCCAGCACCATCATCAACATGCTGCCGGGACAATTGAGCATCATGAAGGGCATCAAGGGGCCGAGCTTCTCGGCGGTCTCGGCCTGCGCCACTTCCAACCATTCCATCGGCATGGCCATGCGCATGATCCAGTACGGCGACGCCGACGTGATGATCGCCGGTGGCGCCGAGCGCGGTTCCTCGCCGACTTCGGTGGGCGGTTTCTGCTCCATGAAAGCGATGTCCACGCGCAACGACGATCCGGCGGCCGCTTCGCGTCCGTGGGACCGCGATCGCGATGGTTTCGTGCTGGGCGACGGCGCTGGCATTCTGGTGATCGAAGAGTACGAACACGCCAAGGCGCGCGGCGCGCGCATCTATTGCGAACTGGCCGGCTTCGGCGCCAGTTCCGATGCCTTCCACATGACCGCCCCCAGCGAAAACGGCGAAGGGCCGGCGCGCTGCATGGCCATGGCGATGAAGGACGCCAGGATCAATCCGGACCAGGTCGAGTACCTCAATGCGCACGGCACTTCCACGCCGTTGGGCGATCTGGCCGAGACGCTGGCGATGAAGCGAGCGTTCGGCGATCACGCGTACAAGACGATGGTCAGTTCCACCAAATCGATGACCGGACATCTGCTGGGAGCTGCCGGCGGCGTGGAAGCGATCTTCTCGGTGCTGGCGATCGACCGCGGCATCATCCCGCCGACCATCAACCTGGAGAACCCGGGCGAGGGCTGCGATCTGGATTACGTGCCTAACGTGGCGCGCGAGAAGAAGATCGATGTGGCGATGTCGAATGGGTTCGGTTTTGGTGGCACTAACGGTACGCTGGTGTTCAAGCGGATTTGATGTTGTTTCTCTTCTCCTTGGGGAGAAGAATCTGCCTTGTATTTGATGCGGGGTGGTGTGCAACGCCGAATGTGGGCGTTGCGGGATTTTCCATGTCTGCGCCATTGCCTTTCCGCCGTACCCTCACCCCAACCCCTCTCCCGGTGGGAGAGGGGCTTACGAAGCCATGATCGAATCCCGCGCACTACTTCCAGACACGGATCTGCTTGCCCTGCATCGGCTGGCGCCTGCGCGCTATCCGATGCTGCTCGAATCGGTCGCTTCGGGCACCGCGCAGGGGCGCTGGGATCTGCTGCTGGTCGCCGATGGCAGCGGCCTGCGGCTGGACGCACAGGGACAGACCACTACGCTCGATGGACAGCCGGTGCAGGGCGATTTCCTTGCCGCGCTCGATAGAGATTGGCTCGCCAACCGGATCCCACGCGAAGAGCCGCGCTGGCCGTTCCGTGGCGGTTGGGCGCTGTTGCTGAATTACGAACTGGCCGGTCAGGTAGAGCCGGTGCTAGCGCTGCCGAAAAGCGAGGCAGCGGTTCCGGTCGCGTTGGCGCTGCGTTGCCCAGCCGCGATCCTGCGTGACCGCGCCAGCGGCGAATGCGTGGCTCTGGCCGAAACCGGCGCCACGGAGTTGCTGGATGTCATTGCTGCCGATGTCTCCGCTTCACGAAACCAGCCCGCGATGCCCGCATGGCGCGATCCTTCCGCTATCGCCGAGGACGAGCCGAAACGCTTTCTGGAAGGTGTGCAGCGCATCCTGCAATACCTGGCCGCTGGCGACATCTTCCAGGTCAACCTGTCGCGGGCATGGCGCGCGCGCTTCGACCAACCGCTCGATCCCGCGGCGCTCTATGCGCGCCTGCGCACCGCCAATCCCGCTCCCTTCGCCGGATTGTTCGCGGCAGGCGATTGGGCCGTGGCCAGCTCATCGCCGGAACGCCTGGTTTCCATCCGCGGCGATGTGGTCGAAACGCGCCCCATCGCCGGCACGCGGCCGCGCTTCGAAGGCGACGACGATGCCGAGCGCATCCGCGAACTGGTCGGTCATCCCAAGGAACGCGCCGAGCACGTGATGCTGATCGATCTGGAGCGCAACGATCTGGGCCGCGTCTGCGAACCGGGCAGCGTGCAGGTGGACGAACTGATGAGCGTGGAAAGCTACGCCCATGTGCATCACATCGTCAGCAACGTGCGCGGACGCCTGCGCCGCGACACTACACCTGGGGAAGTGATCCGCGCGACCTTTCCGGGCGGCACGATCACCGGTTGTCCCAAGGTGCGCTGTATGCAGATCATTGCCGAACTGGAAGACCAGGCGCGCGGCGCCTACACAGGCGCATTCGGCTGGCTCAACCGCGACGGCGACCTGGATCTGAATATCCTAATCCGCAGCGCAGAGATATCGCCCTCCGCGGAGGGCGGCACCGAGGTCGTATTCCGCACGGGCGCAGGGATCGTCGCCGACTCGGTTCCAGCGCGCGAGCTGGACGAAACCCGCGCCAAGGCCCGCGGCATGCTGAAGGCCCTGGGTCTGTAGGAGCGCCCCATGGGCGCGAGCTCTTGTTGCCAGGAGGGTTGAGAGCTCGCGCCCATGGGGCGCTCCTACAGCGGGCAGCAGGCAAGGTATCCTGCACCACGCACACCAGAATCGAGGGAAACTGTGTCCCCAGGATCCAAACGCGGCTGCCGCTTCGTTCTCATCGTCTTTTTCCTGCTGTTGGCCATCGCCGCCGCTTGCGGCGCCTGGCTGTGGCAGCGTTACGCCGGTTTCAGCGACCAGCCCATCGCCGGACTGCAGACCGGCGACAGTGTGACGGTCGTTTCCGGCGATTCGTTCCCCAGCGTCCTGCGCAAACTGCGCGCCGCGGGCGTACAGCAAGGCGATAATTTGGAATGGCGTGCGTTGGCGCGACACCTGGATGTGGCTGGCAGCCTGAAGGTCGGCGAATACGCGCTGGACCCCGGCATCACCCCGCGCACGCTGTTGCTCAATATGCGCGACGGCAAGGTCATCAACTACCGCATCACCATTGTCGAAGGTTGGAACATCCGCCAGCTGCGCGCGGCGATCAACGCCGCCACGCCGCTATTGCACGAAGCCACACAGCTCGACGATGCGGCGTTGATGAAACTGCTGGGCCATCCGGGCCAGCATCCCGAAGGCCGCTTCCTGCCGGAAACCTATGTGTATTCGCGCGGCGATAGCGACGTGGACGTGCTCAAGCGCGCCTATGCCGCCATGGACAAGGCTCTGGCCGAAGTCTGGGAGACGCGCGCCAACGATTTGCCGCTGAAGTCGCCGGAAGAAGCGCTGATCCTGGCTTCGATCATCGAGAAGGAAACCGGACTGGCCTCCGAGCGTCCGCAGATCGCCGGCGTGTTCTCGCGCCGCTTGAAGCTGGGCATGAAGCTGCAGACCGATCCCACCGTGATCTACGGCATCGGCAGCAGCTACGACGGCAACATCCGCCGCCGCGATCTGCTCACCGATACGCCGTACAACACCTATACCCGCACCGGCCTGACTCCCACGCCGATCGCCATGCCGGGTATGGACGCCTTGCGCGCCGCGGTGAATCCGGCGCCGGGCGATGCGCTGTTCTTCGTCGCTCTGGGCAATGGCAGCGGCAGCCACGTCTTCACCGCCACGCTGGGCGAGCACAACGCCGCCGTCGCCCGTTACCTGCAACAGCTGCGCCGTCCGCCGCTGCCTGAAGAAGAACCTCTGCAATGACCGAAGCCTTGTTGAAGCATCCGCGCTTGATCAGCCTGGAAGGTGGCGAAGGAGCGGGCAAGACCAGCGCCCTGGTTGCGATCCGCGATCTGTTGCAATCGCGCGGCCATGAAGTGGTGTTGAGCCGCGAGCCCGGCGGCACACCGCTGGCCGAGCGCATACGCGAATTGCTGTTGAGCCCGCAGGCGCAGGAAGAGACGTTGGCGCCGGAGACCGAGCTGCTGCTGATGTTCGCCTCGCGCACCCAGCATGTGCGTGAAGTGATACGCCCGGCATTGCAGCGCGGCGCGTTCGTAGTCAGCGATCGGTTCACCGATTCCAGCTACGCTTACCAGGCCGATGGCCGTGGCCTGGACCGCGCACTGGTGGAAGAGCTGGAGCGCAAGGTGGTGGGCCTGAAGCCGGGCCTGACCCTGCTGCTGGATCTGGACGTGCGCGAAGGCCGCGCACGCGCCAATGGCCGCGATCTGTGGCCGGACAGGATCGAGAGCGAACAGGACGATTTCTTCGAGCGCGTGCGCGAAGGCTTCCGCAAGCGCGCCTCGGCCGAGCCGGGACGGTTCCGGGTGATCGATGCCAGCCGGTCGCCCGCTGAAGTCGGCGCGGCGGTTTCGACCGCGGTTGCGCGATGGCTCGAAAACCCGGCATGAGCGCTCTTTTTTCTCCCTGGCAACAGCGTGCCTACGACCACGCGCTGACTGCGCTGGAAGCCGGCCGCCTGGGCCATGGATTGCTGATCTGCGGGCCCGAGGGCCTGGGCAAGCGCGCGGTGGCCGATCGGCTGGCGCAGCATGTGCTGGGCGGTAGCGAAGCCGCCACACAGGCGCGTACCGCGCAGTTGATTGCGGCTGGCACTCACCCGGATCTGCACCTGGTGTCGTTCGGTCCCACCAAGGACGGCAGCAAGCTGCGCACGGAAATCGTGATCGACCAGATGCGCGAGCTGTCGCAGAAACTTTCGCTGACGCCGCAGTACGGCGTGGCGCAGGTGGCTATCGTGGACCCGGCCGATGCGATCAACCGCGCCGCATGCAACGCGCTGCTGAAGACCTTGGAAGAACCTGCCGGGGGCCGATACCTGTGGTTGATCAGTGCGCAGCCCGCGCGCTTGCCGGCCACCATCCGCAGCCGCTGCCAGCGATTGGAATTCAAGCTGCCGCCGGGCGAGGAAGCGCTGGCCTGGTTGATCGCTCAGGGGCACTCCCGCAAGAACGCCGAAGAGGCGCTGGAAGCGGCGCGCGGCCACCCCGGGTTGGCCGACCACTGGCTGCACGAAGGCGGCCTGGCCTTGCGCAAGGCGGTGGCGAGCGACCTGGAAAAACTCGAGCGCGGCGAGATAGGAGTCATCGAAACAGCCCAGCGCTGGTCTTCCGACGAGCAGGCAAGCCTGCGCCTGAGCCATGCCGCGGACCTGGTGCTGGCGCAGGCCGGGGAGGCCGGCTTGACCGATCCGGCGCGATTGCACAAGCTGGCGACGTGGTTCGATGCCGCCAACCGTACGCGCGACCTGTTGCGTACTACGGTGCGCGGCGACCTGGCGATGGTTGATTTGCTCTTGGCTTGGCGCGGCGTAGACCGTGCCAGGGCAGCCAAAGGAGAACGCGGATGAATGCAGTGGCAGGCGGTGGACGGCAGGGCATTCTTTCCCTGGCGGTCAAGGACAAGGCGCAGCTTTACAACGCCTATATCCCGTACGTGAAAAACGGCGGCGTCTTCGTGCCCACGCCGAAGCGTTACTTCCTCGGCGATGAAGTGTTCCTGTTGCTTACGCTCCCCGATTCCAGCGAACGCCTGCCGGTGGCCGGCAAGGTCATCTGGGTGACTCCGGTAGGCGCGCAGGGCGCGCGCACCGCCGGCATCGGCGTGCAGTTCGCCGATACCAGCGAAGGCGAGGCGGTGAAAAGCAAGATCGAGACGCTGCTGGCCGGCACGCTGAATGCGGACAAGCCTACCCATACCATGTGATGGAACGGGTAGGTCGGGGCTACGCCCCCGACGCACGAATGGTTTCAGTTCCTGTGCGTCGGGGGCGTAGCCCCGACCTACCTGGGCTGGCCGCACAGAGCGGATTGCTGCGCAGGCCATTGCTTTCAAAACTTGGCGTATTCGATAACGCGCTAAAGCCCTTTGAACAGATTCCCCAGCAGCAGGGTCACCAGACCCGCGCACAGAATCCAGAACGCATACCCCGCCAGGACCGGAATATAGCCAAGTCTGGCCGCGACGCCGATACCGCCGAACAACAGAGAAAGGAAGAACATACCCGTGGTCGGGGCGCTGAGATTGAACATGCGGAAGATCCGTCTAGAGGGATTGGAATTATAAAAGCGGAGCGCCTGAACCGGCGCTCGCGCAGTCAGGCGACAGGAGCACGCAGCGTCGGCGAATCCCAGCCCGGCCGCGGTGCGAAACGGTCGCCGTAGCGCCCCTGCAGCACCTTGAGTTTCTCGACCAGCGTATCGGCACCGGTGGCCTTGATGTATTCAATGGGACCGCCGCGGAACGGCGCGAAGCCGGTTCCGAAGATAACGCCTGCATCCAGCAAGTCCGAATCGCTGACCACGCCGTCGTGCAGACAGGCCACCGCCTCGTTGAGCAGCGGCAGCACCAGACGATCCTCCAGATCGGAAGGAGTCTGATAGTCCTTCGCCACTTCCGGCTTTACCGCTTTGCCGCTCTCCCACTTGTAGAGGCCCTGGCCGTCCTTCTTGCCTCGCTTGCCTTGCTCGGGCGGCGCGGAGAGAGCAGCGGGAATCGGCAGGCCCAGGAAGGGAGCGAGTTCCTTGCCGACGCCGGCAGCCACGTCCAACCCCACCGTATCGATCAACTCGATCGGTCCCATCGGCATGCCGAACTTCACCGCGGTCCTGTCGATCACCGGTCCCGGGATGCCTTCCGAATAGGCCGTCACCGCTTCCAGCATGTAGGGGAACAGCACGCGATTGACCAGAAAGCCCGGCGTACCGGCCACCGGCACCGCCAGCTTGTCTATCGCCTTGCAGAAAGCGGCCAGGCGTTTTTCGGTTTCCGGAGCCATGCCGTCATGACGGATGATCTCCACCAGCGGCATCTGCGCGACCGGATTGAAGTAATGCAGGCCTGCGAATTGCGCGGGACGCTGGATATGTTCGCGCAACTCGGTCAAGGGAATGGAGGAAGTGTTGGTGGTCAGCAGCGCGTCGGCTTTGAGGCGGGGTTCGATGCTCTGATACAGATCGCGTTTGGCCTCCGGATTCTCGATGATCGCTTCGATCACCAGGTCCGCATCGGCCACGCCGTTGCCGGCCAGATCGCTTTTCAGCCGCGCCGCTACTGCGGGACGCTTCGCATCGTCCTTCACCTTTTTGTTGAACAGCTCGGTGGCGCGGGTCAGTGCAGTGTCGATGAAGCGCTGCTCGCGGTCCTGCAAAGTGACCTCGAAACCTTTGTAGGCCGACCACGCCGCGATGTCCCCGCCCATCACCCCGGCACCGACCACGTGCACGTGCTTGATCCCATGGTCCTTGCCGCCCTGGCCCTTGAGCCGTTCCTGCAGGAAGAAGATCCGCACCAGGTTGCGCGCGGTCGGTGTGCTGGCCAGCTTGACCACACTGCGGCGTTCCGCGTCCAGGCGAGCCTGGATGCTGCCGCCGCCGCTACGCTTCCAGGTGTCGATGAGCGCGTAGGGCGCGGGGTAGTGTTCCCTGCGCGCCTTGCGGGCGACCTGCTTGGCCATCTGCGGCGCCAGGATCTGTCGCGCCAGCCAGGTATTGCTGATCCAGGCCAGGAAGCGCTGCTTGAACGGGCGCACCGTACCTTTTTGCGCCAGGGCGACTGCGGCGTCGAGCAGTAGCGGCGGTTCCACTATCCTGTCGACCAGCCCCATGGCCCGTGCCGCAGAGGCCGAAACGGTGCGGCCGGTCAGCATCAGGTCCATCGCCGCAGGTGCGCCGATCAGACGCGGCAGCCGCGCGCTGCCGCCCCAGCCCGGAAAGATGCCCAGCATCACCTCCGGCAGGCCGATGCGGGTGGACGGATCGCTGGAGGCGACGCGATAGCGGCAGGCCAGCGAGATTTCGGTGCCGCCGCCCATGCAATGGCCATGGATGGCCGCAACCGTGGGGCAGGGCAGCTCCGCCAGTTTCTGGAATACGGCCTGGCCGCGGCGGATGGCATCGTTGACCGTGCCTTTGCGATCGAAGTCCTGGAACTCCTTCAGATCGGCGCCGGCGATGAAACCGGCAGGCTTCGACGACTGGATCACCACGCCCTTGGGCGGATCGATGGCGATGCGTTCGATCAGGTCGCCCAGTTCGATCAGCACATCCTGCGACAACGCATTGACCGGCGCGCCCTGCCTGTCGAGGCTGAGCACCACGATCCCGTCCTCGCGCGACTGCGTCTGCCAATGACTGAATCGGAGCCCATCGAAGCTTGCTGCCATGATCAAACCATCCGTTCGCGTATGGGTAAGACGACTATCATCCCGAGGTTGTTTAACCCACGTCAAATCCCCACTGATTGAAAGGGACATGACCGGCGGCATGGGCATGAACTTGGCGTTTAAGGTTAAATCCTTGATAAGGAAGCCCTTTGAATGGGCTTCTGAACTTTTTTCCGCAATAGCGGTCACAGTGCTCGGTCATCAGCCGAGCCGACAGGAGTGCGGCCCGGCATGGCCGATGTGGATACACAAACCCCAAAGGACAGTGCTCCACCACAGGAGTTGGACCTCGAGCTGGTCAGGCGTGTCCAGCGTGGCGACAGTGCGGCGTTCGATTTGCTGGTGCGCAAGTACCAGCACCGGATAGTCGCCCTGATCGGACGCTACATCCATGACTGGAGCGAGTGCCAGGACGTCGCCCAGGACACCTTCATGCGCGCCTATCGCGCGATGGGGAATTTCCGCGGCGATGCGCAGTTCTATACGTGGTTACACCGGATCGCCGTGAATACAGCCAAGAACCATCTCGTCGCCCATAACCGCCGCCCGCCGACCGACGATGTCGACGCCAGCGATGCCGAGCAGTACGACACCGGCAGCCGCTTGCGCGACACCGACACGCCGGAGCGGGAGCTCATGCGCCAGGAACTGGAGCGCACGGTGATGAAGGCGGTGGACGCGTTGCCGGAAGAACTGCGTACCGCCATAACCTTGCGCGAAGTGGAAGGACTGAGTTACGAAGAGATCGCGCAGAAGATGGATTGCCCCATCGGCACGGTGCGCTCGCGCATTTTCCGTGCACGTGAGGCCATCGATGCCGAACTCCGGCCTCTGGTCGATTCCGAAAGCGCCACCCGGGAGCGTGCCCGCTCATGACTACCGACAAGATAGACAACCATTATTTCCAGCAGCTCTCCGCTCTGATGGACGGCGATCTGCCGCCCGACCAGGCGCGCTTCCTGCTGCGCCGGATGGAACACGACACCGAACTGACCGGTTGCTGGGAACGCTGGCAACTGTGCGGCGATGCCCTGCGCGGACAAGCGCAGGCTCCGGCCCCTGCCGGTTTCGCCGACCGTATCGCTTTGGCGATAGCGGCCGAGCCCGCGGGCTCCGCAGCAAACGCCACTTCTCTACGGACCCGCAGCAACCTCGCCAAATGGGGCGGTGGTGCGCTGGCGGCTTCCGTAGCGGCCATCGCGCTGTTCATGGTGCGCCAACAGGTTCCGGACGAAGCCCCTTCGCAGGCGACTCCCGCGGTAGCCAATCAATCGCCGGCTGCCGCGTCCTCTACGGCTTCGCCGGAGCCTGCGCTGCAGACAGCGGCTACCGTTACCGCGGCCAGTGTCGCGGTCGCCAGTGTTCCCCGCCGGCAGAACGATGCGCGGCGCAGCGCGACCCGTAACCAGCAGACTGCCCGCAACGCCGCTGCTGTGCGTAATGCGCAGCAGGACCGGGCGGTGGCTTCGTCGGCTGCGGTGCCGCCCGCGATCAACACTCTGACCAGGGCGCCTGTCGGCACTGGCATCAACAACGGCGATCCACGCGATCCATTCTCAAGCGTGGTGCAGATCAGCGCACCCACGGCCCGCCCGTGGCCGCGCGCGGTGCTGCCGCAGTATTCCTCCGGCAGCGGCGCGTTCAATGCCGACTATTCGACCGACCGCGCTGCGCAGACGTTCTACCCCTTCGAGCCTCGTTTGCCGGTCAATCCGCCGATCGCGCCGCCCGAAGAAACAACCGCACCGCGCGATCGCTGAAATACGATTGCCGGCCTCAGCCGCCGAGTAGACGGCACTGCGAGCGGATGCAACGCCGGTCCAAGATTCCACCCAACCAACCCATACCTGTCGAGGCATGCGTTCGATGAATTCCAGTGTCCGTAATAGCTTGTTCGGCCTGTTGGTCCTGACTACTCCGCTGGCCGCTTGCGCCCAGCAGCCGAGCGCCGCAGCGCAAGGCGCCGCCCCAGCTGCGGTCAGCTCCATTGCGCAGAGCAGCGCCCCGCAGATCGTTACCGGACTTCCGGATTTCACCCAGCTGGTCGAGCAGGTGGGGCCGGGCGTGGTGAATATCGAAGCCAAGGTCGGTGCGCGCCAGGTGTCGCGCGAACAGCAGGTGCCCGACGAGGAGGACATTCCGGAAATATTCCGCCGTTTCTTCGGCCCGGGCATGCCCGGTGGGCCACAAGGACCGCAACAGCCGCAGCGCCGTGGCACCTCGATGGGCAGCGGCTTCATCATTTCGCCGGATGGTTATGTGCTGACCAACCATCATGTGGTTGATGGTGCCGATAGCGTCACGGTAAAGCTCTCCGATCGCCGCGAATTGGTCGCCAAGGTCATCGGCAGCGACCAGCAGTACGACGTGGCATTGCTCAAGATCGAGGCCAAGGGCCTGCCTTCGATCCGGCTGGGCGATTCCAATTCGCTCAAACCCGGACAGTGGGTCGTGGCTATTGGCTCGCCGTTCGGCCTGGATCATTCGGTCACCGCGGGCATTGTGAGTGCCACCGGTCGCAGCAATCCGTACGCCGAGCAGCGCTATGTTCCCTTCATCCAGACCGATGTCGCCATCAATCAGGGTAATTCCGGTGGTCCACTGCTCAATACGCGCGGCGAAGTGGTCGGCATCAACTCCCAGATTTTTTCGGCATCCGGTGGCTACATGGGCATCAGCTTCGCCATCCCGATCGACTTGGCGATGAGCGCGGTCGAACAGCTGAAGAAGACCGGCAAGGTGAGCCGTGGACAACTTGGCGTGCAGGTTGGCGTGCTTACGGCCGACTTGGCGGCTGCGTCCAAGGCTCCGGATACGCGAGGAGCCCTGATCAACGAAGTGCTCGACGGCAGCGCCGCAGAGAAAGCCGGTTTGGAGGCGGGCGACATCATTCGCTCGGTCAACGGCAACGAGATCGCGACTTCGAGCGACCTGCCTCCCAGGATCGGCGCCATGGCGCCCGGTTCCAAGGTGACGCTCGGCATCCTGCGCGACGGCAAGCCGCGTGATGTCGTGGTTACTCTTTCCGTCTTGGAAGAAGGAGCGCCGCTGGCCGGCCCCGGTGGGGAACTGCCCGCACCTGAGTCCAATTCCACTGTGCCGGGCGAATCGGCCCTTCTGGGTATCTCCGTGGGCGAGCTGGATGCGGCAACACGCAGGCAACTGGGCCTTAAGGCAGGAGAGGGTGTCCGCATTACCCGTGTTGAAGGCCAGTCGGCCACCGAAGCCGGTCTGGCACCGGGAATCGTGATTCTCCAGGTAGCGCGCCGGCCGGTAGGTAGCGTGGCGGCATTCAACCAGGAAATACGGGGGATCAAGGCCGGCGACGTGATCATGCTGCTGGTTCGCAGTCCGCGTGGGGGTACCGCCTTCGTGGCTGTCACCGCAGGTAAGGACGACTGAGTCAGCCTAGGTGTACAAAAAGGGCCGCTGTGCTGAGGGCACGGCGGCCTGCGGTCTGCTGCCGTGCGATAATGCCCCGTTATTCTTCCTGACGGCCCTCGCGGCCGCACCCATGCAGCCTGATTCCATGCGGAATATCCGCAACTTTTCAATCATCGCGCACGTCGACCACGGCAAATCCACCCTGGCCGACCGCATCATCCAGCTTTGCGGCGGTCTGGAGGCCCGGGAGATGGAGGCGCAGGTACTCGACTCCAACCCGATCGAGCGCGAACGCGGCATCACCATCAAGGCCCAGTCCGTGTCCCTGCCGTATACGGCCAAGGACGGGGTGACCTACCAGCTCAACTTCATCGACACCCCCGGCCACGTGGACTTCAGCTATGAAGTCAGCCGCTCGCTGGCCGCCTGCGAGGGCGCGCTGCTGGTGGTCGACGCCGCCCAGGGCGTGGAAGCCCAATCCGTGGCCAACTGCTACACCGCGGTGGAGCAGGGCCTGGAAGTGGTGCCGGTGATCAACAAGATCGACCTGCCCACCGCCGACATCGAGAAGGTGAAGGCCGAGATCGAGGCCGTGATCGGCATCGACGCCGAGGACGCGGTGGCCATCAGCGCCAAGACCGGTCTCAACGTCGTCGACGTGCTGGAAGCCATCGTCAAGCGCATTCCCGCGCCGGTGCCGCGCGATACCGACAAGCTGCAGGCGTTGATCATCGACTCCTGGTTCGACAACTACCTGGGCGTGGTCTCGCTGGTGCGGGTCATGCAGGGCGAAATCGTGCCCGGCACCAAGATGCTGGTCATGTCCACCGGCCGCACCCACCTGGTCGACAAGGTGGGCGTGTTCACTCCCAAGCGCAAAGAGCTCAAGAAGCTGGGCGCTGGCGAAGTAGGCTGGATAAACGCCTCGATCAAGGACGTGCACGGCGCGCCGGTCGGCGACACCCTGACCCTGGCGAGCGATCCGGCGTCCAAGCCCTTGCCCGGTTTCCAGGAAATGCAGCCGCGCGTGTTCGCCGGCCTGTTTCCGGTGGACGCAGACGACTACCCGGACCTGCGCGAGGCGCTGGAAAAACTGCGCCTCAACGACGCCGCGCTGCGCTTCGAGCCGGAAAGCTCCGAGGCCATGGGCTTCGGTTTCCGCTGCGGCTTCCTGGGCATGCTGCACATGGAGATCGTGCAGGAGCGCCTTGAACGCGAATACGACCTCAACCTGATCAGCACCGCACCCACCGTGGTCTATGAAGTGCTGAAGACCGACGGCACCATCCTCAGTCTGGACAATCCGTCCAAGCTGCCGCAGACCAACCTGATCGACGAGATCCGCGAACCGATCATCCGTGCCAACGTGCTGACCCCGCCCGATTACGTGGGCAACGTCATCACCTTGTGCGAGGAAAAGCGCGGCCGCCAGATCAGCATCAACTATCTGGGCTCGCAAGTGCAGATCAGCTATGAATTGCCCATGGCCGAAGTGGTGCTGGACTTCTTCGACCGGCTGAAATCGGTGTCGCGCGGCTACGCCTCGCTGGACTACCACTTCCTGCGTTTCGAAGCCGGTCCGTTCGTGCGCGTGGACACGCTGATCAACGGCGACAAGGTCGATGCGCTGTCGCTGATCGTGCACCGCCAGTACGCCGACCGCCGCGGTCGGGAACTGACCGAGAAGATGCGCGAACTGATTCCCCGGCAGATGTTCGATGTGGCCATCCAGGCCGCCGTGGGCGCGCAGGTGATCGCCCGCAGCACGGTCAAGGCGATGCGCAAGAACGTGCTGGCCAAATGCTATGGTGGCGATATCAGCCGCAAGAAGAAGCTTCTGGAAAAGCAGAAGGAAGGCAAGAAGCGCATGAAGCAGGTGGGCAGCGTGGAGATTCCGCAGGAAGCGTTCCTGGCCGTATTGCAGATGGATAACAAGTAGCTGTGATTAGTGATTCGGGATTGGTGATTCGTAGAAGCCCCTCTCCAATCACGAATCACCAATAACGAATCACGTTTCAAGGAAATCAAATGGTCTGGTTCGAAACAATCCTGGTAGTGCTCACCCTGCTGACCGGCTTCATCTGGCTGCTGGACAAGCTGTTTCTGGCCAAGCGCCGTGCCGCGCGCAGCGGCCTGCTGGACGACGAGCCGGTGCTGGTCGACTACTCGCGCGCGTTCTTCCCGGTGCTGGCCATCGTGCTGATCCTGCGCAGCTTCATCGCCGAGCCCTACAAGATTCCGTCGGCTTCGATGATGCCCAACCTGCTGATCGGCGATTTCATCCTGGTCAACAAGTTCGCCTACGGCCTGCGTTTGCCGATCAACAACAAGAAGTTCATTTCCGTCGGCGAGCCCAAGCGCGGCGACGTGGTGGTGTTCAAGCCGCCGCACGACCCGGAGAACAACTGGATCAAGCGCGTGATCGGGCTGCCGGGCGACCGCATCTCCTTCCAGGGCAACACCCTGACCGTGAACGGCCAGGCCATGACCTACAAGATGCTGGGGACCTATACCGGGCGCGGCGTGGCCCAGGGCACCGACAGCGCGGCGTTGCTGGAAGAGGATCTGCCGGGCCGTCCCCACAAGGTGCTCGAAGGGCTGGACAACCTGGTGGGTGCCGGAGAGTGGGAAGTGCCGGCCGGGTACTATTTCGTGATGGGCGACAATCGTGATAATAGCGAGGACGGCCGCCTTTGGCCGGAGATCAGCCCGAAGGACGGTTCACCGATACCCAACCACAACTTCCTGCCGGAGAAGGACTTGCGCGGCAAGGCGTTCCTGATCTGGCTGAATTGTGAAGGCTGGTTCTGCAAGGGGAGTTTCGATGCGTCCAGAATCGGAACCAAGATCCAATAACCAAGTTGTCTGACCCGGGGATAAGGCATATGAATCGCAAGCTGAAAATCGGCAGTCCGCAGATGAAGGGCAAGCAGGGCGGCCTGACGCTGATGAGTTTCCTCGTTGTGCTGGCGGTGGTCGGTTTCGCCGCGTATATCGGCATGAAGCTGTTTCCGATGTACCAGGAGTACTACTCGGTACGCACCGCGGCCAAGGGGTTGGCTTCGGAGCCGGGTATCGGCGATATGGATCCCTCCAAGATAGAGGACCTGTTCTTCCGCCGCCTGTACATCAACTACTCCGAAAACGTGAAAGCGGAGAACGTGAAGATCGAGCGGATCGACAACGGCTGGAACATGAAGATCAATTACGAGATCCGTCGTCCGCTGGTCGGCAACCTGGATGTAGTGGGCGTGTTCGACATTTCGCAGGACCTGACCCGTCACGGTGGCACCGATTGATCTGAAATTCCGTCACGGTGAGCTGGACAGCCACCGTTTCGCGGACCCGGGCCTGCTGCAGCAGGCCCTGACCCATCGCAGCGCCGGCGCCCCGCATAACGAGCGCCTGGAGTTCCTGGGCGACGGCATCGTCAACTTGCTGGTCGCCGAAGTGCTGTTCCAGCGCTGGCCCAAGGCCGACGAAGGCGCCTTGACCCGCGCCCGCGCCGAACTGGTGCGCGAAGCCTCGCTGGCCACCATCGCGCGGCGCCTGGAACTGGGTGCCCGTCTGACCATGGGGCCGGGCGAAATGAAATCCGGCGGCCATCGCCGCGACTCGATCCTGGCCGATGCGCTGGAAGCAGTGGTGGCGGCGATCTACCTGGACTCCGGGTTCGAAGCCTGCCGCGTTGCCGTGCTGCCGTGGTTCGAGGAATCCCTGGCGGCGTTGCCGGTGGGCAAACCGGGCAAGGACGCTAAAACGCGTCTGCAGGAATGGCTGCAGGCCCGCCAGCGGCCGCTGCCGTCCTACGAGCTGGTTTCCGAAAGCGGCGACGATCACGCCAAGACCTTCAACGTCAGCTGCACCATCATCGATCCCACCCTGACCGCCGAGGGCGAGGGCAGCTCGCGCCGCAATGCCGAACAGGCCGCGGCGGCGGCCCTGCTGGAAAAACTGGATATCTCCACGTGAACGCACCCACCCCTGGCAAAGACGGCCACCGCAGCGGCAGCATCGCCGTCATCGGCCGGCCCAACGTGGGCAAGTCCACGCTCACCAATGCGCTGGTCGGTTCCAAGGTCAGCATCGTTTCCAACCGGCCGCAAACCACGCGCCACCGTTTGCTGGGCATCGCCACTTTCCCGGAAGGCCAGATCGCGCTGGTGGATACGCCCGGCCTGCACAAGCAGGAAGGCAAGTTCTCCGCTTCGGCGATGAGCAAGGTGATGAACCGCGCCGCGCGCGGCGCGCTGGAAGACGTCGATGCCGCCGTACTGGTCATCGAAGCCGGACGCTGGGATGAGGCCGACACCCTGGCCTACAACGTGCTCAGCGACACCGGCATCCCGGTGATGCTGGTGGTCAACAAGGTCGACCAGATCAAGATCAAAGCCGAACTGCTGCCCTTCCTGGGCAAGGTGACCGAGGGCCGCACGTTCGCCAGCGTGCACTTGATCTCCGCGCTCAAGCGCAATGGCCTGGAGCAGCTGGTACGCGACATGCTTGCCCTGCTGCCGGAGGCGCCGCCGATGTTCGGCGAAGACGAAATCACCGACCGCAGCCAGCGGTTCATGGCCGGCGAGCTGCTGCGCGAACAGCTGATGCGGCAACTGGGCAACGAACTGCCGTACGCCACCACCGTGGAAATCGAGCGTTTCGCGGAAGAAGAAGGCTTGCTGCGCATCGGCGCGGTGGTCTGGGTCGAGCGCGAAAGCCAGAAATCCATCGTCATCGGCAAGGGCGGTGCGCGGCTCAAGGAAATCGGCAGCAAGGCGCGCTTGCAGATGGAACGCATGTTCGATGCGAAGGTTTTTCTGGAAACCTGGGTGCGCGTGCGCGAAGGCTGGTCGGGCGATGCGGCCGCCCTGAAGGCATTCGGTTACAACGAATAGGGCGCAAGTTACCCGGGCCGGAACAATTGGCTTCTTTGTAGAGCCGAGCTTGCTCGGCTGCTTTGAGCATCATCCCGGGAGCAGCCGAGCAAGCCCGGCTCTACAATGTTGCGCTAATGCGTATCACCGCCGAAGCCGCTTACGTCCTGCACGCTCGCCCCTGGCGCGAGACCAGTCTGCTGGTCGAAGTGCTGGCCCAGCACCACGGACGCCTGGGCCTGGTGGCGCGCGGAGTACAAGGACCGAAGAAGCACGTGCTGCGTGCAGCCTTGCAGCCGCTTCAGCACATCCGCCTGGATGCCGTGCAGCGTGGCGAGCTGGCGCAGCTGGTGGCGGCAGAAGCGTTGGACGCCGCTCCCCGGCTGGCGGGCGACGCGATGCTGGCGGCCTTCTACGTCAACGAACTGGTGATGCGGTTGGCGCCACGCCAGGACCCGCATGGCGATCTGTACCGCATCTATGGGCAAACCCGGTCGCGGCTGGGCAGCGGAGATTCGCTGGCCTGGACCTTGCGGCGTTTTGAGCGCGATCTGTTGGAGGCGTTGGGTTCGGGTTTCGATTTGAGCGAAGACGCAGAAGGCTCCTCCATCGATCCTGCTGCACGTTACCGTATCGATCCGGAACAGGGTCCGCGCCGCTTGCTGAGCGACCGCGGGCGCGACGAGCGAAGCAACGCGGCGACGGGCAGCGCCTTGTTGGCCCTGGCTGCCGACCGGCAACCCGACGCGGACGACCTTGCCAGCCTGCGCCTGGCCTTGCGCAGCGTGCTCAGCCATCACCTGGGCGGACGCGGATTGAAATCCTGGGAAATGCTGGGTGAGCTTGGGCGGTTGAAACGACCCGGGTAGGGGCGCGTAGGGGTGCGTAGGAGCGACGTAAGTCGCGATGAAGCCTTCCCGGCAATGCCGCATCGCGACTTACGTCGCTCCTACACGCTCCTACGCGCCGGACGACTGGGTATCGCGTACGGCCAGCGAAAAATCCGTCAGCGTTCCCGCGTCGGACAGCGATTTTTCCAGCAAGGCGGCTGCCGCATTCAAGCGCATCGCACCGACGAAGCCGCTGCTGGCCTTCAATTGATGCAGCACCTTTTTCGCAGCTTCCAGGTTGCCGGTCTGCAACGCGTGGTGGATCTGATCGTGTTGCCCTGCAAGCTCTTGAAGAAACATCCGGCGCAAGGTCGCGACATGTTCCTGATTGCCGTTCAATGCGGCCAGCGCAGTGGCCTGGTCCCATAGCGGAAAGGCTTCTGCATCGTCGCCGCCTTCCCCGGCAACGCGGGGTTGGCCAGACGGGAGCCCAAGCAATCGTCCGGCCGCCTGCCGCAGTTGCGCGGCGGTCAGTGGTTTGACCAGCACTTGATCGAACCCCGCGGCCAGCAGTTGCGCACGCAAGGCGGGCGAATCGTCGGCGGTGTGCGCCAGCGCCGGCGTGGCGGGAAAGCGGGCGCGCAGATCCGCCAGAAGGTCCGTTCCGGAGCCGTCGGGAAGGTTGGCATCCAATAGCCACAGGTCGTAGGCGCCTTCGTGCGCCAAAGCGGCGCGCACGGACGCAGCTGTGTCGACTTCCGCCGGCAACGCCCGCAACGCAACAGTCATGAAGCTGCAACTGACGGAATCGTCTTCCACCAGCAGCAAGCGAGGCTTCATTTCCTGGTATTCCGACATCGTTATGCTGCCTTCCATGTCCTGCCGCATCTTACCGCTGCTACTGCTGAGCTTGTTGGCGATGCCCGCCGCCGGGCAGGCCAGGACTTTGAGTGCGCGCATCGCCAAAGTGGTCACGCCGGTGGCCAGCCTGCAGGAGGTGACGGTGCGGCTGGAATGGCCGGATGCCGCCGAAACCGGGCGACTCACATTGACCGCCAGACACGTCGCGGCGGCGGACCTCGGCTATCGTTTCGACAACCTCACTTGGCATTGCCCTTTGCAACGGGGCGCCAGGCAGGAAGGATGGCGCTGCGAAGGAGAGATCCGCAGCGCAGGCCGCAAGCCGTTGAAGCTGGGCGTGGATCTGGCAACGGCCAGCACCGACGCGGTGCTGGCGAGCGGCGGTTCCAATCTGGCCTTGCACCGCAATGCCGCCGCGCCCGACATCACCCGCATCGACTTGACCCGTGTGCCGCTGGCATGGGCGCAGGCGCTTCTTGCGCAGGCCTGGCCGGAAGCGAATCTGAAAACCGGACAGATGTCGGGATCTCTGGATATCCACACGCCAGAGTCGCGCCCGTTGCGCGTCGAAGGCCGGCTCGCCTTGGCCGGGCTTGGCCTGGACACGCCCGATGGCAGCATTGCTGCCGAAGGCGTGGGTGCGCAGGTCGATCTGGACTATCGCAAGTCCGCCGGTTTGTCCCTGGTGACTGTGGAAGGCAGCTTGCTTGGCGGCGAGATGCTGGTGGGCAACGGCTACGTCGCCTTGCCGGCGACACCGGTGGCGATAAGCGTCGCCGCACGCCAACAGGGCGAATCGGGCTGGGAAATTCCGCAATTGTCGTGGGACGACGGCGATGCGATGCGCGTACAAGGTTCGCTCGGCTTCGATGCGCAATCCAACTTGCGCGATGCGGATCTGCGGATGGAAAGTGCGGACATGACGCCATTGCGTCCGCGTTACCTGTCCGGCTGGTTGGGGTTGTTCGGTTTGGGCGAGCTGCAGTTGCAGGGCGCCGTGAGTGCGCAGGTGCGGATGCAGGGCGGACAGTTGATTCGCGCCGAAGCCGAGCTGCGCGAGGTGTCGGTGATCGACTCGCAACAACGCTTCCGTTTCGACGGACTCAGCGGCAGTCCGGTCTTTTCCGCCGGTGCGCCTGTCGACAGCACTCTGCGCTGGCGTGGCGGTGAAATCCACGGTCTGGCCTTTGGCGCGGCGGATCTGCCGCTGGACAGTGGTAACGGCGTCATCGGTCTGCGCAAGTCCGTCACCGTGCCGATGCTGGGCGGCGGCTTGAGGTTCGAAGACATCAACCTGCGGCCACCCGCGGGCGAGCGCGGCCTGGAATTCGATTTCGGCCTGACCGTGGAGGCGCTGGACGTGGGGCAACTGGCCAAGGCGCTGGATTGGCCTGCTTTCCAGGGACGACTGGACGGGCGCATTCCCAAGGCTAGTTACGCCAACGACCGGCTGGATTTCGAAGGCAACCTGGTCACTCATATGTTCGACGGCACCGTGCAGGTGTCGGGACTGGCGATGGAGCGCCCGTTCGGCACGGCGCCGACGCTGTCGGCCGATATCACTATGGACGACATGAATCTGCAGGCACTGACCGGGGTTTTCGGGTTCGGCGAGATCACCGGCGCGCTGGATGGCAGCATCCGCAATCTGCGTCTGGTGGATTGGCAGGCGGAAGGTTTCGATGCCGATCTGCACACCGACCCGAACTGGAAAGGCAAGCGCCGCATCAGTCAGCGCGCGGTGCAGGACCTTTCCAGCGTCGGCGGCGCCGGCGGGTTGGGCGACAGTCTGCAGGCGCAGGCGCTGAAGCTGTTCGACGACTTCGGCTACCGCCAGATCGGCATCCGCTGCAGGCTTGCCGAAGAGGTCTGCGACATGGACGGCCTTCGTTCAGCCGGCAACGGCTTTATTATCGTGGAAGGATCGGGCCTGCCGCGTTTGACCGTGGTGGGTTTCAACCGCCGCGTGGATTGGCCCACACTGGTCGAACGACTGGTGGCGGTCACCCAAGGCGACAGCAAGCCGGTCATCGAATAACCCAGGAGAAACGACATGCAACGTTGGTTGGGAACCTCATTCGCGGCGGCATTGCTGCTCACGGCTTGCGTCACTATCAACGTCTATTTCCCGGCGGCCGAAGCCAAGGAAGCGGCCAAGGAGTTCGTGGACAAGGTGATCGGCGACGACGCTCCCGACACGGACGCCAAGCCCGCTCCGCAGACGCCGGGCGGGCAGGGCGGCAGTGCGTCGTTGCAACGGCCTGTCCGTCAGTTCGACTGGCTGGCATTGATCGGCATCGGCACCGCCTACGCGCAGGAAAGCGCGGACATCAGCATCAAGACCCCCGCCATCCAGGCTATCCAGAACCGCATGGCCACGCGTTTCCAGACCCAACTGGCGGCAGGCTTCGACGCAGGCGCCCTGGGGCTGACGCGCGATGGCATGGTCGAAGTGCGCGACGCTTCCAAACTGGCCTTGAAGGATCGGGTGGCCATCACCCAGGCCGTGGCCGACGACAACCGCGACCGCAAAGCGGTGTACCGCGAAGTGGCGGTGGCCAACGGCCATCCCGAATGGGAAAGCCAGATCCGCGGCATCTTCGCCCAGCAATGGATCGCCAGCGCGCATGGCGGTTGGTGGTACCAGGATGCGGGCGGGAGTTGGAAGCAGAAGTGAGCAACGGAAAGGGGGCGAAAGCCCCCTTGCTTTGCCCCCTTTGTAAAAAAGGGGGATACGGGGGATTTGCTCTTGATCTTGGCGACCGGGGAAAAACAACAGCAAGAGCAAATCCCCCTCAATCCCCCTTTTTCAAAGGGGGAAGCAAAGCGGCGCGGCTTGCTTTCCGGCCAGCGCAGCGCATCTGCGACAATACGCCCCCGCAATCGCACGCAGCCCCCGCCACGTGGCAAGACCCCGCAGCCCCCGCATCGACAAAACCCCGTTTGAAGCCCAAATCGTCGACCACAGCCACGACGGCCGCGGCGTGGCCCGTCGGGACGGCAAGACCATGTTCGTATCCGGCGCACTGCCGGGCGAACGGGTGATGGTCGAGCAGACCGCCAAGAACCGGCACTTCGATGAAGGCCGCACGGTCGAAGTGCTGCAGCCCTCACCGGATCGCGTAGAGCCGCGCTGCGAGCATTTCGGCGTGTGCAGCGGCTGCGTGCTGCAGCATCTTGCCGAAGACAAACAGATCCTGCTCAAACAACGTGTGTTGATGGAAAACCTGGAGCGCATCGGCCATATCGCGCCGCAAATCGTGCTGCCACCGTTGACCGGCGACAGCTGGGGCTATCGCCGCAAGGGACGCTTCTCGGTACGCCGGGTCAACAAGAAGGACAAGACCCTGGTCGGCTTCCGCGAGACCGACCCGCGCTTCGTGGCCGATCTGCGGATATGCCACACCGTCATTCCGCAGATCGGAGAGCGCATCGAAGCGCTGGCGCTGCTGGTGGAAAGCCTGGACGCCCGCAACGACATCCCGCAGATCGAGTTCATCGCGGGCGATCAGACCGTGGCGATGGTATTCCGCCACCTCAATCCGCTGAACGATGCCGACCGCGCCAAGCTCACCGCGTTCGCGCAACAACACGATTTTGCCTTCTACCTGCAATCCGGCGGCATCGACACGGTGGTGCCGCTATGGCCGGACGCGCCGACGCTGGCCTTCGCGCTGCCGCAATGGAATGTGGAACTAGCTTTCCGTCCGCTGGACTTCATCCAGGTCAACGCCACGCTCAACCAGAAAATGATCGCGCGGACCTTCGAGCTGCTGGATCCGCAACCGCAGGACCGCATCCTGGATCTGTTCTGCGGACTCGGCAATTTCACCCTGCCCATGGCCCGGCTGGCCGGCGAGGTGGTGGGCGTGGAAGGGGAGGCCGGACTGGTGCAGCGCGCACGCGACAATGCCGAGCGCAACGGCCTGGCCAATGCGCATTTCCACGCCGCGGACCTGACCGAAGACCAGCGCGGCACGCCGTGGATGCGGCAGGGCTTCAATAAATTGCTGCTGGACCCACCGCGTTCAGGCGCCGACGAAGTATTGAAACAGTTGCCGCTCAAGAATATCGACCGCATCGTCTATGTCAGCTGCCACCCGGCTTCGCTGGCGCGCGATGCCGGGTTCCTGGTCAAGGAGCGCGGTTACAGGCTCAAGGCGGCGGGGGTGATGGACATGTTCCCCCACACTGGCCATGTGGAAAGCATCGCTTTGTTCGAGACGAAATAACCCGCCGTGTAGAGCCGAGCTTGCTCGGCTGCTCCTGGCGCAGAATCAAATGCAGCCGAGCAAGCTCGGCCCTACAGAAATCCGTGAGGCATCAACGTGGGCATAGAGATAGAGCGTAAATTCCTGGTCACCAGCGACGCCTGGCGCGCCGCCGCGCATAAGGTCGCGCCGATGGCGCAGGGCTACCTGAACGACCTGGCCATGGTCGAAGGAGGCGCGCAGAAGGCTTCGGTGCGCGTGCGCATCGAAGGCGACAGCGCTTACCTGAACCTGAAATCCCGCGAACGCGGTCACACCCGGCAGGAATTCAACTACGCCGTACCCGTGGAGGAGGCCAGGGCCTTGCTCGCACTGTGCGTGGGCGGTTTGATCGATAAACGCCGCCACTACGTGCGTCATGAGGGCCATTTGTGGGAAGTGGACGAATTCCTGGGCGAAAACGCCGGCCTGGTGGTCGCCGAAATCGAGCTGGAGCACGCCGACGAAGCCTTCGCCTTGCCCGACTGGGCCGGCAGGCAGGTGACCGACTCGCTGCGCTATTACAATCTGGCCCTGGCGTCGTACCCGTATTCGCAATGGACGGACGACGAACGCGTCGCCAGCGATCTTGCCAACGATCTCCCTATCAAAGATTGGCCCTGAGGAATTCAAAGCATGCTCGTCATAGGAATTTCCGGCACCGAACTCACCGCGCAGGAGCGCGACTGGCTGCAGAACGATGCCGTGGCCGGGGTGATCCTGTTCACCCGCAACTTCGCTTCGCGCGAGCAGGTGGTCGAATTGTGCGCGGCGATCCGCGCCGCCTCGCCTCGCCCCCAGCTGATCTGCGTGGACCAGGAAGGCGGCCGCGTGCAGCGCTTCCGCACCGGCTACAGCGCATTGCCGTCGCTGGAAGGTTTCGGCGCGCTGTATGCGCGGGATGCCGAAGCGGCCTTGAAGCTTGCAGAGGAGCACGCCTGGCTGATGGCCAGCGAAGTGCGCGCCAGCGGCGTTGATCTGAGTTTCGCGCCAGTGGTCGATCTGGCGCGCGGCAATCGCGCCATCGGCGACCGCGCCTTCAGCGACGACCCCCAGGTCGTCGCCGCCTTCACCAAGGCCTATGTGCGCGGCATGCACAGCGTCGGCATGGCCGCCACGCTCAAGCACTTTCCCGGCCATGGCACGGTGCTGGAAGACACGCATTTCGACGATGCGGTCGATCCGCGTTCGCTGGAAACGCTGCGCAAGGAAGATCTGGTTCCGTTCGTAGCCGGCATCGAAGCCGGCGCCGATGCGGTGATGCTGGCGCATGTGACCTATCCGGCCGTGGCGCCGGAAGCGGCAGGTTATTCGCCGCTGTGGATCAACGGTATCCTGCGCGAAGAGATGGGCTTCCGCGGCGTGGTGTTTTCCGACGATATCGGCATGGCGGCTGCGTTTTCCGCAGGCGGTGTTAAAGCGCGCATCGACGACCATCTGAACGCCGGTTGCGACGTGGTGCTGGTCTGTGCGCCCAAACTGGTCGAAGAATCCCTGCGCGCGATGGAAGGGCGCACTTCCAACACCGCTTCCTTGTTGGGATTGATGGGCCGTGGCGGGTTGGGTTGGGACGGACTGCTAGCCGACAGCCGCTATGGCGATGCGCAATCGCATCTTCCGGTCATTGCAGGGAACCTCGCCTGATGGCGTCGCCTTCGCTCTCCGCCGCATTGGCCAATGCGGAGCTCATTGTCGATCGCGCCGCACTGGATGCCGCCATTGCGGCGATGGCCGGACCCATCGCGCGCGATTACGCCGGAGAAGTGCCGGTCTACCTGACCGTGATGCACGGCGCGCTGCCGTTCGCAGGGCAGTTGTCGCTTGAATTGGGCGCATTGGGATTGGACCTGGAGTTCGACTATCTGCACGCCACGCGCTACCGCGGGCAAACCAGCGGCGGCGAATTGGTATGGAAGCATCGCCCGGCTACAGCGCTCTACGGTCGCCGCGTGTTGCTGATCGACGACATCCTGGACGAGGGCTATACCCTGGCCGCGGTCCGCGAGTGGTGCCTGGAGCAGGGCGCGACCGATGTGCGCATCGCCGCGCTGGCGACCAAACGCCATGACCGCGTGATCTCCGGCATCAGCGCAGATTATGTGGGTCTGGAAGTTCCTGACCGTTACGTGTTCGGTTTCGGCATGGATTATCACGAGCAGGGTCGCAATCTGCCTGGCATCTACGCGTTGAAGGATTGAGTGATGATGGGCATCTCGTTGGCGGTGATCGGCGGGACCGGCGTGTACAAACTCGCCGACCTGCAGGATGTGGACACGCGCGAAATCGACACGGTCTACGGCAAGCCGTCGGGACCTATCCGCGTCGGCACTCTGCTGGGTCAGCGGGTCGCGTTCCTTGCCCGTCATGGCGAAGGCCATTCGGTGCCGCCTCATCTGATCAACTACCGCGCCAATCTTGCCGCGTTGAAGCAGATCGGCGCCAAGCGCGTGCTGGCGCTCAATACGGTTGGCGGCATCGGCGACGATTTCGGCCCGCGGGTCCTGGCCTGCCCCGACCAGTTGATCGATTACACCTGGGGCCGCAGCTCGACGTTTTGGGAAGGAGGCGCCGGCTCCGACGCGCTGCATGTCGATTTCGGCGACCCTTACACCACGATGTTGCGCCACAAGATCATCGCAGCGGCGCGTGTGACCGGCGTCTCACTGGTGGGTCATGGCTGCTATGGTGCGACCCAGGGGCCGCGTCTGGAAACCAAAGCCGAAATCGCACGCATGAAACGCGACGGCTGCGATCTGGTGGGGATGACCGGGATGCCCGAAGCGGCGCTGGCGCGCGAGCTGGGCCTGGACTACGCGTGCTTGGCCATCGTCGCCAACTGGGCCGCAGGCTGCGGTACCGGTGAGGAGATCACCATGGCCGAAGTGCTGGCCAACGTACAAGCCGCTTCCAACGGTTTGCCGGAGCTGGTGGCCGAATTGGCGCGTGGGTGATTGTCAACGCGGCCCGGTATTTGCATACTCCGCCGGTGCGTCTTGCGCACAGACCACACCACCCGCATCCAAAAGGAAATACCAGAGCTATGCCGTACGGTACCGTGAAATGGTTCAATGACGCCAAGGGCTTCGGATTCATCGCGCCGGAAGATGGCAGCGCCGATGTCTTTGCCCACCACTCCGCGATCAACAGCAAGGGCTTCCGCAGCCTGCAAGAAGGCCAGCGCGTCAGCTACGAGCTGACCCAGGGCCCGAAGGGCGCACAGGCATCGAACATCGAGCCTGCAGCCTGATCCCCCATTTGTTTTCCGATTTTTTTGAACCCCGCCAAGGCGGGGTTTTTTTATGGGCGGTCAGGCAAGGTCATTAATTCGATCGTCATCCCAGCTTGCGCTGGGATGACGCCGACGCGGGTTTTGGTCGGCGACGACCGCGCCGCAATTTCTATAATGGATCTACCAAATTCCCATCGCCGGCCACAGGAGTGCAATGACCCGTCCACTCAACATCGCCATCATTGGCTACGGAACGGCCGGCCAGGCCCTGGCGATCCTGCTTTCGCGCGACGGACACAAGGTCGAAGTGTTCGAACGCGCGCCGGAACCGGGTCCGGTCGGCGCCGGCTTCCTGCTGCAGCCGACAGGCCTGCAGGTGCTGTGGCAGATGGGGCTGCTTCCTGCTGCACTGGAGCATGGGGCGCCGGTCAGGCGGCTGTATGGCGAAACGCCCTGTGGGCGCGGAGTCATGGACATGCGTTACCAAGGCCTCGATGCGCGCATGTACGGCCTGGGTATGCAGCGCGGTGCCCTGTTCGCGCTGCTGGCCGAGGCCTGGGAAGGCATTGCCGGCATGCATCGCGGCACTCGCGTGACCGATGTCGATCACGACACCGGCAGACTGTTGGACGAGCATGGCCGCAAGCATGGCCCTTTCGATCTGGTTGTCGCGGCGGATGGTTCGGCTTCGCAATTGCGCCAGCAGGTCTCGCCGAGCCGCATGGATCGGGTGTACCCCTGGGGCGCGCTCTGGTGTCTGGTTGCGCGCGGCGACTGGCCATGGCCGGACGAGCTGCGCCAGCGCTATGTGGCTGCACGCAAGATGATCGGGCTGCTGCCGGTCGGCACCCGACCCGGCGACGATGTGCCGCGCTTGAGTTTCTTCTGGAGTCTGCCCAGGTCGGATTTCGATGCTTGGCAGTCGCGGGGAATGACGGCATGGTTGCAGGAAGTGGCCGGCATCTGGCCGCAAGCGGGCATGCGGCTTGAGGGCATCACCGAATCTTCCCAACTGGCCCGCGCCAGCTATCGCGATGCGATACAGAAGCGCTGGCATTGCGGACGTCTGGTGCTGGCAGGCGATGCGGCGCATGCGATGAGTCCGCAACTGGGGCAGGGCGTCAACATGGCGCTGATGGATGCGATGGCGTTGCGGGACGCGCTGCGTGAGCAAGCCAGTCTGGACAGCGCATTGGCGCGGTACCAGCACGTGCGCCGCAAGCACGTTTCCATCTATCACTTCTGGAGCCACTGGCTGACTCCGCTGTTCCAGTCGGATTACGACATGGTGGCGCGAGTGCGCGACGTCAGTTTCCTTCCTTTGGGAAAACTGCCCGGCGGCCGTGGCCATATGCTGCGCATCCTCAGCGGCACGCAGCAGGGGTGGTTGGGGAAATACGCGCTGCAGCCGGACTTCATCGAAGCATTAGGAGCGGGCGGCGGCGCGTAGGAGCGTAAGTCGCGAAGCCACAGTTCTTAGCGTGGCTTGGCTTCGCGACTTACGTCGCTCCTACGCGCTCTTACCGACCACGCCGGACATAGGCCCATGCCGCTAGAATCGGCCCATGGACAAGCTGCCGCCTTTCGAAACCCATCGCGTCGACAATCAGCCACCGCCGTTCGAGCCGCGCGATCTCTGGGCGGACGACGCCGTGTTGCGCGAAGCGATGATGCGCGAAGGCGCGGCCGCATTCGCACCACGGCTCTCTGAGTACGCGCGGCTCGCGGGCGACGAGCTCTACCGCATCGGCTTCGACGCCAACCGCGACAAGCCGCGTTTGAAGACCCACGACCGCTTCGGCCATCGCATCGATGCGGTGGAATTCCACCCGGCCTATCACCGGCTGATGGAGGCGGCCAAAAGCCATGGCGTCGCCGGTCTTTCCTGGCACGAGCCGCAACCCGGCGCGCATGTCGCCCGCGCCGCGCTCAGTTATCTGCACCATCAAGTGGAAGCCGGCACCAGTTGTCCATTGACCATGACTCATGCGGCGGTTCCGGTGCTGCGCCGCGAACCGGCGTTGCGCGAATGGGCCGATAAGGCGGCCGCGCCTTCCTACGATTCGCGCGAGCTTCCTATCGCGCGGAAGTCCGGCGTCACGCTGGGTATGGGCATGACCGAAAAGCAGGGCGGCTCGGACGTGCGCAGCAACGCCACCGTCGCCACGCCACTCGCGGGCGAAGGCGAATATGCGCTGGTCGGTCACAAGTGGTTCTTCTCGGCGCCGATGTCCGACGGATTCCTGGTGCTGGCGCAAGCGCCCGGCGGACTGACCTGTTTCCTGTTGCCACGTCGCTTGGATAGCGGCGACAAGAACGCTTTCCGGCTGATGCGTTTGAAGGACAAGTTGGGAGACTGGTCCAATGCTTCGTCCGAGGTCGAGTTCTGCGGCGCGTGGGCCCGGCGCGTAGGCGAAGAAGGCCGCGGCGTGGCGACCATTATCGAGATGGTGATGTTCACCCGCCTGGACTGCATGCTGGGCGCCGCCGCGGAAATGCGCATGGCGTTGGCGCAGGCGATCCATCATGCGCGCCACCGGGCCAGCTTCGGTAAACCGCTGGCGGAACATGCGTTGATGCGCAACGTGCTGGCCGATCTGTCGCTGGAATCCGAAGCCGCGCTGGCGTTCTCGCTGCGCGTTGCGCGCGCGGTGGATGCCGCGCCGCCGAACGCCGCCGAAGCCGCCTTCTCCCGTATTTCCACCGCCATCGGCAAGTATTGGCTGTGCAAACGCGCGCCCGCTTTCGTCAACGAGGCGCAGGAGTGCCTGGGCGGCGCCGGTTACGTGGAAGAATCGATCCTGCCGCGGCTGTATCGACAGGCGCCGCTCAATTCCATCTGGGAAGGCAGCGGCAACATCCAGTGCCTGGATGTGTTGCGTGCACTGTCGCGAGAGCCAGAGACCGGTGCCGCGCTGCTGGCCGAGCTTGAAACCGCGAAGGGCAGCGATGCCGGGTACGATCGGACTGTCGCGGAACTGCGCGCGCAGCTCGCATCGCAATCGGCCGACGAATTCGGCGCCCGCATGCTCGTCGAGCGCTTGGCGCTGGCGTTGCAGGCGGCTGTGTTGCTGAATTCCGGAAGTCCCGCCGCAGCATTGTTCGTAGCCAGCCGCCTGCAAGGAAGGCATGGTCTGGCCTTCGGCACCTTGCCGGCCAGCCAGGGCATCAATGAAATGATAAGCCGGGCATTGCCGTGATGCGGATATGGTTGCTGGCGGTTTTCTCGCTGGCCCTGATTTTCCCTCATAGTGCATCCGCAGCTCCGGGCCTAGCGCCGAAGGCCGAGCAGGCCGATGCCATCCGCGTATTCAAATCCACGCGCAGGATGGAACTGTTGCGCGATGGCAAAGTGCTGCACTCTTATCGCATCGCGCTGGGCGACGCGCCGGTAGGGCCCAAGCGCCGACAGGGCGACGAGCGCACGCCGGAAGGCGATTACCGCATCACCTATCGGAATGCGCAAAGCCGTTTCCATTTGTCGCTGCGGGTGTCTTATCCCAATCAAGCCGATCGCGAGCAAGCCAGGAAGCGCGGCGTCGATCCGGGCGGCGACATCATGCTCCATGGCAGCACGCCGCCGGGCTACACTGGCGATTGGACCGACGGCTGCATCGCCGTCACCAATGCGCAGATCGAAGAGATATGGCGGCTGGTGCCAGTGGGCACGCCGATCCGCATCAACCCGTAGGTCGGGGCTACGCCCCCGACGCGCGGTATTCGGAATTCCCGTGTGGCTCAGAGTTTCCGTGCGTCGGGGGCGTAGCCCCGACCTACGATTCTTCGGCGATGGCGCGCGAGCCGGTGAGGATCATGCGCACCATCTGCGAGAGTTGCTCGATCAGCTCCGCATCTTTTTCAGGCGGAAGATCCATGGCGGTGGCGCCCATTGCGAATACAAGACGGGTGATGGCCTTGGACACCAGTGCGGGCTCGTGCAGGGTGGCGCCATCGGCGGCGGCCAGACGGATCAGGTCGATACGCAACTCATCCTCGAAGAACTCCAGCTCCCGGTCCACTGCCTGCTTGAAAGCATCCGATCCCACCGTGCCTTCGCGCAACAGCACGTGCAGCAGTTTGTCGTCGGCGCGCAGCTGCTCGATGAAGGCCGAGACCGACCCCCGCACGATGCTCTTATCCGAGCCGATACGCTGCCGCGCTTCGCCGATGACCTTGCGCAGGGAGCGCCCGGCCAGGTCGATCAGCGCCACGGCCAGCTCGTCCATGTCGCGGAACTGGCGGTAGAAGCTATTGGGGGCGATGCCGGCTTCGCGCGCTACTTCGCGCAAGCTCAGCGTGGACACGCTGCGATGCGGGCCGATCAGCTTCAAAGCCGCGGACAACAGGTCTTCGCGTGAAATCGAGGCCTTGCGGCCTGTGCTCGGGTCGCCGTCGGGGTGTTCTTCAGGGTGCGGGATCACGGCGATGGGGCGGGCTCGGCTATTACGTGACTGCATCATATCGGTGTTGTTAATATACAGTTGTATACACGACTGTATTTGCGTGTGTATAGTGTTAGTCATGAATGCTTTAGTCCGCCCCCCCACCGTAAATCCCCGGAACCGGCTGAAACGCCTGGTCCAGCCGCTGATCGCCCCGCAAGTCTTTGATTTCTGGGCGTCCCGGTTGAATCGGACCTGGTCCTGGGACCGCCCGATGGCGCGAATAACGGAGCGGAAGGCGGAATCGGCCGATGCCGTCACCCTGTGGCTGCAGCCGAACCGCCATTGGGCCGGCTTCCAGCCTGGCCAGCACCTCAATATCAGCGCGCAGATCGATGGCGTGCGCGTGACCCGCAGTTACAGCCTTACCCATGCCTCGACCACCGACGGCCGCCTGGCCATCACGGTGAAGGGCGTCGAGGGCGGAAAACTGAGCCGCTACCTGTGCCAACACGCACGCATCGGCGACGTGCTCGAAATCGGCCAGGCCTTCGGCGAGATGACTCTGCCGGCTTCCCCACAGGGCAGTTGGCTATTCCTGGCGGCCGGCAGCGGCGTTACTCCCTTGGTGTCCATGACCCGCGCTCTGGCGGTGCAGGGCATGCCGGTGCCACTGACCCTGGTCTATTGGGCGCGGACGCGGGATGAGCTCTGCTTCGTGGATGAATTGAAAAAGCTCGCCGCGCAGCACGCGAACTTCGTTGTGCATTTCGTGCTGACCCGGGAAACCGCTGCGGGCGATGAACCTGCTGGCCGGATCAGCGAGGAATCGATCCGATCGCTGGTCGGCGACGTGGCCTCACGGCAGGTGTACGCCTGCGGCCCCGGCGGTTTCGTGGACAGCGCCAGATCGCTGCTTGCGCCGGCTGCGGAATCTTTCCATGCGGAAGCCTTTTCCCCGCCGCCGCGCCTGATCGAGGACACCGGCAGCGTCCAAGTCACCCTGGCCGCCAGTGGACGCACGCTCACCCTGCCGCGCGGCCAGTCCCTGCTGACCGCGCTGGAGGCCGAAGGCTTCAAACCGGCGTCCGGCTGCCGCATGGGCATCTGCAACACCTGTTCCTGCGGCAAGTCTTCCGGCGTCACCCGCCATCTGCATACCGGCGAACTGTTCCACGAGCCCGCTTCCGCGCTGAAGCTCTGCATCAGCAGCGCCAGCACCGACCTTGTCCTCGATCTCTGATGAAGGCCATGAACCAGAACTCTCGCAACCGCACACTGAGCCCTGCCGAACTAGACGGTTTCGCCGCCGAACTGGACGCCGTGCGCGCCCGCACCGTCGCCACGCTGGGGCAGCGCGACGCCGATTACATCCGCGGCATCGTCAAGGCGGTGCGCTATACGGAAATCGCCGGCCGGGTGCTGCTGTTCGCCTCGCTGCCATTGGTCTTCGTAGGCCTGTTCTGGCCGGCATGGATCGTAGGCACGCTGTTGCTGGCGCTGTCCAAGATTCTGGAAAACATGGAGCTGGGCCACAACGTCATCCACGGCCAATACGACTGGATGAACGATCCGCATCTCAACGGCAAGACCTACGAATGGGATATCGCCGGCACCAGTGCCAGCTGGCGCAAGACGCACAATTTCCAGCACCACACCTACACCAACGTGCGCGGCATGGACGACGACATCGGCTACGGTTTGCTGCGCATTTTCCCGGAGCAGCGCTGGCGTCCGTTCTTCCTGATGCAGCCGTTCATCGCGGTGGTGTTCGCGCTGCTGTTCGAGTGGGGCGTGGCCATCCAGGATTTGAAGCTGGGCCGCTGGTGGGCCGGCAAGACCAGCAATGCGCAGATGCGCAAGGCGTTCAAGCCGGTGGGCAAGAAGATGCTGCGTCAGGTGCTGAAGGACTACGTGGTGTTCCCGCTGCTGGCTGGCCCGTTCTTCCTGGCCGTGTTGGCCGGCAACGTGGTGGCCAACCTGCTGCGTAATCTGTGGACCTTCACCATCATCTTCTGCGGCCACTTCACCGCCGATGCGGAGACTTTCCCGAAAGAATCCATCCGCAACGAGTCGCGTGGGCATTGGTACGTACGCCAGTTGCGTGGTTCCTCCAACCTGGCGGGCGGGAAACTGCTCAATGTGATGTCGGGCAACCTGAGCCACCAGATCGAGCACCATTTCTATCCCGACATCCCGGCCAACCGCTACGCGGAAGTCGCGCCGGAAGTGAAAGCGATCTGCGCGCGCTACGGCCAGCACTACAACACTGGTTCGCTGCCCAAGCAGTTCGGCCAAGTGATCTGGCGAATCCTGCGGCACGCGTGGCCGAGCCGGCCGCCGCGCGTATCTGCCGCGTTGCAGACCCAAGCGGGCTGAGCCACCGCGATTAAGAGCTCGCGCCGGGACGGTGCTCCCACATCGGCGTTCGTGGGAGCGCCGTCCCGGCGCGAGCTCTTCGCATGGTCGGCGAATTCCTATCGTCAGCCGGTAGTTTCCCTATCGCGTGTCCCGCTGATGCCGGAAACACTTGCGGTTCAACTGCTATGACCGTTTACAGATGTCCGTTGCCTCCTGCAAATTGCGAAACGGCCGAGCTTCGGCGAAAGGTGGCTACTATCTGCTGACCACCTGCTGTCGCAATCGAATCTCTTTTTTCAGCAATCCAGACTCGGCGCAGATTGTGCTGGCCTGCACACGTTGGCTGGATCAACATCGGATAATCGAGCTCAATGCCGTGGTAGTGATGCCGGATCACGTACATCTGGTTCTTGGGCTGGGCGAGTTTTCGCTGTCGCAGGTCATGCATCGGTTCAAGAGCTATACCTCCCACGCCATCGCAAAGGCTGTGAGGACCGACGGCGGTATCTGGCAAGCCGGCTACCATGATCGTGGAATTCGCGACGAATCGGCCCTTCGAATGCAGGTGCAGTACTGCCTATCGAATCCGGTGCGCGCAGGGATTGTCAGGGATTTCCACGACTACCCTTATTGGTGGTGTTGCTGGGAAGTTTGAGCTGATCTTGCGAGGACTAGTGGGGACTGAGATTAAGAGCTCGCGCCGGGACGGCGCTCCCACCAACTCCAATGTAGCGTGGGAGCGCCGTCCCGGCGCGAGCTCTTGGCTGGCTCAATCGATGAATTGCAGGCGCGCCAGTTCGGCGTACAGGCCATCCTGGGCGATGAGTTCGGCATGCGTGCCTTGGGCGACGATGCGGCCGCGGTCCATGACCACGATGCGGTCGGCCTTGAGTACGGTGGCCAGACGATGGGCGATGACCAGGGTGGTGCGGCCTTCCATCAGGCGTTCCAGCGCGCTTTGCACGGCGCGTTCGCTCTGCGCGTCCAGCGCGCTGGTCGCTTCGTCCAGCAAGAGAATCGGTGCGTCCTTCAGCAGTGCGCGGGCGATGGCGATGCGTTGTTGCTGTCCGCCGGAGAGACGGGCGCCGCGCTCGCCCAGTTCACTGGCGAAACCTTCGGGTAGTTCACGGATGAAATCGTCGGCTTCGGCCGATTCGGCGGCCGCTTGCAGCTGCGCATCGGTGGCATCGAGTTTGCCGTAGCGGATGTTCTCTGCGGCGCTGGCGGCGAAGATGGTGGGCTGTTGCGGCACCAGCGCGATGTGTTCGCGCAGCTCGGCAGGATCCAGTTCGCGCAGGTCCACGCCGTCGATACGGATGCCGCCGGACTGCGCATCATGGAAGCGCAACAGCATCGAGAACACAGTGCTCTTGCCGGCGCCCGAGGGCCCGACCAGTGCGACGGTTTCGCCCGGACGCACTTCCAGATCGAAACCATCCAGCGCGGGCAGGTCCGGACGCGAGGGGTAGTGGAAGACCACGTTGTCGAAGCGGATGTCGCCCTGTAGCGGCATCGGCAGCATGCGTGGATGGGCCGGAGCGTTGATTTCGGAAGTTTCCTGCAACAGTTCCGCGATGCGGCCCATGCCGCCGGAAGCGCGTTGCAGATCATTCCATACCTCCGCCAGTGCGCCGACCGAACCGCCGCCGACCAACGCGTACAGCACGAACTGCGCCAACGTGCCGGCGCTCATGCGACCACCGATGACATCGTGCGCGCCCGACCACAGCACCAAGACGATCGCTCCGAACACCAGGGTGATCGCCGCAGCGGTGACCCATGCCTGCGCGCGGATGCGCTTGCGCGCGGTTTCCACCGCCACCGCCACCGCCGCGCCAAAGCGGCCCTGCTCGTAAGGTTCGCGCGCATGCGCTTGCACGGTGCGCACTGCGCCCAGGGTTTCGCTGGCCAGCGTGTTGGCGTCGGCGACGCGGTCCTGGCTGGCGCGCGATGCTTTTTCCAGACGCCGGCTGCCCAGAATGATGGGCAGCACGGCCAGCGGTATGCCGACCAGCGCGAAGGCGGCCAAGCGAGGACTGGTGATGAACAGCATGGTCAGGCTGCCGATCACCGTGACCGTGCTGCGCAGGGCGACCGACATGCTGGTGCCGACCACATTACGCAACAGCTCGCTGTCCGCCGACAGGCGCGACACCAGTTCGCCGCTGCGGGTACGGTCGTGGAAGCCCGCGCCCAGGCCGATCAGATGCCCATAGAGCTGCTTGCGCAGATCGGCCACCACGCGCTCGCCCAGTAGCGAGACGAAATAGAAACGCGCCGCGCTGGCCAGCGCCAAAACCACCGCGACCACGAACAGGAACAGAAAGGCGCGGTCGACATTGCTGCCGCTGGAAAATCCGTTGTCGATCATCTGCCGGAACGCGACCGGCAGACTGAGGGTCGCGGCCGAGGCCACCGCCAGCGCCACCAGCCATGCGCCGAAAAGCCCGCCGTGCCGGCGCACGAAGGGCCAGAGCGCGCGCAGGCTGCCCAGTTTTGGCTTTGGCTTGAGGGAATTAGAACCAGAAGCGGCCGTTGCCGAAGCGGTATCGGCGGAAGCAGCGGGGAGGGAGGTCATTCGGGATCCGATTCGGCGAAGCGCACACGGTTACGGGTGGCGTCGCGCAGATGGGTTTTCAAGGCGTCCATCCGATCAGCAGGCAAATAGATGCTCAGCGCGGCGCCGGTTTCGTCGAAATCTTCGGTCAACTTTTCCGCGCCATAAGCCGGCAGAGCGGCATGCACGCTGCCCAGGTCGTCGAAGGCGCAGCCGAACCGGAGCTCGCGCATCTCCACCAGCAAGCGGCGCTCGGCCGTACGCAGGCACTCAGCGGCTGCGCCGCCGTAAGCGCGGACCAGACCGCCCGCACCCAGCTTGATTCCGCCATACCAGCGGGTGACCACCACCATGACCTGGTCGCAGCCCTGGCCCTCTATCGCAGCCAGGATGGGGCGGCCCGCCGTGCCGGCTGGTTCGCCGTCGTCGCTGGAACGGTACTCGGCACCGATGCGGTAGGCCCAGCAATTGTGCGTGGCGTCGAGGTCGGCGACCTGGGCAAGGAAAGCCAATGCGGCTTGCGGGGAGGTCGCCGGTGCGGCCTGGGCGATGAACCGGCTGTGTTTGACCTCAAGCAGATGCGTCGCCGGCCTGGCCAGGGTGTCGGTCATTCTTCCAGCAAGGGTTCCAGGTCGCCCGGTACGGGTTCGCTGGGGTGGTCCTTCACGAACAACAACAGGCTTTGCTTGGCCGCGCCAGCATCGCCCAACCCGTAGCGGGTACGCACCCGCTCCAGCCATTCGTTGACCGGCAGCCGGGCGTCGGCGGAAACCGGCACCTGCAGGTCGGTGCGTTTCATGCGCGAACCGGTTACTTCGACGCGATCCAGCGTGGCGCTTTCCTTTTGGCGTGCGAAAGAAGCGGCCCGGGCCGCTTTTGCTTCAGCCAGTGCCTCGGCCTGCGGCTTTGCGGCGGCTGCGCCCGCGCTGGCAGCGGGAGTGTAGGCATCGGCTGCGCGCGCCGAGTAACCCTCGTGCGGGTCCGGTGCGAAAGACTGGGTCGAAGCATCGGCGGCAGGCGCCGGAGCCTCAGCAGCCATAGCGACAGGAGCGGGCGGGGCGGGTGGCGCCGGGGGCGAGTAGCCCGCGCCAACCTTGCCGGCCAGCCGTGTCTGGCGCCTGGGCTCCGATGCCTTGGTGGAAGAGCGGGCCAACTGTCGTGGTTGCCGCGCACGCGATTCAGCCGGTGGAGCCAAGACCTTGGCTGGGGGTGGTGGCGCCTGTTCAACCTGTGGCGATGCCGGTGCTGAAGCTGGCGCTTCGTCGCGCACCGTCTCGGCCAGGTTCGCCTCGGGCAAGGGCGCAGGCGCGACGCTGACTACGGTCGCGGCGTTGTCCGCCATGGTCTCCTGCTCGGCTGCCGCCGCAGGCGCTTCCGATGATGCTGCCATCGGCGTCTGTTGCAACGGCCGCAGCTGCCAGGCGATGCCCACGGCGAAGATCACCGAAGCGGCCAGACCCATGGCCACTGGCCAGCGCGGTTTGCGGCGGACGGGCTGCTTGCGCTCCAGCGCCGCATGCGCGGCGGCCAGGATCCGCGCATCCAGCGCCGTGGAAGGCTCGCCTTGCGGGCCCAGGTGCCCGGTCAGCCGCGCCAGTTCGCGCTCTTCCGGGGTCAATGGTTCGGGGGAATAGGATTTCATTCGCTCAATCTCGCGCGCAGCTTGTCCATCGCGTAGCGCAACCGCGATTTGACTGTTTCCCGACCTACGCCGGTGATCTCGCCGATTTCCTCCAGGGTCAGTTCCTGCTCCAGGCGCAGTTGCAGCACCTCGCGCTGGTCGTCCGGTAGCTCGGCCAGGGCCAACTGCAGGCGCCGCCGTTGCTCGAATTCGGACAGGACACGCTCGGGCGTCTCCGGATCGGGGACCCGCGCCGCGCGTTCATCTCCGTCCACCGGTGCGGGCGGCCGATGTTTGAGCGCCCGCCAATGGTCGGTAAGGCGATTGTGCGCGATGCGGAACAACCAGGTCGTGAAGGCCGCTTCAGGTTTCCAGCCCTCGCGCGCGGTGATCACCCGCTGCCAGATGTCCTGGAAAAACTCGTCCGCCAGGGCCTGGTCCCGCAGCTGGCGCAGCAGGAACCGGTACAGGCGGGTGCGGTGACGCGCGTAAAGCTGCTCGAACGCAGCCATATCGCCGCCCGCGTAGGCCAGCATCAGGGTCTCGTCTGCAGGTTCTGAGAAGTCGTTCACCCTGACAAGCGTAAAGCTTGGGCCACAATCCGCATAGCCACGCGCACCACCGCGGATTGGCCGCCGCAAGGCGGGCAATCCGTATAGGAAGGGAAGTGGCGCGGAAACCACCGGAACCATGGCGCTGTTCATGGAACCTGATAACGTCCACCCGGCGGGGATGGGGTTTCCTCGCTGGAGACGCAAGGATCGCGTATCGCGTCCATACGTTCATTCTTGGGGAATCCGTGCAACTGCCTACCATCGATGCTGCGGAAGCCTCCCTCGACGACCTGTCCGTGAACGGCACTGCCCCTGAGCCGGCAATAGCCGTTTCGCCCACCGATCGCATCGTGGCGATCCTGCGCGGCCTGCTGCCCGCGGGCGCCTCGGTCGCGGTGTGCTGGCGCGACTGGGCCCTGGGCAGCGGCGGAGCGATTTCGCCCGGGGCAAACGCGGGCCTGCGCCGTAGCGCCGAACTGGCCTTGTCGGATCCGGATGCCGAAACCGACGATGCGCAGGGGCTGGTCCATGCCTGGGACAACGCCGACGGCAATGCGCGCATGGCCGTGGCGGCCGCAATGCCCTCGCCCATGGCCGGCAGCGATCGCCAGGCATGGCTGACGCTGGCCAGGACCCTGGTGGTGGCTACTCTGGATTCGTCGCGCGCACAGGCGCGGATCGTGTCGCTGGAAAAATCCAAGCGCCTGCAGCAGGCCTTGTACGAAATCGCCGACCTGGCCAGCGCCGATCTGGAAATGCCGGAAATGCTGAGGCGCATACATGCGGTGGTCGGCTCCCTGATGTCGGCCGACAACTGCTACATCGTGCTCTACGACGACCAACGCCGCAGCGTTCGCTTCCTGCACTTCGTGGATCAGAAAGACACCTACATCGCCGATCCCGAGCGCGAATTCATCGAAGAGGAAATGCCCAACAGCTTGACCTTCGCCCTGCTGCGCCATGGCCAGCCCGTGCGCGGGCCTTCCACTGCGGTGCGGCAGAAAATGGGCGTGGTGCGCGATCCCTCCCATGGTCCCGACAGCCTGGACTGGCTGGGCGTGCCCATGCGCCGCGAAGACCGCGTCTGCGGCGCCATCGTGGTGCAGAGTTACGACACGCCAGGCAGTTATGCCGACGAGGACCGCGCGTTGCTGGGTTACGTGGCCCAGCACATCCTCACCGCGCTGGACCGCAAGCACGCGCACGTGGACCTGGAACGCCGCATCGAAGCGCGTACCCACGAACTGCAACGCGCCAACCGCGAACTGCAGGCCGAGATCCTGGAGCGCAAGCGCGCCGAGAAGCTGCAGCGTGCGCTGTTCCGCATCGCCGAACTCGCCATCACCTCCGAAAACCTGGAACGCTTCTACGCCGATGTCCATGCGGTGGTGGACGAACTGATCTACGCGCGCAATTTCTACATCGCCCTGTTGTCCGACGACGGCGAAACGCTGGATTTCCCGTATTCCATCGACGAACGCGATCCGATGCGGCTGTCGCGCAAGCTCACCAACGGCTTGACCGAGCACGTCATCGCCAACCGCAGTCCTCTGCTGGCCGACCGCGGCAAGCTGACCGAACTGGGTACGCAGGGCAAAGTGCACGAATACGGGCCGCACGCCTACAGCTGGCTGGGCGTGCCGCTGTATCGCGACGAAGAGGTGGTGGGCGTCATCGCGGTGCAGAGCTATTCGCCTGACGTCAGCTTCAGCCCGCACGACCAGAACCTGCTCACTTTCGTCGCCCACAATATCGGCAACGGCCTGGCCAAGCAGCGCGCGCAGCAGCATCTGCGCGCCGCCCACGCCGAACTGGAGCGGCGTGTCGACGACCGCACGCACGAACTGGCCGAAGCCAATGCCAAGTTGCTGGCGCAGATGGGCGAACGCCTGCGCGCCGAGCAGCGTCTGACCCATCAAGCCACCCACGATGGACTCACGGGTCTACCCAACCGCCCGCATCTGCTGGATCGCCTGGCCGCAGCCATCAACCGCGCCCGGCATGGCGATGGACAGGAGTTCGCGGTGCTGTTCCTGGACCTGGACCGTTTCAAACTGGTCAACGACAGTATCGGCCACGCCGCCGGCGACGAGCTGCTGGTGGAAGTATCGCGGCGGATCACTTCCACCGTGCGCGGCAATGATGTCGTATCGCGCCTGGGCGGCGATGAATTCGCCATCCTCATCGAATACGCCGACGGTCTGGAAAGTGCGCGCGAGCTGTCCCAGCGCATCCTGTCGGTGCTGGGCCGGCCCATGTGGGTCGCCGGGCGCGAACTCTTTCCTTCGGCCAGCCTGGGCATCGCCGCTTGGCATCCGCGCTACCGCAACGGCGAAGAGCTGCTGCGCGATGCCGATGCGGCGATGTACCGCGCCAAGGCGCAGGGCCGCGACCGCTATGCGGTATTCGACGAGGCGATGCGCGAAGAGGCGATGCAGAGCCTGGATCTGGAAGCCGATTTGCGCCGGGCCATCAACAATCGCGATTTCCTGCCGTTCTACCAGCCGATCAAGCGCCTGGAAGATGGCGTGGTCATCGGCCATGAAGCGCTGCTGCGTTGGCAGCATGAGCGCCGCGGCCTGTTGCTGCCGGCCGAATTCATCAGCCTGGGCGAGGACAGCGGCCTGATCGAACAGGTGGACTGGCTGCTGTACGAGCAGGTGGTCGGGCAACTGGCGCGCGGCGGAGAAGGTTACATCTCGGTCAACGTGTCGCCGCGGCATTTCCGTTCGCCGGATTTCGCCGACCGTCTGCTGGCCATGTTCTATGCGGTCGGCGCGGATCCGGCGCGCATGCGGGTGGAGATCACCGAAGTGGCGCTGCTGGACGACGCGCCCCGCACCTTGCGCACTCTGCGCACGCTGCGCCAGCACGGAATCCTGGCCCAGCTGGACGATTTCGGCACCGGCTTCTCGGCGCTTTCCTATCTGCACCGTTTCCCGATCTCCGTACTGAAGATCGACCGCAGCTTCATCGCCGGCATAGGCGGCGAGGGCAGGCCGGAAAGCCTGGCTCTGGTGCGCGCGATCCTTGCCTTGGCCAGCACATTGGGCATCGACACTATCGCCGAAGGCGTGGAAACCGATGAGCAGCGCCAGGCGCTGATCGACCTGGGCTGCAGTTATGGGCAAGGCTATCTGCTGGGGCGGCCCGCGGCGCAGATCGGCGGGTTGCCACCGCCGCCGCTGGAGCCGAATTGGGATTGATCGTCCGTATGGTCGACAGGTCGTAGGAGCGCCGTGGGCGCCGTAGGAGCGACGTAAGTCGCGAATGCGTAGAGTTCGCGACTTACGTCGCTCCTACAGCGCTCCTCCCGGGATCGCGAACAGGATCTAGGAGACCGTGTATTCCTTCCACGGGATCCGACTAGGGTCGGTCCTGGACAGGAACCTTACGATGTCCAGGCGCCCCTGATACTTGAAACGGCCGCTCGAGTTCTGCGAGGCGAGAATGATCGGCATGCCGGGGAAAAGGTGCCGGCAGGAAACCCGCGCACGTTCTGCCGAGGCGCTGGTCTGCGTTGCAGATTCCTTCACGACGACGATGGAGAAAGTCACACCCTGTTCGTTCACTACAGCGCCTTGAAGCCGCATCGTCATTCCCTCTGATCGCGTCGGGTCGAACGCGGAGGCATGGGAACATCCTTGTGTCGCACGGATTGAGACGGAGCCGACAGAGGTTCCTGTCATCGGCACCGGCAAGCCGGACCGCACGTCCTTGTGCGGACGGCCGGGGTTGTCATCCGCTTGCCGTCATTCGCCCGCAATAGCCGGCGTACTGCTGTTGTTGGCCACGATACGGCGCGCCTGGCCGACCATATCCACGAATTCCCTGCGCAGACCGTAGCGATCTTCGCCCTGCGCACTGCGCGCAGCTTCGGCGACGTCGTTCCAGCTCCACTTCTCCACATGCGTTCCGCCCCGCAGCAGGTCGGCGTAGGCCGATACGGCGCTGGCGAAGCGCAGCGACTGGCTGGGGTGCGTGGTCAGCGACGAGCGCAGGATGGGCGTCTCGATCAAACGGCTGTTGTCCGCGCCCGGAAGTTTGTAGCGCAGGCGCAGATGGGCCAGTTCGTTCGCGTTGCCGGCCGTTCCAGGCTTGTTGCTGCCGTAACGCAACGCGGGTAGACGTTCTGCCGCGGAACCGGCGGGGGTGATTTCGTACAGGGCGGTGACTTCATGGCCTGCGCCGATATCGCCGCCATCGACTTTGTCATTGGCGAAATCTTCGCGGTTCAACAGGCGGTTTTCGTAACCGATCAAACGGTATTCTGAAACCAATGCCGGATTGAATTCGATCTGGATTTTCACGTCGCGGGCGATGGTCAGCAAGGTCGCCTGCATTTCCTCCACCAGCACCTTGCGCGCTTCCTGCGGCGTGTCGATGTAAGCGTGGTTGCCATCGCCTACATCGGCCAGCCGTTCGGCCATGCTGTCGTTGTAGTTGCCCTGTCCGAAGCCCAGCGTGGTCAGCGCAATGCCGGATTTGCGCTGATCGCCCACCAGTGTCTCCAGGGCTTCCTGGCTGACGGTACCCACGTTGAAATCGCCGTCGGTGGCCAGGATTACGCGGTTGACGCCGTCTTTCAGGTAAGACTGCTTGGCCATGGCGTAGGCAAGCTGGATGCCTTCGCCGCCGTTGGTGCTTCCGCCCGCCTGCAGATTATCCAGCGCCGCCAGTATTTCCTCGTGCCGGTCGCCGGGCGTGGCCGGCAGTACCAATCCCGCCGAGCCGGCGTAGACCACAATGGAAACGCGATCCTGTTCGCGCAGCTGCGGTACCAGCATCGAGAACGCCTGTTTCAGCAGCGGCAGTTTGTCTGGCGAATCCATCGACCCGGAAGTATCGATCAGGAACACCAGGTTGGAAGGCGGGAGCGTCGCCTTGGGGACGTCGTAACCCTTGATGCCGATCATCAAAAGTTGGCGTTGGTTGTTCCACGGCGCGGCCGCCAGCTCGGTGGTGACGCGGAAGGGAACATTGCGGTTGGCCGGGGCAGGATGCTGATAGCTGAAGTAGTTGATGAATTCCTCCGCGCGCACCGAATCGGCTGGCGGACGCACGCCCTGGGTCAGCATCCGACGTACATTGCTGTAGCTGCCGGTGTCGACATCGACGGAGAAGGTGGAGACGGGCTGTTCGCTGGTGCGGTGTACGGGGTTGTCGGTGCGCTCGGCGTATTTTTCGGTGTTGGCGGGCTCGGGCTGGAGGTAGGCCGGTGCGATCCGCGCGTGGACTGCATTGCTGGTCGGTGCATAGGACATCGGTGCGGGAGGCGCTGGCGGCGCATAGCCGACGCTCGCCTTGGCGGCGCCCGCAAGCTGGCGTCGTTCCAGGTCCGCACGTTTCATGCGGGTGTCGGTGACTTCCACACGGTCCAGTGCCGCTTCTTGCAGCACGGAAGCGTCGGCTGGGGCCTCGGCCGCGGTCTCGGGCTTGGACTTGCAGCCGCTGATGGCGGCGATGGCGATCAGGCTGGCGAAAAACAGTGCGTTGTGAAGCAGGGTCTTGCGGGGCAGGCGGCGTTGCATGGCGGTTCTCCCGTGGTGGACAGGGAGTTCAACGCGGTAGGTCCGCAAGTGGGGTTAAGTAGACGCGCGCGCGCTCCACGTCTTGAAGAGCGGGTAGTTTGATTGTCTAAATCACAAGAGAAAACAATCAAACCCCTCTCCCGCTAGCGGGAGAGGGTGCCGAAGGCGGGTGAGGGGAGAGCCGGCGCCGGTCTACTTCGGCATCCAGATCATGTCGAGTGAAGGATTCCAAGTCCTTTCACACTCGAGATATCACTACCTACCCAATCGTTTGCGGCTCCGCTTCCCCTCATCCGGCCTGCAGGCCACCCCGTATCAAGTACGGGGCAGGCTCTTCTCCCGCTAGCGGGAGAAGGGTGCAATCGACGCCATCCGGGGCGCTTTTACTCTCGACCAGGCTGCATGAGTCTCGCAAGTGACATTAAATGTTTCCCGCGCCGATACGCCGCCCTAGAACCTGAAATCCAGCCTGGCGTAGTAATAACCGCCGTTGATGCCGAACGGCAGCGTTTCCCAGCCGTATACGAAACCCAGGGACGGGAACGGATTCACGTTCGGATCGTCGGCGCCGACTTTCCACTTGTCGGGATAGGTATCGAGCAGGTTGTTGGCGCCGACCGACAGGCGCAGCTTGTCGGTGATGTCGACGCCGACCGCGGCATCGAAAAGCGTCTGTCCGTCCCAGGTCTGCTTGGGCGCGAAGCCCGAGCCGGAGACCGAGCCGTAATAGTTTGCGCGCAAGGTCCAGTCCCATTTCCCGATCTGGTACACACCCTGCAACACGTGATGCGCGCCGGGCTGGCCTTCCTCGATCAAGGTCACCTGGCTGTCGTCGAACAGCATCGCCGGCGGCAGGATCGCCGATTGCGAGCGGCGATCGGTGACCTCGGTCTTGTTCCAATGCAGCAGTGCGGTCAGATCCAGCGTGCCGCCTGCGGCCTCGGTGCTGTATTCGCCGACGATATCGATGCCCGTGGTGCGGGTGTCGATGGCGTTGGTGAAGAACTGCGCCTGGGCTACATCGAACGGCGCGAGGATGGCGCGGATCGGGCAGTTGCTGTTGGTGGCGTCGCAAGCCAGGCCGTCGCCGCCGACGGTCTCCGGGCGTATGTTGCTGGAGAAGATGATGCGGTCGTCGATGTCGATGCGGAATACGTCCACCGTCAGGCTGAAATTCTCGCTGGGGCGGAAGACCAGGCCGAGCGTGGCGCTGGTGGATTCTTCTTCCTTCAACGGGTTGATGCCGAACGCACGGGTGACGTCGCTGTCCTGGCGTGCGGTCAGCGTATCGGCCAGATTGCCCGTGGCCGGGTCGATGTTGGTCGAGCGCTGGCTATAGAACAGCTGCTGCACGCCCGGCGCACGGAAGCCGGTGGAGACGGTGCCGCGCAAGGCGAACTTGTCGTTGAAATCGAAGCGTGCGGACAGTTTGCCGGTGGTGGTGTTGCCGAAGTCCGAGTAGTCCTCGAAACGCACCGCTGCGCCGAGCAGGAAACGCTGGGTCAGTCGCGACTCCGCATCGAAATAGACGGCGTAGTTGTGGCGTCCCTCATCCACTGCCTCGTTCGGCGAAAAGCCCGGGAAGCCCTGGATACCCGGTGCGGCGAAACCGCCGTTCTGGTCGAATATAGCGATGGAGGGATCATTGGTGCGCCCGTAAGTATAGGACACCGGATCGCCGGCCTTGATCGCATAGTTGTCGCGGCGATACTCGAAGCCGGTAGCCAGGCTCAGCGGCTCATTGCCGATGCCCCAGTCGACCCGGCCGCGGAAATCCAGATTGAACGTGGTCTGGTCGAATTCCAGCGTACCGGTGTCGGCGGAGGTCGGCGAATCCGCGTAGATGCCGCCCCCGGGTGCCGGTTCATACCACCAGCTCACGTTGACCGAATTGCGTTCGTGGAAGCCGAATTTGCTGCGGCCGTGGTTCACCGACACGTCCCAGTCCCAGTTGTCCCCCAACGGCGCGCGATAGCCGACTGCGAGCGAACCGTCCTCGACCGTGGTGATGATGTTGGGCAGGAAGCCGTTGGGATACAGGTCGGGCACGGTGCGGCCGTCGCCGGCGCTGCGGAAGAAGCCCGAGGAATCGCCTTCGCGCCTCGAGATGCCGCCGAACCAGTAAAGCTCGCCCGCGCCGATCGGCAGGCCGCCGTTTAGCCAGAAATAGGCATCCTTGGCGTCGGCATCGCCGATCTTCTGCGTCACGCGCGGGGGATCCACGCGCAGCAGATCGGGACCGGCGCGGTTGGTCGCTTCGCGGTCGCGGTATTCGACGCTCAGATTGAGGAAGCCTTCATCGCCGAGCTTGAAGCCGGTGTTGACGCCGCCATGCAGCACGGTGCCATCGCCTTCGTAGGTCTGGCCCGCTTCGAACGACACCCGGGTCTCGTCGGTCTGGCGCCGGAGCACGATGTTGATCACGCCAGCGATCGCGTCCGAGCCGTATTGCGCCGCCGCGCCATCGCGCAGCACTTCGATACGTTCGATGGCCGAAACGGGAATCGCGTTGATGTCGGTGCCCGCCGAGCCGCGGGCGATGGTCTGCTGCACGTTGACCAGTGCCTGCTGGTGCCGGCGCTTGCCGTTGACCAGCACCAGTACCTGGTCGGGGCCGAGCGAGCGCAGCGTGGCGGGGCGCAGGATGTCGGTGCCATCGCTGATGGTGGTGCGCGAGAAATTGAAGCTGGGTTCGAGCATCTGCAGGATCTGTCCGACTTCCTGCGCGCCGGTGCGTTCCAGCTGTTCGCGGTTGATCACATCGACCGGTGCCGCGGTTTCCGCTGCGGTGCGGCCCTTGGCGCGCGAACCCAGCACCTGGACCGCATCGAGTTGCACGGCCTCCTGCGCAGAGGATGCAGGCTCCTGCGCGACCGCTGGCAAAGCGAGTAGCAAACTCAGGCTAAGAACGGTAAGGCGAGGAGTGAGAATGACGGGCTTGAAGACGCGGCGACGTGCGTGCGGATGTTTGGACATGATTCCTCCCATGGAATAGATGCGGTCGAGAACGAGACGCCCCTGTTGCGTCGAGCCGCATGATGACCATGGCAGCTCGCCACGACTAATAACATTTTCATGTCAGCAAATAAGAGGCATCAGGCTGCAAACCTGGAGGTTTGTTGCGTATGCGCGATTACATTCGTGTTGATAACGTTTACAGCGAAACGTAACCCGCTTGTCGTTATGCGTGGCGCGGCCGATTCAGCTGCCAGGTTCTTCGACGCGAACCTTCAATGCACCGTCGCGGAGACGCGCGGTGAGTCGATCTCCCGCTGTCGCCTCACCCACGCTGCGCACGATGCGCCCAGCATCGTCCTGCAGGATGGAATAGCCGCGCGCGATGGTCGCCAGCGGACTTACGGCTTCGAGCGAACGCGCCAATCCACGCAGCTCCTGGGCATCGCGCTGCAGGGTGCGGGCAGTGGCCGCTTGCGCCCGTTGCGCCAAAGACAGCAGGTTTTCCTGCAGGCTCGCCACGCGTCGTTGCGGCTGGTTGGATCGCAGTACGGCGGCAGCGTGGCGCAATGAGGCATGACGGCGTTCCAACTGCTCGCGCCATGCGGATTCCAGCCGCCGCTGCGCTTCCAACCGGCGTCGTTGCAACAGTTGCAGGCGCGCCTGTGGACGCATGGCTTGCAGACGCAGCACTGCGCGGTCGGCACGTTGCATGGACTGGCGCAGCGACTGCAATTGCAACGCGGACATGCGGCGTTGCAATCCTTGCAGGCGGGTGATCAGATCGATCCGGTTGGGAACCAGCAGTTCGGCGGCGACCGAGGGAGTGGGCGCACGCAGATCGGCTGCGAAATCGGAAAGGCTGAAATCGGTCTCGTGGCCGACCGCCGACACCACCGGCACGGGCGAAGCAGCGATCGCGCGCGCCAGCTGTTCGTCGTTGAACGCCCACAGGTCTTCCAGCGAACCGCCGCCGCGGGTCAGCAGGATCACATCGTAGCGGCCCGAAGCGCCCGCACGCTTGAGCATCGCGGTGATCTGCACCGCCGCCGTTTCGCCTTGCACCTGCACGGGCAGCACATCGACTTCCAGCAAGGGGAAACGCCGCCCGAGCACGCTCAGTACATCGCGTATCGCAGCGCCGCTGGGCGAAGTGATGACGGCCAGGCGCTGGACATGGGCGGGCAGGGCGCGCTTGCGTTCTTCGTCAAACAGGCCTTCGGCGGCCAGCTTCGCTTTCAATTCATCGAAGGCGCGGCGCAACGCGCCTTCGCCGGCTTCTTCCAAGTGGTCCATGACCAGTTGGTAGTCGCCGCGCGCCTCATACAGGGTCAGGCGTCCGCGCCCCAGCACGCGCAGGCCCTCGCGCGGCACGAATTTCAGCCACTGGCTCTTGGGCTTGAACATCGCGCACTTCACCTGCGCGCGCGCATCCTTGAGGGTGAAGTAAAGATGCCCCGAGGCGGGCCGGGTGACATTGCCCAGTTCGGCCTCCACCCATACCAGCGGGAAGGCGCTTTCCAGCAGGTCGCGCGCCAGCGTGTTGAGCTGAGTGGGGGTGAGGATGTCGCGGGCGGGGTCCTGGGTCATCCCGCTACCCTAACCCAGCTGTTTCACTGGCGGAAAGGCAGGGCAGGCCGAAGCGGCGCCGGAAGCGTCTAAAATAGCCGACATGAACGACCTGTCGGCCCCTTGCCCGTCACCTATAGAAGCTGGCCCTATCGCCGCTGGCCCCACGCCGCGCCGGATCAACCGCACCGTCAAGGTGGGCGCGGTCACTTTGGGTGGCGGCCACCCGGTGGTGGTGCAATCCATGACCAATACCGACACCGCCGACATCGCTTCCACGGTGAAGCAGGTGGCCGAACTGTGGCGCGCCGGTTCGGAAATGGTCCGGATCACGGTGAACAATCCGGAATCCGCCGCCGCCGTACCGCACATCGTCGAAAAGCTGCGGATGATGGGCATAGAAGTGCCGGTGATCGGCGACTTCCACTACAACGGCCACACCCTGCTGACCAATGAACCGGCCTGCGCCGAAGCGCTGGGAAAATACCGCATCAACCCTGGCAACGTCGGTTTCGGGCGCAAGAAGGACACCCAGTTCGCCCAACTGATCGAATTTGCGCTGAAGTACGACAAGCCCGTGCGCATCGGCGTGAACTGGGGTTCGCTTGACCAGTCGCTGGCCGCGCAACTGATGGACGAGAATGCCCAGCGCGCCGAACCCTGGGAAGCCAGCCTGGTGCTGCGCGAAGCGCTGATCCGCTCGGCGCTGGATTCGGCTGAGCGTGCGGTCGAGATCGGTCTGCCGCGCGAACGCATCGTGCTGAGCTGCAAGGTCAGCGGCGTGCAGGAACTCATCGCGGTGTACCGCGATCTGGCCCAGCGTTCGGATTTCGCGCTGCACCTGGGCCTCACCGAAGCCGGCATCGGCAGCAAGGGCATCGTCGCTTCCTCGGCGGCCCTGGCGGTGCTGCTGCAGGAAGGCATCGGCGACACCATCCGCATTTCGCTCACGCCGGAGCCCGGCCAGTCGCGCACCCAGGAAGTCATCGTCGCCCAGGAACTGTTGCAGACCACCGGGTTGCGCGCGTTCACGCCCATGGTCACCGCGTGTCCCGGCTGCGGGCGCACCACTTCGGAATTCTTCCAGGAGCTGGCAGGTGTGGTGCAGAACCACGTGCGCGCGAAGATGCCGGAATGGAAAGTCAGCCATCCGGGCGCCGAGAACATGACCCTGGCGGTGATGGGCTGCGTGGTGAACGGCCCCGGTGAATCGCGCCACGCCAACATCGGCATCTCTTTGCCGGGCACGGGCGAGGCGCCCACCGCGCCGGTTTTCATCGACGGAGAGAAGGCGGTGACCTTGCGCGGCGAGAACATCGCCCGGGAATTCGTGGCCCTGATCGACGGCTACGTCGAAAAGCGATACGCGCGCAGTGCCGGTTGAATCGGCTGTACGCGGCGGCAGGTTCGTCGCCGCGCTGCTGAAGCGTCATGGCTGGCGGATCGCCTTGCTCTTCCTCGGTCTGCTGATGCCGATGTGGATATTCGCGGAACTGGCCGACGAAGTGCACGAGATGGAACAGCTGGTGTTCGACGACCCCATCCTTCTGCGCGCCCACGCGCTGGCCGGCCCGGGACTGGACGGGTTTTTCATCGCTGCCTCGAAGATCGGCTACGAGGGCGTGATCGCCATCGATGCCGCCATCGTCGCCCTGTTGCTGGGCATCGGCCACTGGCGCGGGGCGACCTTCGCCGCGGTCGCTTTTTGCGGATCGGCGTTGCTGAATCTGGGGACCAAGCAACTCTTCCAACGCGACCGGCCGACCTTGTGGGAATCCATTTCGCCGGAAGACACTTTCAGTTTTCCCAGCGGGCACGCCATGGGTTCGATGACCCTGGCCGCGACGGTCATATTGCTGGCATGGCCGACGCGCTGGCGTTGGCCCATGCTCATGCTTGCCGCCGCCTTCGTCCTAGTGGTCGGCTACTCCCGTGTCTATCTGGGCGTGCACTTCCCGTCCGACATCCTGGCTGGCTGGATGGCAGCGACGGCATGGGTGGTGGGCGCGTACCTGGCGCTGTTCCGGATGGCAGCGCCGCCATGGGCGCGGCGGGAGCCGGCTGTCGAAGTGGAATAGCCGCGAGGAGTTCTTTTCTCGACCTGATACGCGCTTGGTTGCGTCCCTGGCTCCTGGCGCGATACAGGGCCGTGTCGGCGGTGGCCGTCATGCGGCCGCAAGTATCGCGTTGCGGAGCCATGGCCGCGATGCCGCAGTACGTGGCGCCATTGTTCGGCGAAAACGGCAAGGATCTGTCCTTCGAACTGATCAAGCCGGCCCGGGGCATCCGCCAATCGGAGCAGCAGGTCGCTTCCAGCGCTGCCTTCAGCGCACCACTACGGTGGTGGCCTTGTTGGCGATGAGGTAGGGTTTCAGGTCTTCGATCTGGCTGACCTTGCCGATCGCGCGCTGCGCGAATTTCTGGCCGGTGATGCGCACGTGGCAGTTCTGGAACGGGCGTTCCTTGTCCTTGCCCTTGGAGCAGTACACCACGCGCCCGTCGCGGTCCCAGCCCAGCACCAGGCGCTCCTGGTTGTGGCTCGTGCGGTAGATCCAGCCTTTCTGAATATCGGATTCGGACATCGCCATGGGTTGGTCTCGTTGATTGGAATCGTTTGCTCGAACTCGCTTGATTGAGCTCGCTTGATCGAAGTCGCCGCTGCGGCGGACCGTACGCGATGGAAGATAGAGCCTACTCGCCGGGTTTGGCCGCCGAGGTCGGTGCTTCCGACTCGGCGCGCCGGGTCAGTACCGCTTCGCGGTGCGCGATGTAGGCGTTGGCGCCGAAGATGATGGCCGCGCCCAGCAAGGTCCAGTGATCCAGCGGCTCGTCGAACAGCCACCAGCCGAACAGTACCACCAGCGGCAGCTGCATGAAGGTGATCGGGGTCAGCGCCGAAACCTCGCCAAGCTTCAACGCCCGCGTCCACAACATATGTCCGCCGGTGCCCATCACGCCCGCCGCTATCACCCACAACCAGACGATGCCCTGCGGCCACTGCCACACGCCCAGCGCCGGCAGCAGCGACATCGGCACCCATAGCAGCGTGGTGTAGATGACGATGCGGTCGGCCGGTTCGGTCGCCGACAACTGCTTGATCTGGATCGCCACGATGCTGCTGAGCACGGCTGCCAGCACCGCGATGATCGAGTTGCTGCTGAACCCGGTCGTGCCCGGGCGCACTATGATCAGTACGCCGATGAAGCCCAGGATCACAGCGGTCCAGCGCCGTGCGCGCACTTGCTCGCCGAGCATCGCAGCGGCGGCGATGGTCACGAACAACGGCGTGGAATAGGACAACGACACGGCCTGCGACAGCGGCAAGTGCCCGATGGCCCAGAATCCCGCCAGCATCGAACAGATGCCGATCAGGCAGCGGAACAGGTATTTTGGAAACTGGGTGGTGCGGAGCAGTCCCGGCCCGTGTCGCACCAGCAAAGGCAGAGCGGCGATCAGCCCGAAAAAGTTGCGGAAAAACGCGATTTCGAAGGTATGCAGGCTGGCCGAGGCCAACCGGATCGCCACCACCATCAGGCCGAAGAACATCGTGCTGCCCAGCATGAGCAGGGCGGCGCGGATGGGAGTAGGGAGCGGCATAGAGATGAGTGATTCGCGGTTCGTGGCGCTAGTTTGCGACTGCGGGTGCTGGTATGCAATTGCCGTTTCCCAACCCATCATCGACGCAAGGCGGCTTGCTTTGCCCCCTTTGGAAAAGGGGGCTACGGGGGATTTGCTCCTGCTTTAGAAGCAAGATCAAGAGCAAATCCCCCTCGATCCCCCTTTTGACCAGCCGTTCGGCTGTTGAAAAGCACTGCAAAGGGGGAAGACAAGCGGGGTTACCAGGTGGCGCCGATGATCTTGGGCTCCGGCTCGATAGCGACACCGAAACGCGCATGCACGGATTCGGCGATGCGCCGCGCCAGCGAAAGCAACTGCTGCCCGCTCGCCGAGCCATGGTTGACCAGCACCAGCGCATGCGAAGCGGCTACCCCGGCATCGCCATCGCGGTACCCTTTCCAGCCACAGTTTTCGATCATCCATGCGGCGGAAATCTTGCGGCTGTCGGCCGCATCGCCGCGGAACACGGGTAGCCCGGCGTATTGCGATTGCAGCTCTTCGGTGAGAGCGGCAGAAATGATGGGGTTCTTGAAGAAGCTGCCCGCGTTGCCGATGACGGCCGGGTCGGGCAGCTTGCGGCTGCGGATGCGGATCACCGCCTCGGCCACATCGCGGAAAGTGGGTGAGGCTATGGTCATCGTCTGCAACTCCTCCGGAATACCGGCGTAGTCCAGTTTCAGCGCGCGCTGACGCGGCAATGCGAATTCCACGGCGGTGACGATATGGCGATCGGGCACACGCTTGAACAGACTGTCGCGGTAAGCGAACGCGCAGCTGGCGCGGTCCAGGCGCGTCACCGTGTGCGTGGTGCGGTCCCAGGTTTCCACCGCATGCACGAACTCGCCGACTTCCGTGCCGTAAGCGCCGATGTTCTGGATGGGCGCAGCGCCTGCAGTGCCCGGGATCAGGGCGAGGTTTTCCAATCCCATCAACCCGTGCTGCAACGACCACAGCACCAGGGCATGCCATTGAACGCCGGCGTCGACCCGGACGATGGCCATGGCGCCATCGTCCTGGACAATGTCGATGCTATGGGTGTCCAGGACGAGGACCGCGGTTTCCGGATCGCCGGCGAACAACAGATTGCTGCCGCCTCCCAGCACCAGCGGCGCGGTCTCCCGAAACTCGGGCAGTGCCAGCACTTCCCCCAGCGCGCTAACGTCGTTTACTTCCGCCAACCAGGGCGCGCGCGCCGCAACGCCGAAAGTATTGCGCGAGCGCAGGTCCGCACCGGCGGTCAAACGCCACCGTGGACTCATGCCGGAGCGACCGGGCCGCCGCTGCGGTGTTCGCGGCGGCGGCGGATGGCGTCGACGCACTCGCCCACCAGTTCGGGGCCGCGGTACACCAGGCCGGTGTAGCACTGGACCAGGGTGGCGCCGGCCGACATCTTCGCCACCGCATCGGCGCCCGACAGGATGCCGCCCACGCCGATCACCGGAATGCTGTCGGGCAGGCGGGTGCGCAGCTTGCGCAGCACCATGGTCGACTGGTTCATCAGCGGCGCGCCGGAAAGCCCGCCGGTTTCGTGGGCCAGACGATGCTCCTGCACGCTCATGCGCGACACGGTGGTGTTGGTGGCGATGACTCCGTCGACGGAAAGATCGCGCAATACGCGCGCCACCGCGTCGATGTCCTCGTCCGACAGGTCGGGCGCTATCTTCACCAGCATCGGCACACGCTTGCCATGCTGCGCGCCGAGCTCTTCCTGCGAGTCGCGCAGCGTGCCGATCAACTGGCGCAAGGCTTGCTCTTCCTGCAGCTCGCGCAAGCCGGCGGTGTTGGGCGAGGAGATGTTGACGGTGATGTAGTCCGCAAGCGGATACACGCGTTCCAGGCAATACAGATAATCGGAAGCGGCGCGGTCGTTGGAGGTGTCCTTGTTCCTGCCGATATTGATGCCCAGCAGTCCCGTTTTGCGGCGCGCGCGTTCCACGTTGGCCACCAGCGCATCCACGCCATCGTTGTTGAAGCCCAGGCGATTGATCACCGCCTTATGCTGCGGCAGGCGGAACATGCGCGGCTTGGGATTGCCGGGTTGCGCGCGTGGGGTGACCGTGCCGATCTCCACGAAACCGAAACCCAAGGCCAGCAGCGCATCGATGTGCGCGCCGTTCTTGTCCAGTCCCGCCGCCAGCCCGACCGGATTGGGAAAGGTCAGGCCGAAGGCCTTGGTGGGCAGCGGCTCGACCTTCCTGGCCAGCAGCGGGTTGGTGCCCGTGCGGTAGGCCAACTCCATTGCTTTGAGCCCCAGCCCATGAGCGTGCTCGGCATCAAGACCGAAGAGGAAGGGTCGGGCGAAGTGGTACATCCGTCAGCGCGTGCCCAGCCAGGCCAGGCCGCCGAAGAACAGCACGAAGGCCAGGATGGCCAGGATCGTGCCGATCACGGCCACCCAACCCAGCACCAATCCGATGACGGCCATGGCGTCGCCATCGAGCGCGGCGTTCTGGCGGATTTCCTTGCGCGCCATGTGTCCGGTGACGATGGCGACCAGGCTTCCCAGAAACGGCAGCAGGGTCCAGCCCAGGATGCCGGCGACCAGGCTGATCACGGCCAGCGTACTGGTTTGTCGAACGGGAACATTCATCGGACGGCTCCTGCAGTGATCAAAGGTCGAACTTGATGCCCTGCGCCAGCGGCAGCGAGTCGGAGTAGTTGATGGTGTTGGTCTGGCGGCGCATATATACCTTCCACGCATCGGAGCCCGATTCGCGGCCACCGCCGGTTTCCTTCTCGCCGCCGAATGCGCCGCCGATCTCGGCGCCGCTGGTGCCGATGTTGACGTTGGCGATGCCGCAATCCGAACCGGCCGCCGACAGGAACTGCTCGGCCGCCTTCAGGTTCTGGGTGAAGATCGAAGACGACAGGCCCTGCGGCACCGCGTTCTGCATGTCGATGGCTTCGTCCAGGGTCTCGTACTTCATGACGTACAGGATCGGGGCGAAGGTTTCGTGCTGCACCACTTCATCGGTGTTCTTCAGGCCAGTAACAATCGCCGGCAATACGAAGTTGCCCGGACGGTCGATGGCGGTGCCGCCGGTTTCCACGGTGCCGCCGCTGGCCTTGGCCTTCTCGATGGAAGCCAGGAACTGCTGCACGGCGTGCGGGCTGTTGAGCGGGCCCATCAGGTTGGCCGGGTCCAGCGGATCGCCGATCTTGCCTTCGACCTGCTTGTACGCCTTGATCAGCGTGGCCAGCACGTTGTCGTAGATGGACGAATGCACGATCAGCCGGCGGGTGGTGGTGCAGCGCTGGCCGGCGGTGCCGACCGCGCCGAACACGATGCCGGGGATGGCCAGTTTCAGCTCGGCGGTCTCGTCCAGGATGATGGCGTTGTTGCCGCCCAGCTCAAGCAGGCTGCGGCCCATGCGGTGGGCGACGCGCTCGCCTACGCGGCGGCCGACGGCGGTGGAACCGGTGAAGCTGATCAGCGGGATGCGCTTGTCGTCGACGAACTTCTCGGCCAGTTCGATGCCGGCGTCGTTGATCAGGAAGAAGATGTCCGGGAAACCGCCGGCCTTCAATGCCTCGTTGCAGATCTTCATGCTGGCGATGGCGGTGAGCGGAGTCTTGTTGGACGGTTTCCAGATGCACACATCGCCGCAGATCGCGGCCAGGAACGAGTTCCAGGCCCACACCGCGACCGGGAAATTGAACGCGCTGATGATGCCCACTAATCCCAGCGGCTGGTACTGCTCGTACATGCGGTGGCCGGGACGTTCGGAATGCATGGTGTAGCCGTAAAGCATGCGCGACTGGCCGACCGCGAAATCGGCGATGTCGATCATCTCCTGCACTTCGCCATCGCCCTCGGGCTTGCTCTTGCCCATTTCCAGCGCGACCAGCGAACCCAGCGTGTCCTTGTGCTTGCGCAGCGCATCGCCGCACAGGCGCACGGCTTCGCCGCGGCGCGGGGCCGGGGTGGTACGCCAGACTTTGAAGGCGGCTTGGGCGCGCGCCACGATGCGTTCGTAATCGGCATCGCTGGTGGCCTCCACTTCCGCGATCACTTCGCCCGTGGTCGGATTGACCGATTGCAGGATGCCGGCGCCGGTGGCGGTGGACCATTCGTCGCGGCCGAGGTAGGTGCCGGAATTGGTCGGGCCAAGGCCGAGGGCCTTGAGCAGGTCAGCGGACATGAAGTGCTCCTGGGGTATTTCTGGTATTCGGGAAGCCGCAAGCGGGGGAGGCGACTGTGATTCGAATGATTTTAGCAGACCGGACCCATCAACCGGACCCTCCGTTGTAGGAGCGACGCGAGTCGCGAAGCCGATGGACTTTGACGATTCCAGTGCTTCGCGACTCGCGTCGCTCCTACAAGAGGCCGGGGGGCAGGGGGTCGCCGGCCTGCCAATCGGCGGCGGCCATCCGGTCCAGCAATGCGCTGACTTGTTCGCGCGCTTCCATTTCGTGGATCGGCAGCACCAGCAGGTCGCCGTCCCTGGCCCAGGCCAAAGGCAGCCGCACGGCCTCCACCTCGTCCAGGCAGGTAACGATAGCGTCGGCAGGCACGCCGTCTGCCAGCAGCTGCGCGCGCATGATGGCCGCGATTTCTCCGGAGGCGCGGCCGCGTTCGTAGCCGGCGATGTCCTTCAGCACCACCAGGTCGGGATGCGCGCTGGCGGCGGTCGCAGCCACGGCGCGCAGGTCCGCGTCTTCCCGGTTGCCCGCATGGCCCAGGATCAGGGCCAGACGGCCCGCCCGCTTGCCGGCCCCGACGGCGTGCAAGAGACCGCGCAGACCATCGGGGTTGTGCGCGTAGTCGACGAAAACCTCCAGCGAACCGAACCGCCAGTGTTGCAAGCGCCCGGGGTTGTCCGATTGCGACTGGCCGAAACGGGTCAGCGCGGCGGCGATCGTGGCGGGCGCGATTCCAAGTGCAAGGGCCGTCAGTGCGGCACCGGCGATATTGGCGATGTTGTAAGTGGCCTGGCCGCGCAGGGTGAGTGGCATGGCGGCCACTTCGCCCAGGTCGTGGGTCGCGCCTTGGCAATGGAGCAGTAGCCGTCCCTCGCGCACGCCGCTGGTTGGGCCCCCTTGGGCGCGGTGGGCCGCCAGCCACGGCAGATCGAAATCCATCGCGAACCAGCCCAGTGGGCAGGAGAGATTGGCGGACTGGCGCAGCAATACCGGGTCGTCGGCATTGAGCACCAGCAAGCCCTGCGCATCGATGGCGCGCGCGACCACCAATTTCACGGTCGCCAGATCGTCGAGATCGTGGATGCCGTACTCGCCGAAATGATCGGCGGCGATATTGGTGACGATGGCGGCATCGGCGTGTGCGATCGCCAGGCCACGGCGCAGCATGCCGCCGCGGGCGGTTTCCAGAATCGCGGCCTGCGCGTGGCTTTGGCGCAACGCCGTGCGCGCGCCGGTCGGGCCGGAAAAATCACCGGCCTCCAGCGCCTGCCCGTCGAAATACACGCCATCGGTGCAGCTGTGCGCGGTGCGCCAACCATGCGCTTTGGTCATCGCCGCCAGCAGGCGCACGGTGGTGGTCTTGCCGTTGGAGCCGGTGACCAGGGCGGTGGGAATGGCATGCAGTTCATTCCACGGCACTTGATCGGGCGCTGGCAGTTCGTCGACGAACCAGCTGCGGCTGCCATCGCCTTCGCCGATGGTTACTTCGTCGTCGTCGGTCAGGAAGGGCAGGTGGTGGGCTTCGGTGGCGCGCATCAGTGCGATCAGAGTCGGGCGCGATTCTGCAAGCGCAGCCAGGCGCAGTGTCCGCAGTGCTATCTCGGTATCCCAGATGGCCGCGTGGCCTGGAGCATGGAAAGGCTCGGGCTGTTCCCTTCTCCCACCGGGAGAAGGTGCCCGAAGGGCGGATGAGGGAATGGACTTTCCGGTAGCAGTGTCGCTGACTACACGCGCATGTGCCTGATCCCAGATGTCTGCGAGCACCCATTCGGTTCGATCAAGTACATCGTGGTTCCAATACCGCAGAGTCGTGACTCCCTGGCTCGCGATATACGCATCGCGTTTGGCGTCGCGTACCAAATTTTCCGACTCATTGTGCTGCCCGCCATCCAGTTCGATAGCTAGTTTCAGCTCATGACAATAGAAATCCAGCACGTAGGGTCCGAGCGATTTTTGACGCCTGAATTTCTGACCATGCAAGCGACGGTCGCGCAGGAAAGACCAGATCAGGTGTTCGGGTTCTGTTGAGTTCTTTCTTAGTTGGCGGATGAAGTTCTGGGTTTCCGCATCGAAGGGCAGTTTCTTTCGGAGAGTGGCGCTGGTGTCCGAGATTCCCTCCCTCATCCGGCCTTCGGCCACCCCGTATCGAGTACGGGGCAGGCTCTTCTCCCGGTGGGAGAAGGGAAGAGCCAAGGCCGACCACCATGCCCATTCGTTGACTTCAGTTGCCGTGTAGAGCTGGTCTGGCGGTGCGACGAATGCCAGCGACACGCCAGTGCGGTGGCGACGCAACACGGTTTCCGTTTCCGGCCAGCCCAGCGATGCGCGCGCCGTTTCGACATTCCGCTCCCACGCCTCAAGCGCATGATCGTCGAACTCCAGTCCGCGCAAAGTCTCCAGCGCCGCGCCGGTGCCGGGAAAATACAGATTGCTGCCGGTGAGCCGGCGTGAGTCTTCGAACGGTTCGGGAAGCACGGAGATCTCAGTCGCTTTCTTCGCGTTCGAACACCAGCCCGCGCTCTTCGCGGATTACCCCTTCCATACTGGCGAACGGCGCCTCATCGGCCGAGGTTTCCAGCGACGGCAGCTCCACCCGCGGCGCGGCCTTGGCGACCTCGCCTTGCGGCTGGAACTTGATGATCTGCTTCCACGAACGGGTCAAGGCATCGGCGAAAATCAGAATCAGATCGCCTGGCTGGCCCATGCGCAGCGCGGCGTCGATGGCTTCCTGCTCGTCGGGAATGATCGACATTGCGCCTTCGGCCACGCCTGCAGCCAGCAATGCCTTGGCGATGATGCGTGGCACTTCATCACCGTCGCGCCCACGCAGGGCATCATCGCGCCGCACGACGTAGTGATCGAACTTGCCGGCTACCACATCCGCAATCGCGCGCAAATCTTCATCGCGGCGGTCGCCCGGTCCGGTCAGCACCACAATGCGGCGTCCCGTCGTGTCCAGGCGCTGGGCCAGGTCGGCCATCATGCCCACCGCGTGCGCGTTGTGGCCGTAGTCCATCAGCACTTTGAACGGGTGCTCGTTGTAGACGTTCATACGGCCGGGGGCCTGGAAGAACGTAGTGTCGAAAGTGCGCAGACCTTGGCGGATCGCATCCAGCTTGATGCCCAGCGAGAACGCCATGGCCGCGGCCACCATCGCATTCTGCACGTTGTGCAGCGCGCGGCCTTCCAAGGTGGCGGGAATCAGGTGCGTCCACATCAGCGGAATATGGCTGCCCTTGTCGTACAGCGTGATCATGTGGCCGTTGACGCCGGCCTCCAGCGCGCAGGCGCGGCCGCCGGCGCGGATGTGTTCGCGCACCAACGTGTGCGAGGGGTTGAGGGTGACGTAGCAGATGACCTTGGCGTCGGTGTAGGCGGACATCTTCAACACATTCGGATCGTCGGCGTTGAGCACCGCGCAATCGCGCGCTACTTCCACCACGATGCGCTTGATCTCGGCCAGTTGCTCCAGCGTATCGATGCCTTTCAACCCGAGATGATCGGAAGCCACGTTCAACACCGCGCCCACGTCCACTTCCGGCACGCCCATACCCGAACGCAGCAGACCGCCGCGCGCGGTTTCCAGGATCGCCATGTCGATCTGCGGATCGGACAGCACCATGCGTGCCGACACCGGCCCGGTCATGTCTCCCTCCACCGTGCGCTGGCCGTCGATGTAGACGCCGTCGGTGGTGGTCAGACCCGGCGTGTAGCCGGCCATCTTGGTGATATGGGCCAGCATGCGGGCGGTGGTGGTCTTGCCGTTGGTGCCGGTGATGGCGGCGATCGGTACGCGGGTCGGCGTGCCGGGCGGAAACAGCATGTCGATCACCGGACCGGCCGCGTCGCGCGGAGTGCCTTCGCTGGGCGCCACGTGCATGCGGAAGCCGGGTGCGGCGTTGATTTCGCAGATGCCGCCACCGATGGATTTGTAACTCTCGGCGATGTTGGGCGAAATGAAATCCACGCCGCCTACGTCCAGGCCGATCGCGCGCACTGCACGCACCGCCATGTCGCGGTTGTCGGGGTGGATGACGTCGGTGACGTCGGTGGCGGTGCCGCCGGTGGAGAGGTTGGCGGTGGAGCGCAGATAGACCGTTTCGCCGTCCTTGGGCACGGAAAAATGGTTGTAGCCCACGCGCTCCAGCATCAGGTCAGCCTGCGCGTCCAACTCCAGCCGTGTCAGTACTTTCTCGTGGCCGACGCCGCGGCGCGGGTCCGAGTTCACCTGGTCCACCAACTCGGCGATATCGCTCTTGCCATCGCCCACCACATGGCCGGGAGTGCGCTTGGTCGCGGCAATCAGTTCGCCGTTGACCACCAGCAGACGGTGGTCGTCGCCGCCGATGTAGGTCTCCACGATCACCGAACGCGAATGCTCGCGCGCGGCAGCGAAGCCTTCGCGGATTTCGTCCTCGCCGGAAATGTTGATGGTGATGCCGCGGCCGTGGTTGCCGTTGTACGGTTTGGTGACCACGGTGCCGCCCAGCTTGCGCGCCGCACGCAGTGCGCTGCTGGCGTCGCTGACCAGTTCCTGGCGCGGCACCGGCAGACCCAGCGATCCCAGGATCTTGTTGGTTTCTTCCTTGTCGCTGGCCAGTTCCACCGAGATGTGCGGGGTCTTGCCGGTGACCGTGGCCTGGATGCGTTGCTGGTATTTGCCGTGGCCGAACTGGATCAGCGATTGCTGGTTCAGGCGCAACCAGGGAATGCCGCGCTCTTCGGCCGCACGCACCAGCGAAGCGGTGGAAGGGCCCAATGCACGGCGCTGTGCGTAGCGGATGAAATCGTCGCGGGCGGTGTTCCAGTCCCAATCCTCGGGCACGCTGTCCTTGGGCCGCAGCTCGACCGGCAGCAGCGAGGACAGCAGTTTCAGCCCCAATTCGCCGGCGGCGATGCCTTCCTCTTTCTGCGCATATTCGTAGATCACGGTGTAAACGCCGGGACGGTCGTCGCCGACGCTGCGGGTCTTGCCGAAAGTGACGTTTTCGCCGGCCACGTTCTGCAGTTCTATCGCCACGTGTTCCAGCACATGGCCCAGCCAGGTGCCTTCGCCCTCGCGCATGCGGCGGATGAAACCGCCGGGCTCGCGATAGGAGCAGCCGTGTTCGGCCAGGCCGGGCAGGGCGGCAACCAACCCATCGACGAACGCCGTACCGAGTTTGCCGGTGGGCCAGGCTTCCAGCGCCTGCAGGTCCAGTTCCAGGCGGATGACCGGGAAATGGGCGTATTGCGAGGGACCGACGTAGACGGAGCGTTCGAGGATGCGCATGGGATTTCTCGATCTCTTATGTTTGTTGTTTTGTACCGTAGTTTCAGTCAGGACAGCGGTTTTTCTTTTTCCTGGATCCGTGCTCAGCGCGAGTGCTTCAGATAGCGATCGATGGTGGCGTTGAATTTCTCGACGTCCATGACGAGACTGTTGGTGTAGACGACGATGGGTGTTCCAATCGTTGTGCAGGTCGACTGCATCCTGCGGTATAGCGGGTGCTCGCGCTTGGAGTGCAGGAAGGCCTGGTTGTCGTTCAGCATGACTTTGTAGCCGTTGAGCGCCGAACTGGTGAAATCCTCGTAGTATTCCACGTGGCTGATATCGCTCCATTTGATGGTGATATCGTCATTGAGATTGATTCCGCTCTGATTGACGACCAAGGCGGGAGTGTTGTTTCTGGCCTTCAGTAATCCCTGCAGGCCGATAACGAAGAAAAGCAGCGTCCCGATCGAAAGTGCCGGATAGAAAATGTATGGCGACCTCAATATCGCCCTGCTGCTGTCGGGATCCGGGCCCCGATAAAGGAAATACGCACAAGCCGCGCACAGGACGAGTAGGAAAACGCCCGCGATCAGCAGTTTCTTCTTGTTCGCGTACGCGGTGTAGGATTCGGCGCTCATGTGACGTCTCTCTGTTTGCTCATGGATATCGTGGGCGGCGCTTCACCACGTCAGCCCTTCTTGCCCTGGGCCAGCGAACCGGCCGATGCCTTGCGGGTGTGCAGGTTGAAGGTAGCGCCAGCCACCAGGATATGCACGGTCAAGCCCAGCAGGCAGACCGGTTTGTTTTCGCTGACCTGGGCCATCGAAGAGAAGGTGAGCCCGTCGGCGTCGACCACGGTGACCGCGCCGCTGCCTTCGACTTCCAGGGTGTTGTCCGGGCCGATGAAGGCGGCGGTGTCCTCATCCAGGCCTATGCCGATGGCGAAAGGGTTATAGGCCAGCGCGGCGACCAGGCGGCCCAGGCGGTCGCGCTGACGGAAATGCTGATCGATGATGAAACGGTTGGTCAGGCCCAGGCCCGGGGCCAGGCGCACGCTGTCGGCCTGGGGCGAAGCGCCTTCCTTGCCGAAGCCGATCATGTGTTCGCTGAGTATGCTGGCGCCGGCGCTGGTGCCGCCTACGGTGATGCCGGAGGCGTTGCGTTCGCGGATGAGTTTGGCTGCCGGGGTGCCGCCCAGAATGGTGGACAACCGCAACTGGTTGCCGCCGGTGAAAAAGATGCCGCTGGCGCGCTCGATGCGGTCCAGGCGGTTTTTCTCCTGGCAATCGCGGCGGGTATCGAAATCCAGAACATCGACCCGCCCGGCGCCCAGGTCGCCGAAAATATCTTCATAGCGGCTGCCGGTATCGGCCAGCTGGCTGGCGGTGGGAATCACCACTATCCCGGCATCGCGACCGCCGCAGAGATCGAGGAAGCGCTTGAGGATACGGGGGTTGTCTTCCTTGTTCTCGGCGCCGCCGATGGGAACGATCCAACCTCTTTCGCCACCGTCGGCGACCTTACTGGGACACATGCAACACGACTCCTGAAGCTGAAGGGTTCCGCGCAACGCCGCCGCGACGGGAACCCCGCAGCGCCGCGCGCCGCCTGGTTTTCCCGATTTCCCCCCGATGAAGCCACCCCGATGCCGGCAGCAAGTTGTCGCAGCCGGCTTGGGGAAGGTAGCACGGGCGGCGGCCGCTCGATTGGACCCAGCCAAGCGTTTGACCTCCCCCTTTGAAAAAGGGGGATCGAGGGGGATTTGCTCTTGCTCTTTACGGCTTGAGATCAAAAGCAAATCCCCCGTAGCCCCCTTTTCCAAAGGGGGGCAAAGCACAAGCCCTGTTCACGGCCAGTCCCAACTGCCAACCACCAACCGTTACAATTTCCCTCAAGGCCCCGTAGCTCAGCTGGATAGAGCGGTCCCCTCCTAAGGGACAGGTCGTGCGTTCGAATCGCGCCGGGGTCACCATATTTTCGGTTGCAAGTGCAACTTTCGGCGGCAAATGCAGCTTGTCGCACTGCAACACTTGACAGCCCCCCGGGTCATCCTGTCCTCTAGGGCCATGCGTCCCTCCGCCACCCATGAAAACCTTCGCCCGATGCCGGCCTCTGCGCTGCTGCAAGGGCCGGGCGTGGCTGGTTTCGGTCGCCGCATTATTACCACCGCCACTACCGCGATTAGCGGGGTGCGGTGGATCGTGTTCGCGTAGTCTCGCAAACCACGTCCCCGCACCCGGATCAGGATGCGGGGGAACCCGGAACCTGAGCCGCGCGGGGGCCTTACCCTGAGGTCCGTAGCTTTATGTTGCCCGCAGCACAGCCAGACAGTTCCCATCCGCGCACCATCGTGCACAAATTCGGCGGCACCTCGGTCGCCGATGCCGAGCGCTTCCGCCATGTGGCCGCCCTGTTGCTGGCGCGCGAGGAGCACGAGCAGATCACCGTAGTGTCGGCGATGAAGGGCGTGACCGATGCGCTGATCGCATTGTGCGAACTGGCCGCGCGCAGCCGCAGCGACTGGCGCGATCCCTGGCACGAATTGCGCGCCCGCCATCGCGGCGCGGTGGTGGCGCTACTGGGCGAAGATTCCGGCCCGACCCTGGAGTGGCTGGACGAGCGTTTCGACAAGCTGGCCGAAATTCTGGCTGCGCTGTCGGTCATCGGCGAATTGCCGCGCGAAGTGCTGGACCGCGTGCAGGGTCTGGGCGAAATCTGTTCGGCCCGGCTGCTCGGCGATTATCTGAAATCCAAAGGCGAGGACTGCGCGGTGCTGGATGCGCGCGACGTGCTGGTGGTGGACCGCAGCGAGCTGGGCGTGGAAGTGGACTGGGAAACCAGCGCCCGGCGTTTGGCCGACTGGCGAGCCGGGAACCCGCAGCGCCGCGTGGTGGTCACCGGCTTCATCGCACGCGACCGCGACAACCGCGTCACCACGCTGGGCCGGAACGGCAGCGACTACAGCGGCGCCATCTTCGCTGCACTGTTCAACGCCGCCGAACTGCACATCTGGACCGATGTGGACGGCGTACTGTCCGCCGATCCGCGCGTGGTGCCCGAAGCGGTGCAGCTGAGCGCGCTGAGCTACGACGAGGCCTGCGAACTGGCTTATTTCGGCGCCAAGGTCGTGCACCCGCAGACCATGTCGCCGGCGATAGAACGCGGCCTGCCCATCATCATCCGCAACACCTTCCACCCCGAGCATCCCGGCACGCGCATCACCGCCGAACGCGATGTCACCGGTCCGGTAAAGGGTTTGACCCTCAGCCCGGATCTGGCGGTGTTGAATCTGGAAGGCACCGGCCTGATCGGCGTACCCGGCACGGCCGAACGCGTCTTCGCCGCGCTGCGCGATGCGCGCGTGTCGGTGGTGATGATCTCTCAGGGTTCTTCCGAGCACTCCATCTGCTGCGTGGTACGCAGCGCCGAGTCGCTGCGTGCGCAGGCGGCGTTGCTCAACGCGTTCGCCCACGAACTCAACATCGGCCAGATCCAGCGCGTGCAGCTGACCGAAGGCGTCAGCGTGCTGGCGGCGGTCGGCGATGGCATGGCCGGGCAGCCGGGCGTGGCGGCGCGCCTGTTCGAGTCTCTGGGCCGGGCGCGGGTCAACATCCTGGCCATCGCGCAGGGTTCTTCGGAACGCAATATCTCGGTCGCCATCGACAGCGCCGACGCCACCAAGGCCTTGCGTGCGGCGCATGCCGGTTTCTGGCTGTCGCCGCAGACCTTCGCGGTCGGCGTAATCGGTCCGGGCAACGTCGGCGCTGCGCTGCTCGATCAGCTGCGCGCCGCGCAGCCGCAATTGCTGGGCAAGGCCAACCTGGACCTGCGGCTGCGGGCGATCGCCTCCAGCACCAAGATGCTGCTGGACGGGCGTGGTATCGGTGGCGATTGGCGGGCGAGTTTCGCTTCCGAAAGCGAAGCGCTGGATCTGGATCGTTTCACCGCCCACCTGGTCGGCTCGCACCTACCGCATCTGGTGATCGTCGATTGCAGCGCCAGCCCGCTGGTGGCCGACCGTTACGCCGACTGGCTGGCGGCGGGCATCCATGTGGTCACTCCCAACAAACAGGCCGGTGCCGGCCCCAGCGCGCGCTACGACGCGATCCGCGAAGCTGCGGCGGCCAGCGGCGCGCGTTTCCGCTACGAAGCAACGGTGGGCGCGGGCTTGCCGGTGATTTCCACCTTGCGCGATCTGATCGATACCGGCGATGCGGTGCTGTCGGTGGAAGGTATTTTCTCAGGCACGCTGGCGTGGTTGTTCAACAAGTTCGACGGCAGTGTGCCGTTCTCGCAGCTGGTGACCGAGGCGCGCGGCCTGGGCTACACCGAGCCGGATCCCCGCGACGATCTTTCCGGCACCGATGTCGCCCGCAAGCTGGTGATCCTGGCGCGCGAGGCGGGACGTTCGCTGAGCCTGGACGACGTCGAAGTCGAGAGCCTGGTGCCTGCGGCGCTGCGCCAGGCCAGCGTGGAGGATTTCATGTCGCGGCTGGGCGAAGTGGATGCATCGTTCGCCGATAAACTGGCAAAAGCCAAGGCGGCCGGGCAGGTCCTGCGTTATGTCGCCAAGCTCGATGCGCAAGGCAAGGCCAGCGTGGGTCTGGTGGAATTGCCGAAGGAGCATGCTTTCGCCAACCTGCGTTTGACCGACAATATCGTGCAGTTCACCACCCGCCGCTACTGCGACAATCCGCTGATCGTGCAGGGACCTGGCGCGGGGCCTGAAGTCACCGCTGCAGGCGTATTCGCGGACGTATTGCGCGTGGCGGCCGGGCAGGGGGCCAAGTTGTGAAGAAACAAGTTGTGAAGAAACTGGCAATCGCGTTTTCGCCGGCTTCGGTAGGCAATGTCGGAGTCGGCTTCGACATTCTCGGTCATGTGATCGAAGGTCCCGGCGACACGGTCACGGTGCGTCGGATCGATACGCCCGAAGTACGCATCGCCGCGATCCGCGGAGCGACAGTGGATCTGCCGCTGGATGCGCCAGGCAATACCGCCGGCGCCTCGCTGATCGCATTGCGGGAAGCGCTCGCGCTGCCGTTCGGTTTTGAAATCGAGATAGACAAGGGCATCCCGCTTGGCTCGGGAATGGGCGGCTCGGCGGCTTCCTGTGTCGCTGCACTGGTGGCGGCCAGCGAACTGCTGGACACGCCCTTGTCGCGGGAAGCGCTGTATCCGTTCGCATTGACCGGCGAAGCGGTCGCCAGCGGCGGACGCCACGGCGACAATCTGGGGCCGATGCTGCTGGGCGGCCTGGTGCTGTCCACTGCGGATCGCCTGGTGAAAATTCCGGTGCCCGACGCCTGGCACAGCGTGCTGGTGCATCCAGAAGCGATTCTGGAAACCCGTCGCGCACGCGAAGCGCTCAAGGGCAGTTACGCCCTGGGCGAGTTCGTGCCGCAATCGGCCAATCTCGCTCTGGTGCTCGTGGGCTGTTACGCAGGCGATGCCGGACTGGTGCGCGCCGGCTTGCAAGACGTGCTGGTGGAACCGCGGCGCGCACCGTTGATCGTCGGCTTCGACGCGGCCAAGCGGGCTGCGCTGGAAGCTGGTGCGATGGGCGCGAGCATTTCCGGCGCAGGTCCCAGCGTGTTCGGATGGTTCGAGACGCGGGCGCAGGCGGAAATGGCGGCGCCCTTGATTCGGCAAGCCTTCGCGGCTGCTGGATTCGACAGCCAGTCTTGGGTGTCGCCAATCAATAGCGCGGCGGCGAAGGTGCTGTAGATTTTCCTTCTCCCACCGGGAGAAGGTGCCCGTAGGGCGGATGAGGGAGTGGATCGTCCGGCCACGGAAAGATTCGCAGCCCGTCATTCTCCCTCCCTCATCCGGCGCTACGCGCCACCTTCTCCCGATGGGAGAAGGGAAAAGCCGCAATACGGACCGCTCATGAACTTCGTTTCCACTCGCAATAATTCTCCAACTGCCACGTTGAGCCAGGCCATCGCCGCCGGTCTCGCGCCGGACGGCGGGTTGTACGTGCCGGAGAAACTGCCGCCTGTAAGTTCAATGGAACTCGGCAGCGACCTCCCAGACACCGCCGCGCAACTGATCGCTCCGTTCTTCGCTGGCGACGCGTTGGCCAGTGAACTGCCCGCCATCTGCCGACAGGCCTTCGACTTTCCATCGCCGTTGGCGCCGATGGCAACGCCGGACGATTATTCGCTCGAGCTTTTCCACGGCCCCACCGCCGCCTTCAAGGACTTCGGCGCGCGCTTCCTGGCCGCCTGTCTGACCCGTCTGCGCAAAGAGGAGGATCGCCCGCTCACCATTCTGGTCGCCACTTCCGGCGATACCGGCGCAGCGGTCGCGGCCGCTTTCCACAAGCAACCCGGATTGCGCGTGATTGTGCTGTATCCCGACGGCCGCGTGTCGCCACGCCAAGCGCACCAGCTGGGCTGCTTCGGCGACAACATCGCCGCGCTGCGCGTGACCGGTTCGTTCGACGATTGCCAGGCGCTGGTCAAGCGCGCATTGAACGATGGCGAACTGCAGGCGCAGGCGCCCATGAGTTCGGCCAACAGCATCAGCCTGGGCCGGCTGCTGCCGCAAATGAGTTACTACGCGCATGCCGCGCTCGGCCATAAGCGCGTTACCGGCGAAACCCTCAATGCCGTCATTCCCACCGGGAACCTGGGCAACGCCATGGCCGCGATCATCGCGCGCAAGCTGGGCGTGCCGTTGGGCCGCATCGTGCTGGCGACCAACGCCAACGAGGTATTGCCGAAATTCTTCTCCGGCGCCGAGTATTCGCCCGCGGCCAGCGTCGCCACCCTGGCCAATGCGATGGACGTGGGCGCGCCTAGCAACTTCGAACGCCTGCGCTGGCTGTACCAAGGAGACGATGCCGCACTTCGCGCGGACTTCACCGCCGAAAGCGTCAACGACTACCAGATCCGCAACACCATCCAAAATCGCTATTCGAAGCATGGAGAGGTTTTCTGCCCGCACACCGCCACTGCAGTACGGGTGCTCGAGGATATGCGCTCGCAAGGAGCGGCCGGCGATTGGATGGTGGCGGCCACCGCGCATCCCGCCAAGTTCGAGAGTGTGGTGGAGCCTTTGATCGGCCGGCCGCTGGAAGTGCCGCCGGCCTTGGCCGATCTGTTGGCGCGTCCGGCCCATGCGGATCTGATTCCTGCGGACTACGAAGTTTTTCGGGCGCGTATCCTCGCCGATTAGGCTGGCCAGGACCTCGCATGGTGTGCAGCGCGCCATGCCTGGTCCGGACATTTCTGCCAACATGTCGGCATGACCATCAAAGGCAAGGCCACTTCGCTCGATATCGCGCACCTGGCAGGGGTTTCCCAGCCCACGGTGTCGCGCGCCCTGCGCGGCAGCCCGATGGTCAACGAGGAAACGCGCAAGCGCATCCAGGCCATCGCCGAACAGCTGAATTACAAAGTCGACAAGAACGCCTCCAACCTGCGCACCCAGCATTCGGGAACCATCGCGCTGCTGTTCTTCGAAGACCCCACGCCCGACGACTCGCAGATCAATCCGTTCTTCCTGTCCATGCTGGGCTCCATCACCCGCGCCTGCGCCCTGCGCGGCTACGACCTGCTCATCTCCTTCCAGCAGTTGTCCACCGACTGGCAGGCCGACTACGAGGACAGCAACAAAGCCGACGGCCTGATCCTGCTGGGTTACGGCGATTATCTTGAATCGCAGTCGCGGCTGGAGCGCCTGGTGGAGCAGGGCACGCATTTCGTCCGCTGGGGTGCGGTGCTGCCGGGGCAACCGGGCATTTCCATCGGCTGCGACAACTTCCAGGGCGGGCACGACATCACCCAGCATCTGCTGCGCCAGGGGCGGCGCGACATCGCTTTTCTGGGCCATGCCTCCAATCACTATCCGGAGTTCTTCGAGCGCTACCGCGGTTATGCGCATGCACTGCTGACCAGCGGGCAGAAAGTGCAGCCGGGCTTGCAGTTCGACGCCATCACCACTGAGCAGTCCGGCTATGAAGCGGCGCGCGAATTGCTGGAGCGCGGCACGCCCTTCGATGCGATTTTCGCCGCCAGCGACCTGATCGCCATCGGCGCGATGAAGGCTTTGCACGAGCGCGGCATGCGCGTGCCGCAGGACGTGGCGGTGGCGGGTTTCGACGACATTCCGATGGCCGGATTCGTCAATCCCAGTCTGTCCACCGTGCAGCAGGACACCAAGCTGGCCGGCACGATACTGGTGGAAACCTTATTGGCCCTGATCAACAACGAACCGGCGCAAAGCCGGACCATTCCGGTGACTTTGGCCTTGAGGCGTTCTTCCGGCGCGGTGTGAAGCGCCGTTGCCGCACTGCGGCATTGAGTCTACAATTGGGAATGATTCTTATTTGAATCGGTGTCCTTCGCTGAACGAAGAACGCCACTCCATTCCCACAAGGCCGACTCTCCCATGTCCATCCGCACCTCCGGCACGCAAACCCTGCCGCGAAGCTCCACTGCTTCCAGCCGCTGCCGCCTTTCATTGGCCGTCCGTGCCGCATTGTCGTTGTCGGTACTTCCGGGCATGGCGGTTGCGCAGGAGTCGCAGCTGGCGCCGACCGAACTGGAAACCGTGCAGGTCACCGCGCCCATCGCCAAGGACAGCGGCACGGCGACCAAGACCGACACCGCGATCACCGAAATACCGCAATCCATTTCGGTTATCACCGATCGGCAGATGCGCGACCGCGGTATCCACGGCGTTGAGGAGGCGGTCTGGTATACCGCCGGCGCCCAGGGCGGCGGCTATGGCACCGACAGCCGCAGCGATTGGCTGCTGGTGCGCGGTTTCACCCCCGCCCGTTACATGGATGGTCTGGCATTGCCGGAAGGTTCCGGCACCGGCATCACCCGCATCGAGCCCTACGGCATGGAGCGCGTCGAGGTGCTGAAGGGACCGGCTTCGGTCAACTACGGCGCTATGCCGCCTGGCGGGCTGCTCAATTACGTCAGCAAGCGCCCGACCGAAGACCGCCTGCGTGAAGTCGAACTGCAGGTGGGCAGCGAAGACATGCGCCAGCTGGCCTTCGATTTCGGCGGCAAGCTCAACGACAGCGGCACCTTGCTCTATCGCCTGACCGGCCTGGCGCGCAACGGCGATACGTCGGTCGACTACATCCACGACGATCGCTATTTCCTGGCCCCGGCGCTGACCTGGAAACCGGACGACGCCAACACCTTCACCGTGCTTGCGCGTTACCAGAAGGCCGACACCAAATCCGGCGCCGGCTTCCTGCCGGCCGAAGGCACGTTGCTGCCGAACCCGAATGGCAAGATCCCCACCAACCGCTACACCGGCGAACCCAACGCCAACGATTACGTGAAGACGATGAAATCGCTGGGTTATGAGTTCCAGCACGATTTCGGCGGCGGCACCGCGTTCCGGCAGAGCCTGCGTTATGGCACTGCGGAAGTCGACCCCAGCGTGGCGGTGGGCGCGTTCGGCCTGCTGGCCGATCAGCGCAGTCTGTTCCGCTATCTGTGGTCCACCCGGGAAGACGAAAAGACGCTGGGCGTCGATAACAATATCCAATGGCATTTCGGCGATCGCGTCCAGCACACGCTGCTCGCCGGTCTGGATTACCGCCGTTCGCGCTACAGCTACGATTCCAACTTCGTGTTCAACGCGACTTCGCTGGACGTATTCGATCCCGTGTACGGCTCGATGCCGGACCTGGCGCCCGATTTCGATCCGGCCACCACTGCCAGCACGCGGCAGACGCAGTCGCAGCTGGGCCTGTATGTGCAGGACCAGATCAAGGTCGACCGTTGGGTATTCACCTTGGGCGGCCGCCAGGATTGGGTGGGTACCGACACCAACGGATCGCACCAGAGCGACGACAAATTTTCCGCGCGCGTGGGCGTGAATTACGTATTCGACAATGGACTGGCGCCGTACGTGGGCTGGTCGCAGTCGTTCCAGGCCACCATCGGCAGGGAGCATGAGGATCGCGGCGGCAGCGCCTTCGTACCGACTTCCGGTGAGCAGATCGAAGTCGGCCTGAAGTACCAGCCGACCGGCAGCAACGTGCTGGCGACGCTGGCGCTGTACGAGATCACGCAAGAGAACACCCTGACGGTCGATCCGGACCACACCCTGTTCCAGATCCAGCAGGGCGAAACCAAGGTGCGCGGCGCCGAAGTCGAGGGTCGTTGGAATGTCGGTCGTGGACTGAGCCTGTATGGCGCTTATGCCTACATCGACTCGGAAGTGACCAAGACCACGGTTGCCGCCACCCTCGGCAAAGAAATCGCGCTGCAACCCAAGCATGCCGCTTCGGCCGGGGGCGACTACACCCTTACCGAAGGCGCGCTGGCCGGATTGGGCTTCGGCGCGGGCGTGCGCTACACCGGCGATCATTACGGCGATGCGCCGAATCTTTGGCAGACGCCGTCCTATACCGTGTTCGACGTGGCGGTGCATTACGACTTCGGCAACTGGCGCCTGCAATTGAACGCGCAGAACGTGACCGACAAGGAATACATCAGCGCCTGCAACGCGGTGTACTGGTGCTATTACGGCTACGCGCGCAACGTGACCGCTACGGCGCGCTACCAGTGGTAAGCGGGAAACGATGATCGCCACTGCGGCATTCGCCGCTTCGCTGCTGTCGGCGCTTGCGTTTTACGCGGGCTCGTCGCATTGCCGCTGGCCGGCATTGCATCGCTGGCGCCAGACCGGTAGCTGGGTGGGGCTGGCGCTCGCCGGCCTCTCCCTGTGGCTATGGGTACTGACGTTGGGCGGAGGCGCCGGGCTGTGCGCGATGCTGGGAACCTGGATGCTGGCGGTGATGGTGTTGCCGTATGTGGCGGCGCTGACAGGTGCCGGCGCAGCGTCGTCCAGGGGCGAGGAATGATGTGGTCCCGCGCGCTGGCCGGTGTGGTCCCCGGGTTCTTCCTGTCCGCAGCGCTGCTCGGGCTCGTATGCTGGTCGTTGCCGGGTCCCTGGCAGGCGACGCTGGTGCCTGGAATGATCGCATTCTTTCCTCTCTGGATGATCGTGATCGGCGCCAGCTTGTTCTTTTCCACCGGAGTCCGCGCATGGGTCTGGCTCAGCGCTTTGGCGGTGGCCGCGACCGGCGCGCTGTGGTCGATGCAGTCCTTGCAATGGGTCAGCTGAGCAGGCGTGCATGAAAATAAAATCGGCCACCTTGCGGACTTTCACCGCACTGCACACCTGGGTCGGGCTGGTGGCGGGCTTTGCTCTGTTCGTGGCGTTCTATGCAGGCGCCATTACCGTGTTTCATCATGAGCTGCAGGTCTGGCAATCGCCGCATGCGGCCGACCGCCCGCAGCAGACGCTGGACGATGCACAACGCCTGCTGGACGAAACCCTGCGGCGGCATCCGCAAGCACGCAAGCATGTGGGCATGCTGTTTCCGGGCGAAGAGTCGCCGCATTCGGTGATCTACTGGCAGGACGCGAAGGGCGCCTGGCTGTTCGCCACGCTGGACGACTTGCAGGGTTCGGAAAAACCGCCGCAGGCCGCATTGTCCGAACTGGTCAACGCGCTGCATTACTCGCTGGGTATTCCGGTCGCCGGCATTTACCTGATGGGCATCGTCAGCATGCTGTACGGGGTCGTGTTGTTCTCCGGGGTGGTGATCCATCTGCCCAAGCTGATCCAGGATCTGTTCGCGCTGCGTCCCGGCCGCAACCTCAAGCGGTTCTGGCAGGACGCGCACAACGTGATCGGCGTGCTCAGCCTGCCCATGCATATCATGTTCGCCGTGACCGGCGCACTGCTGTGCCTGGCCTTCGTCGCCATGATCGCATTGAACCCGCTGATCTATCGTGGCGGTCTGACGGCCGCCGTGCCTGCGGCCATGGATACCGCGCCCGTTATGTCCGCCGCCAACGCCCCCGAGCCGACCGGCACGCTTGCCATGTGGCATGCGCGCTCGGTGGAAATCGCCTTGGCGCGCGGGCAGCGCGCGTTCGAACCGGCCTACTTGAAGCTGACCAACGCCGGCGACCGCAACGCGGTGGTGGAAGTGACAGGCGAGTCGCCGGAGGCGCTGGGTCCGCTGGGCGCAGTAGCGCTGGACGCCAATAGTGGCGCGTTGCTGGCCACGCAGTTGCCCGGCGCCCGCGACGCCAACCACGCCACGCTGGCTTCGGCCTATGCGCTGCATTTCGGCGAGTACGGCAATACCTGGATCAAGACGTTGTACTTTCTTATGGGGCTGGGTGGTGCATTTCTGTTCTATTCCGGCAACCTGCTGTGGGTGGAATCGCGGCGCAAGCGCCGGCAGGCGCAGCAGGGGCGCGCGCAGATGAACATGGCCCGGGCTACCGTGGGGGTCTGCATCGGTTTATGCGTGGCGGTATCAGCGGCGTTCGTGGCCACGCAAGGGTTCGAATGGCTGGCGCAACGGCGTGACCTGGACGTCGCCTTGGCTATCGGTTGGGTGTGTTTCGCCACCTGGGGTTTGTGCGCGGTATGGGCCTGTCTGCGGCCGCCGGTGCGTGCAGCACGGGAATTGCTGTGGGCGGCGGCGCTGGTTACTGCGCTGGTGCCGGTAGCGCACGGTGCGGCGACCGGCTGGTGGCTCTGGAAGAGTGCAGCGGCCGGACATTGGAACCTTTTCTGCGTCGATGCCGGGGCCCTTGCCTTGGCCGTCGGCTTCGCCGCGCTGGCGCGCGCGACGTCGCAGCGTGCCCGCAATGGTGAGCAGAACAGCGTGTGGAGCGACGCGCCAGTCGCCGATCCGCCGTAGGTCGGGGCTACGTCGCCGACGCAGTACAGATCATCCAATCTCCATGCGTCGGGGGCGTAGCCCCGACCTACGCGGTGCCAGGATTTTTTTGCCGAAACGCATTTCGATCGGCGATGGCGACTGCTATATTCGGATCGCAGGCAACACCCCTTCGCATACGGGGATGGAAGCCGGCCGAGAATCCCTTTCACTTTCCCGTCGGCGACCTTCATGGTCGCCGCGTCGCGTCGCCTTTTTGGAGTGGCATGAATCGTCTTCCCGGGCTGGACCTGTTGCGCGCCATCGCCATCGTCTGGGTGATGCTGTTCCATTCCTTCGTGGTCGGCGGCCTGGGTGAGGACTACCAATGGCTGTCCGACTATGGCTGGATGGGCGTGGATCTGTTCTTCGTGCTCAGCGGTTACCTGATCGGCTCGCAGGTGCTCAAGCCGCTGAGCCGCGGCGAATCGCCTGGTTTCGGTGATTTCTATCTGCGGCGGGTATTTCGCATTGTTCCGGCTTTCCTGGTGACAGTTGCCCTGTACGCATGGTGGCCGGCATTCCGCGAGTACGAAGGCCTGCAGCCGGTCTGGCAGTTCCTGACTTTTACCGTCAACCTGCTGATCGACTACAAACAGAACAAAGCGTTTTCGCACGCCTGGTCGCTGTGCGTGGAAGAGCACTTCTATCTGGTGTTCCCCTGGCTGGCCTGGTGGCTGACGCGCAGGCCTTCAATGGCGAAATTCCTGGCCGTGAGCCTGGCTCTGCTGGCCGCGGGCATGGCCTTGCGCGGCTACGTGTGGCTGCACGATCTGGCGCCGGTGCGCGATGTGGAAGGCGTGGAGCGGGGCTTTGGCCTGCGCTACATCGAGGAAATCTACTACCCGACATGGATGCGTCTGGATGGCCTGCTGGCAGGTGTGGTGCTGGCGACGGTCAAGGCCTATCGCCCGTCCTGGTGGGAGCGGATGCAGAACAGGTCCAATCTGTTGTTGCTGGGTGGGCTGGTGGTAGTGGGGGCATCGATCTGGATGTTCCGCGAACGCTTCGATCTGTTGCCGACGATAGCCGGCTATCCGTTGCTGTCCGCCGGCCTGGCATTGCTGGTGGTCGCCGGCGCGGGGAACCGGAGCGTCATCGGGCGCTGGCGTATTCCCGGTGCAGGCTGGCTGGCGTTGATTTCCTACAGTCTGTATCTGACCCACAAGGCGGCGATGCATCTGACCGAGAGCTGGTTCGGAACACAGCTGGAGGGGCGAGGGTTGCTGGCCTTCGCCGTCTATTGCGCCGCGGTCCTGTTGATGGGCGCGTTGCTGCATTACACGGTGGAAGGACCTTTCCTGCGATTGCGCGAGTGGCTGTTGCTGCGCAGGAAAAATGTAGTCGCAGTGCCGGAATTCTGAAGAACCCTGTAGGAGCGGGCCCTGGAATCGGCCAGGCGCGCGCGGAGATCCATGAGCGGCGAAGGGCGGGCGAAGAACAGCACGCGCCCGACGGGCGCCGGCAAG
>CBFGMR010000015.1:0-91686 GCA_965650035.1 uncultured Pseudoxanthomonas sp.
CGGTCAACGTCAACCAGCTCACTGCGGGCGTGAACTCCGCCGTCACTCAGGCCAACCAGTACACCGACAGCCGTCTGGCCCAGTTGGACAACGACGTGTGGACGATGGAACGCAACTACCGCGGCGCCACGTCATCGGCGATGGCCATGTCGGGTTTGCCGCAGGCGTATCTGCCGGGCAAGAGCATGCTGTCGGTGGGCTTCGGCGGCTACCAGGGCGAATACGGCATGGCCTTCGGTTTGTCGGGCATCACCGAGAACGGCCGCTACGTCTACAAGGCTTCGGCCAGCGGCAACACCTCGCGCGATTGGGGCTTCTCCGTCGGTGCAGGCATCCAGTGGTAACGGACTGCGGGCCCTTCCTTCGCGGAAGGGCCCGCGCCTTCAGCGTCGCGCATCCCGCCGCCACATTCTTCCAAGGGGAACACACATGAAACACAACTTGAAAATTTCCAGCGCGCTGTTGCTTTCGATAGGCGCCGCACTCCTGCTCCCGGCCTGCGGCACGCGCCACGTCAGCCGCGACATCAGCCCGCAGGGCGTAGCCGGCGAAGTGATCTTCCCGGATCCGGCGCATATCGTGATGAAAGGCGGCACCTTTCCCAACCTGGGCGATCTGCGCCTGGTGGGACCGGGCATGACCAAGGATCAGCTGTATCAACTGCTGGGCCGCCCGCATTTTCATGAGGGCTATGCCGGCGTGCGCGAATGGGATTATCTTTTCCACTTCCGCAAGGACGGCAAGATCATCACCTGCCAGTACAAGGTCGTCTACGACGAGGACTACCTGGCGCAGACCTTCCATTGGGCACCGGCGTCCTGCGCCGACCTGCTGACGGAAACGGCGCCTCCGGCAACGACGGAAGCGAAGGAACGCACGTTCAAGCTGTCGGCCGATGCGCTGTTCGAGTTCGCAAAATACGGCGCCGACGACATTCTGCCCAGGGGGCGCGAAGAACTGGCCGCCATCGCCAGCCAGCTGAAAGAGGCGGACAGCGCGTCGATCAGGATCGTGGGCCACACCGACCGCATCGGTAGCGACGCCTCCAACCAGTTGCTCTCGCAGCGACGCGCGCAGACGGTACGCGAGTTCCTGGTCGATCACGGCGTGGCGGCTTCGGCCATCACCGCTGAAGGCCGCGGCGAAAGCGAACCGGTCAAGGACTGCGAAGAGCAACCGCGTGCGGCGTTGATCGCGTGCCTGACGCCGAATCGCCGGGTCGAAATCCAGGTCGCCGCCAGTTCGGCCCGTTGAACGCATCGACTGTGGCGCGGCGTCGGCTGGGATAGACTGGCAGCCGCCCACAGACGACTTATCTTTGGAGAAGAACGCATGAAAAATTCCAGGTTCGTCCTCGCTTCGCTGCTGCTGGTTTTCGCAGGCGCAGTTTCCGCGCAGCAGCAGGCGGCACAGCCAGCGCGTGCGCCCGCGCAAAGTCCGCAGGCTGCGCAGCAGCAACAGCTGACGCCCGAGCAGAAGGCCCAGGTTGCACGCCAGGACGCCGAAATGACCAGCGCCGCGGCGCGGGTGGTGCAGATGGTGGACCAGAACAAGACCGCCGACGTCTGGGCAGGCGCTTCCCCGGTAGCCAAGGGAGCGGTGCCCCTGGATGAATTCGTCAAGCAGATCGCGCTGGACCGGCAGAAGCTCGGTGCCGTCACCGAGCGCAAGCAGTTGGCGGTCACCCGCGCCGTCTATCCGGCGGGCGGACAGGTGCCTGCAGGCAATTACGTCAACGTGGTCTACGCCACCAAGTTCGCCAACTCGCCGCAGCCTGTGCGCGAACTGGTTTCGTTCCACCTGGACGACGACAAGATCTGGCGCATCTCCGGTTACAGCGTGCGCTGATCATCTTGTAGGAGCGGGCCCTGCCCGCGACCGCTCTTCGGTCGAATCGACACCAAGAGCGGTCGCGGGCAGGGCCCGCTCCTACAGCGTTATTGCGCTTCACCCAATGCGCCGCGGATGCGCTGGCGCAGCCGTTGTGCGCGGCGTTGGATCTTGCGGCGCATCAGGCTCCGCGACCAGCGCGAGAACGGCAGGATCTCCTTGCCGCTCAACACCGATTTGGTATCGATGCAGACCAGCCTGACCTGATCGCCGTGCGGAAGCACCACGAAATTACCCGTGTTGAGATCGAATAGCGGGACCTCATGGCGGATCAGCCATGCTTCGAAAACATCGACCGCGGCGCAGAGCGCTTCCGCTGGATATCGCGGTTCCCTGAAAAGACAGTGATACAGGCTGGGAGCCGGCGTTCCGTCCTCCAGCAGGACGCAGTCGCAACGCAGTGCTTTTCCGTGGGGCATGCTTGGCAGGTCATGGCATGCGGCCAGGTAAGCATCGGTGTCGGCGCCCAGTCGCGTGCGCAGTTTCCGGTAGGCGCGCAGCTCGGTTTCGTTTTCGCCGAGGTAGGGAAAGCGGGCGGCCAGCCAGCGCCGCAGGCGCTGCCGCACGCCGACCTGTGTGCGCTCGGCGGCAGGCAGCTCGAACTTGAGGCATTTGCTGGGATCGCTTGGATCGCGCGCGCATAAACGGTTGGCGCCACGGGAAATGATCTGCAGGCCTTGCCAGTCTTCAGCGTCTTTGCCTGGATGGATTTGCGAAACCATGGCCATCAGTTTGCCTGATATGAGCCGTGCAGGAGTGGAGCGGGCGTTGCGTAGGAGCGGCGTCCCGCCGCGAGCTGTTGATCGAGCCATGCGGGGTCCATGCATCGGGGGCGTAGCCCCGACCTACGTAGGTCGGGGCTACGCCCCCGACGCAACGCCAGTCCGATCGGCGTCGCTCAGGCTGGAAGCAGATTGCGTTCCATCAGCCATGCACACGCATCCTCGGCATCGTTGTCGAACCACGCTTTCGTCGAGCCCAACCGGAACGAATAGCCCCATGCATCCATGTCCGCCATCAAGCGTTCGCTACCGACGTCCGGCAGACATCCGGCAAGCACGATCTGCAGGTAGCAGGTGGCGTCTTCCTCCATGTCCGAATCAGTGGCGTCGGTATGCACCTGCGCGCGGCGCTCGGGCGGCAACACGATGAGGTGGCAGGCTTCGTGCAACAACGAATGCACCGGCGTGTCGCCGCGCGCGTACACGGTGCTGCCGATTACGCCGGCTTCGGGATCGCCCCAGAAGCTGCCGGGAATGGGAAGCCCGTCTTCGACCGCGTGCAGCCGCAATTGGTGATGGGCGAGCAGGGCGGCGAGATCTTCGAACGGCAGATCGGCGACCCGCAACACGTCGGGAAGAGGGACGGCGCTGGCAATAGCGGAAGTCATGGGATGACTGTAGGAGCGGGCCCTGCCCGCGACTGTCCTTGGTCGAAAGCAATGCCAGGGGCGGTCGCGGGCAGGGCCCGCTCCTACAACAAACTCAGGCGCTGCCTTCCTGCAACGACACCGAGATGTCCAGCACGTCGTGTTCGCCTTCCTTGATCAACTTCACGTTGACTGCGTCGGCATCCACGTTGACGTATTTCTTGATCACTTCCAGCAGTTCGCGCTGCAGCATCGGCAGATAGTCCGGCCCGCCGCGGGTGGTGCGTTCCTGCGCCACGATGATGCGCAGGCGATCCCTGGCGATGGAGGCGGTTTCTTTCTTCGGCTTGAGGAAATCGAACAGTCCCATGCTCAACCCCCGAACAGCTTGTTGAAGAAACCCTTTTTCTCCACGGTGGTGAAGCGCAGCGGACGTTCTTCGCCCAGCAGCCTGCCGACGGCGTCGTCGTAGGCCTGGCCGGCGGTGGATTCCAGTTCCAGGATCACCGGTTCGCCCTTGTTGGAGGCATTGAGCACGTCGCCAGACTCGGGAATCACGCCGATCGTCTTAAGGCCAAGGACCTCCTCGACGTCCTTGATGCTGAGCATTTCGCCGCCTTCCACGCGCGAAGGGCTGTAGCGGGTCAGCAGCAGATAGGGCTTGAGCGTCTCGCCGTTTTCGGCCTTGCGGGTCTTGGAGTCCAGCAGGCCCAGGATGCGGTCGGAGTCGCGCACGCTGGAGACTTCCGGATTCACCACCACCACGGCGGTGTCGGCGAAGTACATGGCCAGGTAGGCGCCTTTCTCGATGCCGGCCGGCGAATCGCAGACCACGTAGTCGAAGCCGTCGGCCTCCAGGTCCTTCAGTACTTTTTCCACGCCTTCCTTGGTCAGCGCATCCTTGTCGCGGGTCTGCGAGGCGGCAAGGATGAACAGCGTATCGAAACGCTTGTCCTTGATCAGTGCCTGCTTCAGCGTGGCTTCGCCATGGGTGACGTTGACGAAGTCGTACACCACCCGGCGCTCGCAGCCCATGATCAGGTCGAGGTTGCGCAGGCCGACGTCGAAGTCGATGACCGCGACCTTCTTGCCGCGACGCGCCAGGCCGCAAGCGATGCTGGCGCTGGTGGTGGTTTTGCCGACGCCGCCCTTGCCGGAAGTGACAACGATAATCTCAGCCAATGGTGTATCTCCTGCTTTTACGTTCGGGGGAATGCATTCTTCAGAGGACCGTCTGCGTCTGCGCGCAGCTTGATATCACTGGGGCGCAATCATGAGTTGGTCTTTGTCCAGCCAGACTTGCACGGGTTTGCCGCGCAGTTCCTTGGGTACGTCTTCCAGCACTTTGTAGTGGCCGGCGATGGCCACCAGTTCGGCATGGAACTCGCGGCAGAAAATGCGCGCGTCGGTATTGCCCTGTGCGCCGGCCAGCGCGCGGCCGCGCAGGGTGCCGTAGATATGGATGGAGCCGTCGGCGATAACTTCGGCGCCGGCGCCGACCGTGCTGAGCACGGTGAGGTCGCGGTTCTCGGCGTAGAGCTGCTGGCCGGAACGCACGGGCGTTTTCTGCACCAGTCCGGGGCTGGCGGCTGCGGCGTCGGGAGCTTTCGCGGCCTTGGCGGGAGCGGTTTCGGCCGCGGCGCTTTCCCGGCGTGCGGGCGGCGCTGCGGCGGGCGCGGCAGCGCCGACGGGTTCGTATTGCGCACGGAACTTGGCCAGCAGCGGCAAGCCCAGCTGTTCGGCCAGTTGTTCGGTTTCGCGCGTGCCGTATGAAAGACCTACCGGCAGCACACCGGCGCCGCGCAGTCCCTCCAGCAACGCGCGGGCGGTGGCGACATCGGGCATCTGCGCCAGTCCGCCGAAATCGATGATGAGCGGGGCGCGGCCGAACAGCTTCGGCGCGCGATCGACGCGCTCGCGCATTTCGCGCGACAGTTGGGCCACATCCAGGGTACGCACGCGCAGGTTGGCGATGCCGACCTGGCCGATCTTGAGTTCGCCGGCCTGTTCGTAATCCAGGTTCGCCGAGGTCGCGCTCATGAAGTCATGCTCATATGGATCATGCTCACGTTCCGGTGGACCGTTCGGCCGCCGCCGCGATCAAGCGGCTGCGCGCCCAGGGCAGGTCGGGCAGGGCGTCGCCGTAGGTCTCGCGCACCCAGGAATAGCTGCACAATTCCTTCATCAGCATGCTGGCGCGTACGCCGGCATCGGCCATCTGGTTCTGGCCGACTTCCTTGAAGCCGAAGCTGCCATGGAACAGCAGCGCCGGGTCGGCGCCATGGTCCAGGAAAACCTCGCAGGCCAGCTGCGGGTATCTCAACTCCGCGTAACTCTGCACATCGGCGTAGAACGCGCGGCCCACGCCGCCGCCGCGGCGGCGGCTGGCCACCACGATGCGGTCGATGTAGAAGAATTTCGGATAGCGTTCGCGGAACCAGGCGAAATTGCTGCTGTCGTGGTCCGAATCGCCTCCGAAACCGACCAGGAAGCCGGCAAGGTTGCCGTCGCGCTCGGCGACGCGGAAATATTCGGCCTGCTCGTGGAAACGGTGCAGCCTGGCCGAATCCAGCGGCAGGATCGCCAGTCCGGCGTTGTTGTTCAGGGCTAGGACGGAATCCAGCTCGTGCTCGCGCACGTCGCGGATGACAATCGACATTCAACTCGCTCCGGGGAGATGGTACGGGTGGCCGCGAGCCACCGGCGCGGATTATCGCATGCACGGCAAGGCTCGGGGCGACCGGGGAGCCGCATGCATGACTTTCGGTCAGGGTGGGCGCCGGGCAATCGGCCTAAGATGGATGGATGTTGAATCGACTCAGCCACACCCGTCTCCTGCGTGCAGCCGGTCTGTACACATGGGCACTGGTGGGTATCCCGATCATCCTGAACGTTTGGTTCCTGCCGCCTTCGCGCGGTGTGGACGAGACCGCGGGGCTGGGCATCAACGTGCCCATGACCATCGTTTCCTATCTGGCTTTCGGGCTCTGCTATTGGCTGGCCACCCGTTCGCTGGGTTCCCGGGACACGGCCGCCTCCACCCGCGGCAATTTCGTCCTGCTGATGGTGCTGACGACCGCAGCGGTGGCGGTGGGCTATTTCACCCAGACCGGGCTGAGCGCGATGCTGCTGCTGGTCATGGCCGGAGTGCTGCCCTGGATCCTCAGCCTGCGGGCGGCGGTGGCCTGGTTGCTGCTGGCCCATATCCCGCTGGTGCCCTCGTTCATGGCCCGCGACGATTTCAGCTTCTGGGAGGCCTTGTTCCAGTCGACTTTCTACGTCGGATTTTCCGCCTTCGTACTGGTGACCGCCTATGTGGCGCGCCAGCAGGCGCAGGCGCGGGACGAGCAGCGCAGGCTCAATGCGGAGCTGCGGGCCACCCGCATGCTGCTGGCCGAAAGCGCGCGGGTGAACGAACGCACCCGTATTTCCCGCGAATTGCACGACCTGCTGGGCCATCACCTGACCGCGCTCAGCCTGAATCTGGAGGTCGCCGGCCACATGACCGAGGGCCGCGCGCTGGAGCACGTCAAGCAGGCCCATACCCTGGCCAAGCTTTTGCTGACCGACGTACGCGAGGTGGTCAGCCAATTGCGCGAGGGCGATGCCATCGATCTGGGAGGCGCATTGCTGCTGCTGACCGAGCGGGTGCCGGCGCTGACGATCCACATGAATATCGAGGAACCATTGACCCTGGACGATGCCGAGCGGGCCCATGTACTGCTGCGCTGCACCCAGGAAATCATCACCAACGCCGTGCGCCATGCCGGCGCGCGCAATCTCTGGATCCATTGCCGGCGCGACGGCGGCCTGATCGTGATCAATGCCCACGACGACGGTCAGGGCGCGGAAGTGGTGATCGCCGGCAACGGCCTGCGCGGCATGCGCGAACGCCTGCGCCAGCATGGCGGCAACATGACCATCGAATCCCGTGCGGGCGGCGGCTTCCGCCTGTGCCTGCAGGTTCCTGTTGAGACGACCGAACCCTTTGCCCTGGAGCTTCGCCCAGAGCCCCTTACCGGAGGTACCGCATGATCCGTGTCTGCCTGGTCGACGACCAAACGCTGGTGAGGGAGGGCATCCGCTCCCTGTTGGGGCTGGACGACGGGATAGAAGTGGTGGCCGAAGCCGCCGACGGCCGTCAGGCCGTGGAGCTCATACCGCAGATCAAGCCGGACGTGGTGTTGATGGACATGCGCATGCCGGTCATGTCCGGATTGGAAGCGTTGCAGGCCCTGGCCGCGGCGCAGCAGCTGCCCCCGGCGATCATCCTCACCACTTTCGACGACGACCAATTGGTGCTGGCCGGGCTGAAAGCGGGGGCCAAGGGCTACCTGCTGAAGGATGTCTCGCTGGAGCAGCTGGTGGGGGCAATCCGTACCGTGGCGTCGGGCGGTTCGCTGGTGCAACCGGCCGTGACCCAGCGATTGCTGTCGGGCCTGGAGCACATGCGCAACGATTTCGTCAGCCTGGACCGGCCCGATCCGCTGACCGACCGGGAAACCGAGATCCTGCGCCTGATGGCCAGCGGTTTTTCCAACAAGGAAATCGCCAATTCTCTGGGCGTGGCCGAGGGCACCATCAAGAATCACGTCTCCAATATCCTGTCCAAACTGGGCGTACGCGACCGCACCCGGGCCGTGCTCAAGGCATTCGAACTTCAGCTGGTCTGAACCGGAAAGCCGGCAGAGCAGGGCCGGGTTGCCCGGCCCTGTTCCGCGCTTTTTGCCGCTTTCCGAGGCGGGTGAAGATTCCGTTGTGCCGCGATGTAGTGCCCGCTGACGCACTGACGGGCTGACCGAATCCGCCAAGCCTGCTAGGATGCGCCCTGCACCTATTTCATTGGCCAAGGGATCGGCCCCCGGAGACTGCTGAATGACCCGTTTGCTCGAGTTCCTGATTGCACTGGCGCTTGTCCTAGCGCTGTTCCTGGTGGTCGGCCTGGTGCTGCCTTCCAAGCGTCACTTGGTGGAAAGCACCGAGACCAATCGACGCATGACTATCGTGTTCGACACTATCAACAACGTCCGCCGGCTGAAGGACTGGAACCTGCTGATGCCCGGCAAGGTTTCCGAGCTCGCCTATAGCGGCGGCGGCGAAGGCCACACCGGCGTCGGCGCGCGCGTCGACTTCAACTCGGCCGACAAGCGCTGGGGCAAGGGCCACTGGGAAATCACCGAGAGCGAGGCCCCGGCCGGCACTGGTGGCGGCAAGGTGGGGTACGCCATCGACGACCGCACCCCCGGCGGCGACAAGAAGACGGTCTTCACCCTGGAGCCGGCCGGCAAGAACGGCCGCAACGTGAAGGTCACCCAGACTTACGACGTGAACTACGGCTGGAACCTGCTCGGCCGTTTCAACGGCATGTACGTCAGCCGCCATGTCGGCGATTCGGTCAAGGCCAGCTTGTCCAAGCTGACCAACATGCTGGCCACCGTGCCTAATTTCGACTACCGCATCGAAGGCTCCAAGCTGACCGGCCTCAAGGTCGTCGAGCTTCCCGCCGAAGACCTGCTGGTGGTCAAGGCCGGCAACATCGACCGCAACAACGAAGTCATCAAGGCGTCGATCAAGGCCAACCAGGAGTGGATCAAGCGCGTGATGGAATCCAACGGCCTTGAAGCCGCTGGCCCGGTGCGCATCGTCACCACCGATTTCGGCACCGAGAAATACGCTTTCGACGTAGCCCAGCCAGTGCGCAAGCGCAGCGGCGCGGCGTCGAAGCCGGCCAATGGCGACAAGGACAAGGCCAAGGAGCCGCCGATCGCGCTGCCGGCTACGACGACGGCCTCGACCGGTCCGCTGAAGGTTTCGGTTTCCGGTACGCCGGTCGAGTACGTGCATGTCGAGGCGCATCGCGCCGCTTCCGCCAGTTACACCGGTTACATGGCCGAACTGGACGCCGTGCGCAGTTCGCTGCGCGCCTGGGCGATGACCAATGGCTATGAAGTCGCCGACCGTCCTTACGAATCCTGGAAGGGCGGCGTGGATCAGGCGTTCACCGCCGATGGCGCGTTCGACGTGTATTGGGCCATCAAGTAAGACCAAGCCAGGCAACATCGGGCCATAGCAATAACGCGTCGCGGACTCCGGTCTGCGCGCGGTTTGGAGGTGACGCGCCGCTTTTGCGGCGCGTTGCATTTCGGAGTATCTGCCGTTATCGGCCAGGACGCCGCTTCCTGAAGAGGCCGCTGCTTTGTTGCATTACGACCGCCGCCAACGCAAACCCTCCTTGCTCGCTTTTTCCGGCGCTCTGTTCGCAGCGTTGGCCGTCGCGCTGGGCGCCTACGCCGCCCATGGCGTCGCCGATGCGCATGCGCAATCCAATTTGCAGACCGCCGCGTTGTACGCATTCGGCCATGGCATCGCGCTTGCCGCGCTTGCCGCCGGCACCTCGCGGTCGCTGGGCCGCGCAGGCCTTTATCTGTTGCTGATAGGCACGCTGCTGTTTTCAGGCGGCCTGGCCCTGACGGCGCTGACGCAGATCAGCGCCAAGCTGGCGCCGGTGGGAGGCGTCGGATTGATGCTGGGCTGGCTGTTGTGGGCGCTCGACGCGGCCCGGCGCTGAGTCCGCCCGCATGCCCCGTCACGCCCGAGGGTTCGATACCGAGGAAGCCTTCGATCATCTGAGCAAGCGCGACCGCAAGCTGGGCGCCTGGATGAAACGCGTCGGCTATCTGGAACCCCAGCCGGGCTGGCGCAAGCCGTTCGACCCGGTAGACGCCCTGGCCCGCGCGATCCTGTACCAGCAACTCAGCGGCAAGGCGGCATCGACCATCGTGGGCCGTGTGGAAGCGGCCATCGGCAGCACCCGGCTGCATTTCGACACGCTGGGGCGCATCGACGACGCGACTTTGCGTGCCTGCGGCGTTTCCGGCAACAAGAGCCTGGCTTTGCGCGATCTGGCGACCCGCGAAGCCAATGGCGAGATACCCAATCTGCGGCAGATGTCCACGATGCACCAGGACGACATCGTCGCCGCCCTGGTGCCGGTGCGGGGGATCGGCCGCTGGACCGTGGAGATGATGCTGATGTTCCGTCTGGGCCGTCCCGATGTGCTGCCGGTGGACGATCTGGGCATTCGCAAGGGCGCGCAGCGCGTCGACAAGCTGGAGGTCATGCCGACGCCTAAGGAACTGCTTGCACGCGGAGAGCGGTGGGGACCCTATCGCAGTTACGCCAGCCAGTACCTGTGGCGCATCGCTGATTTTGCCGCCGAGGCGAAGACGCCGACCAAGCGTTCGCAGGATTAAAAGATCTCCGAACAAGTGTGTGCACCTCGGGTTCTGCTCGTGGTGACCTTGTCGACTTATCCCGTTCGTGGTGAGCCTGTCGATAGGTCCCGTTCGTGGTGAGCCCCGGATCAAGTCCGGGGCAGGCTCTGTCGAGCCACGCTTTTCGAGTAGGGTTCAACGCAAGCAAGCCGGGAGCCTGCGTAGGTTGATCCCGTACCAAGTACGGAGCTACTCCATACTGCGGGTCCCCGGACGGTTCCAGTTTCCGTGCGTCGGGGATGTAACCCCGACCTACTCGAAGCGGTCGCAGGACTGACGGCCATCTGTGCGTTTTACGTACAAATATTGTTCCGCAGCGGCCATTAATCCTGGGGTGCTGTCCCGCTATCGTGCGCTCTCGTTTTGAGCAACGGCTGGACCAGCCCAGGGAAACACCAATGAATCTATTCAATAGCAAGGGACTGATACTGGCGGCGGTGGGTGTGCTCAGTGCATGCCAAGCCCAGGCCGGACAGAATGCCCCGACGATCCGCACGATGGCGGGCGCTACGCGTGTGAATCAGTTGGATCCGGGTTCGACAGCGTTGATCGTGATCGATTTCCAGAACGAATACTTCACCGGGAAAATGCCGATTCCCGACGGTATGGCAGCCCTGGGAAATGCCAAGCGCCTGGTGGCTTTTGCCGACAGCAATAAAATCCCCGTGTTTCACGTCCAGCATGTACTTCCGGCAGGTGCGCCGCTGTTTGCCGAGGGCAGCGAGTCCGTCAAGTTTCATCCCGAGTTGCAGCCGCAGCCTGGCCAGAAAGTAGTGCGGAAGAATACGGTCAGCGTGTTTCCCAGTACCGATCTGGACGCGCAGCTGAGAGCGGCCGGCATCAAGACGCTCATCGTTTCCGGCTTGATGACGCATGCATGCGTGGCTGGTGCGGCGCGTGACGCAGCGCCATTGGGTTACGAGGTGATCGTATCCTCGGACGCCAGCGCCACTCGCGATATCGATGCGGCAGGCATTGGTGCGGTCGGGCACGGGGATTTGCATCGTGGCGCGTTGATGGGGATCGCAGACACGTTCGGCGATGTGATGACTACGGATGAGATCATTGCGTTGCCTTTGAAGTTGTAGCATTTGCCATGCCGTTGACTGGATGTGCTCGCCGTGGCGGGCACATCTGGTGATTTGCTCAGCAAGACCAGCGTGGCACCGCATAGTATTCGGCTGCGAAATCGATGAATGCCCGCACTTTGGGCGATACATGCCGATTTTGCGGGTAAAGCGCGTACAGCTCGCGTGGTTCAAGCCGATATTCCGGCAATAGGCGTACCAGCTCGCCACGGCGCAACGACTCGTGAATCACGAATGTCGCCGAAGCGGTAATGCCTTGGCCAGCCAGAACCGCTTCGGTCACGATGATGCCGGTGTTGGCTTGCAGGTTGCCGCGGACAGTGACGGTATGGGATTCCTGTTCGGGGCCCTGGAACACAAGGTCTGTCGATCTGAGCGCGAGCGAATAGGTCAAGTAGTTGTGGCGAACGAGATCGCCTGGCGTTTGCGGCGCCCCGAATCGCTGCACATAAGCGGGGGATGCGATCAGCGCCATTTCGCAGGTCGCCAGCCGCCTGGCCACCAGGGTGGAATCCGGAAGCGTGCGAGTTACCCGCAGGCCGACATCGAAACCGCCCTCGATGAGATCGACGAAGCGGTCATCGCAGACCAGATCCACGCGGATGTCGGGATAGGCGGCCATGAAACGCGGCAGCCAACGGCTCAATTCCAGGGTGCCGAATGCCATCGGCGCATTGATCCGCAAGGTGCCTGCAGCGTGGGTCTGGTGTTGCGAGACGGCAAGCGCCGCATCTTCAAGCTGTTCCAGGATTTCGACGGTGCGCTGGTAATAGAGTTGACCGGCCTGGGTCAATGCCAAACGTCGTGTAGTGCGGTTGAGCAACTGCGAGCCGAGCGCTTGTTCCAATTGCCTGATCTGACGCGAGACGACGGTGTGGGAAACATCCATCACTTCGGCGGCCGCGGAAAACCCGCCGGTTTCCACCACCAGTTTGAAGGCGCGCATGGCTGCCAGATGATCCATTGGAAAACCCTTCCTTATCCGGGGTAGCCGCAGACGACGGCGGGTAAAAGCTGGATCGCCAACCCGGTGGCGAATGCGATCAGCAGGCAGGCGATGCCCAGCCAGATCAGTTCCGCAAGCCGCAACCAGGCGGAGATCGCCAACAGAACCAATGCCGTGCTGCCCAGGACCACCACCGAAGCGGCCATCAGGATCAAACCCATGTAGCAGCCTACGCCGGCGTGGGCATAAACGAGGACGGCAGAGAGCAGAAGCAGCGTCGCCGCGCACGCGATGGCGCAGACGCGTGCCGTAACCTTTCGATCGGGCCGTGGTGGATTTCCTGCCTGCGATGCCGGCGACTGTTCGCTGGTCATGTCCCTTCCCTGGTTGGATTTGCGCACTATTCCGATGAAACCTGCAACACCAGCTTGCCGAAGTTCTCGCCGGTGAAAAGCTTGATCAGGGAGTCAGGGAAGGTCTCCAGCCCCACCACCACATCTTCGCGCGATTTCATGCGCCCGTCCTTCAGATAGCCGGCGAGCTCGGCGATGGCCATGGGGTAGCGGTCCGCGTAATCGAACACGACGATGCCCTCCATGCGCGCGCGATTGACCAGCAGCGACAGGTAGTTCTTCGGTCCCTGCACGCCGGCGGCGCTGTTGTACTGGGAAACCGCGCCGCAGATGATGATGCGCGCCTTGCGGCGCAAGCGCGCCAGCACGTGGTCCAGGATTTCGCCGCCCACGTTGTCGAAGTAGATGTCGATGTCGTCGGGGCAGTGCGTCTTCAGGCCGGCGCGCACGTCTTCGTTCTTGTAGTCGATGCAGGCGTCGAAGCCCATTTCGTTCACCACGAAATCGCACTTGGCCTTGCCGCCGGCGATGCCGACCACGCGGCATCCCTTGATCCTGGCCAGTTGGCCCACGGTCTGGCCCACCGCGCCCGAAGCGCCCGAAACCACCACCACATCACCTTCCTTCGGCTGGCCCACATCCATCAGGCCGAAATAGCCGGTCATGCCCGGCATGCCCAGCACGTTGAGCCATTGGGTGAGGGTTCCCATGCGCAGATCGATCTTGCTGACGCCCTGGCGCTTGATTTCGGCCGGCGCGAACTGGCGGTATTCCTGCACACCCAAGCCTCCCGTCACCAGGTCGCCGACCGCAAAGCCCTCGTGCTTCGAAGCCAATACCTTGCCGATCCCGCCCGCGCGCATCACCTCGCCGATTTCCACAGGCGCGATGTACGACTTGCCTTCGTTCATCCAACCGCGCATCGCAGGATCCAGCGACAGCGAAAGCGTCTTCACCAGCACGCCGCCTTCGGCCGGCTCGGCCACCGCTTCGGTCGTGAACTGCCAGTTCTCGCGAGTGGTCATGCCGACGGGGCGGGCTGCGAGTCGGATCTGGTGGTTCTGCAGAGCGGCGATGTCGGTCATGCGAATGTCCAATGCTTGGGAAGGGGTGGCGGCGGGTGCGGCATTGCCAAAGGAAGCCGGATCAAATCCGGGGCAGGTACTTATCCCACAGGCGGTTGCGGAACCGATAGTCCGGATCGACTTCGCGCTTGATATCCGCATAGGCCTGCGCCTCAGGATAGGCCGCGTGGAACTGCGACTGCGAGGCATGCAGGCGATAAGGCAGATAGTATCGGCCGCCCATCGACAAAGCCGCATCGATCAACTTGCGCGTCCATCGCTCCGATGCGCGATCGGCGCGATCGGTCGAGCGCTGCTTGTAGTAGAGGACGAAGGAAAAGACTTCATCGGGCGCCCAGGGCAGTAGCGAAACCGTGTCTGCCGGCGAATGCCGGATGGAGACATTCAAAGCATTGACATCGTGCATGCGCAGGATATCCGTCATCTGCCGCGCGAACGGCAGGAAATCGGCTACGGGGATGAAGTATTCCTGCAGCAGGTAGGTGGAGATCATGCGGGTACGCGGCTCAAGCGAAGCCGTATCCTGGCTGGCCTCGAAGTTGCGCATCACCACGGACTTCTCGTGGAGGATGCGGTCGGTGAGATACCGATCGCGCAAGTCGTCGCCTATCGGCAGTTCCGAAGCCGACCAGATGAGGTTCTGCTGGCGGCCGTAATCCAGTCCGCGCGGAATCAGCCGCCGCGTCTCGGTCAAGGATGCATCCGTGCGCGTCCAGCTGATAGTCAGTGGCCGATCGAATCGCGGCGGCATCAGGTCGGCGTTATGCATGACTACTCCGGGATTGCCATGTATCTTTTCCAGGAAGTAGCGTGGGTAGTCTTCGAGCGCGATGCGTACTGCGTGGCGCGACATCTTCTCGTTGACGGCCAGGTCCAGTTCTACCTCGGTGATCACGCCCAGCCCGCCATAGCCGCCGATTGCCGCTGCGAACAAGCCGGGTTCCTTGTTCCGGTCCAACTCGCGGGCTTTGCCGTCGGCAGTGACCAGTTGCAATGCACGGATGGAATTGGCCATGGGGCCGGCGCCGACGTAGCGGCCATGGCAATTGACCGAGGCTGAGCCGCCGACGGAAAAATTGCTGTAGCTCTGCATCACGCTCACCGCCAGATCGTGCGGATCGAGGATGTCCTGGAGATCGCGCCAACGCATGCCCGCCTGTACGCGTGCGGTCCGCCCGGCGACCTCCAGACGGATCAAGCGATTCATGTCCCGCATGTCCAGGTGCAGCGAGCCGGGCTCGGCCGTTTGTCCGCCCATGCTGTATCGCGCGCCGGCGATCGATACCGGTTGGCGCGAAGCCAGTAGCAGCTGCTGGACCTCGAGTGTGGACCGGGGGCGGGCGATGCGGCCAACGATCGTGCTTTCCATCTGGCTGACGTCTTCGACCGACGCTTCTGCGCCGTGCCGCTGGCAGGAAACCGAAGCTGCAGCACCGCCCGCAACCAGGGCCTGGACGATTCGCCGTCGTTGAGGATCGGATACCTCCGTCATCGACTTTGCCGCACCACGTGATGCCAATGCCACGGTTCGTAGACGATACCGTGCGGGTTGTCGCGCGGATAACTCATGAGGAAACCGAAATCGCCGGCATGCGCGGTCAGCCAGGCGAAAGCCGCCGTTTTCTCGAACGATTCCTCCGCGGGCGCTTCACCGGGCGTGCCGATGTCCAACGCGTTGCCGCTATGGTGTTCGCTATACCCTGGCGCGGCATTCACGGTGAGGATCTGTTCCACCGTCTGCCCGCGCGCGAGCTTGCGTTCGAAGATGCCCAGTTGGTAGTCGTGGCTGCGGTATCCGGAGATGGCTTCGAGCACGATTCCATCGCCGCCCGCTGCCCGTCGCATGGCTTCCCATGCGCGCGCAGCGCGTGCGGTCAGCCAGAGTGGCCGCCGGTAGCGGTCGAAGCCTGCGAAGGCGAGGGCGGCGGGCTCCGGCACCAGTTCAAGCCCGACCTGCTCGCCGTAGCTTTCGTCCAGGCCCAAAGAATCCAGGCGTTCGATCAATCGATCCAACGGCAGTTCACTCGAGGCATCGATACCGAAACCGCGATCGGTGCGCAGGCCATCGAGCGCGTCGAGCGCGGCTTCTACGCCGGGTTCGTGCGCCCAGCGCGGCGACAGCGACAGCATGCCTTCCGGCAGCGCGGCCGCCAGATAGCGGCCGTCCCGCTTGCGTCGCAGTACATGTTCGGCCCGCGCGAGCGTCCGCGCGTCGGCATTGCTGCGCGCGCGCAGCAGACCGGCGGGCCAGAGTTCCACTTCCGGGGTATTGATCAGGATTCGGGGTTGGCCGCGCATCGGCGCAGCTTAGCGGCGCAGCGGATTTGTCGCCAGTTCGCGCAGTCGGTTGAGCAGCGCGTCGGGTTGCTGCGGCTGCAGCAGCAGGCCGGCGCTATGGGCGGTGGGCAGCCATAGCGCACGGCGTTCCCCGGCGATGGCGACGAATGCTTTCTCGCGGTTGCGCAGGCGGAAGTGACCGCTGTGAAAGCCCGGCACCGAATAGCCGTTGGTCTTCACCCCCGGCTTGAATTCCTTGCGCTCGTCCAGGTCGATCACGCGCGCCTCGTCGAGTCGCAGTTCGGACAACGGAACGAGCCGAGAGTAGAAGCTGGTCTTCACTTCCAGGGAATCCGCGGAAAGCGCCAGCCGATGCCGATGCATGGCCCTGTCCAGCAGCGCCCACAGCGCCGACATCAAGAGCAGCTCGGCGCCGACGATGGTCGCACCGACTGTCAGCGGGTCGCCGCCGGCAAAATCCCAGTGGGTGTCGCCACCTTTGACCGCAAGCAGGGCCGCGACGGTGACCAGCCCCGGCAACAGCACGCACAGGCAGAACATCCAGAGTCGCGGCTGCTTGCCGGGAGCAACCAGCTGCAGGCGCGGATCGAGCGCAGGCGTGCTCATCGCAGCAACAGCACCGTGCCGACCCCCAGCAGCGTGGCCGATGCTCCAGTCAGGATCGCGCCCAGCGAACGGAACCTGCCGGGAAAACGTCGTTGAATCACGTGGACGATATGCAGCACGGCGCGCTCCTTGGCGTGTTGACGGATCAGGCGGGCTTCTTCAGCACCAGGCGTACAGCGTCCATCGCTTCGGCGTGCGAAGTCGATACCAGCTCCCATCCCTGATGCCCAAGCTTGGTCAACTCTTCCTGGACGCGTTCGGTAACCGAGCGTCCGAACATCTGCACCTTGATCTCGGCCACGTGGTAGCTCCAACGGGTAGTCATCACTTGCTCTCCTTTTTGTCTTCGCTGACTTTGGGCAACCGCCCGGCCTTGCGCAGGGCTTCGCGCAGCACGTATTCGATCTGCGCATTCAACGAACGCAGGTCGTCGTCGGCCCAACGCTGCGCCGCGTTCAATACGTCGGCGCTGATGCGCAGGGGGTAGGCTTTTTTCTCCGCCACGGTCCTGTCCGGTCGGCCGGCTCAGTACAGCGTGCCGGCGTTGACGATGGGCTGGGAACCGCGCTCGCTGCACAGCACCACCAGCAGGTTGCTGACCATTTGCGCCTTGCGCTCCTCGTCCAGCTGGACCACGCCTTTCTTCTGCAGTTCGTCCAGGGCCATTTCCACCATGCTGACCGCGCCGAAGACGATGCGGGTGCGCGCGGCGACCACGGCGTTGGCCTGCTGGCGCTGCAACATGGCCTGGGCGATTTCAGGCGCATAGGCCAGGTGGCTGATGCGCGCGTCCAGTACCTGCACGCCGGCGTCGGCCAGGCGGTCCTGCAATTCGTCCAACAGATGCTTGGAAACCTCGGCAGCATGGCTGCGCAAAGCCAGCTGGCCGTCCTCGTGCTGGTCGTAGGGATAGCTGGTGGCCATGGTGCGCAACGCCGACTCGGACTGGATATGCACGAAGCTCTCGTAGTCGTCGACGTTGTAGACGGCCTCGGCCGAATCCACCACCTGCCACACGATCACCGCGGCGATTTCGATGGGGCTGCCGTCCAGTTCGTTGACCTTGAGCTTGCCGCTTTCGAAGTTGCGCACGCGTTGGGAAACCTTCTTGGTGGCATAGAAGGGGTTGTTCCAGCGCAGTCCGTTCTCCTTCACCGTGCCGATGTATTTGCCGAACAGACTGACTACCGCCGCCTGGTTGGGCTGCACCGTGTACAAGCCGAGCAGACTCAAGAAGGCCACGATACCGGTCACCAGCCCGGCGATCAGCATCAGCGGATCGGGCGGTGCTTCGCCGCGGCCGGTGCCGTTGATGAACAACCACACCGCCAGGATGGCAACAACCAGTACGCCAAGCAGGAAGGGAATGCCGGGAAGCGAACGGAGCGGATTTTCTTTCATGGCGGTGTCCTCGGGGTTCGTAATTAAAGATATCAAAGTGATATCAGATGTCAACAAGCCGCCGACGGCCGGAGGAGGGGGCCGCTAAAATGACGGCTCCTCCCTCCGGAACCCCCGCATGACCACCCTCGGCACCCCGCTTTCCCCGCATGCCACCCGCGTTCTGCTGCTCGGATCGGGCGAACTGGGCAAGGAGGTCGCGCTGGAGTTGCAGCGTTTCGGGGTGGAAGTCATCGCAGCCGACCGCTACGCCGACGCCCCGGCCATGCAGGTGGCGCATCGTTCGCATGTGCTGGACATGCTGGACCCTGCGGCGCTTCGCGCGCTGATCGCACTGGAGAAACCGCACCTGGTGGTGCCGGAAATCGAGGCCATCCATACCCAGACCCTGGTGGAGCTGGAAAGCGAAAGCGGCCTGCGGGCGGCTCCCATCCGTATTGTTCCGACCGCGCGCGCCGCGCGCCTGACCATGGACCGCGAAGGCATCCGCCGGCTGGCCGCGGAAACCCTGGGCTTGCCGACTTCGCCGTACCGTTTCGTCGATACGCACGCCGATTACCGGGAAGCCGTGGCCGCCATCGGTCTGCCGTGCGTGGTCAAGCCAGTGATGTCCTCGTCGGGCAAGGGCCAGAGCACTTTGCGCACGCAGTCCGACATCGACGCCGCCTGGGAATATGCGCAAACCGGCGGCCGTGCCGGCGCGGGTCGGGTGATCGTGGAAGGCTTCGTCGATTTCGATTACGAAATTACCCTGTTGACTGTGCGCCATGCCGGCGGCACTTCGTTCTGCGACCCCATCGGGCACTGGCAGAAGGACGGCGACTACCGTGAAAGCTGGCAGCCGCAACCGATGTCGCCGCTGGCGTTGCAGCGTTCGCAGCAGATCGCGCAGACCATCACCGACGACCTGGGCGGTTGGGGTTTGTTCGGCGTGGAGCTTTTCGTGAAAGGCGACGAGGTATGGTTCAGTGAAGTGTCGCCGCGCCCGCACGACACCGGTCTGGTGACGCTGGTTTCGCAGGATCTGAGCGAATTCGCGCTGCATGCGCGGGCGATCCTGGGTTTGCCGATTCCTGCGATACGCCAACTCGGTGCATCCGCCTCCTGCGCGATGCTGGCGCACGGCGACGGCGTGCCGGTATTCTCGAACATCGAAGCAGCCCTGCAGACGCCCGATACCGCGCTGCGACTGTTCGGCAAACCACGGGTGCAGGGTCATCGCCGCGTCGGCGTGACCTTGGCCCGCGCCGATACCCTGGACGCAGCACGGCAGATCGCGCGGCAAGCTTGCGAAGCGATCACCATCGAACTCGAACCCGAAGGAGCACAGCCATGAACGGAAGCGAAGGTTATGCGGTGTTCTTCTTCCCGCAGGCGCTGGAAGCGCTGGGCGATGCGATCAAACCATATCTGGCCGAAGGGCCGGCAGGCGTGCACGTGCTGTGCAAGGAAATAGACACTGCCGGCGCGTTGATCGAAATGACGCTGCAGTCCCAGACCGCCGACGGCAAGCCTTCGATGATCGAACTGATGGTGCCCGGCAGCATGGTGCGCATGATCGTTTCGGCGCATAGCGATGGCAGCTTCGGTTTTGGGCCGCGCAAGGCCGCGCCTGCGGTAGACAAGTGACGTCGATCCGCCGTCGGTTTCCCTGACTAAACCGAAAAAACGACTCGTCATCCCAGCGCAAGCTGGGATGACGTCGTTGTGGACGTCGCGCCTATTCGACCGACAAGTCGACCCACACCAGATGGTGGTCGCTGCCGTCGGCGATCCTGGCCTCTTCGCTGCTGGAGGGCGGCCAGAAAACGCCGCTTGCGATCATGCCGAAGCCGGTGGACGGCAGTACATAATCCAGCCGCATAGCGCCGGCTTTCGGTCCGAAATCTCCGGTGACATGCGCGGGCGACCCGCGATGCTCGATGCCCGTCGCAGCGTAGACGGCCGCAACCTCCGCGCCGCCCTCGCTTCGCGGCGTGGCGTAGCGCATCACGCGCGGGTGTTCGAGCAACTCCAGGATCGCCTCATGCGAACCGTCGCCGTCTATCGGGTCATTGTTCAGATCGCCGGCGATCACGAACCGTGCGTTGCCGGCCAGGCCGCCGCAGTGGCCGGCGTCGTCGCATAGCCAGGGCTTTTCGCCCGGCGAAATATATTCCGACCACAGCCGGATTTCATCGTGATTGCGTTTGCCGTTGCGGTCTTCGGGACCATCGAATACCGGCGGAGTGGGGTGCGAGACCAGGAAATGGGTCGTGCCGCCAGGCGTTTTCACAGGTACGTCCCAATGCGATTTGGAAGACAGCCGCAACTGGCTCCAGATGTCGTCCGGATAGAAATAGCCGCGCGAGGCCGGATCGATCGGGCGCAACGCATCGGGCATCGCGCTCCAGCGCAGCTTCTGGAAAGTGCGCACCGCGGCGGTGTCTATCGGATACTTGGACAGCACCAGCATGCCGTATTGGCCCGGATGCAACCCATAACCCCACGCATCGTTGCCGCTATTGCGGCCTTGCCCGCCGGCTTGCCCGTTGCGATCCAGGTCCAGGCCACTGGGCACGCCGGTATTGACGGGCGCGAGGTAGCGATAAGGATACTTGAGCGCTGTGCCACCGCCGGCTTGTGCGACTTCCAGATAACGCTGCTGGAAAAGATCGGCGGCGCGGTGCGCATCGTCGTAGTCGAACTCGTTCAACAGCACCAGGTCGGGCCGCACCCGTTGCAGTACGGCCGCGATCTTGCGCACGTGCGCGCTGTCGCCTTCCAGCTCGCGGATCAATCCACCGGCTTCATCCGAGTACAGCGAGGTGTTGTAGGTGGCGACGCGGATTTTTTTCTCCGTGGCGTATAGGGAAGGATCGCCATGCACATTGACGTGCACGCAGGCGGCAAGGACGGGGAGCATGAGCAAGATGGTCAGGACAGTCAGGAATCGGCGCATGGCCGGATTCTGACATGGGCCCGTGTCCATCAGGCGACAAACATGGGGCGACAAAAAAAAGCGCCCCGGTTTCCCGGGGCGCCTTCAGGGGCCGAACGACGAGGCACAGCCCCTCGTTGTCGAACTCAGAACGTGCAACCCATCGCGCCGAAGCTGGTCTTGGCCTGCTCCATCGCGGTCTTGCACTGTGCGGCCAGCGCGGTCTTGTCGGTGACGGCGGACCAGCTGGCCTTCGACTGGTCGATGCCCTGCTTCATCATGTCGCGCTGGGCTTCCGGCACCTTGTCGCTGATGCAGGCATAGACTTTCTCGAGATAGGTGTCGCATTCCGGCACGCCAGTGCTGGCGGTGACGGTATCGGCAGCCGGGGTGGCAGCGGCGGTCGCGTCGGCAGCCGGTGCAGCGGCAGCATCGGCAGCAGGCGCAGCAGCAGTGTCGGCGGCAGGTGCAGCGGCATCGGCTGGCTTGTCGGCGGGCTTACAGGCGGCCAGCGCCAGAGTGGCCGCAGCGGCCAGGAAAAGGGCATTCAATTTCATTTAAAGCTCCATTGATTTTAAGGTTTGAATGGACGAGGACATCCGCCCCGCTTGCCCCGCAGATCGGCAATAGCCAACCCGGCGGGCATGCAATGCTCTCACGACAGTGAGACTGTCATGTTCTTAATCGGTTAACCGGGACCGATTCCAGTTGCGGCCGTCGAAGGCTTCCAGAGGTTGGAAGCGGCGCTTGTAGTCCATTTTCCGATGGCCCTGTATCCAATAGCCCAGGTATAGGTGGCGACGCGCTTCGCGTTTGGCCCATTCCAGCTGGCGCAGGATCGCCAGGGTGCCCAGGCTGCGTTTTTCCAGCTCCGGGTCGAAGAAGGTGTAGACGGCGGAAAAGGCTTCCGGGGTGATGTCGGTGACGGCCACGGCGATGAGTTTTCCGTGTTCGCGCAATTCCAGAAAGCGCCCTTGCGACCAACTGCCCACCAGGAATTGCTCGAACTCCACCGCACCGTGGTCGTCCATTCCGCCGTCGCGGTGGCGCGCGGCCAGGTAGCGACGATACAGAACCAGATGTTCATCGGTGCGTTCGGCAGGCACGATGCGCGCCTCGACTTCCTGATTGCGCGCCGCGCATCGCCGCTGGCTGCGGTCGGGCACGAATTCCATCACCGGTATGCGCACCGCCACGCAGGCGCGGCAGCCTTCGCAATGCGGCCGGTAGACCAGATCGCCGGAGCGGCGGAAACCCCAACTCAGCGCGACGGGATAGAAAGAAGCCAGGCGCGGATCGCGCGGATCCAGGACCAGATCGCGCGCGGTCCGGTCTTCCCAGTAGCCGCAGGGATGTTCGCCGGTATGGAACAGGCGCAGGTCGTCGGCAGGTTGTTGCGGGTCGTTACCCATGGCCCATGCCCATACCGTGACCGGCGACGATGGCGAACGCGATTCCCGCCGCCGCGCCCACTGCCAGGCCCGCTAACAGGTCCCGCGGCGCGTGGCGCTGCAAAGTCAGGCGCGACCAGGCGACCAATGCGGCGAAGGCCAGTGCGATGAGTCCCGTCCACCAGCCCGCTCCCAGCAGCAGGCTCGCTGCAAACACCATGAAGGCCGCGTGCAACGACAACTTCCACCAGCGTGCGGTGAGTTGGGCGAACAGCACCATGGCTGCCGAAAGGCCCAGCCCCAGGGTGAGTTCGCCCGGCTGCGAGAACGCTGCGGCCAATCCGGTCGCCGCCAGCAGGGACAGCAACAGGAAACGGTTCAAGGATCGGCGTTCTCCGGTGTTGCTGGCATCCACGTGCGACCACCGGCCGTGCCTGACCTGCCAGGCGGAATAACCCATGACCAGGGCGGCGAACGCCGAAAACCCCATCACCATCCACAGCGCGGTGCGGTACTGGCCGCGCACCAGGGTCAGGGCCAACGCCGCTAGCGGCAGCACCAGCATGGGGTGGCCGACGATGGAAACCGCGCGGGCGAAGGACCGGTTCATAGGAAGGAGGATACTGCGCGCTGCGCATCGCGTGGGTTGCGACTGTCGACAAAATGAACGGCGACGAAAACCGGTCAACGTGCCCGGGTCAGGCGCGTTATCCCTGGCAGTGGCGGCAACGCGCCACGCTATCCCGGAGATTCAAATGACCCGCAAGACCCTTCTGACCCTGGCTGTACTCACTGCGTTGTCCGCCGGCACCGCTTTCGCCGCCACCCAGGCGCCGGCCCAAGGCGCCGCGCCCGCCGCGCGCGTCAAGCTCGACGTGAACGGCGACGGCGTCATCGACCGCAAGGAATCCGCTGCGCATCCCCGTCTGGCGGAAAAATTCGACGAGCTGGACAAGAACAAGGACGGCAAACTGAGCAAGGAAGAAAGGCCGTACCGTGGCGATCGCAAGCATGGCGGGGACGTCCACGGCCCCCGCGGTGAAGGCAGGCGCGAAGCGATGGCCAAACTGGATACCGACAAGGACGGCCGCATCAGCCGTGCAGAGGCAACCGCAGGCGAAGGAAAACTGGCTTCGCGTTTCGATGGGATGGACGCCAACAAGGATGGTTTCGTCGATCGCGCCGACCATGAGATCCGCGCCAAGCAACGCAGCGACGAATGGTTCGCCAAGGCCGATACCGACAAGGACGGCAAGCTCACCCGCGCCGAACTGGATGCGGCCAAGTCGAAGCGGATGGAGCATCGCGGCCCGCGTGCGCCGATGCCGCCGGAACAGCCCGCCAACTGATTCCGGGCTGCTTCTCGCAACAAAGCCCGTGCCAGTAAATGGCATGGGCTTTTTTTGGTTCTCTCCGTGAGTTCGGGTAATCCGTGGGTTGTGGAGGTTCGTCGGGGGCGTAGCCACGACCTACGCTGGTTGACAGGCAGTTCGAGCTTAATTGAGCAGCGACCAGCCCAACGCCAGGATCACGAATACGTTGGCGATGAGTACGCCGGTGCGGCCATACATGCTTTCGTAGGCCCAATTGGTGCCGGTACGGCCGCGTCGAGCGTTATCGCGCGCCAGTAATGGCGCCATGATCCGTTGCAGCGGTATCAGGCATTGATAGTTGATGACCGCCATGCCGGTCAGGGCATAAAGCGATATCGGCAGCCAGTGACGGGTAAAGCCGACCACTATCAGCATACCGATGCTGAAGATCGCGGCCGTTGCGGTGTTCATGAAAATAAAACCGCGTATCTGCCTGCGTTCGTCGGCGGTATCGGCAAAGCGCAACAAGCACAAGCCGCCCAGGTAGGCGCCCAGCATGCCGCCTATCAGCGCAGGCAAGACGATGTGCAGCTGCCCGCCGAATACCGTGCCCCATGCGCCGAGTGCGACACCGCCGTTGACGGCCGAAGCGCCAAGTCCGCCCGCTCCCAATTTCCCCGCGCCCGAACCCACTGCGCCGGCGCCAATGAGCACGGCGGCACTGGCGGCAGGCGCGGTCACCATCAACGCGCTGCTCACCGCCACGGCGAATGCGGCGCTAGGCGCGGTGGCGCGCGCGAACTCGCCGAAACGCTTGAGCATTTCCTCGCGTACGTTGCCGCGCGCACGCGACAGGCGCTTGCGGACAGCGGCGTCGCTCAATCCGAGCAAAGAGGCGACCTGTTGCGAACTCTGCCCTTCGCGGTAATACAGCAGCAGGGTTTCGCGGCTTTCTTCGGGCAGCGCCGAAATGATGTCCGTCGCCACGATCTCTTCTTCGGTCTGCAGCAACCGTTCGCCCGGCGTGGGCGACGGATCGGCCGCCATTTCGATGGCCAGGTCGGCGCTTTCCCCGGTCAATGGCCGGTTGCGGTTGGCGCGCAGGTGGTCGCGGGCCAGGTTGCGGGTGATCTGGCGCAGCCAGGGCAGGAAGCTGGCCGCGTTCTTCAGGCGGTTGAGCTGCTGCCAGGCCTTGAGGAAAGCTTCCTGGGCGATGTCTTCGCTGGCGGCCACATCGCGGGTAATGGCCAAGGCGATGGCGGTGACCGTGTTTTGACAGGCGACGACGATGCGGCCGTAAGCGGTCTGGTCGCCGCGGGCTGCCGCGGGCAGGTCGCGTTGCAGCATCAGGTCTAGAGCTTCGGCGTTCATCGGATGCGGTCCTGGCAGCTGTGTCGATACAAGACAGGACGGCGCGGGCCGGGGAATGTGACCACGAGGATGGGAGGCGTTTCGGCTAGGGTTTGCCGGGCGGTGGCGCCGAGATACGCACGCGGACTTCTTCCTCTTCCGCCGGGACCGGTTGCGGCGCGGCTTGCGGTTCCGCTTGCGCTGGCAAGGGTGCTTGCTGCGGCACGGGTGGAGCGGCCTCCGGCACCGGGCTTGGACGCAGCACCGTCACCAGTGCCGCGATAGCGATCGCTATCAGCAACGCGATGCGGATCCGCCAGGCCAGTGGACGCTTCTTCGGTTCATCGACTGCATCGCCGCCCGCGAAAACCAGAGGGGCATCGGGGCTCGGGCGCGTGGTCGCCAGCAGTCCTGCGGCGCGCAGGATTTCGCGCGCACGCGGCTGGTCCTCGGCGCGTTTCACCCAGACGCTGGGCTGCTGCTTGAGCTTCATCGGCTCGGCATAGCTGAACTGCCCGCCGCGCTTGCTGTGGTAGGAGCGCCCGTTGGCCAGGTAGACCTCGATGCCGGCTTCTTCCAGCAGTTTGGCCACGCCTTCGACGGTTTCGACCCGCAGGCTGGTGAAGACCTGGCGCATGCCTACTCCTTGGCCGGGACCAGCGCCGCGGCGCCGCTATCGGGCACTACGCGGATCAGTCCTTCCTGCGCGGTGCTGGCCACCAGCTTGCCGTCGCGGGTGAAGATCTGCCCGCGCGCCAGGCCGCGCGAATTCTGCGCGCTGGGGCTGTCGATGGAATACAGCAGCCAGTCGTCGGCGCGGAACGGACGGTGGAACCACAACGCGTGGTCCAGCGACGCCATCTGCACATTGGGTTGGTAGTAACTGATGCCGTGCGGATAGTTGGCGGTGCCCAGCAGCTGGAAATCCGAGGCGTAGGCAAGCAGGGCATGGTGCAGTTCCGGCGCATCGCCCACCGGTTCGCTCAATCGGAACCACACCTGCTGGAACGGCGGACGCTTGGGCGGGTTGAGTTCGTCGCGCGGGTAGACGTGGCGGAACTCGAAGGGACCGCGCCGCGACAGCCAGCGCTGTACCTTGGGCGGCAAGGTCGCCATCACCTCGGCGGGAACTGCGGGCGCGGGCTCGATATCCTCAGGGCGCGGCACTTCCGGCATCGACAGCTGGTGCTGTTGCGCTTCGGGTTCCTCGCCCTGGAACGAGGCCGCGCAGAAGAAGATCACCTTGCCGTGCTGGATTGCGGTCACGCGGCGCACCGAAAAACTGCCGCCATCGCGGGTGCGGTCCACGTCGTAGACGATGGGATGGTCCACATCGCCGGCGCGCAGGAAATAGGCGTGCAGCGAATGGGCCATGCGGCCACTGTCTTCCACCGTGGCTTGCGCCGCGGACAGTGCCTGGCCCAGCACCTGGCCGCCGAACACGTACTTGGTGCCGATATCGCGGCTCTGGCCGCGGAACAGGTTGTCTTCCAGCCGCTCCAGCGAGAGCAGCTCGATCAGTTCGCTGACGACGGGTTCGGGACTGGGGGACAAGGGAATTCCGGAGGGGAGGCGTTCGGCAAATTATACCGGCCCCTGTAGGAGCGCCCCATGGGCGCGAGCTCTTGCGTGAATAACCTTAAAACTCGCGCCCATGGGGCGCTCCTACAAGGAGGGATCGAGCCGTTTGAGTGTGATCGCCCGCATCACCCGATCCCACGGGAATAGCGGGCCCGGATCCAGTTTCCTATGCACCAGAACCTCTTCGTCGTCGCTGGCGGGGACCTCGTTGGTGTCCAGTTCCTCGTGGCCGGCAATGAACTTCAGCGAAGGCAATTCCCGCTGCAGATGATTCAGCAAGGCCACCAAGGCGATGATCTGCTGCTCGGTGTAGGTCTCCCGCATCGACTGGTTGCCAGCCGCCAGCCAGTCCGGATAACGGCCGGTGTTGACCAGTTCGATGCCGATGGCGCGCGGGTTGTAGCCGCGCACGTGGTGGGCGACGCGTTCCAGCGCCACGTACTGGTGCACGCTGCCGTCGCGGTCGATGTAGTAGTGGCCGCTGTTGCCGGTGCCGGAGTCGTACCGCACCTGTTCGCCGAAACTGCGCGCCATGGCCAGGTCGGGCAGTTCGGTGCAATGGATCACCACCACGTCGATCCGGTTGCGCGGACGCTCGTCCAGCAACGACTCGTAGGGCAGGGGCGAGAAGATCACGGGCGGCGGGTCGGGGAGCATGCCCGGAATGCTAGCACCCGGCCCGCAAGGCTGAACCCGCCGCTGCGGCCCGCACAGGCGCGGTCAAGTAAACTGGCGGTTCGCGCGGGCGCCTGTCCGCCGCAGGAACATGCCGATGCCGCTCAACCCCGACTCCGAACTCGCCAAGCTCATGGCTACCTTGCCGCAGGTCGGCACGGTGCAATGGATAGGCCTGCGTCCGGCGCGCGACGAATGGATGAACGCGGTCGAGTCGGTCGAAGCGGTCGCCGACGGCGGTCTGCGCGGCGACCGTTACAAGGGCGGCAGCGGCAAGCGCGGCATCACCCTGATCCAGGCCGAGCACTTGCCGGTCATCGCGTCGCTGGCCGGACGCGGCGTCGAGCCCGCTTTGTTGCGGCGGAACGTGGTGGTGTCCGGCATTCCGTTGATCGCGTTGAAGGATCGCCGGTTCCGCATCGGCGAGGTGGTGCTGGAAGGTACCGAGTCCTGCGACCCATGCTCGCGCATGGAAGCGGCTTTGGGCGCGGGCGGTTACAACGCCATGCGCGGTATGGGCGGACTTTGCGCGCGCATCGTGTCCGGCGGGAATTTCCGCGTGGGCGACGAAGTGGTCGCGTTGTGAGTCGGTCTTTTGCCGGGAAGGGCCACTGCATTCTTTCGCACGGATTCGAAAGCGGTCCGGATGCCACCAAGGTCACCGCGCTGGCCGCCGCCGCCGGACGCCTGGGCTGGACCCATGAGCGTCCGGACTACACCGGTTTCGACGCGCGCCGCGACCTCAGCGAACTCGGCGATGTGGAAGCGCGCCAGGCGCATTTGCTGGCGCTGGCCGCCGAAGCGGCACAACGCGGGCCGTTGGTATTGGCCGGCTCCAGTCTGGGCGCCTACATTTCCGCACGCGTGTCGCTGGAGGTGCCGGTGGCCGCTCTGTTTCTGATGGCGCCGCCTACGACCATGGGTCGGCTGGAAAACCTGGATGCTGCTGCGGTACCGACTTCGATCATCCATGGTTGGGACGACGAACTGATTCTCGCGCAACAAGTAGTCGATTGGGCGCATGCGCGCCGCGCGCGCTTGTTGCTGGTGAACGATACGCACCGACTGTCGGAGCATGTGGAGGCTTCTGCAGAAGCGTTCGCGCAGCTATTGCAGTCGATTTAATTAAACGTCTTGATCAAATGAACAACGTCATCCCAGCGGTCTTTAACAGCCGAATGGCTGGTCAAGCTGGGATCCATTTTGATTTTGATCTTGATTTTGGTCGCGTAACCCTGCTTCGTCGCGAAGATCAAGATGGATCCCAGCTTTCGCTGGGATGACGACTCCGAGAAAATTTAGGAATAACTTTGAAATTCTTCGTTTCCTGCGGCAAAGGCCTGGAATACCTGCTCGTCGACGAGCTGTTGTCGCTGGGCGTTGCCAAGGCCACCGCCACCGTCTCCGGCGCCAATGCCGAAGGCGAATTGGCCGACGCGCAGCGCGCGGTGCTGTGGTCGCGGCTGGCCAGCCGCGTGCTGTGGCCGATCGCCGAATTCGAATGCCTGAACGAGCTGGCGCTCTACGATGGCGTCGCGGCCATTCCCTGGCAGGAACACCTGCGCTCCGAGCACACGCTGTCGGTGGATGCGCACGTTTCCGGCGAGGCCATCACCCACGCGCGCTATGCCGCGCAGCGGGTCAAGGACGCGGTGGTCGACACTTTGCGTGCGCAGGGGCAGGAGCGCCCGTCGGTAGATGTGGACAATCCAGACGTGCGCATCAATCTGTCGCTGCGCAAGGGCCGGGCCACGATCTCCATCGATCTGGGCGGCGGGCCGATGCATCGCCGCGGCTGGCGCAACGTGCAGAACGATGCGCCCCTGAAAGAGAATCTGGCCGCCGCCGTCCTGATGCGCGGTGGCTGGCCGAAGATCTACCACGAAGGCGGGGCCTTGCTCGATCCCATGTGCGGCAGCGGCACCTTGCTGATCGAAGGCGCGCTGATGGCGGCCGATGTCGCTCCCGGATTGCAGCGGCACGGACGCAGCCTGCCCAGCCGTTGGCTCGGATTCGATGTCGAGAGTTGGAAAGGGCTGGTCGAAGAAGCGAAGCAACGCGAGGAGAAGGGCAGGTCGGCGTTGAAGCAGGCGATGTTCGGTAGCGATATCGATCCTCATGCGATAAGAGCCGCGCGCGAGAACGCCGAAGTGGCGGGCGTGGCCGACGACATCTGGTTCGGCACCCGCGATGTGGGCGACCTGCAAGCGCCGCCTTTCGAACGCGGCACCGTGGCCTGCAATCCGCCGTACGACGAGCGGTTGGCGGCCGATAACACGCTTTACCGCAAGCTTGGCGATGCGCTCAGGCGCACGGTGCCGCTGTGGCGCGCCAGCCTGTTGTGCGGCAATCCGGAGCTGGCTTATGCCACCGGTCTGCGCGCCAGCAAGAAATACCAGATCTTCAACGGCGCGATCGAATGCGCATTGATCGTCTGCGACCCGGTCGGTCCGCCGAAGCAGGAAAGCAGCGTGCCGCGCGAGCTTTCCGAAGGCGCGTTGATGGTCGCCAACCGTCTGCGCAAGAACCTGCGCAAGTTGAAGTCCTGGACCTCACGCGAAGAAGTGAGCTGTTTCCGCGCCTACGATGCGGACTTGCCCGAGTACGCCGCGGCCATCGATGTGTACAAGGAAGCAAAGGGCGATATGCGCACTTTCCTGCACGTGCAGGAATACGCCGCACCGGAAGAGATCCCCGAGGCCGACGTGCGTCGCCGACGCAACGAACTGCTGGCCGCGGCCCGCGAGGTGTTCGCGGTGCCGGCCGAACAGGTGGCGATGAAATCCCGCGAGCGCGGCAAGGGCGGCAGCAAGTACGGAAAATTCGAACAGCGCGGCGAGCTGTTGCAGGTGCGCGAGAATGGCGCCCTGCTGCAGGTCAATCTGTTCGACTATCTGGACACGGGGCTGTTCCTGGATCACCGCCCACTGCGCCGGCACATGGCGGCGGAAGCGCGCGGCAAGCGTTTCCTCAATCTGTTCTCCTACACCGGCGTCGCCTCGGTGCAGGCGGCGGTGGCCGGTGCGGATTCGACGACCAGCGTGGACTTGTCCGGCACTTACCTGGAGTGGTGCGCGGCCAATCTATCCTTGAATGGTTTCGCCGGCGCCCAGCATCGTTTGGTGCAGGCCGACGCCCTGCGCTGGCTGGAAGCGGAGAAGAACCGCTACGACGTGATCTTCTGCGACCCGCCGACGTTCTCCAATTCCGCACGCGCCGACGATTTCGACATCCAGCGCGAACACGTACGCCTGCTGCGCGCCTGCGTGGACCGCCTGACTACCGAGGGTGTGTTGTATTTCTCCAACAATTTCCGGCGTTTCAAGCTCGATGCTGAAGCGGTGGCGGAGTTCGCGGAATGCGAGGACATCACCACGCAGACGATTCCGCCGGATTTCGAGCGCAATGCGCGGATTCACCGCTGCTGGCGCCTTCAGCGCCTCTGACGTCTGATCTTGCAGGAGCGGGCCCTGCCCGCGACGAAGCTCTAACTGTAAAGCTTCATCGCGGGCAGGGCCCGCTCCTACAGAGGCTGCTGCTGGCTCAGCCCAGCGCCTTGGTCGAAGGCACGTACTCGTAACCCAGGTCGTCGGCGACCGCCTTGTAGGTGATCTTGCCGTCGTGCACGTTCAAGCCGTTGAGCAGGTGCTCGTCGTCCAGCATCGCCTGGCGTGCACCCTTGTTGGCCAGCTGCACGGCGAAGGGCAGGGTGGCGTTGGTCAGTGCGAAGGTCGAAGTGCGGGCCACGCCGCCGGGCATGTTGGCCACGCAGTAGTGAACGATGCCATCCACTTCGTAGGTCGGGTTCTGATGGGTGGTGGCCTTGCTGGTTTCAAAGCAGCCGCCCTGGTCGATAGCCACGTCCACCAGCACCGAACCCGGACGCATCAGCTTCAACTGCGCACGCGACACCAGCTTGGGTGCGGCGGCGCCGGGAATCAGCACCGCGCCGATCACCAGATCGGTGTCCGGCAGGCGTTCTTCGATCGCATCGTGGGTGGAATAGATCGTGGTCAAGCGGTCGCCATAGACTTCATCGAGGTACTTCAGGCGATCCAGCGAACGATCCAGGATGGTCACGTGCGCGTTCATGCCCATCGCCATGCGCGCTGCGTTGATGCCCACCACGCCGCCGCCGATCACCAGCACTTCGGCCGGCTTCACGCCGGGCACGCCACCCAGCAGTACGCCGGAACCGCCCTGCGCTTTTTCCAGCGCATGCGCGCCGGCCTGGATCGACATGCGTCCAGCCACTTCGCTCATCGGCGCCAGCAGCGGCAGGCCGCCCTTGCGGTCGGTGACGGTTTCGTAGGCGATGCAGGTGGCGCCGGATTTCACCAGTGCCTTGGTCTGTTCCGGATCCGGCGCCAGATGCAGGTAGGTGTAGAGCACCTGGCCGGGGCGCAGCATGGCGCATTCCACCGGCTGCGGCTCCTTGACCTTGATGATCATGTCGGCGCGCTTGAAGATTTCCTCGGCGCTGTCCACGATTTCCGCACCTGCGCGCACATACATCTCATCGGTCAGACCGATGGACTTGCCGCCGTCCTTCTGCACCAGGACGCTGTGGCCGTTGGCGACCAGTTCGCGGGCGCCGGCCGGCGTCAGGCCGATGCGGTATTCGTGGTTTTTTATTTCCTTGGGGACGCCGATCAGCATTTTTCTCTCCAGGTGCGATAAGGGGCTGCGCGTGGGGAGCGCTGGGGCCGGGTGACGGGATTGAGCGCCGATTTTAGCCGGTGGCGCGCAGAGTGTCCGCCAGGGTTTCGAAAATCCGGTCGATATGCGTTTTTTCCAGGATCAGCGGCGGGGACAGGGCGATCACGTCGCCGGTAACGCGCGTCAGCAGACTGCCCTCGTGGAAGGCATGGGTGAAGGCGTCGTAGGCGCGCGTACCCGGCGCGCCCGGGCGGGGCGCCAGCTCGATGGCGCCGATCAGGCCGTAGTTGCGGATATCGATGACGTTCGGCAGGCCCTTCAGTGAGTGGATGGCCTCCTGCCAGTAGTCGCCCAACTCGATGGCCTTGTCGAACAGGTTCTCTTCCGCATAAGTGTCCAGCGTGGCGATGGCGGCCGCGCAGGCCAGGGGGTGCCCGGAATAGGTGTAGCCATGGAAAAGATCGATGGCGTTGTCGGGCCCCTGGGTGAAGACATCGTGCACGTCGTCGGAAACGATCACCACGCCCATCGGCACGCAGCCGTTGGTGATGCCCTTGGCGGCGGTGATCATGTCCGGCTGCACGTCGAAGCGTTGCGCGGCGAAGGCATTGCCGACGCGGCCGAAGCCGGTGATCACTTCGTCGAAGATCAGCAGGATGCCGTGCCTGGTGCAGAGCTCGCGGATGCGCTTCAGGTAGCCGTCGGGCGGAATGACCACGCCGGCCGAACCGGAAATCGGTTCGATGATCACCGCGGCAATGGTGGAGGCATCGTGCAGCGCGACCATGCGCTCCAGGTCCTCGGCCAGTTCGATGCCGTATTCGGGCAATCCTTTGGAGAAGGCGTTGCGGCCGATATCCAGGGTGTGGCGCATATGGTCCACGCCCGGCAGGCCAAGCCCGAACCACTTGCGGTTGTTGGGCAGGCCGCCGACCGAGATGCCGCCGAAGCCGACCCCGTGGTAACCCTTCTCGCGCCCGATCAAACGGGTGCGCTGGCCTTCACCGCGTGCGCGGTGGTAGGCGATGGCCATCTTCAATGCGCTGTCGACCGACTCGGATCCGGAGTTGGTATAGAACACATGATTGAGGTTGCCCGGCGCCAGTTCGGCCAGGCGTTCGGCCAGCACGAACGGCAGCGGCGAGCTCATGGAGAAGTTGGGCGCGAAATCCAGAGTCTCGATCTGGGTCTTCACCGCCTCCACGATTCTGGGCCGCGAATGTCCCGCATTGCAGCACCACAAGCCGGCGGTGGCATCCAGGATTTCGCGCCCGTCCACGGTCTTGTAGTACATGCCCGAGGCGCTGGCCAGCAGGCGCGGCGAGGCCTTGAACTGCTTGTTGGCGGTGAAGGGCATCCAGAAGGCGTCCATGGAGGCCGGCGTGGCGGTCGCCTGGGCGGCGTAATGGTCGGCCAGGGCGCGGTGGCCGGGGGTGGAATCTGCGCTCATTCGGCGGGCTCCGTGGGGGTCGCGGAAGAAAGAGGCTGCCAGCTTAGCGCGTTGAAAAAACTTTACAACCGCAGCGTAATTCGGCTGAAAATTGACCTCATCCTCACGCCGTGTAAAGTATCCGGCAACACTCCGGTCACAATCATCGGTTCACAGACCAAGGGCAGGGATGGACATCGGCGCACGCCTGCAGCTGGTTCGCAAATCCAAAGAACTCAGCCAGCGCGAGCTGGCCAAGCGGGTGGGCGTGACCAACAGCACCATCTCGCTGATCGAACAGAACAAGGTCAGTCCTTCGGTCAGCTCGTTGAAGAAGGTGCTGGACGGCATTCCCATCTCGCTCGCCGATTTCTTCACCCTGGACCTGGAGGTGGGGCTGCCAGACAGTCCGTTTTACACGGCCGATGAGCTGCCTGATGTGGGCAGCAACGGTATCCAGTATTTCCTGATCGGGCAGCACCGTCCGCAACGTCAGATGTGCATCCTGCGCGAGGTGATGCCGCCGGGCACCGACACCGGCGACAGCATGCTGTTGCACGAGGGCGAGGAGGGCGGCGTGGTGGTGGAGGGTGAAGTCGAAGTGACGGTCGGCGACCAGGTGCGCATTCTGCGCGCGGGCGAGGCTTATTATTTCGAGAGCAGGATTCCGCATCGGTTCCGCAATATCGGCGAAGTGGATGCGGTGATCTTCAGTGCCAATACGCCGGCCACATTCTGATTTCTTAGTAGCCGTCATCCCAGCGAAAGCTGGGATCCACCTTGATCTTGATTTTGTTGTTGCAGTTGCTTTTGCTTTTGTCCCTGCCTTCTCTCTTGCGCAAAGCGCAGGGGAGGATTGAGGAGGGGTGCTCTCGATCTTGTCTTTGCTCTTATCTCAAAGCAAAAAGCGTTTCGCGCTATGCGCGAGTCACTTTTCTTTGAACGGCAAAGAAAAGTAACCAAAAGAAAGCCGCCCTAACGTCGCGCCCGGCGATGAAGCTGCCGGGTCCGCAAGCGGGCCAGGAATTTTTGGAAGCAGCATCCTGCTGCTCCAAAAACGGCGCACATCCTTGTGCGCCGCCCCTTCGGGGTTTGCCTGCCCCGCTTGCCGCGACTCACGGGAGTGTTTCAGCAAGAAACCAAAGCGTTGTCAGCTCAATTTTCCGTTGTTCGATTGGAGTTACTTATGAACGCCCCCCGCACCCGCGACAACTGGCAAGCCCTCGCCGACGGACTGAATATCCGCACCCGGGCCTTCATCGACGGCAAGTACGTCGATGCCGCCGACGGCAAGACCTTCGACTGCATCAGTCCGATCGATGGCCGTTCGCTGGGACGCGTGGCCGAATGCGCTGCCGAGGATATCGAACGCGCGGTGATCGCCGCGCGCCGCAGCTTCGATTCGGGCGCATGGTCGGAAGCCAAGCCCACCTACCGCAAGAAAGTGCTGCTGAAGTTCGCGCAGCTGATCGAGCAGTACGGCGACGAACTCGCGGTGCTGGAATCCCTGGACATGGGCAAGCCGGTCACCGACGCACGTCAGGTCGATGTGGCGGCGACGATCCGCTGCATGGCCTGGACGGGCGAGGCGCTGGACAAGGTCTATGGCGAAGTCGCCGCGACCGGTCCCGACGAGCTGGGACTGGTGACGCGCGAACCGTTGGGCGTGATCGGCGCCATCGTGCCGTGGAATTTCCCGCTGCTGATGGCGACCTGGAAACTGGCGCCGGCGCTGGCGATGGGCAATTCGGTGGTGTTGAAGCCTTCGGAGAAATCTCCCTTGAGTGCGATACGGTTGGCCGAGATCGCGATGGAAGCCGGCATTCCCGCCGGCGTCTTCAACGTGGTGCCCGGTTTCGGCAAGCAAGCGGGCGAACCGCTGGCCCTGCACATGGACGTGGATGGCCTGGTCTTCACCGGTTCCACCGCGGTCGGCAAGCAGCTGCTTCAGTGCGCCGGCCGTTCCAATCTCAAGCGTGCCTACATGGAGTGCGGCGGCAAGAGCCCCAACCTGGTGTTCGCCGACGCGCACGATCTGGACAAAGCGGCCGAAGCGGCGGCCAGCGGCATCTTCTACAACCAGGGCGAGGTCTGCACCGCGGCCTCGCGCCTGCTGGTGGAGCGTTCGATCAAGGAAGAATTCGTGGCGCGCGTGGTCGAGGCCGGCCGCAAGATGCAGCCGCGGCATCCTTTCGAGCCGGGCGCGCCGATGGGCGCGATGGTCGACGAAACGCAGACCAGCCGGGTGTTGGGATACATCGAAAAAGGCGTGGCCGAAGGCGCCAGGCTGGTGCTGGGCGGCAAACGCGCCGACACGGTGCCGGGCGGCAGCTATATCGAACCGACCGTGTTCGACGAAGTGGCACACGAACACACGATCTCGCGCGAGGAAATCTTCGGGCCGGTGTTGTCGGTGATCGCCTTCGACACCGAAGAGCAGGCGCTGCGCATGGCCAACGACACCGAATACGGCCTGGCGGCGGGCGTGTGGACGAAGGACATCAGCCGTGCGCACCGCGTCGCGCGCAAGCTGCGCGCGGGCAGCGTGTGGGTGAACTACTGGGACGGCGGCGACATGACCGCGCCGTTCGGCGGCTACAAGCAATCCGGCAACGGCCGCGACAAGTCGCTGCACGCTTTCGACAAATACACCGAGGTGAAGGCAACCTGGATCAATCTGGGTAGCTGATCGGCGCGGCGGAGAAAGACAAGTGCTGCTACATGTTCTTTTCCTGATCGGGATCGCGGTCGAAGCGATGAGCGCCGCCCTGGTGGCGGGGCGGCGCCAAATGGATTGGCTGGGCGTGTGCGTGATCGCCGTCGTCACGGCGCTGGGCGGCGGCACGTTGCGCGATGTGCTGCTGGGGCGTCATCCGCTGAGCTGGATAGAACATCCCAGCTATCTGGTGATCGTGCTGGCCGCTGCGCTGGTCACCATACTGGTGGCGCCGATGATGAAGCGCCTGCGCACCAGTTTCCTCGTACTGGATGGGCTTGGGCTGGTCGTATTCACCGTGGTCGGCTGCGATATCGCCAAGGGACTGCATCTGCATTGGCTGATCATCCTGGTCAGCGGCATGATCACCGGAACCTTCGGCGGCGTGTTGCGCGATGTGCTTTGCACGCAGGTGCCTCTGCTGTTCCGCAAGGAGCTGTACGCCAGCGTCTCGCTGTTGGCCGGCGCGATCTACATGACCGCGCCGCATGTGGGTATCGACCACGATGTAGGAATGGTGATCGCAATGGTGACCGGCTTCGTGGTGCGCATGCTGGCCATCCGCTACCACTGGGAAATGCCGAAGTTCGTCTACAAGGACGATTGGGATTGAAGTTGGTGCGGCAGGACCGTCGTAGGAGCGCGTAGGAGCGACGTGAGTCGCGAACGGAATTTCGCGATCTTTTCATTCGCGACTCACGTCGCTCCTACGCGCTCCAAGACCTCCTACGATCTATCGGATTTCTTGAACTCAACGCTGGAGCGCTCGGCATCAGCCAATTGCCTGTCTAACGACTGCCGATAGTGGATGCAGCCGCGCATGAATTGCGGCCATTCCGGAACCGTAGGCTGGGGATCGCTCTTCTCCGGAAGCAAGCCCCACAGATCCGGGTGGTGCCAGCAAAGCTCGTGCAGGGTCGAGTCGCGGTGCTTGCGGATGGCTGCGCGCAATCTGCGCGCTTCCGCAATCAATTCTGCCTGGGTCAGTCGGTCGAGGTCTTCGTCCACAGCATGCCTCCTTTGGCGAGAGTGCGCTGGCGGCGAATTAATCTGCCAGAATCCAGCCAGCCAAGCCAGATCGTAGACGATGACGACCACCACAATCCCGGCAGTTGCCAATTCGCCCCGCCGCGTCCTGTTCGCCAGCCTGATCGGCACCACCATCGAATTCTTCGATTTCTACATCTACGCCACCGCCGCGGTGATCGTTTTTCCGCAGCTGTTCTTTCCCGAAAGCGACCCGGCTACCGCCACCCTCAAATCCCTGATCACCTTCGCCCTGGCATTCTTCGCACGGCCGGTGGGATCGGCGCTGTTCGGGCATTTCGGCGACCGGGTCGGGCGTAAGGCCACGCTGGTGGCGGCGTTGCTGACCATGGGCCTTTCCACCATCGCCATCGGCCTGTTGCCTACCTATGCCAGCATCGGCGTGGCGGCGCCGGTGCTGCTGGCTATCTGCCGCTTCGGCCAGGGGCTGGGGCTTGGCGGCGAGTGGGGCGGGGCGGTGCTGCTTGCGACGGAGAATGCGCCGCCGGGTAAGCGCGCGTGGTACGGGATGTTCCCGCAACTGGGAGCGCCGCTGGGGTTCCTGTGCTCGACCGGCATCTTCCTGCTGCTGACCGAAATGATGGACGACACCCAGTTCCTGGCGTGGGGCTGGCGTATCCCGTTCCTCTCCAGCGCTGCGCTGGTTTTCGTCGGCCTGTGGGTGCGCTTGCGCATCGCCGAGACGCCCGATTTCCAGAAGACGCTGGACAAGGGCGAACGCGTGCGCCTGCCGATACTGACGGTGCTGCGCGAATACCCCGGCGCCTTGCTTGCGGGGACCTTCGCGCTGGTCTCCACCTTCGTTCTCTTCTACCTCATGACCGTTTTCAACCTGTCCTGGGGAACCGCGCAGCTCGGCTACACGCGCGAACAATTCCTGTTGATGCTGATGATCGCCGTACTGTTCTTCGGGGCGGGCATTCCGGTATCGGCGTTGCTGGCGGACCGGTACGGCCGGCGCTTGGCGATGGTGCTGGCCACGATCTCGATCATCGTATTCGGACTGTTCTACGGGCCGCTTTTCAGCGCCGGCAGCGGCGCAGGCGTGTTGCTGTTCCTGATCATCGGCATGACGGTCACCGGCTTGACCTACGGGCCGTGCGGCACCTTGCTCGCCGATATGTTCCCCACCGCCGTGCGCTACACCGGGGCCTCATTGGCCTTCAATCTGGCGGGCATTCTGGGAGCGTCACTGACGCCCTCCATCGCCACCTACCTGGCGACCAGGCATGGAGTCTCGCATGTGGGTTATTACCTTGCTGCAGCGGCCACGCTGACCTTGATTGCGCTGCTGCTGGCTCCGCGCAAGAAACCTTGATCCTTGTAGAGCCGAGCTTGCTCGGCTGCTCTTGCCTTGCCCTGCAGACCCGAACTCACTCGGATGCTTTTGATTCCGTGCCGAAAGCAGCCGAGCAAGCTCGGCTCTACAAGTCGATTACCACAGTGCATCGCGAAGTTTGTACCAGGCCATTGCCGCGACCAGCATCGGCGTGCGCAAGGCACGGCCGCCGGGGAAGGGCAGGTGCGGGATCTTCGCGAACAGGTCCAGCCGTTCCGAGTGCCCGCGTATCGCCTCTGACATGAGTTTTCCGGCCAGTCCGGTCGCAACGACGCCATGTCCGGAAAATCCCTGCGCGAAATAGACGTTGGGCGTCAGCCGTCCGAAATGCGGCGCACGATTGAGCGAGATGTCGATGTAGCCGCCCCACACGTATTCGATTTCCACATCGGCCAACTGCGGGAACACGCGGCGCATGCGCCGAGTCATGGTGCCGCGCAGGTTGGGCGGGGGCAGGGTGGAGTAGCTGGCCCGGCCTCCGAAAAGCAGGCGGTGATCGCGGCTGCGGCGGAAATAGTCCAGCGCCCAGTTGGTGTCGGCCACGGCCATGTCGTTGCGGACCAGCGACTGAGCGCGTTCCTCACCCAATGGAACGGTCGCGCCGATATAGGTGCCGACCGGCATGATCTTCGAATCCAGTTCTGGCGCGATACCGTGCACCAGCGCATTGCCGGCGAGGATGGCGAAATCGCACCGCACTTCGCCCTGCGCGGTCTTGAACACGGGCTTGGCGCCGCGTACGAGCTGCGTCGCCCGCGAATGCTCGAAGATGCGCACGCCAGCGGCCATCGCCGCGCGTGCCAGGCCCAGCGCGTATTCCAGCGGATGCAGGTGGCCACTGTTCGAATCGTAGAGCGCGCCCAGGTAACGGTCGCTGGCGAGCTGTTCCCGCAGTCTCTCGCGATTCCACCATTCGACGGGATAGTCGTACCGCGTATTGAAGTCTTCGACCGCAGCCAGGATTTCCTTCTGCTGGCGCGGCTTGATGGGCACGGTAGCGTGGCCGTCGCGCCAGTCGCAGGCGATGTCGTGCTTGCGGATGCGCTCGCGAAGCCATTGCAGGCCTTCGCGCGACAGGTCGAACATCCTGCGCGCGTCGTCGAAACCCACCAGCGATTCCAGTTTGGCTTCGCCGCAGCTGAAGCCGGCGATAGCCTGGCCGCCGTTGCGCCCGGAGGCGCCCCAGCCGATGCGCTCGGCTTCCAGTACAACCACCTTGTAGCCGGCTTCGGCCAGTTCTAGCGCGGCGGACAGGCCGGTGTAGCCGGCGCCGAGGATGCAGATGTCCGCTTCGATGCGGCCTTGCAGCGTCGATTGTTCCAACAGTGGGGTGGCGCTGGCGGCGTACCAGCTGGGTGGGTAGGCAGACTTGTCGGAAGTGGACATCAGTGACAACCCCCCCGCATCGTCATCCCAGCGAATGCTGGGATCCATTTTGATCTTAGCGAAAATGCAGGAGCACTCGCTTCGCTCGTACCCCTCTTCCGCCCTTCGGGCACCTTCTCCCACAAGGGGAGAAGGGAAGCATCACACCGCTCGCAGATACCAGTCGTATTCCAGCGTGGTTACCTGCGTATAGAACGTATGCATTTCCTTGAGCTTCTGTTGGCCGTAAATATGGCGGAACGATTCGCCGAACTGCTCGCGAATGAAATCGCTGCCCATGAAGTCGTCGATGGCCTGGCGCCAGTACGGCGTACGGATCTCGGTCTGTTCGTAGGCGTTGCCGACCACCGGCGGGCCGGGATCGAAACCGTTCTCCAGCCCGTGCAGCATGCCGGCAAGCACGGCGGCGGTGACCAGGTAGACATTGGCGTCTGCGCCGGCGATACGGTGTTCGATGCGGGTGTTGGCCTCGTTGCTGTGCGGAATGCGCATGGCCACGGTGCGGTTGTTGTAGCCCCAGGCATCGTTGAGCGGCACGAAAGCGTTGAGCACGAAGCGCCGATAACTGTTGGCGTGCGGTGCGAACAGCAGCAGGCTGTCCTTGGCGCTGCGCTGCAGGCCGCCGATGGCGTGTTTCAGGGTGTCCGCAGGCGCTTCGGGCGTGGAAGCGAAGATATTGTCGCCGTTCCCGTCCAGCACGCTGGCATGGATATGCAGCCCATTGCCGGCCTGATCGGCGAAAGGTTTGGCCATGAAGCTGGCCTGCACGCCCTGCTGCTGGGCTACGGCTTTGATCGCGCGCTTCAGCATGACCGCATCGTCGCAGGCCAACAGGGCATCGTCGCGGTGCTTGAGGTTGATTTCGAACTGGCCCGGCGCGTATTCGGCCACGGCCGTGTCGGCAGGAATGCCTTGCGCCTTGCATGCGGCCGATACCGCATCGGTGAAGCCGCGGTAATCGTTGAGGTCTTCCATGTAGTAGACCTGCGTGCTGCTGCTGCGCCGGCCAGTCACCGGATTGACCGGCGGGCGCGGCCTGCCGTCGGCATCCAGATGCGCATCGAACAGGTAAAACTCCAGTTCCACCGCTACCACCGGCTTGAGGCCACGGGCGGCATAGCGTTCCAATACGCGCTTGAGCACTTCGCGTGGATTGGCTTCGAAAGCGCCGCCTTTGGAGTCTTCCATCGACAACAGCAATTGCGCCATCGGCCGCGGCGACCAGGGCACCGGACGCAACGATCCGGAAACAGGACGGCAGATGCGGTCCTCGTCGCCGATGTCGTAACCCAGGCCCGTTTCCTCCACCGTGTTGCCGGTGATGTCGGTGGCGATCAGCGACATCGGCAGGCACACGCCGTCCGCATAGACCTTTTCCAATGCATCGCGGGTGACGCGCTTGCCGCGCAACAGCCCGTTCATGTCGGGCAGCAGCAGATCGACCAGCTCGCAATCGGGCAGCTGCCGCAAGGTGGCTGCATCTGCCGGCGAAATCGGTAGAAGGTCAGGAAGGGAGGTGTCTGGAATGCGGGTCATGGTGGCGTCACGGGCGGTTCGCGGCAGCTTACCAGAGAGCTTGGGCTGTCAAGAATACTCAACGCGTTTGACGACATCGATGCTCTGAAGTGTCCTGAAATGGTGCCGCAACGCACCATTACCGGGATAAAAGCGGCAGTCTGGTGGCTGGTGTTGTAAAAATAAAACAGGCGGGTTAAGTTGCGGACACGCTTTTTTTGAGCCTCCCCCGATGGCCAGCCTGCCGCTGGTCGGCGTTCCCACCGACCGTAAACAAATCGGTCCACATCCCTTCCTCGCGGTTGGCGAGAAGTACTTGCGGGCGGTGGTGGAAGGAGCTGGGGCGCTGCCTGTGCTGTTGCCCACGCTGCAGCCGGCGCTGCCCCCCGCGGCATTGCTGGAAGGGCTGGACGGACTGTTGCTGACCGGATCGGTCAGCAACATCGAGCCGCGTCATTACAGCGACGAGCCCAGCTACGAAGGCAACCTGCACGACCCCGCCCGCGATGCGAACACGCTCGCGCTGGTGCCGGTGGCGCTGGAGATGGGCTTGCCGGTGCTGGCGATCTGCCGCGGATTCCAGGAAGTGAACGTCGCCTTTGGCGGCACGCTGTACCAGAAGGTGCATGAGCAGCCCGGTTTTCTGGACCACCGCGAGAACCTCAACGATCCGCTCGACAAGCAGTACGCGCCGGTCCACGCGGTGACTTTCAATCCGGGCGGCATCCTGGCCAGGGTTGCGGGCGCGCCGTCGGCGCAGGTCAATTCGCTGCACGGGCAGGGCGTCGCGCGCTTGGGCCGCGGACTGAAGGTCGAAGCCGTGGCGCCGGACGGGCTGGTGGAAGCCTTCCGCCATGAAGGTCCGGGCTTCGTGTTGGGCGTGCAGTGGCACCCGGAATGGCGTGTCACCGAAAACCCGTTCTACCTTGGCATATTCCAGGCATTCGGCGACGCCTGCCGCGTGCGCGCCGCACAACGCAATCACTGAAGCGAACTTATGACCCAACGCCAGGCCCAGAAAAAATCCGTGCCGGAAAAACCGGAAAGCTCGTTGCGACGCTGGCTGAAGGAACGCAGCATCACCGAAGTCGAATGCCTGGTGCCGGACATCACCGGCATCGCGCGCGGCAAGATCATTCCCGCCGACAAGTTCTCCCACGACTACGGCACCCGTCTGCCGGAGGGCATCTTCGCCACCACTGTTACCGGCGACTATCCGGACGATTATTACGATCTGACCTCACCCTCGGATTCGGACATGTTCCTGCGCCCCGATCCGGACACCGTACGCATGGTGCCCTGGGCCACCGATCCCACCGCGCAGGTGATCCACGACTGCTATACCAAGGACGGCAAGCCGCACGATCTGGCCCCGCGCAACGTGCTCAGGCGCGTGTTGGCGGCCTACGAGGAAGCCGGCCTGCAACCGGTGGTCGCGCCGGAACTCGAATTCTTCCTGGTGCAGAAAAACACCGACCCCGATTTCCCGCTGCTGCCGCCGGCCGGCCGCTCCGGCCGCCCCGAAACCGCACGCCAGTCCTATTCGATCGATGCGGTCAACGAGTTCGACCCCATCCTCGACCTGATGTACGACTACTGCGATGCGATGGAACTGGACGTGGACACATTGATCCACGAATCCGGCGCGGCGCAGCTGGAAGTGAACTTCACCCACGCCGATGCGTTGTCGCGCGCCGACCAGGTGTTCTTCTTCAAGCGCACCATGCGCGAAGCGGCGATGCGCCACGGCATCTACGCCACCTTCCTGGCCAAGCCGATGGAGAACGAGCCCGGCAGCGCCATGCATATCCACCAGAGCATGCTGGACAAAAAGGGCAACAATGTCTTCACCGGCAAGTCCGAAGGCAAGCAGAGCAAGGTATTCAACCAGTATCTGGGCGGTCTGCAGAAGTACGTGCCGATGGCGATGGCGTTCTTCGCGCCCAACGTCAATTCCTATCGCCGTCTGGCGCTGGGGCAGGTGGCGCCGATCAACGTGCAGTGGGGCTACGACAACCGCACCTGCGGTTTGCGCGTGCCGATGGATACGCCGGAGAACACGCGCGTGGAAAGCCGCTTCGCCGGATCCGATGCCAATCCTTATCTGGCGATGGCGGCAACACTGGCATGCGGTCTGCTGGGCATACGCGAAGGCTTGAAGGCCACCGCGCCGCTGGCCAGCAGCGCGCAGGATGTGGGTTTCGAATTGCCGCGTTCGCTGGGCGAATCGCTGGACGAGCTGGAAACCTGCAAGCCGCTGCAGGAGCTGATGGGCGCGCGCTTCGTGCGCGCCTATGTTTCGGTAAAGCGCAAGGAATACGAGACCTTCTTCCGCGTGATCAGTTCGTGGGAGCGGGAGTTTTTGTTGTTGAACGTATGAATCCTGTAGGAGCGGGCCCTGCCCGCTACGCTCTATTCACCATGCCGCGAAAGCGTCGCGGGCGGGGCCCGCTCCTACAAGGGACCACAAGTCGGAGTTTTCATGGATCACCTAGACACCCGCACTCTGCAACAGCTCGATGCGGCGCATCATCTGCACCCGTTCAACGACAACGCGGCGCTGGCCAAGAAGGGAACCCGCATTCTGACCAAGGGCGAAGGCGCCTATGTGTGGGACGCCGAAGGCCACAAACTGCTGGATGCTTTCGCCGGCCTGTGGTGCGTCAACATCGGCTATGGGCGCAAGGAGCTGGGCGAGGCCGCATCCAAACAGATGACGCAGCTGGCCTACTACAACAGCTTCTTCCAGTGCACTACCGAGCCCACCATCCTGCTCGCCGCCAAGCTGGCCGAACTTACTCCGGGTGATTTGAACCACGCGTTCTTCACCAACTCCGGTTCCGAAGCCAACGACACCATCCTGCGTCTGGTGCGGCATTTCTGGACGGTGCAGGACCAGCCGCAGAAGAACATTTTCATCGGCCGCCACAACGGCTACCACGGCACCACCATGGCCGGCGCCAGCCTCGGCGGCATGGCCGGCATGCACAAGCAGGGCGGCCTGCCCATTCCCGACATCCACCATATCGACCCGCCGTTCTGGTTCGCCGACGGCGGCGACATGGACCCCGACGAATACGGACTGGTCGCCGCGCAACGCCTCGAGGCCAAGATCCTGGAGCTGGGGCCAGACCGCGTGGCCGCGTTCATCGGCGAACCCATCATGGGTGCGATCGGCGTGTACATACCGCCCAGGACTTACTGGCCGGAGATCGAACGCATCTGCCGCAAGTACGACGTGCTGCTGGTCGCCGACGAGGTGATTTGCGGGTTCGGACGCACTGGCGAATGGTTCGCTTCGGATTACTTCGGCTTCATGCCCGACGTGATGACCCTGGCCAAGGGAATCACCTCCGGCTACATCCCGCTGGGCGCGGCCATGTTCAACGACCGCGTTGCCGGGGTGCTGGCCGATCAGGGCGGAGAGCTGGCGCATGGCTGCACCTATTCGGGGCATCCGGTGTGCACGGCGGTGGCGCTGGAGAACATCCGCATCCTGCAGGACGAAAAGATCGTCGAGACCTGCAAGAACGATACCGCCCCCTACCTGGCCAAGCGTTGGGCCGAACTGGGCGAACACCGCCTGGTCGGCGAAGCGCGCATCGCCGGCATGGTCGGTGCGCTGGAGCTGGTGCCGGACAAAGGCCGGCGTGCATTCTTCGATGATCGCGGTAAAGTGGGGCAGCTGTGCCGCGACAAGGCATTGGCCAACGGGCTGATCCTGCGCGCCACTTACGATGCCATGCTGCTGTCGCCACCGCTGATCGTCAGCCGGGACCAGATCGACGAGCTGTTCGAGAAGGCCTGGAAAGCGTTGAACGAGACCGCCGCAGAGCTGGGCAAGTAGTCGAGCGATTAGTTGGGAAGGGAATAACGGGCGCTCCGCAAGCAGCGGAGTACGGGTGTCAACAACAAGCCCTTTCGGGCCATCTGGAGAGTGCGATGAAACTGCGAATGCTGGGTGCAATGATCGCCGTGTGCATGCTTGCCGCATGCGGAGGCAAGGGCGGCGACAAAGCCGCCACGGCCGCCGAGGGCGACAAGAGCGTCAACGTCTACAACTGGTCCGATTACATCGCAGAGGACACCAACGCCAACTTCGAGAAGAAGACCGGCATCAAGGTCACCTACGACGTGTTCGACAGCAACGAAGTGCTGGAGACCAAGCTGCTGGCCGGCGCCAGCGGCTACGACGTGGTGGTGCCGACGATGAACTTCCTGGGGCGCCAGATCCAGGCCGGCGTGTTCCTGCCGCTGGACAAATCCAAGATCCCCAACTACGCCAATCTCGATCCGGTGATGATGAAGAAACTGGAGTCGCAGGATCCGGGCAACAAGTACGCGATTCCGTACATGTGGGGCACCACGGGCATCGGCTACAACGTGGACAAGGTCAAGGCCGCGCTCGGCAGCACCGACCTGACCAACAGTCTGGATATCGTGTTCAAGCCGGAGAACATCTCCAAACTCAAGTCCTGCGGCGTCACCGTGCTGGATACGCCTTCGGAGCTGATCCCGATCACGCTCAACTACCTGGGCGAAGACCCCAACAGCACCGACCCGGTGGTCATCAACAAGGCGGCGGCGCTGTTGAAGAGCATCCGTCCCTACATCACCAACTTCCACTCCTCGCAGTACATCGATGCGCTGGCCAACGGCGATATCTGCCTGGTGGTGGGCTGGTCGGGCGACATCATCCAGGCGCGCGATCGCGCGGCCGAAGCCGGTAATGGGGTCAACATCGCTTACGCCATTCCGAAGGAAGGCGCGCCTCAGTGGTTCGACATGCTGGCCATTCCCAAGGATGCCAAACACGTGGATGAGGCCTACGCCTACATCAACAATCTGCTGGACCCGCAGGTGATGGCCAACAACTCCAACTTCATCAGCTATCCCAATGCCGTTCCCAAGGCCAAGGAACTGATGGAAAAGAGCATCACCGAGGACCCGACGGTCTACCCGCCGCCGGAAGTAGCGGCGAAGTTGTTCACCTTCGCGATCATTCCGCCGGAGGTCGACAAGCTCTACACCCGGATCTGGACCGAGTTGAAGACCGGCAAGTAAACGCGCGAACGGGGCAGGCGGCAACGCCTGCCCCGATTCGTTGAGAGAGTAAAAAAGAGACAGAAGCCTGCATGCGGATTGTTCTTGATTCGAACGTTCTGACTGCAAAGATAAATATCGATGGCCCACATGGCGTTGAATGGGAAAGCGAACATAAAACCCGTTCGTGGTGAGCCTGTCCAACCACGCTTTCCGAGCGGAGGCGCGACTACCGAAAACTGGCATATCGCGCCAACAGCGTGGTTCGACAGGCTCACCACGAACGGAATCCAGTGGGTCGTTCGAATTGCAGAAAATTGGCTGCCATAACTTCTGGGGACAATGATGGCGACGGAACAGTTAAATGCGAATCCGAACGGTAAGGGCAGCGAGGACTACCTGCGGATCGTCGATGTGCGCAAGGAGTTCGATGGTTTCGTCGCGGTCGAGGATACCGATCTGAGCATACGCAAGGGCGAGATCTTCGCGCTGCTGGGCGGCTCGGGTTGCGGAAAATCCACTCTGCTGCGCTGCCTGGGCGGCTTCGAGAAACCGACTTCGGGAAAGATCTACCTGGATGGGCAGATCATGAACGATCTGCCGCCCTACGAACGCCCCATCAACATGATGTTCCAGTCCTACGCGCTGTTTCCGCACATGACCGTGGAGCAGAACATCGCCTTCGGCCTGAAGCAGGACGGATTGTCGAAGGACGCGATCAAAAAACGCGTCGACGAGATGCTTGCGCTGGTGCAGTTGGGAAAGCTGGCCAAGCGCAAGCCGCATCAATTGTCCGGCGGACAGCAGCAGCGCGTGGCGCTGGCGCGTTCGCTGGCCAAAGGCCCCAAGCTGCTGCTGCTGGACGAGCCGATGGGCGCGCTGGACAAGAAGTTGCGCTCGCAGATGCAGCTGGAGCTGGTCAACATCATCGAGACCTCGGGCGTGACCTGCGTGATGGTGACGCACGATCAGGAAGAGGCCATGACCATGGCCACGCGCATCGCTCTTATGGATTCGGGCCGCATCCGCCAGGTCGGCACGCCCGACGAAATATACGAATCTCCCACCAGCCGCTTCGCCGCCGAGTTCATCGGTTCGGTGAATATGTTCCAAGGCAAGGTCGACGAGGACATGGCCGACTATGTGACCATCCTGTCGCCCTCGCTCGATAGCGCCATCTATGTAGGCCACGGCATCTCCGGCTACGAAGGGCAGGAAGTCTCGTTCGGCGTGCGGCCCGAAAAGGTGTCGATCAGCAAGGAAGAACCCGACCAGCGTTACAACAAGGCGCGCGGCAAGATCGAGGACATCGCGTATTTCGGCAGCCATTCCGTCTTCCACGTGCGCCTGCCCAGCGGCTACAAGTTCATGGCCAACTTCGCCAACCAGCAGCGCTGGGCCAGCGAAGGGATGACCTGGGGCGACGAAGTCTGGGTGTCGTGGGGCGACAACGAAGGCGTGGTGCTGACCTCATGAACGCCATCCTGAAGAAGGTGTTTCCGCACCCGCGCTGGGCGGTTATTTCGGTTCCGTATCTGTGGCTGCTGGTATTTTTCGCCATCCCGTTCCTGATCGTGCTGAAGATATCCTTCTCCAAGCTCGCCATCGCGATGCCGCCGTACACACCGGTGCTGGAGTACGTGGACAACGCGTTGTCGCTGAAATTGAATCTCAGCAACTACATAGGCCTGTTCACCGATTCGCAGTACGTGCAGGCCTATCTGAGCTCCATCAAGATTGCCGCCATCTCCACCTTTCTGGCGCTGCTGATCGGCTACCCGATGGCTTACGTCATCGCGCGGCTGCCGCCCTCGGCGCGCAATATCGCCATGATGCTGGTGATTCTGCCTTCGTGGACTTCGTTCCTGATCCGCGTCTATGCGTGGATCGGCATCCTCAAGCCCAACGGGCTGCTCAACAATCTGCTGATGAAGCTGCACCTGATCAGCGAGCCCCTGCAGATCTCCAATACGCCCACCGCCGCCTACATAGGCATCGTCTACTGCTATCTGCCGTTCATGGTGCTGCCGCTCTACACCAACCTGGTCAAGCACGACCACCGTCTGCTGGAGGCCGCCTACGATCTTGGCGCCAAACCGTGGAAGGCCTTCTTCAAGATCACGCTGCCGCTATCCAAGGCCGGCATCATCGCCGGTTGCATGCTGGTGATGATTCCGGCGGTCGGCGAGTTCGTGATTCCGGAACTGCTGGGCGGCCCGGATACCTTGATGATCGGGCGCGTGCTGTGGAATGAGTTCTTCAACAACCGCGACTGGCCCACTGCCTCGGCCGTGGCGATCGTCATGCTGGGACTGCTGTTGATCCCGATCCTCATCTTCAACCGCGTGCAGCAGAGCGAGATCGAAGGGAGGCTGACATGAGCAGCCTCGCCAAGCGCTGGCCGACCTGGCTGATCCTGGCGCTGGGATTCGGGTTTCTGTACATACCCATCCTGGTGTTGATGTTCTATTCCTTCAACGAGAACAAGCTCGCAACGGTGTGGTCGGGCTTCTCGCTCAAGTGGTACGGCAAGCTGCTGCAGAACGATCAGATGCTGGGCGCGGCCTGGATCAGCATCAAGATCGCATTCTTCACCGCCACCGCCGCGGTGATCCTGGGCACGATGGCTGCGCTGGTGATGACGCGCATGCGGCGTTTCCACGGCAAGACCCTGTTCGGCGCGCTGATCACCGCTCCGCTGGTGATGCCGGAAGTGATCCTGGGCCTGTCCATCCTGATGATGTTCATGTCGCTGGGCAGTCTGATCGGCCTCGCTCCGCGCGGCATCCTGTCGATCTGGATCGCGCACGTGACCTTCACCCTGGCCTTCGTCACCGTAGTGCTGTCTTCGCGCATGGCCGAACTGGACAAGTCGCTGGAGGAAGCGGCGATGGACCTGGGCGCGAACCGGGTCAAGGTGTTCTTCCTGATCACGCTGCCTATCATCGCCCCTGCCATCGTTTCCGGATGGCTGCTTGCCTTCACTCTTTCGCTGGACGATGTGGTGGTCGCCAGCTTCGTGTCCGGCCCCAGTTCCACCACCTTGCCCATGGTCGTGTTCTCTTCGGCGCGGCGCGGACTCAACCCGCAGGTCAATGCGCTGGCCACGATCATGATCGTGGTGGTGTCGGTGGCCGCGTTCATTGGCTGGTACTTGATGAACCGCGAGGAGAAGCGGCGCCAGCGGGATATGCAGCTGGCGCTGCAGGATAACGGCTGACGCTGCTTTGCCCCCTTTGACAAAGGGGGCTAAGGGGGATTTGCTCTTGATGTTGCTTTCCCTTGTTGCTGCGCCAGGCGCTAAGAGCAAAAGCAAATCCCCCTCGATCCCCCTTTTGACCAGCCATTCGGCTGTTGAAAAGCGTTGCAAAGGGGGAGACCTCTACGGCCGACTAACCTGCTCGCTGGCAGAATTACTTGGTTCTAAACTGGCAATCATGATCATGACCGTTGATACCGTAAACCCCGCGACCGGTAAGGTCGAATACTCGCTGGAACTGATGGACGGCGCAGCTGTCGAGTCGATCCTGGCGGCCTCTGCAGCCGCGTTCCCGGCATGGTCCGCACGTCCGCTTTCCGAACGTGGCGAATTGCTGCGCAAGGTGGGGGCGCAGCTGCGTGCCCGTCGCGACGACATCCAGAAGATCATGACCGCCGAGATGGGCAAGCTGCGCAAAGAAGCCCTGGCCGAAGTGGACAAGTGCGCCGACGCTTGCGATTACTACGCGGAATACGCGGCCGGCTACCTGCAAGACCAGCCGATCGCTACCGAAGCCAGCATCAGCTATGTGCGTTTCGAGCCCATCGGCTGCGTGATGGCGGTGATGCCGTGGAATTTCCCGATCTGGCAGGTGTTCCGCTTTCTCGCCCCCGCCCTGATGGCGGGCAATGTGGCCGTGCTCAAGCACGCCAGCAACGTTCCGCGCTGCGCGGACATCATCGCCGAAGCGCTGCGCGATGCCGGGCTTCCGGCTGGAGTGTTCGCAGCGCTGCACATCGACAACGACCAGGCCGCCGATGTGCTGCGCGACAAGCGCGTCGCCGCGGTGACTTTGACCGGCAGCGAACGGGCAGGGCGTTCGATCGCCGCCAATGCCGGAGAGCAGCTGAAGAAGTGCGTGATGGAGCTGGGCGGCAGCGATGCGTTCGTAGTGCTGGAAGACGCCGATCTGGATAAAACCGTAACCAGCGCGGTGGCTTCGCGCTTCGGCAACGTGGGCCAGACCTGCATCGCGGCCAAGCGTTTCATCGTGGTGGACGCCATCGCCGATGCGTTCGTGCAGCGTTTCGTCGACGCCGCTTCCAAACTCAAACTCGGCGATCCCAACGACGAGGCCACCACCTTGGGCCCGATGGCCAGGCAGGACTTGCGCGACGAGTTGCACAAGCAGGTGCAGGCCAGCATCGCCAAGGGCGCCAAGCCGCTGCTGGGTTGCGAGCCGGATGGCTCGCACGCGGGTTACCCGGCGTCGATCCTGGATGCCGTGGCGCCCGGCATGGCGGCCTACGACGAAGAACTGTTCGGGCCGGTCGCCAGCATCCTGCGGGTCAAGGATGAGGCCGAGGCGGTCAAGGTGGCCAACGACACCAGTTTCGGCCTGGGCGGCAGCGTATGGACGGGCGATAGCGAGCGCGGAAATCGGGTCGCGCGCCAGTTGCAGTGCGGCGCGGCTTTCGTCAACGCGATTGTGAAGAGCGACGTGCGCCTGCCGTTCGGCGGCACCAAACGCTCCGGCTTCGGCCGTGAACTGGCCGAGCACGGCATCCATGAATTCATGAACATAAAGTCGATCTACGTAGCCTGATGCCTTTGCAGGAGCGGGCCCTGCCCGCGAAGAAGCTTTACCGGTAGCCCGTCGCGGGCAGGGCCCGCTCCTACAGAGGGCCATGCTGGTGGAACGGAGGGTTCCGGGTTACGACATTCCGTCGGCGGCAGGCCGGTGCCATCTTGTGGACATCCAAATAAGGAGGCTCCATGAACACTGCCGTCACTTCCCCCGTACCCGCTCGCGTCACCCGCAAGGTGCGCGGCCGCGCCACGTCCGACGGGGCCGGCGTCAAACTGACCCGCGTCATCGGTGGGCCGGATTTGCCGGAGCTGGATCCATTCCTGTTGCTGGACGAATTCGGCACCGACCGCGCGGAGGACTATCTGGCCGGTTTTCCCAGCCATCCGCATCGTGGTTTCGAGACCGTCACCTACATGCTGGACGGACGTATGCGCCACAAGGACAACCATGGCAACGAAGGCCTGCTGACTCCTGGCAGCGTGCAGTGGATGACAGCGGGCCGCGGCCTGGTGCATTCGGAAATGCCCGAACAGGAATCCGGACGCATGCGCGGCTTCCAGCTGTGGGTGAATCTGCCTGCGCGCGACAAGATGACCGATCCCAAGTACCAGGAATATGCGCCCGACCGCATACCGGTAACCAGTCCGGCAGCCGGCGTCAGCGTCAAGGTGATCGCCGGCAAGGTGGGCGAGGTGATCGGCCCGATCGTGCAGCCGGCGACCGACCCGGTCTATCTGGATGTCGCGCTCGAAGCGGGGACGGCATGGGAATACCAGCTGCCTGAAGGCCATAACGCATTCGCCTATGCCTTCGAAGGCGAAACGACGGTGGGCGAGGGCGAAGATGCGCGTGCACTCGAAACCCACGAGATGGCGGTGCTCGGCGGCGGCGATCTGTTGCGGCTGCGCGCCGGCAGTAAAGGTGCGCGGCTGATCGTGGTCGCGGGCCGGCCGCTGCGCGAGCCGGTGATGCGCCATGGCCCGTTCGTCATGAACACCAAACAGGAACTGATGCAGGCCTTCGTCGATTTCCAGGAAGGCAGGTTCTGAATCCCGGCGCGCAAGTCGCGCCGACCGTTCGATTTCTCCCCCAAGGAATGTACCCATGAAGATCGCCCTGATCGGCGCCAGCGGTTATGTTGGCGCCAAGTTGCGTAATGAAGCGTTGCAGCGCGGCCACCAGGTCGTGGCCATCGTGCGCGACCCGTCCAAACTACCGGTTGGCGACGGACTGACGGTCAAGACCGCCGATGTCTATGACTCGTCGCAGGTGGCGGCCGCGGTCGCAGGCAGTGATGTGGTGTTGAGCGCTTTCAGCTCGGCCGGCGAATCCGACGATGTGCAGGCAAGGCATCTGCGCGCGTCGCGCGCGATCGTGGCCGGCACCAGGCACGCCGGTGTCGATCGCCTGGTGGTGATCGGCGGTGCGGGCAGCCTGTTCGTGTCGCCCGGCTTGCAGCTGGTCGATACGGAGGAATTTCCAGTGGAATGGAAAGCCGGCGCGCGCGGTGCGCGCGATGCGCTCACCGATCTGCAGAAAGAAAGCGAGCTGGAATGGGTCTTCGTTTCGCCGCCGCCCATGCTGGTGCCGGGTGAGCGCACCGGCAAGTACCAACTTGGCGGCGATGGCGTGCCGCCGGTGCATGATGGCAAGCCGGCGAGCATTTCCACAGATGATCTGGCGGTTGCGGTGCTGGATGAGATCGAGAAGCCGAAGCACCACCGGCAGCGATTCAGCGTGTTCGGCACCTGAATTTTTTCAGCCGTCATAAAAATAAAGAACGGTTTTTTTGGTTACGCAGCCAGAGAACGCTCCCATAAAAAAGCCGGGCGATGCCCGGCTTTTTTGTTTTCTGACCGGCTAAGTGTTCAACCGTTACCGACGATGCTCGGTTCGTCGCGTCCCAGCCAGCCGTACAGCATGCCGCCGATCAATGCGCCCAGGATCGGGGCTACCCAGAACAGCCATAGCTGGCTGAGTGCACCGGAGCCGACGAACACCGCAACGGCGGTAGAACGCGCCGGATTCACCGAAGTGTTGGTGACCGGAATGCTGATCAGGTGGATCAAGGTCAGCGCCAAACCGATCGCGATGGGCGCGAAGCCGGTGGGGGCGTTTTTGTGGGTCGAACCCATGATCACGATCAGGAAGAACGCCGTCAGCACCACTTCGCAGAGGAAGGCGGCCGCGACCGTATAACCTCCCGGGGAAAGCGCGTCGTAACCGTTGGTGGCGAAGGCGCCCGCCGCGGTCGGATCGATGGCGAAGCCGCCGCCGCCCTTGGCGATCTGCAGCAGAATGAAGCCGGCGGCGACGCCGCCCAGTACCTGCGCGACGATGTAGGGCAGCAAGTCCTTGGCGGGGAAACGACCGCCGGCCCACAGTCCCAGGCTCACCGCCGGGTTGAAATGGCCGCCGGAAATATGGCCGAACGCGTAGGCGCCGGTCAGCACGGTCAGGCCGAAAGCCAGCGAAACACCGACAAATCCGATCCCCAGCGGATTGCCGTCGCCGCCAAAGTTGGCCGCCAGCACCGCGCTGCCGCAGCCGCCCAGGACCAGCCAGAACGTGCCGAGGAACTCGGCCGTGAGTTTTTTGCCCAGATTCATGTTGCCCCCTCAGAGTGTCGATCCGCCGGTTGGCGGCCCGCGCAAAGTAGCGGAAGCGATGATCGCGTTTGTTTCTTTTCCGTTAGGTGCAAGGTGTTGCGCCGCAAAAACTCCATGACTCACATCACTGCGTTTCCTACGGCAGCGTCTTACCGTTCTGGCAGCGGAATGAACTCCACCTCGCCGGGGATCTGGCCGAAGTTTCCCTCCAGCCAGTCCTGCTTCGCCTGTTCGATGCGTTCCTTCGAACTGGACACGAAGTTCCACCACATGTGGCGCGGCGCATCCAGCGGCTCGCCGCCCAGCAGCATGGCTTTGAGTGGAGTCTTGGCGCGCAGCACCGGTCGCGTGCCGGGGTCCAGCAGAACCAGGTGCTTATCGGGAAGATCGGCGCCGTCCAGCTGCGCATCGCCTTCCAGGATATAAAGAGCTCGTTCGGCGTACGCATCCTCGATCGTCAGTTCGGCGTCGGGGTCCAAGTCGACAGCGACATTGAAGGTGTCGGCGAACACCTGCACCGGCGACTCCTCTCCGAAGGCGCGCCCGGCGATCACCCGCAGGAAGGCGCCGTTCCTTCGCAATTGGGGCAAAGCGGCAGCGCTGTGATGGTGGAACTCCGGCGCTGTTTCCTCGTCCGGCTTCGGCAAGGCCACCCAGGTCTGCATGCCGTGCACGGCATGTCCGCGTCCGCGCTCGTCGGCCGGCGTGCGTTCGGAATGGGCAATACCGCGACCAGCGGTCATCCAGTTGACGTCGCCGGGCAGGATCACCTGTTCGGACCCCAGCGTGTCCTTGTGGTTGATCGCGCCGGCCCACAGGAAAGTCACCGTAGCCAGGCCGATATGCGGATGCGGACGCACGTCTATGCCGCGGCCGGGCTCGAAGATCGCCGGCCCCATATGGTCGACGAACACGAACGGTCCGACGCTGCGGGCCTGCAGGCTGGGCACGGCGCGGCGTACTTCGAAACCGCCGCCGAGGTCATGGGTGCGGGGAGTGATGATCGTGGTCATGGGCGCCTCCGGGAATGGCGGCAGGATGGCACAGGAAAGTCCAATCGCTGGGGTCGCGGCGGGAACGGATTGTTGCGCTACTCAGAAGAGACTGCCGTTATCCAGGGAACTCGCGACGCGAGCTGGCAGCTCGCCGCGCCGGGACGCGATACGGTCGGCCAGGCGGGTAGGTTCCGGCAAGCGGTAGCCACGCAGCGTACGCATGGCCCACCCGACCGCGGTGTCCATGGAAATGCGGTGGCCAGGCGAAACGATCAGCGGATTGCAGCGCGCTTTGCTGCGCAGCGCCCAACCGATCTGTTCGCCACGATGGATGAGCGGAGCGCGATCGCCTGGTGCCGGTCCCGGTTCGTCATGGCGGCCCGCCAGCACTTTCTTGGCCACGCCCAGTGCCGGCAATCCCGTTGCCACGCCGAAATGCGCCGCGATTCCCAGCCGCCGCGGATGGGCGATGCCCTGGCCGTCTACGAAGACCAGATCCGGCGTTCGCGTCAGCATGGCCAATGCGGCCATCAATGCCGGCAATTCGCGGAAGCTGAGCAGGCCGGGTACGTACGGCATCGACGTCGCAACACGGGCGATATGCGATTCGATGGGCTGAAGCGTTGCGGCATCGAGCAGTACGACTGCCGCGCGGGTGATTGCGCCTTCTTCCTCGAAGCCCACGTCGAAACCCGCGAGTATCCGCGGTTCGGGGAAATCGTCGTGCAGCGAAACACGCCCCGCAAGTTCGGATTGCAGGGTGCGTGCTGCGGCGATGCTGCCGTCCCAGTCGCCGAAGACGCCGGTTTCCTGATTCGTATCCATGCACGAAGCTTAGCGGGGGCTTGTTCGGATCGCGTGCACGCGGCTGCAGGGGATGGGCCACGCTGACGGCTTTGTGCCCGTCAATAGGTTTCCTGCGACAGGCTGGCTTTGCCGTCGGCGCCGATGCGTATCCGGTAGAGACGATTGAATTCGTCGTCGCCCATCGCCTCTGCAGGCCGCCCGGACAGCGCGCCGACGATGTCCGGCACGGTGTTGCTGTGGCCGACCACCAACACCGTGCCGGTCTTGTTCAACGCGCGCAGCTGATCGGCGAACTGGGACGCCGGCATTTGCGCATCATAGGTGGTGATACGGAAAAAATGATCGGCCGCGACGGGCTGCGCAGTCTGATAAGTGCGGCGGTAGGCCGTGGCGTAGGCGGCGTGCACCGGCTCGTTGCTCAACAGTGCGGCCAGCCGCCGCGCGCGGGCCTGGCCGGCGTCGCTGAGAGAGGGGTTGCGCGCATCATCGGTGCCTTTTTCCGCATGGCGCACGACGATGAAAGTGACTGCATCCGCGTCGCGTGCCGGTGCGCTAGCGCACGCGGCCAACGCCAGCGCCATGCCCGCGAGCACAGCGCCAGCGAATGTACGCGTCAGCCTTTGGCGAATCGTTTCAATCCCGTCTCGCCCTCGCCGGTGGTTTCGGCATCGGTCTTGATTCCGTTCTCGAAGCCGCCGCCCGTACCCGAATACAACAGCCATACCGGTTTCTCGTTGCGCAACAGATCGAGCGCGTTGTGGAAGTCGTCCAGATGGTAGTGCAGCGAGGGATTGTTCGCATCCGGCCCGTCGGCGGGCAATGTCTGGCCATTGGGGTGAAACACCAGCTGGCCGATATAGGCACCGCCATGCTTGAGCCAGATGCGCGGGGCGAACTGGTTGGCGGCGTACATCACTTCGTAACTCTCTATCCTGGTCAAAGCCACGTGCAATCTCCTTCAATGGAAGCACTTGCAAAAATCCCCTGCAGCATTGGATAGCGTAGAAAGCGTCACGGACCGGCCATCTCCTCCGCTTCGAGTGGCGACGGAGCTACTTGGTTTCGACCACTTTTCCGCCTTTCCACAGGTAGCGGTAAGTCTTGTCCAGAGTGGGGCAGCAACGCGGATCGTTGGGTGCCGGCATCTTCGACTTCACCACCACTGCGCCTTTGTCGATGGCGATGCTCTGTACGTCGCCCCATAGCTCACCAGTGCCTGCGTGCTGGTAGCCCTTGCCGTGGTCAATGAATACATCGAGCTGGTAGGACCAGTAGGTGGGACCAAGCAACGCGGTCTGGAGCACGATTTCAGGCTTGCCATCGCCGTCCAGATCGCCGATGACCGTTTTGATCGCATCGTAGCTGACGTCGGCCGGCGGCAACGAGGCCAGATAATTGGCGGCGATCTTCTCCGCCTCCGCCTGGGTGACCGCCTGGGCCTGCGGCGCAGCAAGGAGCACGAGAATCGGGAATGCTGCAGCAGAGACGCGCATGGTTGGCTCCTTCGGCGATGGTCTCCCGGTCGCCGGCTGGCGACAACGGGGCCATCAATTACCAACGCGGCGGCCAGCCGGCAACGGACAGGCCTGGCAGGCAGCACCGCTCAGAAGCGGACGAAGAACGGCAGCGCCATCAATCCTGCTCCGACGACCACCATCAGCAAGATGCTGGAAACGAAATACGGGAAGATCATCAGCACGACCCCGCATAAGGCAGGCACCAACGCCTTCTGGTTCTTTCCATATAGGAAGTAGCCCAAGCCCACCGAACCGAACAGCACGCCCCACAACAACGATGCGGTGTCCATAACTGTCTCCTTCCCGGCTTTGGCGGGTTCATTAGAGCAGAGAAACAGGCCCCGGGGATGTCGTCAAAATCAATCAAAACATCAAAGAGCGTAGGCGTAGGTCGGGGCTACGCCCCCGACACTCCGTGGCCCATGATCGCGCGATATCGTCGGGGGCGTAGCCCCGACCTACGCGCAATCAATTCCGGTGGGCGTCAGGATTTGGCCAGCGCCGCCAGCAGCCCCTTCGCTGCATTGAAACGGTCTGCCGCTTCCGGCAGCGGCAGCTTGATGCGCAGTTTGTCCGGTCCGTCCATCGAATACAGCTTGGGCTGTTTCTGGATCATCTGGATCACCGACATCGGGTCGATATTGGGTTGCGATTCGAACACGATGCGTCCGCCGTTTTCGCCCAAGTCCAGTTTGCGGATACCCATGGCCGTGGCCGCGAGTTTGAGCTCGGCGATGGCGAACAGATGCTTGGCCGCATCCGGCAACAGGCCGAAACGGTCGATCATCTCCACCTGAAGATCGCGCAATTCGTCGGCATCGGCCGCGCTGCTCACGCGCTTGTACAGCGTCAACCGGGTATGCACATCGGGCAGGTAGTCGTGCGGAATAAGCGAGGGAAGATGCAGTTCGACCTCGGCGCCGTGCGCGGTGCCGGCATCCAGGTCGGGCAGTTTGCCCAGCCGGATCGAGCGTACCGCGCGCTCCAGCAGTTCGGTGTACAGGCTGAAGCCGATTTCGGCCATCTGCCCGCTCTGATCCTCGCCCAGCAGCTCGCCGGCGCCGCGGATTTCCAGGTCGTGGGTGGCCAGGGTGAAGCCGGCGCCCAGTTCGTCCATCGCCGCGATCGCTTCCAGGCGTCGCTGCGCGTCGCCGGTCATCGCGCGCTTGTCCGGCACCACCAGATAGGCGTAGGCGCGATGATGCGAGCGACCGACGCGTCCGCGCAGCTGGTGCAACTGCGCGAGACCGAAACGGTCGGCGCGGTTGATGATGATGGTGTTGGCGTTGGGGATGTCGATGCCCGATTCGATGATCGTCGTGCACAGCAGCACGTTGAAGCGCTGCTTCTGGAAATCCAGCATCACCTGCTCCAGTTCGCGTTCCGGCATCTGCCCATGGGCCACGCCGATGCGCGCCTCGGGCACCAGTTCGGACAGGTCGCGCTGCATGCGGCCGATGCTTTCCACGTCGTTGTGCAGAAAGTAGATCTGTCCACCGCGTGCCAACTCGCGCTGGAAGGACTCGCGCAACAGCGGCGCATCCCACGGGGTGATGAAGGTCTGTACCGCCAGGCGGTTGGGCGGCGGGGTGGCGATGATGGACAGATCGCGCAGGCCGGCCATGGCCATGTTCAAGGTGCGCGGGATGGGAGTCGCGGTGAGGGTGAGCAGGTGCACGTTGGCGCGCAGCGCTTTCAGCGCTTCTTTCTGGCGCACGCCGAAGCGCTGTTCTTCGTCGACGATCACCAGGCCCAGATCCTTGAACTTCACGTCGGGCTGCAACAGACGGTGAGTGCCGACGATCACGTCCAGCGTTCCCTCGGTGACCTTGCGCAGCTCTTCCTTGATCTCCTTGGCGCTCTTGAAGCGCGACAGCACTTCCACTTTCAGCGGCCAGTCGGCGAAACGGTCGCGGAAGTTGCGGTAGTGCTGTTCGGCCAGCAGCGTGGTCGGCACCAGCACCGCGACCTGTTTGCCGGCGCTGGCGGCGGCGAAGGCCGCGCGCACGGCCACTTCCGTCTTGCCGAAGCCCACGTCGCCGCAGACCACGCGGTCCATCGGCTGCGAACTGGCCAGGTCGCGGATCACCGCTTCGATGGCGTGGTGCTGGTCGGGGGTTTCCTCGAACGGAAAGCCGGCGGCGAACGGTTCGTACATGGCCCGGTCCAGGTGCAGCGCCAGGCCGGCGCGCGCCTGGCGACGGGCCTGGATTTCCAGCAGTTCGGCGGCGACATCGCGGACTTTTTCCGCAGCCTTGCGCTTGGCCTTGGTCCAGGCTTCGCCACCCAGCGAATGCAGCGGCGCGGTTTCCACCGAGGCGCCGGAGTAGCGGCTGATCAGGTGCAGCTGAGCGACCGGCACGTACAGACGGTCGCCCTTGGCGTATTCGATTTCCAGATATTCGCCGGGCGTACCGCCCGCTTCCAGCACCACCAGCCCGCGATAACGGCCGACGCCGTGGTCTTCGTGGACGATGGGGGAGCCTTCGCTCAATTCGCCCAGATCGCGGATGATCGCTTCGGGTTCGCGCCCGGTGCGGCGGCGGCGGTGCGGTTGGGTGGCACGCTCGGGGAACAGCTGGCGTTCGGTGAGGATCGCGATCTGCGGGTTGTCGAGGGCGAAGCCGTCTTCGAACGGGGCGACTGCTATCGCAAAGCGTGGTCCCGCAATTTCAACTCCCGCGCCGTCCAACAAATCGTCATGACCAGCCGTTCGGCTGTTGGGAGTCCCGCGAAGGCGGGAATCCAGCGGCTTTGCTTTTGTTTTTCCCTCGACATCCAAAGCGGAAGTCGCTGGGTCCCCGCCTTCGCGGGGATGACGATCTGAGAGGAAGTCGGTAAAGCTCGCCACTACCTGTGGCATCAAGCCCGCCGCCTGCATCACTTCCATCAACGCTTCACGCCGCCCCGGCGAATCGGCCGCCACCAGCACGCGCCCGGGATAGCTGGAAAGAAACGACTTCACCGCCGCGGCCGGTTCCGCGTCCTTCGCAGCCAGCGGCAGCACCGGCACAGGCTGATCGCCCAGCGGCAACGCTTCCTCGCGGCGAGGATGGTCCGGCCCGCAGACTTCGATGCGCGCGCCCTTGTTCAAGCGTTCGCGCAGCGCATCCGGCGCCAGGTACAACTCTTCCGGCGGCACCAAAGGGCGCTCCAGATCGTGGCGCCGCTGCTCGTAGCGGTTGCGGGTCTGCGCCCAGAACGCTTCGGTGGCTTCGGTCACGCCTTCGGCGATCAGCGGCAACGTGGCCGCGTCCAGGTAATCGAACAAGGTCGCGGTCTGTTCGAAGAACAGCGGCAGATAGTATTCGACGCCGGCCGGAGCGACGCCGGACTTCAAGTCCTGATACAGCGAACTGCGCCGCGTATCCACATCGAAGCGTTCGCGCAGTGCGTCCAGCGCGCGCTGCACCGACAGATCGTCCAGCGGGATCTCGCGGCCGGGAAGCATCTTCACCTGCGGAATCTTCTCCAGCGAGCGCTGGCTCTCCGGATCGAAGGCGCGGATCGAATCGACAGTGTCGTCCAGCAGTTCGATGCGCAGTGGCGCGTTTGCGCCCATCGGGAATACGTCGAGCAATCCGCCGCGGATGGCGAAGTCGCCCGGGTCCAGCACCTGCGGCACGTTGCGGTAGCTGGCGGCTTCCAGACGGCGTTTTTCCTGGTCGAAATCCAGAATCTGGCCGACCTTCAGGTCGAAGCTGCCGCCGACCACATAACGCAACGGTGGCAGCCGCTGCATCAACGTCTGCACCGGCACCACCACCACGCCGCGCTTCAGGCCGGGCAGGGCATGCAGGGCGGCAAGCCGTTGCGAAATGATGTCCGGGTGCGGGCTGAAACGGTCGTAGGCCAGTGTTTCCCAATCCGGGAAGGGGAACACCGGCAGGTCGCCACCTTCGCCCAGCAGGGTATGCAGGTCCGATTCCAGCTGGTGCGCGCCATGGGTGTCGCGCGCTACGGCCAGCAAAGGGCCGTCGTGCGATTCAGCGGCGCGGGCCAGATACCAGGCCAGAGCGGTAGGCGAGGAGGGCGCGCGCCACCAGGCACGCAGCTGGCCGCCCTGTGGCAGCCTTGGCGAAGGAAAACGCAATGATTTCGGGTCGTTAGGCATCGGCACACAAAACAGCAGCAGCGCCGGACACGGTCGCGTCCAGCGCAGGGAAGGACGCGCAGTTTAGCGTGCCTGGTGCCAAGGCCTGTCAGCAGCCACCGGCAGAAGCACGATTTGTGCCTGCGGCCTTGTAGAGCCGAGCTTGCCCGGCTGTCTTGGCTGTTCGCATTTGTAGCTGGAGCATCCGAGCAAGCTCGGATCTACAACAAGCTCGGATCTGCAAAGTGCGGATGCTCCGGTTACGGCCGCGCTTCCAGCACCAGGTTGAAAGGAGTTTCGGTAGCGCGCCGGAAGCGGCTGAAACCACCCTCATCGACCATGATCGTGCGCAGCTTGGCTTCTCCGGCCTGTGCGCCCAATGCGGGCCCATGACGCGCCAGCGACACAGGTACGCAGATCTGCGAAGACGCGCCGTAGTAAACCCGCCCGACCGGATTTAGGTTGTCCTCGACCTTGTCGCCGGCGAACGGCTCCACCAGTAGGCAGTGACCGTCGGGTTTCAACGCTTGGCGGGCATGCCGCGCGGCGCCGGCGGGATCGCCCATGTCGTGCAGGCAATCGAAGAAGGCGATCAGGTCGAAGTCGCGGTCGGGGTAGCCCACCGCATCGGCGACTTCGAAGCGTGCGTTGGTCACTCCGGCGGCCGCCGCACGCTCGCTGGCGATGCGGATCGATTCGGGGTGGTAGTCGTAGCCGATGAATTGCGAGTTCGGGTAAGCCTGTGCCATCAGCACGGTACTGGCGCCGTGGCCGCAGCCGACATCGGCGACCTTGGCGCTGTGGGCGAGCTTCTCCACCACGCCATCCAGCGCAGGCAGCCATTCGCCGAGCAGGTGCGCATGGTAACCGGCGCGGAAGAACCGCTCGGTGCCGTGGAACAGGCAGGGGTGGTGTTCGCCCCATTCCATGCCGGCGCCGCTGCGGAAATTCTCCAGGGTACGGTCCAGGGTATGGAAGGTGTCTTCGACGATGTTGTAAGCGCCGGGCAGGTCGACCGGTCCGTTCGGATCGGCCAGGCACAGGGCCTGCTCGTCGCTCAGCGTGTATCGGCCGCTATCGGCGTCATAGCTGACATAGCCGCCAGCGGCCTGGTTGCCCAGCCATTCGCGGATGTAGCGCTCGTGGGTGCCGGTGCGGGCGGCGAGTTCGGCAGAGGTGGCGGGTTCTTCGGCCAGGGCACGGTACAGGCCCAGCCGGTCGCCTATCAGCATCAGGCTGGCGCTGATCGCCGCACCCAGATCGCCGACCGCCTTGCCCAGAAAGTCGTTGAGTTTTGCTTCGTTTATGTTCATGCGCGGCTCTTCCTGACAGTGGCGCGGCGATGCCTGCCGCAGGCCCCCCATCAGGCGCAACGCATTTGCGGGAAACAGGCGGCCAAGTCAGCGGCTGGATTCGCCGCGCGCCGCTCTGAGAGCCCGTTCAGAGTCTCGATCAGAAGCGTTTTTTGCCACGGATCAGAGCGGATCAACACGGATAGGGCCAAGCGGCTAGACAAGATCTCGCTGAGGCAGCCCAGTCTTTGCTCATCCGCGTCGATCTTCTCTGATCCGCGGCAAAAAAAATGCTCCTTTGGCCGAGACCTTGAGCGGGTTCTAAAAGATGGCGTGGTGATCACCGGAGTCCTCCCGTAGTGTGCGTTCCACTACACCGCAGGACACAGGTCGCCAGCATGAGTTGGAGGCCGGTTGTCGCTGCATGCGTGGTGATGAAAGCTCGCAGTCATTGCCTGTTGCGTGGATGTCCGTGAGTGCATTACTGATCAAGGCTTGAGGAGTCAGTTGACCGTTCTAATGTGAGATTCTTACTAGGAATTTCCCTATAGTGCCGCTCATTTTCCTGTGGCAGAGTGAAGACGCTGGTGCTGCCAACAGCGCCGACCATCGTGGTCGCGCTCAACAAGGAGAGTTCTAAAAATGAGAACGCTTACGTTTGATGAGGTCAGCATGTGTGATGGCGGCATGAGCGGGCAATGTGTTGCCGAGATGGGGTTGAACTACATCGGCACGGCGGGGGCTATTGGGGTCACAGTGGGTAGCGGGGGCGTGGGATTCTTTGCACTCGCCGCTTCGGCTCTGAGTTGGAGCAGTTGGTATCGTGATTGCGGCCCAGCTGCGAATTACGGCGAGAAGAAGCTGCAGTAATGAACCCGCCCCCCGGTCACCACGCCGGGGGCTCTACTCAGGTGTTAGTGACCATGAAACAAAGCGTCTTACAGCTTATTGTTGCTGGTGTATTCCTTGTAATGGCAGTGTGGAACGGCTACCGCGCTTTTGGCGGGACAGTCGAAGGCGGTTTGAGCTGGCAGCGGCTAGCCGCTGCCGCGCTACTGGCCGGAGTGGCGATTGCCGTGTATTTCTCAAAGGCTTGGAAGAATTAAGGCTGCGGGCGACCTGCCGCACGGCTGGGTGGCGGGTTCTTCGGCCAAGGCCAGTACTGGCCTAGCCGGTCGCCTACGAACATCAAACGCGGGCGCTGATTGCCGTACCCAGGTCGCCGACCGCTTTACCCAAACCGCCAATCCGCTTATTCGTTGAGATCCAGCACCACCCGCACCAGGCCGGGGGTGTCGTCCTCGCGCATGCGCTTGAAACCCAGCGACTGGGCCAGTTGCAGCATGGGATGGTTGTGATCCAGCACATCGCCGTACAGACGGTCCAGCTTCTTGGTCTTGGCCCATTTCACCAGTTTGCGCATGAGCTGGCGGCCCAGGCCCTGGCCGGCAATGAAATGACTGACCAGGATGGCGAATTCCGCCTCGCGCGTACGCGGGGTGATGGAAGCGCGTGCGACCGCGCCCACCAGCGCTTCGCCGGGCGGCAGGTTTTCGGCAGCGACCAGCGCGAATTCGGTGCGGGGATCGGGATGGCACAGGCGGTGCGCCATTTCCGGGGTCAGTTCCTTCAGCGCATACAGGAAGCGCTGGCGGACTTCTTCCGGGCCCAGCAGCACGAACGCGCCCTGGATGGGCTCGGCATCCTCGGGGCGGATGGGGCGGATGAGCAGGTCGCGCCCATTGGGCATGCGGAAGTGCTCGTGCCAGGGCGGGAGACGTTTATGGCCATTCATGACAGGCATATGTTCCCAGATTTGCGGTGAATGGTTGCTCTAGCGGGTCGCGCGACGGGCACCCGCCCGGAATTCACGCGGCCTGCTTTTTGCCGCGCAGGCGCGAGAACAGCGTCACCACCGCCACCACCACGCTACCCGCCGCAATGCCGACGGCGGCGTCGAACAGCATGGATACCAGCGTGCCCAGGGAACCCTGAGTATAGGGCTCGATGAAATGGTGCAGCGACGGCAGGCCGTGCACCAGGATGCTGCCGCCGACCAGGAACATGGCGGCGGTGCCGGCGACGGACAGGAATTTCATCAGGTACGGCGCACTGCGCAAAATACCGGTGCCGAAGCCGCGCTTGAAGCGAGCCCAGCCACCGTCGCCGGTATCCCGGTTCAGCGCCAGGCCCGCATCGTCCAGCTTCACGATGCCCGCCACCAATCCGTACACACCGATGGTCATGACCAGTGCAATGGCCACCAAGGTGAGCAGCTGTTCGGTCAGGGTTCGTCCGGCCAGGGTGCCCAGCGAGATGACGATGATCTCCGCGGACAGGATGAAATCGGTGCGGATGGCGCCGCCGATCTTGTCCTTCTCGAACGCGACCATGTCCACGGTCTCGTCCTGTACCGCTTCTACCAGCTCGCTGTGGTGTTTGTCGTCCTCGTCCTTGCCGTGCAGGAACTTGTGCGCCAGCTTCTCCACGCCCTCGAAGCACAGGAAAGCGCCGCCCAGCATCATCAGCGGCGTCACCAGCGGTATGTTGTAGCCCTTGCCGTGCAACCAGCCTTCCAGTGCGCTGATCGCCAGCGCAGCCGGCACCAGGATGGCCTTGTTGACCAGTGAGCCCTTGGCCACCGCCCACACCACCGGCAGCTCGCGGTCGGCGTTGACGCCGGTGACTTGCTGCGCGTTCAGCGCCAGATCGTCGCCCAGTACGCCCGCGGTCTTCTTGGCGGCGACTTTGGTCATCAGCGACACGTCGTCCAGCAAAGTGGCGATGTCGTCGATCAGGGCGAACAGGCTGGATCCGGCCATGGGGGGCGTCAGTGCGGCGAACGAAGGAGCCGCGATTCTCGCACAGGACCCATCATCAGCCCTCGGCGCGCAGCCATTCCAGGCGGGTATTGGCGCCGGCTTCGCCCAGCACGCGCTTCAAGAGCGGCAACGCGGGCGCGATGTGCTGATCGAACTGCCAGGGCGGGTTGAGTATCGCCAGGCCGCTGCCGTTCAAGCGCAACGGAGAATCGTCCGCGCGGATCTGCAGCTCCGCCAGCAGCACCGATTTTGCCGGCAATGCGGCGGCCTTGCGGAAGAAGGGCTGCAGGCTGCGGCGCTGCTTGATGGGGTACCAGATGGCGTAGGTCGCCTGCGGCCAGCGCTCCAGCGCATCGCGCACGGTGGCGATGATCTGCGGGTATTCGTTGTCCTGCACTTCGTACGGCGGGTCTATCAGCACCAGCCCGCGCGCGAACTTGGTGGCGCCCAGTTTCGGCGGCAGCATGGCCTTGATCGCCGCATAGCCGTCGCGCGCATGCACGGCCACGCGCGGATCGTGGGCGAACAACTCCTTCAGCGCAGCCGCTTCCTCCGGTTGCAGCTCGCAGGCCGCCAACCGGTCCTGTTCGCGCAGGGATTGCGCAACCAGCAGCGGCGAACCGGGGTAGGCGATCAGTGCACCGACCGGGTTGTTGGCTTCCACTGCGCGCAGGTAGCGTTCCACCACTTCGGGCATCTTCGCTTCGCCCATCAGTTTGAGGATGCCAGCGTCGGCCTCGCCGGTCTTGCGGCTCTCCGGCGCGGCCAGCAGGTAGCGTCCGCGGCCAGCGTGGGTGTCGAGCACGAAGAACGGCGCGTCCTTGCGTTTCAGCGCGTCCAGCAAGGCCAGCAGCACGATGTGCTTGAGCACGTCGGCATGATTGCCGGCGTGGAAGGCGTGGCGATAGTTCATGGGCGACAGGATAGCCGGTATCCTGCGGCCCATGCCCTTGATCCTGATCGCCGAAGACGAACCCGCCATCGCAGATGCCATCCTGTACGCGCTGCGCAGCGAGGGCCTGGAGGCCGAGCACTGCCTGCTGGGCCGAGAAATCGCGCCGCGCGTGCGTCAGGGCGGGGTCGACGTGGTGGTGCTGGACGTGGGTCTTCCGGACTGCAGCGGTTTTGATGTCTGCCGCGAGTTGCGCAGCTCCAAGGAAGCATGGGTCAGCGAGGTGCCGGTGATCTTCCTGACCGCGCGCAACGACGAGATAGACCGTGTGCTGGGATTGGAGCTGGGGGCCGACGACTACATGGCCAAGCCGTTCTCGCCACGCGAACTGGTGGCGCGGGTGCGTGCGCGTTTGCGCCGCAGCCAGGTCGGGCAGGAACCGGCCAGGGAGTCGGTGAAGGGCGAATTCCAGATCGACCATGAAGGCCACCGCATCCGTTTTCGCGGCAATGCGCTGGAGCTGACCCGTTACGAATATGTGCTGCTCGCGGCTTTGTTGCATCGCCCCGGCGCCATTCTCAGCCGTGCGCAGTTGATGGACCGGGGCTGGGACAGCGATGCCGACAGCGCCGACCGCACCGTCGACACCCACATCAAGACCCTGCGGGTGAAATTGCGCGCCGCCGGCGCCGAGAACGATCCGATCCGCACCCATCGCGGCCTCGGCTACGCGCTGGAGATCTGATGCGCCTGGGCCTGCGGTTGTTCCTGGGGTTCTTCCTGATCGTCGGGTTGGCGGCGTTCTTCGTGATGCGCGTGTTCGTCAATGAAGTGAAGCCGGGCGTTCGCCAAGCCATGGAGTCCACGCTGGTCGATGCGGCCAATGTGCTGGCGGTGATGGCCGCCGACGATCTCAAGTCCGGCCATATCGCTGACGGCCAGTTCGTGCGCGACCTGGCGCTGGCCCAGCGCCGCGAATTGAACGCCACGGTCTGGCAGTTTCCCAAGCGCAGCATCGACTACCGCATCAGCATCACCGATGCGCGCGGTATCGTGGTCTACGACTCGATGGGGCGCGATGTGGGTCGTGACAACTCCAAATGGAACGACGTCTACCGTACCTTGCGCGGCGAATACGGCGCGCGTTCCAGTCCGGCGACTCCGGGGGACGAAGACCATACCGTCATGCATGTGGCCGCGCCCATCCGCGACGGCGGCGAGCTCATCGGCGTGCTGACGCTTTCGCAGCCCAACGAGACCTTTGAGCCCTTCATCGCCGCCAGCCAGCGCAACATCATGCGGCGCGGCGGTTGGCTGATCGGCCTTTCCGCGCTGATCGGCTTGCTGATGACCTGGTGGCTGATGCGCGGAATAAATCGCCTCAACCGCTATGCGCAGGCGGTCAGTGCTGGGGAGCGCGTGCCACCGTTGCCGGCGCGGCGCGACGAGATCGGCGACCTGGGACGTGCGGTGGAAACCATGCGCAGGAAGCTGGAAGGCAAGGCGTATGTCGAACAATACGTGCAGTCGCTGACTCATGAGATGAAAAGTCCGCTGGCGGCGATCCGCGGCGCGGCCGAGCTATTGCAGGAACCGTTGCCGGAAGTGGACCGTCAGCGCTTCGCCAACAACATCCGTACCCAGGAGCAGCGGTTGACCGAAACCATCGACAAGCTGCTGGCGTTGGCTGAAGTGGAACAACACGGTTGGTTGCAGACGATCGAACCGGTAAGCATCGCGGCGTTGCTTGCGCAAGCGGGCGAGAGCGTAACCGCGAAGCTGGCTGCCGATGGCCTGACACTGACGATGGGCGTGCACGATCCGCAGGCTACGGTGCAGGGCGACGCCTATCTTTTGCGGCAGGCGGTTTCCAATCTGCTGGATAACGCGATTGCGTTTTCGCCTTCTGGCGGCACGATTTCCCTGTCCAGCAGCGCGGGCGACGGGAATATCGAGATCCGTGTCGCCGACCAGGGCCCGGGCATTCCGGACTACGCGCAGGAGCGCGTCTTCGAGCGTTTCTACTCGCTGGCGCGTCCATCGACGGGCCTGCGCAGCTCCGGGTTGGGACTGCCGTTCGTGCGCGAAGTGGCTCGACTGCATGGAGGCGAAGCGGAACTCGCCTCACTGGACGGCGGCGGCGCGCTGGCGACGCTGCGGTTGCCCAAGGCCTGACTCAATAGGACGTCCCTCCAGTAGGACGTCGTCCTCAATAGATGGGATGTCAATAGGTGGGACGTCATCCCAGCGAAAGCTGGGATCCATTTTGACTTTGCCTTTTGCTTTTGACTTCGACTTAGCCCTTGCATTGAAAGACCTGGAGCAAGATCAAGATGGATCCCAGCTTTCGCTGGGATGACGACAGTATTTTTTGAGGGGAGGGGTGAGGCGGGGGGACCGCCCCCCGACTTCACACAGACTTCAAATTCGCCACAAACCCTCCCCACATGCCTCTCTCAAGCTTGCCTCGTGTTCAATCCGGGGCAAAAACCATGAAGTCGTTCAAACTGCTGTTGCGTTTCCTCACCGTCGGCGGGCTGGTGCTGTTGCTGCTGATTCCATTGCTGATGATCCGCGGGACCATCAGCGACCGAGAGCAATACCAGCAGCAAGCCACCGAACGCGTTTCCCAAAGCATGGCCGGACCGCAGCAGTTCATCGGTCCGCTGCGGGTGGTGCCGTACAAGGAAACCCGCGTAGCCGACACCGTCAACGCGGCCGGCAAGCCCGAGCGTAAGACCGAGGCCGTGGAAGGCTACCTCTACCAGACGCCGAAAACGCTGGTCGTACAGGGCAGCCTCAAACCCGATACCCGTCGCCTCGGCATCTACGACGTGCGCGTGTTCGAGTGGCAGGCGGGCGTGCAGGCCGGTTTCGAACCATTGGAACTGCCGGCGGCGGAAGGCCGGGTCTATGGCGAGCCCACGCTGGTGATAGGCCTGGCGGACGTGCGCGGCGTGGTCGGTTCGCCGGACTTCAAAGTGGACGGTCGCCCGGTGGCGATGGAGTCGGGTACCGCCAGCCTCGCCGGACGCATGAGCGGCATGCACGCGGGCTTGCCGCAGGCGGCCGGTATCGCGCTGCCGGCCAGCCAGGTGATCGCCAATTTCCGGCTCAATGGCACCCAGGCGCTTGGCATCAGCCCGATCGCCGACAGCAACCGGATCACTATCGGCTCGACGTGGCCGCATCCGCTGTTCGGCGGCAGCTTCCTGCCCAATCGCAAGCAGATCCGCGCCGACGGATTTTCCGGAGATTGGGAAATTTCGTCGCTGGCCAGCTCGGCGCAATCGCAGCTGGGCGAGCAACTGAGCAAGGGCGAAGGTTCGTTGACCCGTCGCAGTCTGCGCAGCTACCGCGGCGACAGCAAAGAGCTCTCGCCGGCCGCGGCGCCTTCGCCGTCCGGCGTGGATACAGGGATCGACAGCGTCGACATCAGCCTGGTCGATCCCACCGATGTCTATACCCAGGTTGATCGCGCCAGCAAGTACGGCATCCTGTTCGTTGTGCTCACCTTCGTGGCCTTCGGCCTGTTCGAGCTGATCAAGCGCCTGCCTATCCATCCCTTGCAGTATTTGCTGGTGGGCCTTGCGCTGGCGATCTTCTTCCTGCTGCTGCTCAGTCTTTCCGAGCATCTCGAGTTCGTGAAGGCGTATTTGATATCGGCGGTCGCCTGCATCGGGTTGCAGTTCGTCTACCTGTCGGGAGTATTGAAAAGCTGGTTGCGGGCAAGCGGATTCGCGGTGATGCTCACAGCGCTCTATGGCGTGCTCTACAGTCTGCTGATCTCCGAGGACAACGCCTTGCTGATGGGTTCGCTGCTGCTGTTCGGCATCCTGGCCGCGATCATGTGGATCACCCGCAAGGTCGACTGGTACGAACTCGGCTCCTCGCTGCGTTGAGTTAGGCATGGTCAACGCGCAGACATTGCACCGTCGTGCCGTTCGGGTATTGCCGGAGGTCATCAAGACCTCCGGCGTGCTTCTGGAAGAGGCAGGACAAAACGAACTTGCCGCAATGCTGTTTCCTTTGCGGCGCAGATCGAATGGAGCGGTGTTGTTCCGGATGTCCGCGGAAATGGTCGAAGCCATGGAAAACGAACCACTGGTTTATCTCAAGGAAGCGACGCGGGCCAGGGAAGGTCTTGGTCGCGGGCGCGCTCCTTTCGTCTATAGGGAATGGCGGAGAGCATGGATACCGGCGCACTGGATAACCACCATATCTCGCAAGCAAGCCGAAGATTCGCCGCATTTAGCCGATGGACCGGTGCAAGCGTTCTTCACGACCAAGACGGATGGCAAGGCGCTTTTGGTGGTGATTCCAGACCGACGCACAGCCGCCTATGTCTGGCGCGACTGAGTGGCCGTAGGAGCGATGTAAGTCGCGAAGTTCCCTGGCCATAATCCTTCGCGATTTACGTCGCTCCTACGTGATAGTTCGCATGGCCTGGCCGGGCCTTGTCGTTTCGCGGGATCTCGCCCCGGCCGGTGGCGTGCGGTAGAGTCCGGGAATGGACTCTCCGCACACCATCGGCCTTTTCCGTGGGCCAGAGATCTCGCCCTGGCTGGAAGACGTCGCGCGCCTGCGCATCGGCGTGTTCAGCGCATGGCCGTATCTCTACGAAGGTAGCTTCGAATACGAACGCCAATATCTGGCGGCCTACGCGCGATCCGGGGACAGTCTGTTCGTCCTTGCCTTCGACGATGGCGAAGTGGTCGGCGCGTCGACGGGACTGCCGCTGGCCGACGAAACCACCGAGTTCCAAAAGCCTTTCGCTGAGCAGGGCATGTCGGTCGAATCGGTTTTCTATTTCGGCGAGTCCGTGTTGCTTTCCGAGTACCGCGGACGTGGCATCGGCCACGCCTTCTTCGACAATCGCGAGGCGCATGCGCGCGCGTTGGGGCGGTTCCAATGGACGGCGTTCTGCTCCGTGGATCGGGACGCTTCGGATGTGCGGCGCCCTGACGTCTATCGGCCCAACGATGCGTTCTGGAGCAAGCGCGGTTATCTGCGCCGGTCGGGCATGACCATGTACATGCCGTGGGAGGAAGCAGGTTGCGGAGAAGTAGTCCATCCGCTCACCTTCTGGTTGCGCGAGCTGGAGCAGGGCGCATGAAAATAGCAGTCGCCAAATATCCGGTCGGCGCACCGATCGACTTCACCGAGTTCGCCGACAAACAGGCGCAGTTGCTCGCCGAAGCGGCACGGGCCGGCGCGGAGGTGGCGGTGTTGCCCGAATACCTGTCGCTGGAACTTGCCGCAACCTTCGATGCCGCAATCGGCGGCGACCTGATCGCATCGCTCTCGGCGATCCAGCAATACCGGCAGCAATGGCTCCAGTTGTACTCGCGGCTGGCGCGCGAACATCGCCTGCATCTGGTCGCCGGCAGTTTCCTGCTGGCCTGCGGCGAAGACCGCTATCGCAACCGCAGCGACTGGTTCACGCCGGAAGGTGCGCACGGTTGGCAGGACAAACTGCAACTGACCGGGTTCGAGAAATCCACGGGCGTGATCGAAGCCGGGGATGCCTTGAAGATCTTCGAGGTTCAAGGCCTGCGCGCGGGTATCTCCGTCTGCTACGACGCCGAGTTTCCGCTGCCGGTGCGCGCCCAGTACGAAGGCGGTGCGCGCCTGCTGCTTGTTCCCAGCTGTACCGATACCGAAGCCGGCGCCAGCCGCGTGCGCATCGGTTGCCTGGCGCGGGCGCTGGAGAACCGCATGTTCGTGGCCCAATCGGTAACCGCAGGCGAGGCTTCGTGGAGTCCTGCGCTGGACACCAACACTGGCGAGGCGGCGATCTACGCCCCGATGGATGTCGGCCTGCCCGCAAACGGCATCGTGGCGCAGACCAGAGTCGATCAGATATGGGCGACAGCGGAACTGGATTTCGCAGCGCTGGAAGCCAGCCGCACCCGCGCGCAGGTCGCCAATGATCGTGACTGGAACGGGCAGCTGGTGCCCGGCATTACCCGCGCAACGCTATCCCGGGCGGTGTAGGAGCTGCGTAAGCTGCGAATGCGGGAGATTGAGCGTAGGTACGAGCGCCGATAATCTCCGGTCGCAGCTTACGCGGCTCCTACAGCACAAGCAGATCGCCCATGGCTCGCGTCATCCACAACGAAATCGCAGCCAGCAGGGAACCTATGCCGAACGCCGCCAGCACGTCGCTGGGGTAATGCAGGCCCAGCACCACGCGAGAAACCGCCACGCATGCGGTGAAAGGAACCAGCAGGAAAGCCAGCACCGGATAATGGGCGATCGCCACGATGCTGAAGGCCACCGCATGCAAGGTGTGACCAGACGGAAAACTGAATTCATCCAACGGCGCTACCCAGGCGCGGATGCGCACGTCCGAAGCGAAAGGCCGCGGGCGCCGGGTCCACCGCTTCAACAGTTTGTACAAGGCAAGCGCGATGACGCCGGTTACGGCCAGATGCGCCGAAGCGGCCAGTCCGGCCATCCCGTCGAAAGCGATCAGCGCCGCCATCAACAGATACCAGAACACCCCATCGCCCAGACGACTGATAAGGGCGAAGAAGCGGCGGATGCCGTTTCCTTCGCCCCAACGGTTGGCGCGCAGGCACCAGCCCGTGTCGTGCATCCGCATGGGCTTACGCAACGGCAGTGGACGCATGTCGCCTCCTATCCATCGCCAGACCGGCGAGCAGGGCATCGAAATCAGCGGCCACCTGTTCCGGATGCAGGCGCTGCATCGAGTGCCGTGCACGCTGGCCCATGGCCTGGCGCAAGGCGTCGTCCGTGGCCAATCTGGTCGCCGCGGCGATGAAATCCGCATCGTTGTCCACGGCCATTCCATCGATCCCGTGGCGCACGTGCTCGCGTGCCGCACCGTAGTCGAACGCCACCGCGGCGATGCCGCTGGCCATCGCTTCCAGCGTGGTGTTGCCGAAGGTTTCGCTGTGGCTGGGAAACAGGAACAGATCGGCGCTGGCGAAATGGCGCGCTACCTCGGCGCCGCGCTGAAGGCCGCAGAAAACGAAATCGGGATGTTCCTGCGCGAGTTTTTGCCGCGCGGGTCCATCGCCCACCCATACGAAGCGGGCGTCGGGCCGGCTGCGCTGCAGTTCGCGGAACGCACGCACTGCAAGCTCCAGGTTCTTTTCCGGCGCGATCCTTCCCAGGTAGATCACGGCCAGCCCGGAGTCGTCCACTCCCCAAGCCTGACGCAGCGCGTTGTCGCGCTTCTCCGGGTGGAACTGATCCGCATCCACTGCGCGCGCCAGCCGGACCACATGCTTGAAATTCTGCGATTGCAGAAATTCCGCCAGTTCGCGGGTGGGCACCAGGGTGGCGTCGCCTCCGTTGTGGAAGCGCCGCATCCAACGCAGAGCGGTGCTTTCTAGGAACGGCATGCCGTAGTCGCGCATGTACTGGTCGAATCGGGTGTGGAAGCCGGTCGCTGCGGGAATGCCGAGTTTTCGCGCCGCCCGCAATGCCGACCAGCCCAGGGGGCCTTCCGTGGCCACATAGATCGCATCCGGCGGATTGGCGGTCCAGAGCTGCGACAGGTTCTTTGTAGCGGGAAAGCCGAACTTCAATCCGGGGTAGCGTGGCAAACCGGCGCCGCGCACCAGCAGGGTGTCCGAACCGGCGCGCAGCTCGTCCTGTTGTCGCGGACGGATCAGCAGCACGTCGTGGCCGCGGGCGCGCAATCCCTGCTCCAAAGCCTGGACGGTAAGAGCGACACCGTTGATCTCGGGCGGATACGTTTCGGTGACGATGGCGTAGCGCATGCGTGGCTCCACGTTTTGCGCATGCTGGGCGTCGGCCATGAAGCCGTTGTTTCAGGCAAATGACGCCACGATGACATGGCCTTGCCGCAAGCTGTTTTCGGCTAGGAAACGATCTGCCGCCCCAAGGGACCGAGTATCGACCGCGTCGCGCGCAGGTCCGCGGAGGCCTCGTCGCACAACCATTCCTGGAAGTGGGCGATCTTGCGGGTGTTCTTGCGCACAGTCGGATACGCGAGCCAGAAACGCCGCCCATCGCTGGCCGCAAGCGGATGCGCAGGCACCAGCCTGCCGGCTTCGATTTCATGGCGGAACAGGATCGGCGAGCCGATGGCGATGCCGTGTCCGGCGATCGCTGCTGCGATGTCCAGATACTCGGCTGATAGCGTGGTGCCGAAGCGCTCGGGCGCGGGCGCTTCGTCGAAACCGAGTGCGCGGTACCACAGCGCCCACCAGTCCGGGCGCCCCAGTAACGGAATTTCGGGCAGCGCACGCGGATTACCGATGCCGGCGGCGGCAGCCAGCAGCGCGGGCGCGCAGAGCGGCATGAACACGCTGGGGAATAATTCGATCGCCTGCAGGCCAGGCCAATCGCCGTGGCCGTTACGGATCGCGGCGTCGAACCGCCCTGTCACCAGATCCTGCGGATCGGGAGACAGGTCGAGCTCGAACACGATCTCGGGGTGGCGGGCACGGAAGCGTCCCAGCCTGGGCGTGAGCCAGCTGGTGCCCAGGGTGGGCAGCGTGGTGAGCGACAACCGCGAGGCATCCAGATCCGCCGCCCCCACGAAACTGGCCCGCAGCAGTGCGAATGCCTGGGTGGCTTCGCGCGATACCAGACGACCGGCGGCGGTGAGCTCGACGTGTTGCGGATGCCGCTGGAACAGCGGAACGCCGATCTGCGTTTCCAGCCGCCGCACGTGATAACTGACCGATGCCGCCGTGGTGTCCAGTTCCTGCGCTGCCTTGGCGAAGTTGCCAAGGCGGGCCGCGGCCTCGAAGGCGCGGATCGACGCTAGAGAAGGGAGGCGGGAATTGGCGACCATAAGTCTACCTTAGGCTGCGACCTGAAGTTCCGCTGGTCAAGGGGCTCGGTGCTTGCCACGATCCAGCGCATCGCAGGGTTTGAATGGAACGGAGATCGGCATGCGTAGAAGGGACTTCCTCACCCGCCTCGCCGCCGGCGTCGGCGCATTGGGTTTGCCCCGATGGGCTTGGGCGCAGGGCGGTACAACCGAAGCTGGTGCCGCAGCGGCGCACGCCAACGACTGGACCTGGCTGCGTGGCGATTGGAAGGTCTGGCACCGTCGGCTCAAGGAGCGTCTGCAGGCAGATACGACCTGGGAAGAATTCGCCGGCCGCAGCGCGGTCTGGCTGGTGATGGACGGCCTGGGCACGATCGACGACAACATCGTCGAGCTGCCGGGCGGCGCCTATCGCGGTCTGGGCATCCGCGCCTTCGATGCGGCGGCGGGTACGTGGTCTATCTGGTGGCTCGATGGTCGTAATCCCACTCACATCGATCCGCCGGTGAAGGGCGGTTTCCAGGGCGATACCGGCACCTTTATCGGCCACGACACATTCAAGGGACGGCCGATCGTGATGCGTTTTCGCTGGCGCGATATTCACGGCGCGCGGCCGTGGTGGGAACAGGCATTCTCGCCCGACGATGGCGCGAGCTGGGAAGTGAACTGGCGGAACTGGTTCACCCGTACTTCGCCCACACCCAGGCCGTTGCCCAGGCTGGAAGAGGCGCCGCGCGATTGGGATTTCCTGATCGGCCGCTGGCGGGTGCATCACCGCCGCTTGCGGCAGCGATTCGCTAGCGGCAATGAATGGGACGAGTTCGACGGCACGCTGGTCAATTGGCCGGTGCTCGGCGGCCACGGCAACGTCGGCGACAACCTGATGCGTTTTCCGGACCAGACGGTACGCGGGCTCGGCCTCCGTGCCTTCGATCCGGCGACCAAGCAATGGCTGAGCTGGTGGCTCGACGGCCGGCGAGCGGGTGAAATCGGTTTGCCGCTACGTGGAGGATTCGCCGATGGGGTGGGCACTTTTCTCGGCGACGACACCCATGAAGGGCGACCGGTCCGCACCCGTGTTGTCTGGTCGAAGATCACGCCGCATTCGGCACGCTGGGAGCAGTCGGGTTCGACGGACGGCGGCGCCTCCTGGGAATCGAACTGGATCAGCGACTTCACTCGCTTGGGTTGAGGAGTTCTTGTGCGCCTGAAGTCCAGTGAAGCCATTTCAATACCGCGCAACGCGTTACTCGGTTTGGCGCTTGCGGTCGCTGGCGGTGCCTCGGCTGCCAGCGACGCCGCTGCGGTGAAGTTGGAGATCGTCGGAGAAGCGAGCCTTTTCGCCCCGGGCATCGCATCGACTCGATATTCGGAAGTTCACCTGACCTTGAATCCCCAGGGCGACACCGCGGTCTGGTTCAGTCGTGATCGGCCCGGCGGCGCGGGCGGATACGATATATGGATGTCGCAGCGTACCGCCGAGGGTTGGCGGCAGGCGCAGCCGGTCCCGTTCAATTCGCCCACGCGCGATTTCGATCCGGCTTTTTCTTCCGATGGCCGCTTCGTCTATTTCTGCTCCGACCGTCCCGGCGGCCTGGGCGGCGACGATCTCTACCGCGTCCCGGTCACGCAGGCGGGCTTCGGTGAGGTGGAGCACCTGGGCGCGGCCGTGAACAGTGCCGGAAACGAATTCGCCCCCATGCTCTCGCCGCGTGGCGACCGGCTGCTGTTTTCCAGCGACCGTGCCGGCGGCAGCGGCGGGCATGATCTGTTCGCCGCCGGCCGCACCGCTGCGGGAGCCTTCGCGCCCGCACAACGCCTGCCCGGCGCGATCAATACGGATGCGCACGAATTCGATGCGACCTTCCTGCATGATGGCGCCACTGTGGTATTCGCACGCACGCAGGATTTCCGTACGGGTCGGGTGGAGGTATTCGTGTCCTCGCCGCACGTGGAGGGATACGATGCGGGCGCGCGGCTGCCGCCACCCGCCAATAGCGATGGCCGGGATGCTTATGGAGCGATGCTGGACTGGTCCGAGACCAACCGCATCACCCTGTCCGCGCGGCGTACGCTGGAGAACGGCATGGACCTGTACGTGATGCGTTACCGTCTGCGGCCGGACACCGCGCGCGGCGCAGCCGCGGCTGGCATGGAGGACCGGCGACCATGAGCGGCGTCTGGCTGTCCGCCCTGCTCTGGTTCAGTACGCTCGGCTGCGGACTGCTCGCTGGCGTGTTCTTTGCTTTTTCCACTTTCATCATGAGCGCGCTCGGCAGGCTGCCACCCGCGGTGGGCATCGCCGCGATGAACGCCATCAACGTCGCGATCCAGCGTTCGCTGTTCATGCCTGTGTTTTTGGGAACGACGCTGTCGGCCGGTCTGCTGGCCGTGCTCGCGTTGTTCCGATGGGAGCAACCTGGCGCTGGTGCGATGTTCTGCGGCGGCACGATCCATGTGTTGGGCATGTTCGCCTGCACCATGCTCATCGAGGTTACACAGAACAACGCACTGCAACGCATCGACCCGGACGGTGAAGCCGCATTGCCCGTCTGGCGACGCTATTTGACCCGCTGGACGGCATGGAACCATGTGCGCACGTTGGCTTGCACTGCCGCTTGTGTGCTGTTTGTAGTGGCCTTGGTCGCACGCGCGGAGCCCGCCCGGCAGTCCAGCCGCCCCTCCGGCTCGATGGGGCCTTCGAGTGCGCACTATCTGGCTATCGAAACCGATCGTCGCGTTATTGTTTCCGGTAGCAAGGACTAGCGAGAAACCCCGTTGCTGTTGTAGTAAGGGACGATTAGCCCCCTCCGCCGGCTTCCGGCTTACGGCACGGGTTGTCCGCGCATGGCGGCCAGCAGGGCGTACCACTCCTCGCGCGTAAGTTGCAGTTCGTCCGCCGCGCAGACGGCCGTCAATCGCGCACTGTTGGTGGTGCCGACGATGGGCTGGATGCCGGCGGGGTGGCGCAACAGCCAGGCCGTCAGCAGTGCCTCTGCGGAAACGTCCTTTTCCCGAGCCATCTGTTGGACCAGGGCGGTGGCCGAGCGCATCGGCTCGTCCATGCCGCTGAGGGGAGCCGAGAATTTTCCGCCCGCCAGCGGCGCCCATGCCTGCACCAGAATGCCGTGCTCGCGGCAATAGTCCAAAGTACCGGCGGCGCGCGCATGAACGCCGCCGGGCAGATTGAACAGAATTCCTTCGGAAACCGGATAGTGGTGCAGCAGGCTCAATTCTATCTGGTTGGCCACCAGCGGCTGGTGCACGTACTTGCGCAACAGCGATATCTGCGACGCGCTATGGTTGCTGACGCCGAAATGACGCACCTTTCCGCTGCGCTGCAGTTCATCGAATGCGGCGGCCACTTCCGCCGGCTCGGCGAGCGGGTCGGGCCGGTGCAGCAGCAACAGATCGAGGTGGTCGATAGCCAGCCTGCCCAGAGTTCCTTCCACCGACCGAACAATGTGCTCGCGGCTGAAATCGTAGCGCCCGGGACTGTCCGCATTCGGCTCGCCGGCAAAGCGGATGCCGCATTTGGACTGCAGCACGATGCGATCGCGCAGACCCGGTGTCCGCCGCAACGCTTCGCCGAACAACCGTTCCGATTTTCCCCGCGCGTAGATGTCGGCGTGGTCGAACAGGGTGATACCCAGATCGACCGCAGTGTTCACCGCCTTGAGCGCGGCCGATATCTCATCGGCGGTGATCGCCTTATCGTCCCAGGCGCGGCTCAGATGCATGCAGCCGTAGGCGATGCGGGAAACTTCGAGATCCGAGTGCGGGATGCGGCAGGTTTGCATCGCGTCAATCGACGAAAGGACGGAACGCCACGCCAAGGCCGGCCATGTCTTCCGGTTCGCTGATCAGATCGGCGCGCAGCAGGGGGCGGGCCTCGATCCATTTCTTCGAGATGACCAACTGCAGAGACTCTCCGCTGCCAGCGAGTTCAAGTTTGGGGATGGGTTCGGCGTCGTGCGACCGATGCAGCAGCACCGACAGGCGCAGCAAGGCGGCCTTGCGCTTGGCGCCCAACAGCAGGCGGTCGGGTAGCGCCTCGAAGGCCGTCTTGGGCACGCCACGCCGATGGGTGCGCACCAGCGCGGCGAGCACTTGCTGTTCCTGGCGCGAAAAACCGGAGATATCCGAATTCTCAATCAGATAAGCGCCATGCACATGGTATTGGCTGTGCGCCACCGCCAGGCCGATCTCGTGCAAGCGCGCTGCCCAACCGAGTTGTCTGGCGTCGTCGTCGTCCAGTGCCCAGTTTTCCGCGACCTGCTCGAACAGGCGCATCGCGGTGCCTTCTACGCGCGCGGCCTGCGCTTCGTCTATGCCGTAGCGCTGGGTCAGCGAGGAAACCGAGGCATCGCGCGGATCGTTGTCGCTGCCGCGGCCCAGCATGTCGTAGAGGATACCTTCGCGCATGGCGGCCTTGCTGACCATCAGGCGTTGCAGCCCCAGGGCCTCGAAAGCGGCCTCCAGCACCAATACGCCACCGGCGATGATCGGGCGGCGGTCATTGGACAGGCCGGGCAGTTCTATGGCGTCGATATGGGTGGCTTGCAGCAAGCGGTCGCGCACTTGCGGCAGCGCTTCGGCGGTGATCGCGCCTTTGGTCAGCTTCATCGCCGCACAGATATCGCCGATGGCTTTGTGGGTGCCCGAAGAACCCAGCGCTTCCTGCCAGCCCAGCCCCCGGTACAGCCCGGCGAACTGCTGGAATTCGGCGCCGATTTCGGTCAAGGCTTCCTTCCAGCGCTTCTTGGACAGTTTTCCGCCGGGGAAAAAACGGCGGGTGCTGGCGATGCAACCGACTTGCAGGCTCTCGCGCTCGATCTGTTCGAAGCCGCGGCCGATGATGAATTCGGTGGAGCCGCCGCCGATGTCGATCACCAACCGCAGCTGCCCCGGCTTGGGCGGCTGCGCATGGGCCACGCCCAGATAGATCAGGCGCGCTTCCTCGCGGCCGGAGACCACTTCGATCGCATGGCCCAGCGCGGTTTCCGCAGGCACCAGGAAACTCTGCGGCGAGGACAGCTGACGTACCGTGTTGGTGGCCAGCGCACGTACGCGCAGCGAGGGAACATCGCGGATGCGCTGGCCGAAACGCGCCAAACATTCCAGACCGCGCTGGCGCGCAGCGGAGGAAATTCCTCCTTTGCCGTCCAGCCCATCGGCCATGCGCACGGTTTCTCGCAGGCGGTCCACCACCCGCAATTGGCCCAGCGTGTAACGCGCCACGACCATGTGGAAACTGTTGGAACCGATGTCGATAGCGGCAAGCTGGTCGCCGTCCTGGAGGGGTGGGGAGACGGCGGAGGCGGGGAAGGGCATGCGCGAATATTAACCGATGCCGCAAGAAGTCCATCCTTGTAGGAGCGCCCCATGGGCGCGAGCCTTTGCTGGTCGAATCAAACGCTCGCGCCCATGTGGCGCTCCTACGTGGTCAGACTTTGGCCAGCAGCGTCGCCTGTGCGGAATACGGCGCTTCGCCTTCGGCAGGCGACAACTTGCGGTATTCGCCGTCGGCATCCAGTTCCCAGGCGTTGCTGTTGTCGTCCAGGTAGTTCTGCAGGGCTTCCTTGAACACACGCTTGGCCAGGTCTTCATCCAGGATCGGGAAGCAGGTTTCCACGCGATGCAGAAGATTGCGTTCCAGCCAGTCCGCGCTGGCGCAGTAGAGCTCGGGTTCGCCGTCGTTGCCGAACCAGTAGATGCGGCTGTGTTCGAGGAAACGGCCGACAATGGAACGCACGCGGATGTTTTCCGACACCCCCGGCACGCCCGGGCGCAGCGCGCAAGCGCCGCGCACGATCAGATCTATGTTCACCCCGGCCTGCGACGCGGCGTACAGCCCACGGATGATGCGCGGCTCGTTGATGGCGTTGATCTTGATGATGATGCGCCCGGCTTTGCCGGCGCGGGCGAGCTTGGCTTCGCGCTCGATCTTTTTGAGCAGACCCGTATGCAGGGTGAAGGGCGATTGCAGCAGGCGCTTGAGCTTGGTGGAAGGCGCCAGTCCCGACAACTGCTGGAACAGCAGGTGCACGTCGTTGCCGATATCCGGATCGGCGGTGATCAGTCCCAGATCGGTGTACGCGCGCGCGGTGCCGCTGTGGTAGTTGCCGGTGCCCAGGTGCACGTAGCGGCGCAGCTTGCGGCCTTCGCGGCGCACGATGAGCAGCATCTTGCCGTGGGTCTTGAAGCCGACCACTCCGTAGACGACCTGCACGCCGGCTTCCTGCAGGCGGTCGGCCACGCCCAGGTTGGCGTCCTCGTCGAAGCGCGCGCGCAGTTCCACCACCACCGTGACATCCTTGCCGTTGCGCGCGGCCAGGATCAGCGCGTCGACAATCGCCGAATCCTTGCCGGTGCGGTACAGCGTTTGCTTGATCGCCAGCACGTTGGGGTCGGTGGCCGACTGGCGGATGAGTTCCAGTACCGGCGTGAAGGCGTCGAAAGGGTGGTGCATCAGCACGTCGCCGTCGTCGACGGTTTCGAACATCGCATCCTGGCCGCGCAGCGTGCGCGGGGTGAAGCTGGGGTACTTCAGCTCCGGCCTGGCCACCAGGTCGTAGACCTGGGTGACGCGGTTGAGGTTGACCGGCCCGTCGATCAGATAGACCGCATTTTCAGGCAGATCGAAATTCTGCAGCAGCGTGCGCATGATCGGTTTGGGGCAGTCCTTGGCGATTTCCAGGCGTACGGCGGGGTTGTAGCCGCGGCCGACCAGTTCATCGCGCAAGGCCAGCGCCAGGTTCTCCACTTCGGCCTCGTCCACCACCAGTTCGGAATTGCGGGTCACGCGGAACTGGTAGGCGCCCTTGACCTCCATGCCCGGGAACATCTCGTCGGCGAAGGCCGACAGCACCGAGGACAACAGCACGAAGTCGTGCTCGCCGCCGGACACGCGTTGCGGCAAGTGGATGATGCGGGGCAGCGAACGCGGCGCGCGCACGATGGCCAGATGGCCGGCGCGTCCGAACGCATCCTTGCCCTTCAGCACTACCACGATGTTCAGCGACTTGTTGAGGATCTTCGGGAAGGGGTGCGACGGGTCCAGGCCCAGCGGCGACAGCACCGGCATGATTTCGTCGCGGAAATAGGCGCGCAGCCAGCGCGTCTGCCGCGCGTTCCAGGAGTCGCGTCCCAGCACGCGCACGCCGGCTTCGTTGAGCGACGGGCGGATCACCTCGTTCCAGCATTTGTATTGCGAATCGACCAGTTGCGCGGCGCGGTCGTGGATCTTGTTGAGGATGGTGGCCGGGCTCATGCCATCGGCGGCGGCGGGCAGGCCGAAGTCCATGGCGTGGCGCACGGTGGCGGCGCGGATCTCGAAGAATTCGTCCAGGTTGGTGCAGGAGATGCACAGGAAGCGTAGCCGCTCCAGGAGCGGTACTTGCGGATCCAGCGCCTGGGCCAGCACCCGGAAGTTGAAATCCAGTTGCGACAACTCGCGATTGAGGTACAGCGCCGGATCGCGCAGCGGATCGCCTTCGGTGGGAACGTCGATAGCGGGCAGGCTGGGGTAGGCGGCAGTCATGCGGTCTGGCTCTGGGAAGGGGGGTAGGCCGCGCGGGGATCCCGCGGGTGCACGCGTTCGGCGTTGAAATGGATGGAAAAAGTGCTGCCCTGGCCGACTTCGCTCGCTATCTCCAGCCTGGCCTGATGCAGGTTGAGTACGTGTTTGACGATAGACAGGCCCAGACCGGTGCCGCCGCTTTCGCGCGAGCGGCTGGTCGAGACGCGGTAGAAGCGCTCGGTGATGCGCGGCAGATGCGATTGCGGGATGCCGTAGCCGGTATCGCGCACGCTCAGCACCGCACCGTCGGCTTCGCGCGCAAAGCGCAGGGTGATGGTGCCGCCGACCGGCGTGTAGCGCACCGCATTGCTGACCAGGTTGGAAAACGCGCTGTGCAATTCCTTGTTGGATCCCCACAGGTCGCAGCCGGCCTCATCCATCACTACCAATGTGTGGCGGTGATGGCTCAATGCCTCGGCTTCGCGTTTCAGGGTGGCCAGCATCGGCGCCATCGCTACGCTTTCGTCGGGCAGGCTGTCTTGCGCTTCCAACCGCGACAGGGTCAGCAGGTCTTCCACCAGCTGGGTCATGCGCTGCGATTGTCGCTGCATTTCGGCCAGGATGGGCGTCCACTCGGGGAAGTCGGTCGGGTCCAGCATGTCCAGGTAACCGTGGATCACGGTCAACGGTGTGCGCAGCTCGTGCGAGACGTTGGCGACGAAATCCTGGCGCACTTGTTCCAGCCGCAACATCTTGCTGACATCGCGTGCGACCAGCAGCCAGTACTTGTCCGAATAGGGAATCAGGCGCAGGTTGAGGCGCAGTTCGGGATCGACCGGCGAGGCGGCGTCCAGCATGGGCTCGGCATTGCGGCCGGCCGCCAGCCAATGCGAAAGCGACATCGGCTGCAGGCGTTCGCCGATGGGGGTGCCCATGTCGGTATGTTGCAGGCCCAGCAAAGTGGTGGCCGCCTTGTTGAACCATTGCACGCGCTGGGTGTTGCGTTCCACTACCACCACCGCATCGGGCAGCGCCGCGGCGGCGGCGCGATAGGCGCGCAGCATGTCCAGCAATCTGCGTTTGCGGGTGCGCATCTCCGACTGGCCGCGGTAGAGCAGGCGGTCCAGTTCGTTCCATACGCCGTCGCCGCGTACCGGTTCCATGCGTTGCCGCGCCGTCAGCCGCAGCAGCACCTTGCGCAGCCGCCAGTAGTGCCAGGCCACCACGCCCAACGCCGCGAAAGTGACCACTGGCCACACATGCCCCAACATCCAGCCCACCAGCACAGCCACCGCCAGCACCGCGACCAATTGGCCGAGGGTCTTGAACCAGGCGGAGCGGATGTGTTGAGGCATTGAATGAATTGTGTCAGAGGCTTGTGACAGACAGGCGGAAATCGGAGAGCCGGCGGGGCCTTCGACCTCCCCCTTTGGAAAAGGGGGATCGAGGGGGATCTGCTTTTGACTTTGCTACTGCTCCAGACAAGACCAAGAGCAAATCCCCCGTAGCCTCCTTTTTCAAAGGGGGCAAGGCGACCGCATCAGATCGACGCCGAGAACCGGTACCCCGACCCGCGTACCGTTTGCACCATGTTTTCCACTCCGTGCGGCTCCAGCGTCTTGCGAAGGCGGCGGATATGCACGTCCACGGTGCGCTCTTCCACGTACACGCTGCCGCCCCATACATGGTCCAGCAGCTGGGTACGGCTGTAGACGCGTTCGGGGTGGGTCATGAAGAAGTGCAGCAGGCGGTATTCGGTCGGGCCGATCGGCACCGGCGACTCGCCGGCGAACACGCGGTGCGCGGCGCCGTCGATGCGCAGGCCGCCCACGGCGATGCTGCCGTCCTCATCGTCCTCGCGGGAACGGCGCATCACCGCGCGGATGCGGGCCAGCAGTTCGCGGGCCGAGAAGGGCTTGACCACGTAATCGTCCACACCGGCCTCCAGCCCGCCGACGCGATCGTTTTCTTCGCCGCGTGCGGTCAGCATGATGATGGGCACGTCGCGGGTCAGTGCATCCTTGCGCCAGCGCCGGGCCAGCTCCAGGCCGCTGGTGCCGGGCAGCATCCAGTCCAGCAGGATCAAATCGGGGACCCGGTCGGCGATGGCGGTCTGCGCTTCGCGCGCATCGCCGGCATGCACGGGTTCGAATTCGCCCTTGCGCAGGGCAAAAGCCACCATGTCGCGGATCGCGGGTTCGTCATCAACGATGAGGATGTGCTTTTGCATGTCGTGTCCTGCCTACGGTTACCGTGGCACTGTGGCCCATGGCGTGCAAGTAGACGACGTTTTTATGACTAATAGGTGACAGCGTGAGATTACCTGGCCAATTCCCGGGCCGCGTCATGTGACATAACCGTGTCAAGGCGGGTCTCAGCGCCGATCCACATCCGGGTCGCGGATACCCTGGCGCCTCAGTTCCAGCACTTGCGGGGTGATGGAGGCGATGCGGGCGTCGATGCGCGCGCGCGCGTAGTAATCCAGGTCGGCGCGCTTTTTCAGGTTCTGAAGCTGGACCAGGGCCTGTTCGGGACGGCCATTCAGGAAGGCCGCTTCGGCGTAGGCCTCGCCAGCGCGGGACAGGTCGCCGGCCAGTTCGTTGGCGCGGGCCAGATCCTGCTGGAACACCGGGTCGTCGGCCGAGCCGCCTTGCAATGGCCGCAACACCGCCTGCGCACGCAGTCCCGACTCGCGGGTGCCTTGCTCGTTCAAAACCTGGGCATAGCTCAGCGCAACAGCGCGGTTGTCCGGCGATTGCCGCAGCAGCGCGGAAAAGCGCTGGTTGGCCGCCTCGACTTTGCCGCTGCGCGACTCGGCCTGGCCCAGCGCCAGCGCCAGCCACAGATTGCCGGGATGTTTGTCCATCAATGGCTGCAGTTCGCTCAAGGCAACGGCCGGGCTGTTGGCGCGCAGACGGGCGAGGGCCAGGCCGTACTTCTGGGCATCGCTCAGGCCTTTGCCGCTGCTCTGGCGTATGCGCTCGTACTCGCCGATGGCCTGGGTCGGCGTGTCCGCGCTGAGCACCCGCAGCCGTTCCCGGGCCCAGTCGAACTGCCCGCTGGCGCCCTTGGAAAGAGTTCCCATGGACATCAACAGCGAACTGGGCAGCAAGGGATTGGAAGTGCCGGGCGCGGCGTAATTCGGGTTGCGCGGAATCCTTTCGGATTGGGTACCGCCCGGGGTGGAGGTGGTGACCGGGATGGTGGTTTCCCGGGTGATCTGCTCGGCGCGTTCGCGGGCCTCGCTGATGCGGGTGGTGGTGACCGGGTGGGTCTGCAGATAATCCGGAGTGCGTTCGCGGTCGCCGCCGCGATTGCCGCGCATGGCCTGCGACATGCGTTCGAAGAAGCCGGCCATGGCGCCGACGTCGTAGCCGGCGCGCGACAGGGTGCGGATGCCTACGCGGTCGGCTTCGGCCTCGTTGGAGCGGGTGTAGTCGATCTGCCGCTGAGCCATGAGGCCCATGGCGCTGGCAATGGCCGCTTGCGAAGCGTCCGCGCTGGAATTGCCGCCGACGGCCTGGGCCGCCACGATGGCGCCCAGCATGCCCAGCAGGATCGGGATCTGGTCGCGTTGCGCGCGCTCGACCCCGCGCAGGACATGCTGCTGGGTGACGTGGGCGATTTCGTGGGAAATCACTGCCGCCACTTCGTCCTCGCGCTCGGCAGTCAGGATCAGGCCGGCATTGACGCCGATGTATCCGCCCAGGGTGGCAAACGCGTTGATCTGCCGGTCCTTGAGCAGGAAGAAAGTGAAGGGCTGGCGCGGTTGGTCGCTGTCGGCGCCGAGCCGTCCTCCCATGTCCTGCAGCCATTCTTTCAACAACGGGTCTTCCAGCAGGTAACCATAGTTGCGCAATTCGCGCAGCATCATGCCGCCGTATTCGGCCTGGCGCGCCGGGGTCAGCAGTTCACCGGCCGAAGAGCCGATATCCGGAAGTTTCGAGTCCTGCGCCCGGACCAGCGGGGCCGCGATTGCCAGCGTCAGAGCGAGGGCGAGCAGGGAAGGGCGCAAGCGTTACTCCAGGGAAAACCATCGAATCGTGGCGCAGGATGACCTGCGGGGTCAGCAGCCGGGTGAATAGGTGGTTAACTTGCTTCGTCCAAGCCCGCTCCATCCCGGCCCGCAGCGTTCCACTTTGCAGGCTGGTAAGGTTCCGCCATGCCACCATAGTCTTCAGACCATGATAGTTGCCGAGAATTCCCGTGACTGATCCTGCTGTAACCGGCAATGCCGTAACCGGCGCGCCGCAAATCACTCTTTACACCAGCGCCATCTGTCCGTATTGCGTGGCCGCCAAGAACTTCCTCAAAAGCAAGGGCCAAGTCTGGACCGAGGTGCGCATCGACCTGGATTTCGGGCAGCGCCAGGAGATGATCGCCAAGACCAATCGCACGAGTGTGCCGCAGATATTCATCGGCCAGACCCATGTGGGCGGTTACGACGACATGATCGCCTTGCATCGCGCCGGCAAGCTCGAACCGCTGCTGGCCGGCCAGGCGGGAGAGACGGCATGAGCGGCGGCAAGGAAAACCAGGGCGGCGACCGGCTGGCCGAGTTCACCCAGTTCCGTCAGCGCATGAACGACCGCATCCTGGCCGAACCCAACCAGGTCGTGCGCCGCTTCTTCGCATTGGACACGCAGACCTACCAGGCCGGCGCGCTGGACGTGAAGACCAAGGAACTGTTGGGGTTGGTCGCGTCCATGGTGCTGCGTTGCGACGATTGCATCAGCTACCACGTGGCCCAGTGCAAGGACGCCGGAGTCAGCCGCGAGGAGTTCTTCGAGACTTTCTCGGTCGGGCTGGTGGTGGGCGGCTCCATCGTCATTCCGCATCTGCGGCGGGCGGTGGATTTTCTGGACCAGTTGGAGGCGGGGGCGGCTGCGCCTGCTGCCGACGATCACGGGTAAAGGCTGTTCCTTCTCCCACCGGGAGAAGATGCCCGAAGGGCGGATGAGGGAGTGGGCCGTCAGATGGCGATGTGGTTTCCGTGGATCGGAATTGCCATTCCCTCATACCCCAAGGGTACTTCCTGCGGGGGCGTCCGTCGCTGCGCGCCACCCGTATCAAGTACGGGGCAGGCTCTTCTCCCGGTGGGAGAAGGAAAAGCCTGAGGCCATCGTCCATTTGGGGTCCAAAGCCCCAATCGGGCATAATTGGCGCATCCCTTCTTCCCGCGACTGCGCTGGGCAACCTGCAGCGCCCTCGCCCCTGTTCGGAACCCCAACGCAATGACCCAGACGATCACCGTCATCCGCGGCGATGGCATCGGCCCGGAAATCATGGACGCCGCTCTGTACGTGCTCGACAGCATGAAGGTCGGCCTGGCCTACGAGGACGCCGATGCCGGTCTGGCCGCCCTGGAAAAGCATGGCGAGCTGCTGCCGCAAGCCACCATGGATTCCATCCGCAAGAACCGCATCGCTCTGAAGAGCCCGCTGACCACGCCGGTAGGCGAAGGTTTCAGCTCGATCAACGTCGAATTGCGCAAGCGCTTCGACCTGTACGCCAATGTGCGGCCGGCCAAGTCGTTCCCGAATACGAAGTCGCGGTTCCCGAGCGGCGTGGACCTGATCACGGTGCGCGAAAACACCGAAGGCGCCTACATCGGCGAAGGCCAGAGCGTGTCGGAAGACGGCGAAACCGCACTGCTGACCCAGAAGATCACGCGCACCGGTTCCGAGCGCATTGTGCGCTACGCCTTCGATCTGGCCCGCAAGACCGGGCGCAAGAAGGTCACGGTGGTGCACAAGGCCAACATTCTGAAATCCACCTCCGGTCTGTTCCTGAAAGTGGCGCGCGAAGTCGCGGCGCAGTATCCGGATATCCAGTGCAACGAAATGATCGTGGACAACACCTGCATGCAGCTGGTGATGCGTCCGGAGCAGTTCGACATCATCGTCACCACCAACCTGTTCGGTGACATCATCTCCGACTTGTGCGCCGGTCTGGTCGGCGGCCTGGGCCTGGCGCCGGGCGCCAACATCGGCACCGAGGCAGCGATCTTCGAAGCGGTGCACGGCTCGGCGCCGGACATTGCCGGGAAAGGTATCGCCAATCCCTGCGCGCTGTTGCTGGGCGCTGCGCAGATGCTGGACCATATCGGTCAGCCGCAGAATGCCGAGCGTTTGCGCAACGCGATCGTGGCGACCCTGGAAGCCAAGGATTCGCTGACCCCGGACCTGGGCGGCGAGGGCACCACGATGTCCTTCGCCAAAGCGATCGCCAGCCGCCTCTGATCGCCACCGTCGTGCGATTGGCCTAACGGGACGCTCAGCGTCCCGTTTTTGTTTTCGCGTGTCCCAGACATGGGCTTTCTGGCGTCGGTCGATGCCACGCACAATTGCATTCCCCCGAAACAGTTAGAGCGACCCCATGCAAGTCCGCCCCAGCGCCGTCGCGCTGACTCCGCTGCTGGTCTTCCTGCTCATCTTTTTTGGAGCGGGCCTGTACTTCACCGCGCAGGGCGATGCGATGGGCTTCTACCAGTTGCACGCACCGGTGGCGATCCTGCCGGCATTGGCGCTGGGGTTGTGGATCGCGCACCGGCGTGGGGTGAAGGCCGTCGATACGCTGCTGGAAGGCATCGGCGACTCCAACATCATCCTGATGTGCCTGATCTTCCTGTTGGCGGGTGCGTTCGCCATGGTCACCAAGCAGATCGGCGCGGTGGATGCGGTGGTCTCGCTGGGGGTGGGCGCGCTGCCGCCGGCGTTGATCCTGCCGGGGATGTTTCTGATCGCCGGGTTCCTGTCGCTGGCGATCGGCACGTCCATGGGCACCATCGCCGCAGTCGCGCCTATCGCCTTGGGCATTTCCGATGCGTCGGGGCTGGACCGCGCGCTGGTGATCGGCGCGGTTATCGGCGGCGCCACCTTCGGCGACAACCTCTCGGTGATCTCGGACACCGCCATCGCCGCCGCGCGCACCCAGGGCTGCAGCGTGCGCGAAAAATTCCGCGAGAACCTCAAGATCGCGTTGCCGGCGGCGCTGCTGACCGTGCTGGTTCTGGCCTTCGCCGGGGAAGCCTCGCCGGCGCAAGCCGCTCAATCGGCCACGCCCTGGCTGGTGCTGCCCTATGTGCTGGTGCTGGTATTGGCGGTGATCGGCCTGGATGTGCTGCTGGTGTTGAGCATAGGCCTGGTGGTCGCGGGGTTGTTCGGCTACTTCACGGGGCAGGATTACGGAATAGCGGCGTTCTCCACCGATATCTATGCCGGTTTCGAGAGCGTGGTGGAAATCACCCTGCTGGCGTTGTTCATCGGCGGCCTGGGCGCGCTGATCAAGGCCAGTGGCGGTCTGGCCTGGTTGGCCAGGGCGATTTCACGCATCGCGCGCGGCAGCGACGGCAGGCGGACGGGCGAGTGGAGCATCGCCGCGCTGGCATCGGTCACCGATGTGTTCACCGCCAACAACACGGTGGCCATTCTGATCAGCGGAAGCGTCGCGCGCGACATCGCCGAGCGCCACGACGTACCGCCCGCACGCGCTGCCAGCCTGCTGGATATCTTCGTCTGCAGCGTGCAGAGCCTGTTGCCCTATGGCGCGCAGATCCTGCTTGCCGCATCGCTGGCCGGCCTGTCGCCGCTGGCGCTGGTGGGCAAAGCGCACTACTGCTGGTTCCTGGTCGCGGTGACCATCGCTTTCATGCTGTGGCCGCATCGCCGCAAAGCATCGTCCATCACTGCTGACGCCTGAAAGAAAAAGGGACGCATCGCGCCCCTTTTTCGGATTTCGGAAACGGCCAGCTTCAGCGCGAATTGAGCTTGGACAGCAGACGCAGGAACTCGATGTACAGCCACACCAGGGTGACCATCAGGCCGAACGCGCCGTACCACTCCATGTATTTCGGTGCGCCCTGTTCCACGCCGGTTTCGATGAAATCGAAATCCAGCACCAGGTTCAGCGCCGCGATCACGATCACGAACAGGCTGAAGCCGATGCCGACGATGCCCGATTCGTGGATCAGCGGAATGTTGATATTGAACAAGCCCAGCACGATCGTGGCCAGATAGACCAGAAAAATGCCGCCTGTTGCAGCGACCACACCAAGCTTGAAGTTCTCGGTGGCCTTGATCAGACCGCTGCGGTAAGCAAACAGCAGGGCGAATAGCGTGCCCATGGTCAGCATCACCGCCTGCAGCACGATTCCGTTGTACAGGTTGTTGTAGATCGCCGAGATAGCGCCCAGGAACAAACCCTCCACCAGCGCGTACATCGGCGCGGTGACCGGGGCCCAGGTTTTCTTGAAGGTAGTGATCAGCGCCAGCACGAAACCGCCGATCAGGCCGCCCCACAGATAAATGCCGCCGCCAGTCGCGCCGTCGGCCGTGAATTCGATCTGATTCCACGCAAAAGCGGCCGTCAGCACAGACAGCAGCAACAGGATGCCGGTCTTGTTGACGGTGCCGTTCAGGGTCATCGCGCCGGCGTCGCGGGAAACCACCGCGCCGCTGCCCAGATCGAGGAAGGTGGATTCTTTCAGTGCCGGATTGCCGCTGCGTATCATCTTTGCCTGCTCCTGTCGTTTCGGACCTTCGTCCCCAAGCTCCGAGGATATCGCATGAGCGTTATCTAAACAGGGGCTGCCGGGCGACATTCGTTTGACAGCAGGGGCGCAGCTTCCGACAATACGCGGCCTTGTTGGCCTGCACGGCAATGCGGGGCCCGAGTCGGGGTATAGCGCAGTCTGGTAGCGCATCTGGTTTGGGACCAGAGGGTCGGGGGTTCGAATCCCTCTACCCCGACCATTTCAGGTGTCGCCGCTGTCGGGATGCTGCCGGATAGGATGTCCACCGGCTGGATGCGACAATCCGGACCGAGCGCCCGTAGCTCAACCGGATAGAGCACCGGCCTTCTAAGCCGGCGGTTACAGGTTCGAGTCCTGTCGGGCG
>CBFGMR010000016.1:0-83586 GCA_965650035.1 uncultured Pseudoxanthomonas sp.
AGCACCCCTCCTCAATCCTCCCCTGCGCTGCGCGCAAGGGAGGAGGCAGAAGCAGGAGCTAATGCAGGGGCAAGATCAAGATGGATCCCAGCTTTCGCTGGGATGACGTCATGATTGTTCGCGAGAGGTGCCGGATTCGGACTTGCGCTGGGACTACGGCAGAAAATCAGACGCCGGCAGCCGCCTTTTCCGGGTCCAACCGCTCGATCACGCCCTGCATCGCACTATCGAACGCATCCTCGTCCTCATGCGTACGCAGCCGGCCCATGCGCACCATCATCGCCAACTCTTCAGGCGACGCCACGCAGAAACGCACACCGCGACGATTGACGAACAACAGACGCGAAGAGATCGGACTCACCCACGACAACTTGCCCGCCTGAACCTTGTTGTCCTTGTCGACAAAGTCCAGCCAGGTACCGATAGCCAGCGCGCGGAAGTGATCGGCATCGGTGCTGTCGAAATCCAGCGTGTCGGTGCCGCCCACCAACTGGATGGAAACCGAATCGTCCTCGGCCACTTTCGGCAACACCACCTGCGGCAATTCGGGCAACTGCCTTTCCAGGTCCGGACGGGAAGCGGCTACCGCCTGCAAGGTATCGTGCAGCGCATCGACCGCGGAACTGGCCGCATCGGAGTTCATGCCGACGCTGGCGAACACCTTCTGCAGCGAAGGCCGCCAGCTTTGCAGCCATGGCTTGCCGATGATCTGGCGCTGGGCTTCGGTGAGCTCCTCCATCAATCCGTCGGCCAAGGCCAGCGCATCGCGCAAACCATCGCCGTCCTCGCCCTCGCGCAGCACGGTCATGGTGACGTGGTGGGCCCAGGGCTGGCGCATGAAATCATCGATGGCCTGCGGCACATGACGGCCATCCAGACGCGCAGACAGCTCCTGGGCCATACGCACACGCGCGGTTTCCAGGCGTTCCTGACCGCTTTGTATTTCCGCGGCGCGTCGCTCTGCGATCTCGATGCGGCGCTTGTGCTGTCCCAGGAAATCGCGGAATTCCTCTTCCAGGGTCAGGAAGATGGCGAGGTTCTCGTTGAACTCGGCGGTCAGACGGCCCACCACTTCTTCGACCTTGGTCATCAGCGTGCGCTCGGCCGCGCTCTCGCCGTTGTTGCCCTCGCAGGCCTCGGCCAGCACGTTGAGCAAACGCCGTGCCGGGTGGGTCTTCTGCACGAACATACGCCGGTCCAGCAACGCGACCTTGACGAAAGGAACCACCAACCGACCGATCAGCTCGCGCGGGCGGCCTTCCAGATCGCGCTCGTCCAGCATCACGTCGAAAAGCATGCCGACCAGATCGATGGCGTCCTCGTCCACCGGCGCCAGCCGCGCGGTCGAAGGGTCCACGCCCAGTTGCGTGGCGCCGCTGAGCACTTCGCTCTTCAGGCGCTGGGCCAGCGATTCGCCGGTATCGCCGATGGCCGCGCGCAGCGTTGCGCTGGGCGTGCTTTGCAGCAAGGAAAGCACCGACAGCATTTCGCGCTGCGACAACGGGCGATTGTCTCCGCCGGAGGAAGCACGCGAAGTCTCGGGAGTCTCGCGATTGCCCCGCGACTCCTGCAGCAAGTGGTGCAACGCTTCCAGCAGTACGCCCTGCGCGCCGCCGGCGTAATCCGGAGGACCGTCGCCGAAATTGTTATGCGCCATGGAGGCCTGCATGCCGCCCTTCATTCCCGCCATGCGATGGGTGAACCGCGCGGCCCAGGCCGGTGCGCTGGCTTCGTCTTCCTCGGCCATCGCCTCCCGCTCCACCTCCGGCGCGCGCTGCGCCGGCCGTGCGGGCGAACGGGTAGCGGGCATCTCGGGCATTACCCCCAATTGCACGAGCCGCTGATCCAGCGCCTCGTAGATGCGGCCGATGCCTGGCACCAGATCGCGCTCGCACAGCTTGATGACCACCAGGCGCACTTCCAGGGAAAGCTCGCAAGTGGCGAAGGCTTCGTGGATCGCCACGCCGATATGTTCCGGGCCGATCGGATTGTGGTCGTTGTCCAGCACAAGATTGCCGGCGATCCACCCCAGCCGGCGGTCCAGGCGCGTCAGCACCGGCTTGCAATCGCGCATGATCACGCTGGCCAAATTGCGCGCGGCCAGTCGCGATTCCAGTTCCTGGTCGGAAACCAGGCTCAGCGCGCTGCTGGGTTCGGCCAACGCGCTTTCCATCGAAAGCGGCTCGCCGGCCTCCAGCGACTGCCAGGCTTTATCCAGATGCGCGCGGAAACGGCGGATGATCTCCTCGCGGCGACGGCGCAGTTCGCGCATCGCATCCAGAAAAGCCATCTGCGAATGGCCGGCGCGTTCGGCGCGATCGAACAAGGCGTCGTCGAAGCGGCCAAGGGCCACGGCGAAGGTATCCACCAATGGAGGCACGACGGTGGCCCGCGCTTGCTCCAGCAACCGCGAATCGCGCCCGTGATGCTCGGCGTTGTGAGTGTTGCTGTACATGCTCAAGGTTCCCCGCCTTGGCAGGCGATTTGTGTCGGGGGCTGGACAGGATCGGAACTCCTAGTCCCACCTGTACAGCTTAGGGAATCGCGGTCTGCGGCAACCGTGACCCGTTAGCCACTTTGATGCCGTGCAACATCGATGAAACGCTAAACTAGCCTACATGATGACCCCCGACTCGCTGCATTTCCTGGATAACCGCCGTTCCGTCCCCTCAAAACAGCTGACCGGGCCCGGCCCCGACGAAGCCACCCTGCTGCGCATGTTGCAGGCAGCGGTGCGGGTCCCCGATCACGGCAAGCTGGTGCCCTTCCGCCTGCTTCGCATCCAGGGCCAGGCCCGCCACGCGCTGGGCGAAATGCTGGTCGCCCGCACCTTGCAACACGATCCGCAGGCACCAACGGCCGCCATCGAGAAGGAACGCGCGCGCTTTTCCCATGCGCCGCTGATCATTACCGTGATCGCGCGGCTCACCCCGGATCACAAGGTGCCCGAACAGGAACAGCTGCTCAGCGCCGGTTGCGTCTGCTTTGCACTCCTGCAATCGGCGCAGGCGCTGAGTTTCGGGGCGCAATGGTTGACCGGTTGGGCCGCCTACGACGAAGCGATCAGGCATGCCCTGGGCTTGGATGAAAACGAAAAGATCGCCGGTTTCATCCATATCGGCACACCCAGACTCGATGTACCCGAGCGCGATCGCCCCGAAGTCGCGGCCCTGCTGAGCGACTGGCGCCCAGGTGCCTGAAGCGATGGACGCTCCCGCGCCCAAATCGCCCCTGTACCTGGTGGACGCCAGCCTGTACGTGTTCCGCGCCTGGCATTCCATGCCGGACCAGTTCCACGATGCCGATGGCTGGCCGACCAATGCGGTGCACGGCTTCGCGCGTTTCGTGCTGGAGCTGCTGGAACAGGAACGCCCGCAGCACATCGCGATCGCTTTCGACGAAGCGCTGGACAGCTGCTTCCGCAACAAGCTGTATCCGGCCTACAAGGCCAATCGCGATCCGGCCCCGGAAGAACTCAAGCGCCAGTTCACCCACTGCAAGGCGTTGTGCGCCGCCCTTGGCCTGAACGTGCTGACGCACACCGAATACGAGGCCGACGATCTGATCGGCAGCGCGCTGCATTTCGCTAGGCCGCGCGGTTTTCGCGGGGTCATCGTGTCGGCCGACAAGGACATGTCGCAATTGCTGATGGAATACGACGAGCAGTGGGATTTCGCTCGCGGGCAACGCTGGGGCATGGCCGGAGTGAAGGCGCGCCACGGCGTGGAAGCCAGCCAGATCGCTGACTACCTGGCACTCACCGGCGATGCGGTCGACAATATTCCCGGCATCACCGGCATCGGCACCAAGTCGGCGGCGATCCTGCTGGCGCATTTCGGCAGCCTGGACATTCTGCTTGCGCGCATCGACGAAGTGGCCTTCCTGCGCATGCGCGGGGCGGCGCAAATGGCCGTGCGCCTGCGCGAACAACGCGAACATGCGCTGTTGTGGCGGCAACTGTCGACCATCGCGCTGGATGCGCCGGTGGACAGCGCCGAACCGGACTTCATCCGCGCCAGCGTAGACGCAGGCATGCTGGAAGCCCTGTCCGAATCGCTGCGCTTCGGACCCATGACGCGCCGGCGCCTGCGCACCGCCGCGGGCCTGTCCGACAATGCCTTGTAGGAGCGGGCCCTGCCCGCGACCGGAGCGTCCCCGGTAAAGCTTCGTCGCGGGCAGGGCCCGCTCCTACATCGGTTCTTATCTTCCCGTTAGCATGTACGCATGAACGACAAAACCGCACCACCCAAAACCGTCTATGAAGGCAAGTACCTGCGCATGGTCGAACGCGGTACCTGGGAATACGTGGAACGCACCCACGCCACCGGTCTGGCCGCGATCATCATCGCGGTGACGCCGGAGGACAAGGTGCTGTTCGTCGAACAATTCCGTGTGCCGCTGCAAGCGGCGACCATCGAGATGCCGGCCGGGCTGGTGGGGGACATCCACACCGACGAATCCATCGAGATCTCGGCGGTGCGCGAGCTGGAGGAGGAAACCGGCTGGACCGCCGCCCATGCCGAAGTACTGATGATCGGCCCTACCTCTTCGGGCATGGCCAGCGAAAAAATCGCCTTCGTCCGCGCCACCGGCCTGACCCGGGTCGGCGCGGGGGGCGGAGATGGCGACGAGAACATCACCGTGCACGAGATTCCGCGCAAACAGGCCGCCGCGTGGCTGGTGCGGAAAATGGCCGAAGGCTACGAACTGGACGCCAAACTGTGGGCCGGCTTATGGATGATCGACCACCACCTGGACGGCGCGCCGCGTGGATAACCCGGCAAAGTTGCTGGGCGCGGACGATCCGGCCCCTTTCACCGTCCATCGCGCGCACAGCGATTCGCCTTTCGTGCTGATCGCCGACCATGCAGGGCAACGGATTCCTGCGCGTCTCGGCGATCTGGGCTTGGCGCAGGCCGAACTCGATCGCCACATCGGCTGGGACATCGGCATCGCCGGTCTGGCCGCACGCCTTTCGGAAAAGCTCGATGCCTTCGCCATTCTGCAGACCTATTCGCGGCTGGTGATCGACTGCAATCGTCCGCTGGAAGCGCCCGGCTCTATAGTCGCCGTCAGCGATGGGACCGCAATTCCCGGCAATGAAGGCTTGGACGACGACGCCAAGACCGCGCGCGCGCTGGAAATCTTCGCGCCCTATCACGCGCGCATCACCCAGGAACTGGATGGGCGTAGCGAGCGGCCCCCCGCGCCGGTGCTGATCTCGCTGCACAGCTTCACCCCGGTATTCGCCGAATTCGTAAGGCCCTGGCACGCAGGGGTCCTTTATCACCGCGATGCGCGCCTGGCCCATGCCCTGCGCGACGCGCTGCGAGCGGAACCCGGTCTTGTGGTCGGCGACAACGAACCTTACGCGGTCAGCGACACCAGCGACTTCGCCGTTCCGGTGCATGGCGAGCAGCGCGGGCTTTTGCATGTGGAGCTGGAAGTTCGCCAGGACCTGATTGCCGATGCTGCGGGTCAGGAGGAATGGGCGGAGCGGCTGGCGCGGATTCTGCCTAGGCTGTTGTCGCAACTCAGCGGCTATTGACGCAGAGCCGACGCGTAACCGGCCGGCTCCGCACGCCGAAGGAATTCGGCATGTCGCATGAGACTTCGATCGCTTGCGAACCCACCGCCACGTAGGAGCTACGTAAGCTGCGACTGTGGGATGGGCTGTAGGTCCGCCTGCGACCGGAAAAGTTCCGGTCGCAGCTCACGCAGCTCCTACCAAGCAAATTTGTCCGTCGCCTTCACCAGCGCATCCACATGCTCGGCTTCGAACGCCGAATGCCCTGATGTCGGCGAGATCACCAGTTCCGCCTTCGGCCAGGCCTTGTGCAGATCCCAGGCGTTGGCCATCGGGCAGACCACGTCGTAGCGGCCGTGCACGATCACGCCCGGGATATCGGCGATCCGGTACGCGTCGCGCAGCAGCTGGTCTTCCACTTCGAAGAAACCGCCGTTGACGAAGTAATGGTTCTCGATGCGGGCGAAGGCCAGCGCGAAGGCGGCGTCTTCATGGCCGCTGATGAAGTCCTGGTCCACGCGCAGGAAACTGGTGGCGCCTTCCCACACGCTCCACGCGCGTGCCGCGGCCAAACGCGTGGCTTCGTCCTCGCTGGTCAGGCGGCGATGGAAGGAAGAAATCAGATCGTGGCGCTCCACCGCCGGGATCGGTTCCAGGAAGTGCTCCCAGGCATCCGGAAACAGGCGCGAGCAACCTTCCTGGTAGAACCATTCCAGCTCCCAGCGCCGCAGCATGAAGATGCCGCGCAGGACCAGCTCGGTCACCCGCTGCGGATGCTTCTGCGCGTAGGCCAGCGTCAGGGTGGAGCCCCAACTGCCTCCGAATACCTGCCACCGATCGACGCCGAGTTTTTCGCGCAGTTGCTCGATGTCCGCAACCAGGTGCCAGGTCGTGTTGTCCACCAGGTCGGCATGCGGCCTGGAACGGCCGGCGCCACGCTGATCGAACAGCACGATGCGGTATTTGGCCGGATCATGGAACCGTCGCATCTTCGGGCTGCAGCCGCCACCCGGGCCGCCGTGCAACAGGACCACCGGCTTGCCTTGCGGATTGCCGCATTGTTCGTAGTACAGCGCGTGGCGACCATCGACCTGAAGCGTGCCGGTGTCGAACGGTTCGATTTCCGGGTAGAGCTGGCGCATGGGTGCGGCCTGCGATCTGGGGGCGTGAAGTTTAGCGCAGAGGGATATCGCTTCGTTGTTTCGACGGCAGGCGGAGAAGTCGTGTCTCACTAGCGGACCGCCTCCCCGCGAACGTCATCCCAGCTTTCGCTGGGATGACGATCACGTGGGAATGACGATCGCGTGAGTCATAGCCCCGGTGCCGGTGGCATCACGAGCGCGGCCGTTGTCATGCTCCACCTCACGGCCGGCGTCCCAGCGTCACTCTGTCGCGCGACTCGAGGTCGCGCTCGGTCGCTACTTCGACGAATCCCCCCACTACAAACAGTTGCCGGATCGCCGCGCCCTGATCGACGCCGTGCTCCAGCAACAACCAGCCGCCGACCTGAAGAAAGTTACCGGCACCACGAATCAGTTCCCGTATGTCGTCCAGTCCGTCGCTGCCCGAAGACAGTGCCGCCGCCGGTTCGAACCGCAGGTCGCCTTGCGCAAGGTGCGCGTCGCCGTCGGCGATGTACGGCGGATTGCTGGCGATGAGATCGAAGCGTTCGCCTGCCAGCGGCACGAACCAGCTTCCCTCCCGGAATTGCACGTTGGCGATCGCGTGGTCGCGTGCGTTGCCCCGCGCGACTTGCAAGGCGGCTGCGCTGGCGTCGGTAGCGATGACGCTGCATTGCGGACGCTCCACCGCGATGGCCAGCGCAATGGCGCCGCTGCCGGTGCCCAGGTCGGCGACCCGCAACGGAAGCGCGGCCGGAAGTCGCTGCAACGCCAGTTCGACCAGCAGTTCGGTCTCCGGTCGCGGGATGAGCGTGGCGGCGGTGACGGCGAGATCGAGCGTCCAGAAACCACGCCGGCCGATGAGATAAGCGACCGGCTGACCCGCTTCGCGCGCCTCCAACAGCGACTGGAAACGCCGCAACGCGGATGCCTCGATAGTTTCGTCGCCGTGCGCGAACAGCCAGGACACCGGTCTGCCCAGCGCGTGGGCGAGCAATGGCCTGGCATCGGCCATTTCGACGCGTTCGCTGGCTTGGCGCAGAAGTGCGTCCAATCGGGGGGGTGGGCTCGTATCCATCGGCGACATCGTAGCTGTGGCTTGGTTTTCCGGCATTGCGCGCCCCGACGAGAATGCGAGACCCAGTCACTTGATAGTCATTAACTATCAATACAATGCCATCAATCGATTAGAGATATCAATCGATCCCCACTAACATTCACCGTTCCTATCAATCACCCCACCAACGAAGGAAGCATAGATGTCGCTTATCAACACCGTCGTCAAACCCTTTACCGCCAACGCCTTCCACAACGGCAAGTTCGTTCAGGTTTCCGATGCCGACCTGAAAGGCAGCTGGTCGGTGCTCATCTTCATGCCGGCCGCCTTCACCTTCAATTGCCCCACCGAGGTCGAAGACGCCGCCACCCATTACGCCGAGTTCCAGAACGCCGGCGCCGAGGTCTACATCGTCACCACCGACACCCACTTCTCGCACAAGGTCTGGCACGAGACCTCGCCGGCCGTGGGCAAGGCGCAGTTCCCGCTGATCGGCGATCCGACCCACCAGCTGACCCGTGCGTTCGACGTGCATATCGACGAAGAAGGCCTCGCCCTGCGCGGCACCTTCATCATCAACCCGGAAGGCGTGATCAAGACCGCGGAAATCCACGACAACGCCATCGCCCGCGACATCAGCGAGACCCTGCGCAAGCTCAAGGCCGCGCGCTACGTCGCCAGCCACCCGGGCGAAGTGTGTCCGGCCAAGTGGAAGGAAGGCGAAAAGACCCTGGCTCCTTCGCTGGACCTGGTCGGCAAGATCTAAACGCTCCGCTTCGCAACAACGCTTCACAACAACACTCCTCCCCCAAAGAGGCGATCCCCTCCCCCGTTCGCGGGGGAGGGTTTTTATCCGAACCAATACGCGAGCCCCCCATGCTTGATGCCGATCTGAAGACCCAGTTGCAGGCCTACCTACAGAAGGTGACGCGCCCGATCGAGATCGTGGCGTCGCTGGACGACAGCGAAAAATCCCGCGAGATGGAGGAACTGCTCGGCGAGCTGGTCCTGCTCTCCGACAAGATCACCCTGGTCGAACGCCGCGATGCCGACGCGCATACGCCTTCGTTCGCATTGAACAGCCCCGGCCACGATATCCACCTGCGTTTCGCGGGCATTCCGATGGGCCACGAATTCACCTCGCTGGTGCTGGCGCTGCTGCAGGTCGGCGGCCATCCCTCGCGCGTGGCGCAGGACGTTATCGAACAGATCAAGAGCCTGGAAGGTCCGGGCCCCGATGGTGTGCTCAAGTTCGAGACCTATTTCTCGCTCAGCTGCCAGAACTGCCCCGACGTAGTGCAGGCGCTGAACCTGATGGCGGTGCTTAACCCCAACATCCAGCACGTGGCCATCGACGGCGCGCTGTTCCAGCAGGAAGTCGAGGCGCGCCAGGTGATGGCGGTGCCCACCATCTACCTCAACGGCGAAGTGTTCGGCCAGGGCCGCATGGAAGTGGAAGAGATCGTCGCCAAGCTGGACACGGGAGCTGCCGCGCGCGATGCGAAGAAGCTCGCCGCCAAGGCGCCTTTCGAGGTGCTGATCGTTGGCGGCGGCCCTGCCGGCGCAGCTGCGGCCATCTATGCCGCGCGCAAGGGCATCCGCACCGGTGTGGCAGCCGAACGCTTCGGCGGCCAGGTACTGGACACCATGGCCATCGAGAACTTCGTTTCCGTGCAGGAAACCGACGGCCCCAAGATGGCCGCTCAGCTCGAACAGCACGTGCGCCAGTACGAGGTGGACATCATGAACCTGCAGCGCGCCGAAAAACTGGTGCACAGCGATGATCTGATCGAAATCCAGCTGGCCAACGGCGCCTCGCTGAAGGGCAAGACGGTGATCCTGACCACCGGCGCGCGCTGGCGGCAGATGAACGTGCCCGGCGAGAACGAATACCGGAACAAGGGCGTGGCCTATTGCCCGCACTGCGACGGCCCGCTGTTCAAGGGCAAGCGCGTGGCGGTGATCGGCGGCGGCAACTCCGGTGTGGAAGCGGCCATCGACCTGGCCGGCATCGTCAGCCACGTCACCCTGATCGAATTCGACCACCAGCTGCGCGCCGATGAAGTGCTGCAGCGCAAGCTGCGCAGCCTGCCCAACGTGAAGGTCGTCACTTCGGCCATGACGACGGAAGTCACCGGCGATGGGCAGAAGGTCAACGGTCTGGTCTACGAAGATCGTGGCAATAACATCAAGCACGCGCTGGCACTGGAGGGCGTGTTCGTGCAGATCGGTTTGCTGCCGAATACCGAATGGCTCAAGGGCACGGTGGCGCTGTCCTCGCGCGGCGAGATCATCGTCGATGAACGTGGCCAGACGTCGCTGCCCGGCGTGTTCGCCGCGGGCGATGTGACCACGGTGCCGTACAAGCAGATCGTCATCGCGATGGGCGAAGGTTCCAAGGCGGCGTTGAGCGCATTCGACCATTTGATCCGCACTTCGGCGCCTGTCGAGGAGACGGAAGCGGAGGCGGCGTGATGTTTGCTTCCCTTCTCCCACCGGGAGAAGGTGGCGCGAAGCGCCGGATGAGGGAGAGAGAACTCCAACCCACGGAAAGTCCGTTACAAGCTGACAACCCATTCCCTCATCCGTCCTCCGGGCACCTTCCCCCGGAGGGGGAAGGAAAAGCTACTCTTCTCCCATGAACCTGCGTGACCTCAAGTACCTCCTGGCGCTCGCCGACCACAAGCATTTCGGTCGCGCGGCGGCGGCGTGTTTCGTCAGCCAGCCCACGCTGTCCACGCAGATCAGGAAGCTGGAAGAGGAGCTGGGCGTGTCGCTGGTGGAACGCGCGCCGCGCAAGGTCATGCTGACGCCCGCGGGCCGCGATGCCGCCGACCGTGCGCGCCGCATCGTCGCCGAAGTGGAGCAGATGAAGGAAGCCGCACGCCGCAGCCAGGACCCGGAAGCCGGCACGGTGCGGCTGGGCATCTTCCCGACACTCGGTCCTTATCTGCTGCCGCATGTCATCCCGCGCATACGCGAGCGCTTCCCCCAGCTGGAACTGCTGCTGGTGGAAGAGAAGAGCGACGTGCTGCTATCGCGCCTGCACGAAGGCAGACTGGATGCGGCGCTGCTCGCACTGCCGGTGCATGACGATCAACTGCACAGCGAGTTCCTGTTCGAAGAACCATTCCTGCTGGCCGTGCCGGAGAACCATCCGCTGGCCAAACTCGATTCTCTGAGCCTGGGCGAACTCTCCAACCATAAACTGCTGCTGCTGGAAGACGGCCATTGCCTGCGCGAGCAGGCGCTGGAAGTCTGCCGGCTGTCGGGCGCGAACGAGAAATCCGAATTCCGCGCCACCAGCCTGGAAACCCTGCGGCAGATGGTCGCCGCCAACGTCGGCATCACCCTGCTGCCCATGCTGGCGATCAAACCGCCCGTGGCCCGATCACAGAACATACATTTGCTAGGCTTCAGCGACTCGCATCCCAGCCGCCAGATTGCGATGCTATGGCGCAGGAGTTCGGCGATGGCCGGGTTCCTGCTGGAGCTGTCGAAGGTATTCTCCGAACTGCCGGCAGATCTGTTCTCGCCCACTCCCGAAATCGGCCTGCAACCGCCCCTGTCCCCAGGCGGCAAATCCGCCGCCAAACGCCACTAAAGCCCCCACCTCAGGATAACCAGGAGCATCATGACCTCAGCATCGAAACTGCAACAACTCCGCGAACTTTCCGTTGTGGTCGCCGATACCGGCGACTTCGACGCGGTCAAGCGTCTGCGTCCGGTCGACTGCACCACCAATCCCACCCTGGTGCGCAAGGCGCTGGATCTGCCGGTCTACGCCGAGGCCATCGAAAAAGAACTGGCCTGGGCGCGCACGCAATCGGGCGACAGGCAGACGCTGGTCGAAGAAGTGGCCGACCGCCTGACCATCGCTGTCGGTTCGGCCCTGGCCGGACTCGTGCCAGGACGCGTGTCGACCGAAGTGGACGCCGACCTGGCCCACGACACCGCCGCCACGGTGAAAAAAGCGCACAAGTTCATCGACATGTACGCCGCACGCGACATCGGCCGCGAACGCATCCTGATCAAGGTCGCCGCCACCTGGGAAGGCGTGGAAGCGGCGCGCCAGCTGCAGCGCGACGGCATCGACTGCAACCTGACCCTGATCTTCAACCGCACCCAGGCCCTGGCCTGTTCCGAAGCCGGCGCGTTCCTGATTTCGCCGTTCGTGGGCCGCATCCTGGATTGGTTCGTGGCGCGCGGCGAAGTTCCGGCGAGCATCGATGCCGATCCGGGCGTGGTGTTCGTGCGCGGCGTCTACGATGAATTCAAGCGTCGCGGATCGTCGACGGTGGTGATGGGCGCCTCGTTCCGCTCCACCGCGCAGATCGAAGCGCTGGCCGGTTGCGACCGCCTGACCATCTCGCCGGACCTGCTGGAGAAACTGGAAGCGGAAACCGGCGAACTGCCGCGCAAGCTTTCGCCCGTCAAGCCGGAAACCAATACCGATGCGCCCATCGACGCGGCACGCTTCGCCAAGGATCTGGCGGACGATCCCATGGCGACCGAAAAACTGCGCGACGGCATCGCCGCGTTCGCCAAGGACCTGGTGGGTCTGCGCCAGACCATCGCCGACCGGCTATCCGCCACCGCGTGAACCTGCGCAATTTCCTGATCGCCTGCCTGGTGCTGGGCACACTGGGCTGGTGGTATTCCTCGCATTCACCGCGCAAGGTGAGCGCACCGGGCGGTGTATCCACCGCCGCCGGATGTCCGCTGCCGCCCCTGGTTAACGCAGGCGCGGCGCCGCTGCAGAGCGACGTACCCGCTTCGATGCAACCATTCGCATTGACTGCCGCGACGCTTCAGCCCTTGGCGGGTTTCAGCATCGAGGCACGGGTGCTGTCGCGCGAGGACTACAGTCTGGGGCGGGAAGCCGATCTTTCGCCCACCGATCTGGCGCTGGGTTGGAAAACCATGCGCGACGAAGCCGTATTGTCGCAGCTGGACATCAGCCAGTCCTCGCGCTGGTACAGCTATCGCTGGAGAGACCAGCCGTCGTTACCGCTCGAGGAAATCGCGCGGAACAGCGCCAACATGCACATGATTCCGGCCAGCGATGCGGTGGCCGACACGCTCGCCCATGTCGGCAAGGGCGACAGCGTGCGCATCGATGGCTGGCTGGTGGAAGCCAGCGCCTCGGATGGCTGGCGCTGGCGCAGTTCCACCACGCGCGACGACACCGGCGGTGGCGCCTGCGAAGTGGTCTATGTGTGCGGCATCACGCGACTTTGATCCACAGACTCCACACACAAGGTGGGTTTTGCTGACGATGCCTTTGCCCCGCTCTTGTAGAGCCGAGCTTGCTCGGCTGCTCTTTGCACGGATCAAAAGCAGCCGAGCAAGCTCGGCTCTACAAGGACGAAGGGCATTGCACCCGCCGTGCGCTTTCCTTGCGCACTTTTTTCAAGGATTCCGGGCTGCCAGGACCACTCGATTGCGGCCCTCGCGCTTGGCTGCGTAAAGCGCGCGGTCGGCCCTTTCCAATGCGGCGACCGGAGTCTGTTCGTGGGCAAGACGCATCGCCACGCCTACGCTGACCGTCAATTTCACCGGCTGGCCCTCCCAGTCCACCGTCGACTCCTCGATCTGCAAGCGGATCCGCTCACCGATTTCCCACGCCTGTCCGTCCTTTGGTCCGGGCAGCAACACCAGGAACTCCTCGCCGCCGTATCGTCCCAACAGATCGCCCGGCCGCAAGACCCGGCTCAGGATCTCGGCCAGATGCTTGAGACATTGATCGCCGCAGGCATGCCCATAGGTGTCGTTGACCAGCTTGAAACCGTCCACATCGACGAACAGCACCGCCAGGGTCTGGTCCTGTTTGTGGGCTTCGATAAAAGCATGGCTCAGCGCCAGGTCGATGGCGTTGCGGTTGAGCATGCCGGTCAACGCATCCAGCTCGGCCGAACGGCGCAGTTTCTGCGTCTCGCGGGCTTCGACGGTCTGCTGCAATACCAGGTGTCCGAACTGTTCGGCCAGTGCCAGCTCCTCCGCACTGAATGCCCGCGGACCCACCCGCTCCAGCAAGGCCACGCCCACGTCGCCCTTGCCTGTAGTCAGCGGCACCGCCGCATAGACCATGCTCGCCGCGCGCGGCTGCGCGTTTCCCGGCACCGGATTCATCATCAGCTCGGTCACCGGCGACTTGCGCTGCGCCACCGCGCGCAGCGTCGCATCGTTGGCGTCGATCAACGCGGACAGGCGCGAGGTGTGGGTGACCGGCTCGGTGATGCGGGTCTGGTCGTAGCCGGGGCGGGAAAGGACGATGGTGGCCGAATTCAGTTGCAGCCAGGGCAACAGGCTTTCCATCGCCATTTGAACCGCGTACCACTCCATATCCTTGGGGGCGACTTCGCGCAGGCGCTTGCGCAGCAGGCCGGCCAGATCGGTATAGGCCCGCTGTTGCAACAGCCGCTGTTCGCTGGCCTTGCGGGCGATGCGCTCCTGCTCGTGCTTGAGGCGGAAATCGGCGATACGGCCGATCAGCGCGACCACCAGCACCACCGCCACCAGCACCAGCCCGATCTGGTAACCGAACCGGCCCCAGAACGGATGCGCCATTCCGCGCACGCTCAGCTCGAACATCGTGCAACTGATGCCGAGCACGATCAGCGCGGTCAGCAGCGGCCACCCCAGCCACGCCTTGCGCAGGATGGCGCTGAAGAAGGCCAGCATGGCAAGTACGGCCGCTGCCGCCCAACCGATGATCACCAGAGTCTGCATGATCTTCGGAGCGAACGCGAAACCGCACAGACCTGCCACGGCAAGCGCGGCCATCGCCGAAGCGCCGGCGACCGGAACCCAGCGCAGCCAGAAATTGTCCGGGCGCCGCCCCGCGAAATCGCGCGCCGTGCAGATTCCCGACGCGCTCACCAACAGCATGGCGATACTGGTGCCCTGCCCTCCCAACGGCTTCAGCCAGGCCAGGACGGGAACCGTGTAGGCGTGCCCGTTGACCACCAGCATCAGCAGGAACGAGGTGCCCACGAATGCCAGAAAACTCAGGAACGCCAGCTCACGCGCGCCCAGGGAAAGCGATATCGCCACGATCGCCAGCACCAGCATGCAGGCGTACAAAGCGATCGCGACCGCCAGCGCCCTTTTGTCCTGCTCCGCTCCCAGCGCCATGCGCACGACCTGGGGACGCAAAGTGCGCGCCAGCTCGGTACTGGCGGTCACCTCGACGCTGACCGGTCCGTGCCAGTGGGCGGGCAGCGTTTGTGAGAAGACCATCGGAAACAACCCGTCCTGGGGCTGGGGATGGAAGAAATCCTGTGCCGGCGGGCGCCAACCAGGAGCTTCCAATCGCAACTCCTTCAACTCGATCCGGTTGAATCTGAGCTGCCAGGGCGACTCCTCCCGGCCGCGAGCGGGCAGCTCGAAGCGCAACCGGAACCGCGCTTGGCTTCCCTCCGGCGGAAGCACCACGCCGCCGCCGTCCAGACTCAGGTGAGCGCGCGGTTGCGCATCCAGCAATTCCAAGGCGACCGGAACTTCCAGAATCGGCGCCACGGAGTCCTGGGCGCGCGCAACGCCCTCCCAAGCCAGGGTCAAAGACAGGACCAACAGCCCCCACGCCAGCGGCTGCAGCCGCATGCCCCACAGCACGCGCAAACGCGAACTACTGCCCGGTGGCAGGCAATGCACCCGGATCTCCCTCGCCATGGTCTGCGCACTCCTGCCCCAGTGACAGTTCCTTGAGGCAGGCCATCGCCTCATCGATGTAGGGATCGGGAACGCAAACCCGCAAAACACCGAACAGCGGCAGCTCGCCCGGGCCCCCCAGCAGGGACTCGCCGAAAATGAACACCGGAATATCCAGGCCTTCCAGCGCATGTTTGGCCAGATGGGCCTCTATCAGGTTGTTTGCGCGATAAGCGACTTGCACGGCGGGTCTCCCCAGACACCGGACCCAGAGTAACCCCAGTTCCGATGAAAACCACGGCCTCCTCGCAGGAAGTGCACGGGCGCGTCGGCTAAACTGTGATCCCGAACGCAAGGCTCCCTCACCGCATGTCCGCTGCATCTCCCGATACCTCCGCGCTTCACGATGCCCACGCAACTGCCGCGGCCGGCGAGAAGAACGATTTCATCCGCCAGATCGTCCGCGAGGACCTGGCCAGCGGCAAGCACGCGGTCGTCCATACCCGTTTCCCGCCCGAGCCCAACGGGTATCTGCACATCGGACACGCCAAGGCGATCTGCCTGAACTTCGGCATCGCCGGCGAATTCGGCGGCATCTGCAACCTGCGCTTCGACGACACCAACCCGGCCAAGGAAGATCCCGAGTTCGTCGCCGCCATCCAGGACGACGTGCGCTGGCTGGGCTTCGAGTGGGCCTCGTTGCGGCATGCCTCGGATTATTTCGGGGTCTATTACCTGGCCGCCGAAAAGCTCATCCGCGACGGCCTGGCCTACGTGGACGATCTGGACGCGCAGGCTATGCGCGAATACCGCGGCACCTTGACCACGCCCGGGCGCGAATCGCCGTTCCGCAATCGTTCGGTCGAAGAGAACCTCGATCTGTTCGGGCGTATGCGCGCCGGCGAATTTCCAGACGGAACGCGCACCCTGCGCGCCAAGATCGACATGACCAGCGGCAACATGAACCTGCGCGACCCCGCGCTGTACCGCATCAAACACGTCGAACACCAGAACACCGGCAACGCCTGGCCAATCTATCCCATGTACGACTTCGCCCATGCGCTGGGCGATGCGATCGAAGGCATCACCCATTCGCTGTGCACGCTGGAGTTCGAGGACCACCGCCCGTTGTACGACTGGTGCGTGGACAAGGTCGCGCTGACCGCGCATCCGGAACTGCTGCAACCGCTGCTGGATCGGGGGCTTCCGAAGGAAGCGGCCAAGCCGCGTCAAATCGAATTCTCGCGCCTCAACATCAACTACACCGTGATGAGCAAGCGCAAGTTGACCACCTTGGTCGGCGAAAAGCTCGTCGACAGCTGGGACGACCCGCGCATGCCGACATTGCAGGGCCTGCGCCGCCGCGGTTACACGCCGGCCTCCCTTCGCCTGCTGATCGACCGCGTCGGCATCAGCAAGCAGAACTCGCTGATCGACTTCAGCGTGCTGGAAGGCAGCTTGCGCGACGATCTGGACGCGGCTGCGCCGCGGCGGATGGCAGTGATCGATCCGGTCAAGCTGGTGTTGGCCAATCTGCCGGAAGACCACGACGAAACGCTGACGTTTTCCAATCACCCGAAAGACGAATCCTTCGGCAAACGCCAGATTCCGTTTTCGCGCGAGTTGTGGATCGAACGCGAAGATTTCGCCGAAGTCCCGCCCAAGGGATTCAAGCGCCTGATTCCCGGCGGCGAAGTGCGCCTGCGCGGCGCCGGCATCGTGCGTTGCGATGAAGTGATCAAGAACGGTGCAGGCGAAATCGTCGAACTGCGCGGCTGGCTGGATCCCGAATCGCGCCCCGGCATGGAAGGGGCCGAGCGCAAGATCAAGGGCACCATCCATTGGGTCAGCGCCAGACACGCCGTGCCGACCGAATTCCGCTTGTACGACCGCCTGTTCACCGTGCCCGATCCCGACGACGAATCGGAAGGCAAGACCTACCAGGATTACCTGAATCCCGAATCGCGCAAATCGGTGCGAGGTTACGTGGAGCCTGCAGCGGCCAGCGCCGCACCGGAGCAATCGTTCCAGTTCGAACGCATCGGTTATTTCGTCGCCGACCGCCGGGACCATCGCAGCGACGCGCCGGTATTCAACCGTAGTGTGACGCTGCGGGATACGTGGGCGGCGAAAGGCTAAAATGCCCGCTGGTCCTGCCATCGCAGATGTAATCCGTGCAGGCGGAGGATCATGTTTGAACAGGTGGCCTGAAGGTGGTCGCCGTAACAATCCGATCGTCATTCCCGCGGAGGCGGGAGCCCAGCGACTTTAATGCTCAAGTGCAGAAGTCGCTGGATCCCCGCCTTCGCGGGGACGACGGTACTTTTTTACCCAACTCAAAGGAATTCGGCTATGCATCGCATGACCCGGCTTTTCCTGCTCTTTGCGCTCGCACTTTCGCTGGCCGCCTGCGCAGCCCCCTCCGCCACCGAACCGGCTACAGGCAACCTCGCAGGCACCACGCCGCCTCCACCACCCGCGCCCCCCAAAGCGCCGCCGCCGATGTCCTCGCCGCTGCCGCCGCGTGAAGTCCGGCAGGAAGTCGTCGTGGACACTTCCTGCAAAACCAACGCCGATTGCGCGGTGAAGAACGTCGGCAACTGCTGCGGCGCGATGCCCGCCTGCGTCAATAAAGACAGCCCGACCGACCCCGCGGCCGTGCAGGCTGCCTGCGCGGCGAAGGGAATGATGGGCATTTGCGGCTTCGCAGAGATCAGCGCCTGCCAATGCGACAACGGCCAATGCGCGCCCGCCGGCGGCGCGGATCAGAAGGTTCAGTGATGCTCTACGCGCAAGTCCATCTGACCCTGCCTGCCTGGGTGCATGAAACCGTCGATGCATCGGCGTCGTACGTCAGCGATGCCGACAAGGTGGCGCTGGCCATCGAACTGTCGCGCATCAATATCGACGCCAACACCGGCGGCCCCTTTGGTGCCGTGGTCTTCGGGCCGGACGATCGCATCATTTCCATCGGTGTGAACCGCGTGCTGCCGCAGAACACTTCGCTGGCCCATGCCGAAAACATGGCCTATATGCTGGCCCAGCAACGCCTGCAGACCGCACGCCTCAACGAACGCGTGGGCGGTACGGTGACGCTGGCCACCTCGTCGCAGCCGTGCTGCCAGTGCTACGGCGCCACGGTGTGGGCCGGCATCGACCGCTTGCTGATCGGCGCGCGCGCCGAAGACGTGATGGAGCTGACCGAGTTCGACGAAGGCCCGCTTCCGGCCGACTGGATCGGCGAATTGAACAAGCGCGGCATCGAAGTGGTCCGCGACCTCAACCGCGACGCAGCGCGCGAAGTCCTGCGCACCTACGGCGAACGCGGCGGCGACCGTTATTGACACCGTGTCTTCCTGTAGGAGCGGGCCATGCCCGCGACGAAGCTCCACTGGTCACGCCCAGTCGCGGGCATGGCCCGCTCCTACAAGAGCATGTGCATGACCGGCCTGCTTTGCTATTGCCGTCAGGGCTTCGAGCCTGAGCTTGCGGCCGAACTGAGCGAGCGAGCGGCCCTCGCCGGCTATCCCGGCTATGCGCGCACCGAACGCAATAGCGCCCATGTGGTGTTCGTCTGCGACGATGGCGCAGCGCTTGCGAAAGCATTGCCATGGCGCGAACTTATCTATGCCCGGCAGAAACTGCGGTTGATCGCAGAGTTGCGTGAGCTCGATCCTAAAGACCGCATCACTCCCATGCTCGCGGCACTGGCGGGACAGTCGCGCTTCGGAGATCTGTGGGTCGAGCATCCCGACTCGGATACCTCCAAGCCGCTGGCCGGATTGGCGCGCAGCTTCGGCAACGCCCTGCGTCCCGCATTGCGCAAGGCTGGTCTGATGACCGACAAGGAAAATCCGCGACTTCCCCGGTTGCACGTCGTTTTCGTCGACGGCGACCATGCCTTCCTGGCTATCGCCGATCCGCAAGACGGCTCCCCCTGGCCGCTTGGCATTCCACGCTTGAAGCTCCTCTCCGATGCTCCCTCCCGCTCTGCCTTGAAACTCGAAGAAGCGTTGCTGACGCTGCTCGATGCGAATGAGCGCGAAGTCCTGCTGAAACCCGGCATGACCGCTGCCGACCTGGGCGCCGCGCCGGGCGGTTGGACCTGGATCCTCACCCGCCATCACCTTCGCGTGATCAGCGTGGACAACGGCCCTCTGCGCCAGAACGTGATGGACAGCGGGCTGGTCGAGCATCTGCGCGCGGATGGTTTTCAATGGAAGCCCTCGCAGCCGCTGGACTGGATGGTCTGCGACATGGTGGAGCAACCCCGGCGCGTGGCCGAACGAATGGCGACCTGGTTCCGGGAAGGCTGGTGCAGGCATGCGGTCTTCAATCTGAAGCTGCCGATGAAGAAACGTTGGGACGAGACGCGGTTGTGCCTGGATCTGTTCGCCGAGCAATCCGAAAAGCCCGTGCACGTTCGTGCCAAACAGCTCTACCACGACCGCGAGGAAATCACAGTCTTCGCAGCTACAGCACGATGACACAATTCCCGTAGGAGCGGGCCCTGCCCGCGACGCTCTTATTTGCCAACAAAGCGTCGCGGGCAGGGCCCGCTCCTACAACGACTTAGGAGGAACCATCATGAACGTAAAAGACAGCAACGGCACTCCGCTCAGCGACGGCGATTCGGTCACCGTCATCAAGGACCTCAAGGTCAAGGGCACTTCGCTGACGATCAAGCGCGGCACCCTGATCAAAGGTATCCGCCTGACCGATGACGAAGAAGAAATCGAATGCAAGGTCGAGAAGATCAAGGACCTGGTGCTGAAGACCTGCTTCCTCAAAAAGGCCTGAGCCATGGCCGCGACCTGGATCACCATCGCCGCGTCCTCGCTGCCCGAAATCATCCGCATGGCGCGCCCCTTGTTCACCCGCACGCCGCAGGTGGACAACAGCCATCAACTGCGCATGGACGTGATCGGCGAGCAGATCGCCGAGCTGCAGGATGCGGCGACCCAGAATGCGGACTCGATCAAGAAGCTCGCCACCGACATGCAGAAAACCATCGAAGTCCTGCAGGTGGGCGCGGACCAGGCGGAACGCCGATTGCGCCGCGCCAGCCAATTGACACTGATCGCGACCACGGTCGCAATTCTGGCTTTTGCCCTCGCCGCTTACGCACTGGCGCGCTGAACGATTCCACTGTCGCCGTCGGGGTCTCATTCCCTGCAACGCCGCCGTGGCAAGCTACTCCCCTGAAGAGAGGACAGCGGCCATGCAACCCATCGAACTCAAGGACCCCGCCGGGTTCGCAAACGAATTCCTGCGACTGACCCTGCTGCAGGGTTTCCAGTCGCTGACCAAACGCGATCTGGAACTGTTGATCTTCGTACTGCTGGAACGCGACGGCGCCATCCAGCGCAGCGATTCCAACGCCGCTGCCGCCCTGCGCCTGCGGGTGACCCCGGCCAAGGTCAAGGCCTTGCGCCGCGACGGCTACGCGCGCTGGCGGGCGCTGGTGCCGGAAGAAAGCGATGCGGCCCTGCAACGGATCGTGGCCAGCGTGCTGACCGAAGACAACCTGCGCTCCGGGGCCAAGCACGTCAGCGAGCGCAGCAAGAAGGAAGGTTTCCTGGCGATCCGTGTGGAGCATCCGGACGACCAGCAGCAGTTCGAGCAGGCCATCCTCGATGTGGGCGCGCTGCCGGTCTACGAACGCAATCGCGACGTGATGGCGGTGCGTTTCGACACTCTGCTCAAGATCGCCGAGAAATGGGGTTACCTGCAACCGGATCCGAAAGCGATCACCGATGAGTTGAACAAGCTGGCGCCTGCCGCCGAAGAAGTCGCCGACCTGCTGAAGAAGGACGTGACCAAATTGCGTTGGCAGGAAGTGCGCAATGCGCTCAACAGTTTGGGGGCGAAGGCTATCGTGAGCACCGCCGAAGGTGGGTTGAAGGGATTGCTGAAGATCGTGTTTCCGTTTATTCCGGGGTGACAGCTTATTCCGCGCGCACTCCTTTCGGCGGCCCGCAATAACCCGACCGTCATCCCCGCGAAGGCGGGGACCCAGGGACTTTGCTTTGGTCTGCATTGTTATCGGCGGCTTTGTTGGTGACGCGCTGAAGTCGCTGGGTCCCCGCCTTCGCGGGGATGACGACTGAAGTTTTCTCGCGAAGAGCACCCCTCCCCAGCCCTCCCCTGCTACGCAAGGGAGGGGGGGTTTACAAACCCGAAGCCTTACGCCAGAACAGCGCCGCCAGCGGTGGAATTTTCCCTGCCATTCCCAATGCGAATCCGCGCAATAGCGTGGTGTGCATCTCGTCGTTCGAGAACATCTGGTTGATGCCGTCGAACGCATAGGCGGCCGCCGCGTTCTCGCTGCGGCACTCGCGCGCCCAACGCGCGAGACGATGCGGCGAGGACCAGTCCGCACGCCGGGATTGCGCATCGGCGACGGCGTCCCGCAATCTCGTCACGTCGCGCAGGCCCAGGTTGACGCCCTGACCGGCCAGCGGATGCACCACGTGCGCCGCATCGCCCATCAACAACACCTTGCCGGAAACATAGGCATCGGCCAGCTGGCGACGCAAAGGAAAAGCGACGCGGCGGGTAGCCGTGCGCACTTCGCCCAGTCGCGCCTCGAAGGCGCGGGTCAGTTCGCGATCGAAAGCATCGTCCTGCAGCGCCAGCACGCGATCGGCTTCTTCGTTCGGCAGGGTCCAGACGATGGAACTGCGCCCGTCCACGAACGGCAGGAAGGCGAGCGGGCCGCCCGGCAGGAACCGCTGCCATGCGGTCTGTTCGTGCGGCTTTTCGGTTTCGACGAAAGCCACCACGCCGCGCTGCCTGTAATCGTGCGCGGAAACCTGCAGACCCGCCAGTTGGCGCAATGTGGAATCGGCGCCGTCGGCGGCGATGGCGAGCCGCGCTTCCAGACGCGTGCCGTCGTCCAGACGCAGACGCACACCTGTCGTTTGCCCTGAGCTTGTCGAAGGATCCTGCTCCATCGACTCGACCCGAGCAGGGCAATGCAGTTGCACGCCCGCCGCCGGCAACGCCGCCCACAGGCGATCGGTCAGCAGGTTGTTCTCGACGATCCAACCCAGCTGGTCGCGGCCCAGCAGATCGGCGTCGAACGACAATTCGCCGCCGCCCGACGCATCCCATACCCGCATCCGTCGATAGGCTTGTGCGCGCGCGCTACGAACGGACTCCCAGATTCCCAGACCGTCGAGGAATGCCGCATTGTCCGGCGCGAAAGCATAGACCCGCAGATCCGGCGAGCCCGCGGACCAAGGCGCAGGTTCGCGGCCTTCGACCAACGCGACTTCCAGGCCCAGCTTGGCCAGCGACAATGCGCAGGCCGCGCCCACCACGCCGCCGCCGACTACTGCTATATCCAGGCGACGGCGGTTCATGGGTTAGCACCCCGGTATCGGGTCGGCACGCGAAGAGCAAATCCCCCCTGCCCCCCTTTTTCAAAGGGGGAGGTGTCATGCCTTCCGGAAGGGAATGGTCGAGCCAACCCACCTCTCTGCGTCAATCGGAAAAAACAGCGCCAGTGCTGTTCCCCCCTTTGAAAAAGGGGGGCAGGGGGGATTTGCTCTTGCTCTTCGCACATTCCCGACAGACTCATCGACATAACTCCGGCACCTCGCCACGGAACCCCATCGCACCGCCCACCAGCATCGACTGCAACGCAGCCGAATTATCGGCCGCCAGCAAACCCAGACTGCGCAGCGGACGCATCACCGGCGATGCATTGCCGGTGATCCGCGCCAGGCCATCGGAGAATTCCAGCGTACGCCGCCGGTCCTCGCTGCGTCGTTGCGCGTAGCGGTCCAACAATGCGGATGCGCCTGGATCGGGAGCGTGTTCGATCAATTCGGCCAGGGTCAGCGCATCGCGCAAGCCCAGGTTGAAACCCTGCGCGCCGATGGGATGGATGGTCTGTGCGGCGTTGCCCAGCAACACCGCGCGCGCAGCGACCGTACGTTCGGCCACCACCTTGACGATGGGATAGGCGCTGCGCTCGCCAGTGGCGAGAAAACGTCCCACGCGCCAGCCGAATACGCTCTGGATACGCGCTATCCACCCCGCCGAGTCCAGTGCCGCGACTTCCTCCGCATGCTCGCTCGCCACGCCGTGCACTACGCCGAAATGACGGTCGCCACGCGGCAGCAGCGCGGTCGGGCCATATTCGCCGAAACGCTCGTAGGCGGTGCCGTCCGGCGTCCGTTCGGCGCGCATGCGGGCGACGAACAGGGTTTGCCGGTAGTCGTGTTCGCTGGCGGCGATGCCCAAGGCGTCGCGCAGCCCGCTGCGGGTGCCATCGGCAGCGACCAGCAGGCGCGCGGAGAGTTCGCGCTCACCCTGCCCATCGGCGATACGCAGGCTGCGGGTCTTTTCCCACGATCCCTCCTGCGACCCACCCATGCCGATGAAACGCGCGGGCCGGTACCGCGTGAGCCGCTTCAGCTCCAACAGCCGCGCTTCCAAGGCCTCGCCGAAATCGCGCGCCACCACCACCTGCCCGAATGCTTCGCGGCCGTAATCGGCCGCTTCCAACCGGGTCCTGCCGAAGTCGCCCTGCCGGCTGACATGGATACGCCGGATCGGGCCGGTGGGCGCGCGCAGCTTCGCCATCACGCCCAGTGCGGTCAGTGCGTTGACGGTGGCGCCGGCAAAGCTGAGGTTGCGCTGGTCGAACACCGCCGGCATGACGCCCGCTGGCGTGGCTTCCACCAGGCCGATGTCCAGCCCCAGGCGATCCAGTGCGATGGCCAGGCTGGCGCCGACCAGGCCGCCGCCGACGATGAGTACGTCGTGTGTGAATACATCGTGTTTTTCGGTCATGTCCCTATGATAAGCCCGCTACGATGGGCTCTCCGTTAGAATGAGCGCCTGAGCTTCCCGGATAGGCCTCCCATGAACACCACGACCCAGCGCGCCATCGTCTTCACCCTGATCGCTTCGTTGCTGGTGGCGACGCGGCTGAACCTGCCTGCCTCCCTGACCCATTTCGGTCCGATCCCGGATGCCTCCTGGGCCGCCTTTTTCCTGGGTGGCTTCTACCTGCGCAGCTGGACGCGCTGGGCATTCCCCGTGTTCATGGCGTTGGCGGTGCTGGTGGACTATGTGGTGATCAGCGGCCAGGGCATGGATTTCTTCGCCCATTACTGCACGTCGGCCGCGTACTGGTTCCTTATCCCGGCCTACTTCGCACTCTGGTTCGGCGGCATGCTGGTGCGTCGCTTCTACGTTGAAGCCAACGGCAAGGCGTTGGCCGTGCTGACGGCGAGCCTGTTCGGTTCGGTGGTGCTCTGCCACCTGTTGAGCCAGGGCAGCTTCTACTGGATCAGCGACAGCGTGGCCGATCCGACCTTCGCCGGCTGGTGGAAGAACTACAGCGACTGGTTCGTCCCTTACCTGCGCACCGCCGCGATCTATGTCGGCCTGGCGGTCATCGTCCACGTCGGCGTGACCCAGGCGGCACGCCTGCGGGCGCGGGCCAAATCGCCGCGCTGAGCCGCGCGTGCATGAGGCTCCATCGTGGGTAACCGCCTCTCCAAGATATACACGCGCACCGGCGACGACGGCACCACCGGTCTGGGCGACGGCACCCGGGTCGGCAAGGATTCGGCGCGGGTCAATGCCTATGGAACCGTGGACGAAGCCAATTCCAGCATCGGCGTGGTGCTTGCGGCGCAAGTACCGGACGATATCCGCAAGCTGCTGACCACGGTGCAGCACCAGTTGTTCGACCTGGGCGGTGAGCTCTGCATCCCCGGGCACGCAGCGATCAGCGCCGGAGACGTGGACGCGCTGGAGCGCCAGCTCGATCAGTACAACGAAGCCTTGCCCCCGCTGAAGGATTTCATTCTGCCGGCCGGCGGCGAAGCCGCTGCGCGCTGCCATCTGGCGCGCACCATCGTGCGCCGCGCCGAACGCGAGACCGTGACCCTGGCGCGGCATGACGCAGTCCGTCCGGAAGCCATCCGCTATCTCAACCGGCTCTCGGACCTGCTGTTTGTGCTCGCGCGGGTATTGGCCCGGGCCGACGGCCAGGGAGAAGTGTTGTGGAACCACGACCGCCGGCACGCCTGAGCCGGCTCACCCGGCACTCCGTCCTGCGACTTCGCCCAGCGACATGATCATCTACACCCACCCCGCCTGCCTGGCCCACGACCCGGGCCCGGAACATCCGGAGCGGCCAGCCCGGCTGGAAGCCGTGTTGGCCGGGCTGCGCGCCGAACACGGCGACCTTGACTGGCGCGAAGCCCCGCTGGCCAAGCTCGGCGATTTGCGGCGCGTGCATACCGAGGCCTTGCTGCGCGAAGTGCTGGACAGCGATTTCAGCGGTTACCGCATGCTGGATCCGGATACGGTGACCTGTCCGGATTCGCGCGCCGCCGCGTTGCGCGCCGCCGGAGCGGCGGTGGCGGCGGTGGACGCGGTCATGCTCGGCGACAGCCGGGCCGCGTTCTGCGCGGTGCGCCCGCCTGGCCACCATGCCACCGGCGACACCGCCATGGGTTTCTGCCTGCTCAACAATGTCGCGGTGGCGGCGGCGCACGCTTGCGACCGGCACGGGCTGGAACGGGTGGCCATCGTCGATTTCGACGTGCACCACGGCAATGGCACGCAGGCCATCTTCTACGAGGAACCGCGGGTCGATTATTTCAGCACCCACGAGTCGGGCATCTATCCCAACAGCGGCACACCACGCGAACGCGGTGTCGGCAACGTGTTCAATGCCTTGCTGCCGCCAGGGACGGGCGGCTTCCGGTTCCGCAACGTCTGGGCGGATACCCTGCTGCCGGTTCTGGACGATTTCCGCCCGCAACTGCTGCTCATCTCGGCCGGGTTCGATGCGCACATGCGCGACCCGCTGGCCGACCTGATGCTGGAAACCGAGGATTTCGCCTGGCTGACCCGCGAACTGCGGGCCATCGCCGACCGCCACGCCTCGGGCCGGATCGTGTCCTTGCTGGAAGGCGGCTACGACCTGGAAGCGCTGCGCGAATGCAGCGTGGCCCATGTGAGCGAGCTACGCTGACGCCGGGCCGCCGCCCGCCGTCTGGAGCGCAGGATGAACCTCGCCCGAAACCTGACCCGGCCTTTCATTGCCCGTATGCTGGGGATACGGCAAGCTAGCGGCCGCTTTTGACCTTCTCCAGACGAGCCATACACCGCGTGCGCCCAGTCCTTCGCCTGCTACCGCTGCCGTTCAGTATCGCTTTGTGCCTGCCGGCGCTGGCCGAGGACAAACCCGACAACTGGGACCTGTGCCCTATCACCGACGCCATACCGGCATTCGATCAGGCCGAGGCGCCCAAACCCGGGGTCAGCGCAGCCCAGGCGCGCGAGCAGAGAGCGGACCAGCCGACTGCTATCGAGGGCAACAAGCTGGGCGGCACCGAGCAGAACCTGGAATACGAAGGCAATGTGGTACTGCGCCGCGGCGACCAGTTCCTCAATGCCGACAATCTGAAATACGACCAGGAAACCGACACCTACGTGGCCGACGGCAACGTGCGCTACCAGGACGGCACCATGCGCATCATGGCCGCGCGTGCGCACGGCGACCAGAACACCGACACCCACGAAATCGAGGACGTGAAGTACCAGCTGGTCTCGCGTCGCGGCAACGGCGGTGCCGAGAGTATCGATCTCACCGGTGCCAAGGGCCGCTTGCACGGCTCCACCTATTCCACCTGCGATCCCCAGCAGCGCGTCTGGGAGCTTCGTTCCAAACGCATCGACGTGGACACCGACGAAGGCTGGGGCGTAGCCCACGCCGCCACCATCCGCATCGGCAAGGTGCCGGTGCTGTACGTTCCATGGATCAAGTTCCCGATCGACGACCGCCGTCATACAGGCCTGCTGTATCCGGCCGTCGGCATGTCCGGACGCAACGGCTTCGATTACCGCCAGCCGATCTATCTGAATCTGGCGCCGAACTACGATGCCACCATCACTCCGCGCTACATGAGCGACCGGGGCGTGTCGCTGGGTGGGCAGTTCCGCTATCTGTACGAAGGCGGGCGCGGCGTTTTCGATCTCAACTGGATGCCGACCGACGATCTGGTCAAGGACCGTGAGCGCGACTATGCCAACGGCACCGAAGTGGATCAATACGGCGATCCCTTGCGCAGCAAGAATCGCGGCATGTTCCGCTACAGCGGTTCGCATAACCTCAACAGCGAGTGGCAGGCGCGCGCGGATCTGGCCTGGGTCAGCGACTCGCGTTATGTCGAGGATTTCGCCAATTCGCTCTATGGGGTGTCGGCCACTTCGCTGGTCAGTACGCTCGGACTCTACGGCCGCGGCCGTTATTGGTCGGCCGGCGCCATGGCCGATGTCTGGCAACTGTCGGACTACACGCTGACCGAAGGCTCCTTGCCCTACAACCGCTTGCCGCGCGTCTACTTCAACTGGGAACAGCCGTTCGGGAAGTGGTTTACCGCGGGCATAGATGCGGAAGCGGTCCGCTTCCAGCACAACCAGGTGCTCGACGGCAATGGCCTGAACACTAAGCCGGGCGGCAGCCGCATAGACCTCAAGCCTTTCGTGTCGATGCCCCTGCAGGGCGCTTCCTGGTACATCACGCCCACCTTGGCCTGGCGCTACACCAGCTACAAGCTGGACGAGGAATTCACCACCGATCCCCGCTTCACCGACACCAGTCCGTCGCGCAGCCTGCCGATCGCGTCGCTGGATGCCGGCCTGTTCTTCGACCGCGAGACCGAGATCAAGGGCGAGCGCTACCTGCATACGCTGGAACCGCGCCTGTTCTATCTGAACGCCCCGTACCGCGACCAGAACGGCATCCCGATCTTCGACACGCGTCCCTTCACTTTCAGCTGGGGCCAGCTGTTCCGCGACAACCGCTACACCGGCCCGGATCGCCAGACCGATGCCAACCAGCTGACGCTGGCTTTGACCAGCCGTCTGCTCCGTCAGGCGGATGGCCACGAGAAACTTTCCGCGAGCCTGGGCCAGATTTTCTATTTCGACGAATCGCGGGTCACCGCTCCCGGCGAGCTGCCGGTGGAAAGCGGCAAATCCGCCTGGGTCGCCGACCTCAACTACGCGCCGACCGATCGCTGGACCATCGGCGCCTCCTACCAATGGAATCCCAAGTTCCGGCGCGAGGATCTGGCCAGTCTGCGCGCGCGCTACCTGCTGCCCGACGATGGCGTGATCAACCTGGGCTACCGTTATCGCCGCAACGTCTCCGACGGCGCCGATCTGCTCGAACAAGCGGATTTCTCGTTCCTCTATCCGATTACGCCCACCTGGAGCGTGGTCGGCCGCTATTACTACTCGATCCTGGACAAGAAGCCGCTGGAAGCGCTTGCCGGCGTGCAATGGGACAGCTGCTGCCTGGCCGTGCGCGCGGTCGTGCGCCGCTACGTGCGCAATCGCGAAGGCGATCTCAACAATGCCTTCCAGGTCGAGTTCGTACTCAAAGGTCTCGGCTCGGCCGGGCAGAACACGGAGCGCACCTTGCGCCGTGCTATTCTCGGCTATTACCGCGACGACCTCTATCTCGTCCCGCCAAGCAACACTACGCCGGACCCCGACGACAACGATTCCGGACCGGAATGAATCCCATGAAGACTATGACTATCCGACTGCTCCTCGCCGGCGTGCTTGCCGCGCTGATGGTTTCCACCCCGCTGGCCGCCCAGAATCTGCAACCGCTGGACCGTATCGCTGCGGTGGTCAACGAAGACGTGATCCTGCAGAGCGAACTGGACCGTGCCGTGAAGAACGTCACTGCGCAATACGCCAACCAGCCCGGACAGCTGCCGCCCCGCGATGTGCTGGAGCGCCAGGTGCTGGAACGTCTGGTGCTGGTGCGCCTGCAGGTTGCGCGCGCCGCCGAAACCGGTATCCGCATCAGCGACGACGAGTTGAACAATGCCGTTGCCGCCGTCGCCCAGCAAAACGGCGTGACGGTCGATGCACTGCGCCAGCGGCTGGCGGGGGAAGGCATTCCCTTCAACGAATTCCGCAGCTCGGTCCGCGACGAGATCACCGTGCAACGCCTGCGCCAGAGTTTCGCGCAGAGCCGCGTTCAAGTGAGCGAAGCCGAGGTCGATGCCGCCATCGCTGCGCAGGCCAACAACACGCAATACCACCTTGCCCACATTCTGGTCGGTCTGCCCGAGGGCGCCACTGCCGAGCAGATCGCTACCGGGCAGAAGAAGATCGAAGGCGTCAAAGGACTCGTCGACAGGAACGAACTCGATTTTCCCGCCGCCGCCGTGCGTTACTCGGACAGCCCCAACGCTCTGGAAGGCGGTGACCTGGGCTGGCGCAGCCTGGACGAAATTCCGGGCGCCTTCGCCCAGATGCTGAAGACCATGACCCCGGGTCAGGTGGTAGGCCCGATCCGCGGCCCCAGCGGCTTCCAACTGTTGAAACTGGTGGAAATGCGCGACGGCAGCCAAGCGGCCGCCAAGACCGTTACCGAATACCATGCGCGCCATATTCTGGTCCGGGTCACACCGGTGCAGGATGCCGCGGCGGCCAAGGCCAAGATCGACACCTTGCGCGCGCGCATCGCCGGCGGCGCCGACTTCGTGGAAGTCGCCAAGGAATCTTCCGAAGACGCCAACAGCAAAAGCGAAGGCGGTGACCTGGGCTGGTTCGAGGCCAACGCCTTCGGCCCCGCCTTCGGCAAGGAAGTCACCGGCACCTCCGATGGCGGAGTTTCGGCTCCGTTCCGCACCGAAGCGGGCTGGCATATTCTGCAGCGCGTAGGCCAGCGCCAGACCGACGTCACCAGCACCACCCAGCGCGCCCAGGTCCGTGAGACCATCGGTCGCCGCAAGCTGGAAGACGAATACAACCGCTATCTGCAGGAACTGCGTGGCGAAGCCTACGTCAATGTCCGCAATGGCAAGGGCGACGGCGAAACCGCGACTCCGGCTCCGGCCCCCGTCAGCGGCGGCTGAGTGAAACCCGGGCTCGCGCTGGTTCCGGGCGAGCCGGCCGGCATAGGGCCGGAATTGTGCGTGCGCCTGGCGCAGCATCCGCGCTCGGATTGCACGCTGCTGGCCTTCGGCGATGCTGATACCCTGCAAGCCGCCGCGCATGCCCTTGATTTGCCGCTACGCCTGCTCGAAGCAGGCGATGCCGCAAGCCTTCCCGGCGACCTGCGCCTGCACCCCATTCCCAACGCCGTGGCCAATCATTTCGGCAGCACCGCTCCGGGCAACGCCCGTGCGGTCATCGATGCGCTGAACGCCTCCTCCGATGCCTGCTTGCGTGGCGAACTGGATGGCCTGGTCACCGGCCCGGTGCACAAGGCCGCGATCAACGCCGGCGGCATCGCCTACACCGGCACCACTGAGCTTCTGGCCGAGCGCGCCGGCCGTAGCGTGGTGATGATGCTGGCCAACGACATCGTGCGCGTAGCGCTGGCCACTACCCACCTGCCGCTGCGGGCGGTGGCCGATGCCATCGACGCGTGCACGCTGGACCGGGTGCTGCGCATCACCGAACAGGCGCTGTGCAACGATTTCGGAATCGCACACCCGGTCATCGCCGTGCTGGGGCTGAACCCGCACGCGGGCGAAGCCGGACACTTGGGCCGCGAGGAAATCGAGGTGATCGAGCCCGTGCTGGACATATTGCGCGGCGAAGGCATGCGGCTGATCGGCCCGCTGCCTGCGGACACCGCCTTCCTGCCGCAGAAACTGGCCGGCTTCGATGCGGTGCTGGCGATGTACCACGACCAGGGCCTTCCCGTGCTCAAGTACAGCGGCTTCGAGCGCGCGGTGAACCTGACCCTGGGTTTGCCCTATCCGCGCGTCGCCGTGGACCATGGCACCGCGCTGGACCTGGCCGGCAAGGGTCTCGCCGATCCTTCCAGCCTGTTCGCCGCAGTGGAAACCTGCGCGCGCATCGCCACGCAACGTAAACTCGCCGGATGAATTTCAAGGCGCCGCCCAAAAAATCGCTGGGCCAACACTTCCTGACCGACCGCGGCATGATCGACATGATCGTACTGGCGGTGAACCCGCAACCGGGCGACCGGCTGGTGGAAATCGGCCCCGGCCAGGGCGCTATCACCCTGCCCTTGTTGCGCAAACATGGCCAGCTGACCGCCATCGAATTCGATCGCGACCTGGTCGTTCCGCTGTCGCAGGCCGCGCACGGCGTTGGCCAGCTGACCGTGATCCACAAGGACGTGCTGGAAGTGGATTTCACCCGCATGGCCGGCGAGGAAAAACTGCGCCTGGTCGGCAACCTGCCCTACAACCTCTCCTCGCCCATCCTGTTCCATGCGCTGGACCACGCGGCGGCAGTGCGCGACATGCATTTCATGCTGCAGAAAGAAGTGGTGGACCGCATGGCCGCCGGTCCGGGCAGCAAGGTCTATGGACGCCTGAGCGTGATGTTGCAGGCTTATTGCTCGGTTACGCCGCTGTTCGATGTTCCACCGGCCGCCTTCCGGCCGCCGCCCAAGGTGGACTCGGCGGTCGTGCGGTTGCTGCCGCGGGCGCCGGAAACCATTGGCGTCGACGATCCGAAACGGTTCGCCGATGTGGTCCGCGCCGCTTTCGGTCAGCGCCGCAAGACGCTGCGCAACGCGCTTATGGGCGTCCGCACTGCCGAACAGATCGAAGCCGCCGGCCTGCGCCCCGATGCGCGTGCCGAACAGGTGGAAGTGGCGGGGTTCGTGCGTTTGGCCAATCTCGCGGAAGACTAGGGAATAAAGAATCGGGAATCGGACGGGGCACCGTAACCGCGCTTCCGATCCCTACTCCCGATTCCCCATTCCCGTTTTTTGCATACACTGTGGCCATGAGCCCTTCCGACTACGCCATCGCCATCGACGTAGCCACCCGCTTCCTCGACGATCAATCCGTACCCGAGGACGGGCGCTTCGTTTTCTCCTACACCATCCATATCCGCAATCACGGAAAGGTGCCGGCGCGTCTGCTGAGGCGCCATTGGATCATCACCGACGCCAACGGCAAGATCCAGGAAGTGCGCGGGGAAGGCGTGGTCGGCGAACAACCCTGGCTGCGCCCCGGCGACGATTTCGAATACACCTCCGGCGCGGTTCTGGAAACCGCGCTGGGCACCATGCAGGGAAGCTACGACATGCTCGCCGACGACGGCACCCGCTTCGACGCCCCCATCGCGGCCTTCACCCTGTCCGTTCCACGCACGGTGCACTGAGGAACGCCGCGTGAGCGTCTGGGCCATCGGCGACCTGCAGGGCTGCTACGACGCCACCCAGCGCCTGTTGGAGCGCCTGCGTTTCGATCCGTCCGTGGACAAACTGTGGTTTTGCGGCGATCTGGTCAACCGCGGCGGCCAATCGCTGGAAACCCTGCGCTTGGTGCATTCGCTGCGCGCCAACAGCGTCGTAGTGCTGGGCAATCACGATCTCTCGCTGCTGGCCATCGGCGAGCGCACCCCCGACGAGCAACGCAAGGTCAACGCCGACCTGCAGCGCATCGTATTGGCCGATGATCGCGATGAACTGCTGACCTGGCTGCGCATGCAAGAGCTCGCCCATGTGGACCGCGAACTGGGCTGGATGATGATCCACGCCGGGCTGGCCCCGAAGTGGACCACCGCACTGGCCGAAAAGCATGCGCGGGAAATCGAGAAGCAGTTGCATGGCGACGGCTACCGCAAACTGTTCCGCAACATGTACGGAGACAAGCCCAACTGGTCGCCGCAACTGGGCGGCTACGACCGTTCGCGCGCCATCATCAACGTGCTCACCCGCATGCGTTATTGCACGCCGCGGGGGCGCATGGCGATCGAGGAAAAAGGCGGCCCGGGCACCCAGGCCCAGGGCCTGTACCCCTGGTACGAAGTGCCGGGCCGCGCCGAACGCGATCTGAAGATCGTATGCGGGCATTGGTCCACGCTGGGCCTGATGATCGGCCATGGCGTGCACGCCATCGATACCGGTGCCGTATGGGGCGGCAAACTGACCGCTTTGCAGCTGGACACCGACGAACTGCGGCTGGTGCAGGTGGCCGGACGCGACGTGCCGCCGCCAGGATGAAGCCGACCCGCATCGGCGCGATGCTGTCGCTCGCGCTGTTCGCTGCTTGCCATCCTTCCACGCCAGAACAGCCGCAAGCCGAGCCTGCGCCTGCCGCATCCGCTGTCGCGGTTCCAGCCGCGTCGCCGCCGTTGGTGGTTGCGGCACGCCGGCAGGTCGGCGTGACCCTTCTGTACGACCCGGCTTACGTCGAGATGCCCTACCCCGGTGGCGACGTGCCGGCCGAGCGCGGCGTATGCACCGATGTCGTCGTGCGCGCGCTGCGTGTTGGCGGTTTGGACCTACAGCAGTCGATCCACGAAGACATGCGCGCGCACTTTGCCGAGTACCCGCAGCAGTGGGGTTTGCATGCGCCCAACCGCAGCATTGACCATCGCAGAGTGCCCAACCAGATGCGCTGGTTCGATCGCGAAGGCTGGTCGCGCCCGATCACTGCCAATGCCGCCGACTACGCAGCTGGTGATATCGCCGCATGGAAGCTCAGCGGCAGTGGCTTATTGCATATCGGCATCGTGTCCGACCGCAAGGCCCCGAACGGCACGCCGCTAATCATCCACAACATCGGCGACGGCACGCAGGAAGACGACATTCTGTTTCGGCATGTGGTGATCGGGCATTACCGGCCGATCATGAATAATCTGTAGGTCGGGGCTACGTCCCCGACGTGCGTGCAGCCCGCAGTTTCCGTGCGTCGGGGGCGTAGCCCCGACCTACTTGCAGTTATTTGCGAACGTAGTCCACGAACTCGAACGCAAATACATGCCGCCCGTCCGCCGCATGCGCCTGGCGCGACACCGCCGTCCATTCCGATGCGTCGAATTCCGGGAAGAATGCATCCGCATCCTCCACCACCGTCTCGACGTGGGTCAGCTCCAACCGGTCGGCGAACGGCAGGGTCAGTGCGTATATCTCGCCGCCTCCGATGACGCACAATTCGGTTGCCGATTCATCGCGTGCAACCTGCATCGCTTCTTCGACCGACCGCACTGCGCGCATGCCGTCAAAAGGCGCTTGCCCTGAACGGGTCAGCACCAGATTGGTCCTGCCCGGCAACGCGCGGCCCAACGACTGCGCCGTCTTGCGTCCCATCAACACGGGCTTTCCCAGCGTCAACGCTTTGAAGCGTTTCAAGTCGTCGGGCAGCCGCCACGGCAAATCGTTGCCCTTGCCGATCGCATGATTGCGATCCAAAGCGGCCACCAGTACGACGACAGGCTTGGTCATTCGGACTCCAGCGCCTGCTTGAGTTGACCCTTGGATGCGAAATCCCAATCTCCGCCGTAGCGCACATCGTCCAGGCGCCAATGCCCTTGTTCGCAACGCAGCAACGCCTGGTCCTTCCAGCGGAAAGTCTCCGCCCCAGTTTCCGCAAGCACGAATCCCACATCGACTACCGCGTCGTCGCCATTGACGGCAGCTGTTGCCGACTCCAGCGCGCTCGGGCCTTCGAACAGGCTGGTGAACAGGCTGCCTTCGATGAAATCGGGTTTCTCGTCGGGATGGGCGGCGATGAAAGCCTGCTGACGGACGCGTGCCTTCTCCACCGCTGCGCGCATGGACGACGTCATCAACGGCGCCAGCTCGAGCATGCTTTCGCTGGAGGGAAGACCACTTGCGGCATCGGTCATGATCCTGACGTAGAAGTCCCGTGCGGCTTGCGCCGCTTCGTCGTTCTTGCAATGAGCTTCAGTGGTTTTCTTCTCGCTCGCTTGCGAGGTGGCGTGACCTGCTTTGCCCTCGTGCCGCTCGCATCCGACAGATGCCAGTGCCACGAGCATTACCGCCGCGATCAGACCGCGACGGGCGCCTTGATGGCCGGCAAAGGGTTGTAGTCGCATATCTCAATGTCCTTATAGTCGAACGAAAACAGATCCGTGATTTCTTTGTTGAGACCTAGTGTCGGCAAAGACTGCGGTTCGCGGGACAACTGCTCCCGCGCCTGCTCGTAATGGTTGGAATACAAATGTGCATCGCCTAACGTATGCACGAAATCGCCCACGCCCAGCCCGCAAGACTGTGCCACCATGTGGGTGAGCAACGCATAACTGGCGATGTTGAACGGCACGCCCAGGAAGATGTCGCCGCTACGCTGGTACAGCTGGCAGCTGAGCTTGCCTTCCACCACGTAGAACTGGAACAGCGTGTGGCACGGCATCAGCGCCATCTTGGGCAAGTCGGCCACGTTCCAGGCCGAGACGATCAGACGGCGCGAGTCGGGATTGCGCTTGATCTCCTCCACTACCCATTTGATCTGATCGATCTCGCCGCCGTCTGCGGTGGCCCAGCGTCGCCATTGCTTGCCGTACACCGGGCCCAGCTCGCCGCTTTCATCGGCCCACTCGTCCCAGATACCGACCTTGTTGTCCTTCAGATAGGCGATATTGGTCTCGCCTTTCAGGAACCACAGCAACTCATGCACGATGGAGCGCAGGTGCAGCTTCTTGGTGGTGACCAGTGGAAAACCCTGGTTGAGGTCGAAGCGCATCTGCCAGCCGAACACGCTGCGGGTGCCGGTGCCGGTGCGGTCGGATTTTTCCGTGCCCTGCTCAAGCACGTGCCGCAGCAGGTCCAGGTATTGCTTCATGCTTGCTCCTGGCCGGCCTGCCCCTCGTCGGAGAGCACCGGCTGCAAAGTGGGCGAACGCCGCGACAACCAGAACAGGAACAGGCCCAGCGCGATCAGCGGCAGGCTCAGCACCTGGCCCATGGTCAGCCAGCCGAAGGCAAGATAACCGATACCTTCATCCGGCACGCGCACGAATTCCACCAGGAAACGGAACACACCGTAGAGCAGCGCGAACATTCCCGACACCGCATAGCGCGGACGTGGCTTGCGCGAGAACCACCACAACACGCAGAACATCACCAGGCCCTCCAGGAACGCCTGATAAAGCTGCGAGGGATGCCGCGCGAATTTATCCAAGGCACCGGCCGCGTATTGAGCCTGCAGCTGCGCAGCATTCAATCCCAGCTTGAGCACATTGGGATCGGTGCTGGGAAAAATCACTCCCCAGCCGGCCTGCGTGTACTTGCCCCACAACTCGGCGCCGATGAAATTGCCGATGCGTCCGAAGCCCAGCCCGGCCGGCACCAGCGGCGCCACGAAATCCATGGTGTCGAAGAAATGTATTTTCTGTTTGCGCGTCCACCACAGCGCCGCCGCCATCACTCCCAGCAGGCCGCCGTGAAAACTCATGCCGCCTTCCCACACCTTGAAGATCATCAAGGGGTTGTCGAGGAACGCGCCGAACGAATAGAACAGGATGTAGCCGATACGCCCGCCCAGCACCACGCCCAGCATGCCGTAGAACGCCAGATCCGACAGCCCGTTCATGTCCACGCCCGGCAAGCGGCCGGCGCGGATCCGTTGGCGTCCCAGCCACCATGCGCTGGCGAAAGCCAGCAGATACATCAGGCCGTACCAGTGGATCTTGAGCGGGCCCAGGGAAAGCGCGATCGGGTCGATCTGGTGGAGGTAGGTCATGTGGCCTGCATAGGGTTGGGCAAGACCCTATTTTGCCCGAGTACGAGAGTCGGCGTCCGGCCTGTAGGAGCGGGCCCTGCCCGCGACGCTTTTGGCAGGCACCACTCGAAGAGCGTCGCGGGCAGGGCCCGCTCCTACAAGAAAACAGCCATCAATCCAGGATCAGCGGCTGATTGGGCAGTTCGTCGCGATCCGGGGCGCCGTCGATCTGGGGGAAATGCTCGGCCAGCAGATCCGAAACCGCCCCGATGCCGCGCACCACGGCCTGTTCTGGCTCGCCGGCCTGCATGCGTTCCTCCATCAGCAGGCAGACGCCACGCCATTGTTCGGCGCTGACCAGGCCATTCAGACCGCGGTCGGCCACGATCTCGATGCGGTGATCGGCCAGCAGCAGATAGATCAGCACGCCGTTGTTGGCTTCGGTGTCCCAGGCGCGCAAGCGCGCGAAGGCGGCCTCGGCGCGGGCGCGCGCCTGTACGCCGCGCAGCACCATGCCGGGAGAAAGCTCCGATTCCACCGCAAACAGAATTTCGCCGCGGTGCCGCAGTTCGCCCGCAGCGATCGCATCGGCAATGCGGTGCAGGCTGTCCTCCGGAAACAGATGGCGGGCCGAGCGCGCGAAGACATGACGGAGAAGTCGCATCACCAGCCCCCCGAAGCACCGCCGCCGCCGGACATGCCGCCACCGCCCGACCAGCCGCCGCCACCACCGCCCCCACCGAAACCACCTCCGCCCCAACCGCCGCCTCCACCGAACCCGCCCCAGCCGCCGTGGCGGGCGTAGCGCCCCGCCGAAACCGACATCAACCCGTAGATCAGGCCGAACACGCCGGCAACGCCGGCCAATGGAATGATCGAAGACAACAGCCAGGCAACGCCGCCAGCCGCACCGCCGGTGAACAGGCTGCGCAGGCCCTTGGGTGCCTTGCCGAATACACCGCGCACCAGCGTGGCCGCGATGAAGGCCGCGAACAGCGCGAACAGCCAATCGCCGCCGCCATCGCCTTCTCTTACCCGGTTGTCGCTGACCGGCGCCGGCAGGGGCTCGCCGTCGATCAGCTTGACCAATTGGGCGGTGGCATCGGCGATGCCGCCGCCGTAATCGCCAGCGCGGAATTTCGGCGCCATGTATTCCTGGATCACGCGATTGGCGATGGCGTCGGGAATCGCCCCTTCCAGTCCGTAACCGGTCTGGATGCGCACCCGGCGGTCGTCCTTGGCCACGACCAGGATCACCGCATCGTCCACCTCCTTGCGGCCCAGCTTCCATTGGTCGAACACGCGCTGGGTGTATTGCTCGATCGTTTCCGGTTGCGTGCCGGGGACGATCAGCACCTGCAGCTGGCTGCCCTTGCGTTGCTGCAGCGCCAACGCCTGTTGCTCCAGCTGCTGTTTCTGTTCCGTGCTGAGCGTACCGGTGGTATCCACCACCGGCGAAGTCAGCGCGGGAACCGCCGCCGCCTGCTGCGCCCATGCGGGCAGGCAGGCGAACAGCAGAAAAGCGAGCGCGAGCGCGCGTCGCAGCATGTCGATCAGCTATCCGCCACCGATCAGTTGCCCGGCGCTGGCGGGGGCGGCGGTGCGGGCGGAGCCGGTGGGGGCGGCGTGTTGCCGAAATCCACCGTGGGCGCTTCGGAAATCTGCGCCTCGTTCTCCACGGTGAAGTTGGGCTTTTCCTTGTAGCCGAACAGCTTGGCGGTGAGGTTCTGCGGGAAAGAACGCACGAAGGTGTTGTAGTCCTGCACGGTTTCGATATAGCGGCCGCGGGCGACGGTGATGCGATTCTCGGTGCCCTCCAGCTGCGCCTGCAGATCGCGGAAGGACTGGTCGGATTTCAGGTTGGGATAGTTCTCGGTGACCACCAGCAGGCGCGACAGCGCACTGGACAGCTCGCCCTGCGCGGCCTGGAACTGCTGCAGCGAAGCGGCATCGTCCGCATTGACCTGGATCTGGCCGACCTTCGCGCGTGCATTGGTCACATCGGTCAGCACCTTGGCCTCGTGCTGCGCATAGCCCTGCACGGTCTTGACCAGATTGGGAATCAGATCGGCGCGGCGCTTGTACTGGTTCAGCACTTCGGACCAGCCGGCCTTGACCGCCTCATCCTTCTGCTGGATGGCGTTGTAGCCGCAACCCGAAAGCAGCGCGACCAGGGCGAGGATCAGGAACGAACGCGGAAGCAGGCGCATGGCGGAAGTCCTTGCGGTTGGATTGCGGCCATTGCAGCACCGCGCAGACCCCAGCGCAACTGCCGGGGCGCCGCCTTGTAGAGCCGAGCTTGCTCGGCTGCCTTTGCGCGCGGATCTTGAGATCAGGAGCAGCCGAGCAAGCTCGGCTCTACGAACCCCTGGTCAGGGCACGATCGGATGCTGGTGCTGCGCGCCGCGGCGGCGCATCAGCAGGTTCAGCCATTCCACCATCACCGAGAAACCCATGGCGAAGTAGATGTACGGCTTGGGCACGTGCACTTCGAGACCATCGAGGATCAGCACTACGCCGATCAGCACGATGAAGGCCAGCGCCAGCATCTTGATGGTGGGGTTGGCGTCGATGAAATGGCCCAGCGGATTGGCCGCCAGCAGCATCACCGCTACCGCCAGCAGGATGGCCGCCACCATCACCGGGATGTGTTGCGCCATGCCCACCGCAGTGATCACCGAATCCAGCGAGAACACGATATCGATGACGGCGATCTGCAGGATCACCATCGCGAATACGCCGGAGGCCTTGGTGGTGTTGGGGTCCTCATCGTGGCCGCCGGTGATCAGCTCACGGATTTCCATGCTGCCTTTCACCAGCAGGAAGATGCCGCCCAGGATCAGCACCAGGTCGCGCACCGAAATACCCATGCCGAATACACTGAACAGGTCCGTCTGCATACGTGCCAGGAATGCCAGCGATATCAGCAGCGCGACGCGGGTGATGCAGGCCACCGCGATGCCGAACTTGCGGGCCACATCGCGCTGGTGCTCCGGCAGCTTGCCCACGGCGATGGAGATGAACACCAGGTTGTCGATGCCCAGCACGATTTCCAGCGCACTCAAGGTGACCAGGGTAAGCCAGACGTTGGGGTCGGCGAGAAATTCGAAACTCATCGTCAATCAATCCTTCAAAGCGAAAAAAGTCGTGGGCCCAGAATCAGGCCCCAGCACAGCAATACGTTCATCATCAGCACGAACACGGCGGCCGAGCCCATGTCCTTGGCGCGCCCGGCCAGCTCGTGGAACTCGGGACCGTAGCGTTCGATCACCGCTTCCACCGCCGAATTGAGCAGCTCGGCCGACAGCACCAGCAGGCAGCTGCCGATCAGCAGCGCGCGCTCCATGCCGCTTTCGCCCAGCCAGATCGCCAGCGGCGCCAGTACGGCCAGCAGATAGCATTCCAGGCGGAACGAAGACTCGTGCAGCCAGGCCGCCTGCAGACCCTGGAACGACCAGACCGTGGCCTTCAGTATCCTGCCCGGCCCCCGTGGCAAATGCCCTTTTTCATCGGCCATATTGAAAAAGCTCAGCGAAAATGGGCATGGGCTGGAAGGAGTTCGCGGGTGAGGCGTCGATTTTGCCACAAGGCGGCTGCTGCCACCCGATTTGCGCCCGCCGGTGCAGGCTGTTTCACTAGCCAAAACCATAGGATCCGCTTCTGATGCCGCTACTGCGCCCTCTTGTTCTCGCCAGCCTGCTGACCCTGCTGGCCGCCTGCGCCAGCGTCCCACCTGCGCCCCAGGGGCCGCCGCGCATTCCCGAACAGGTTTCCAAAGCCGACTGGGAGCAGGACATGCAGCGCTTCGCGGCGCTGGATGCGACCTCCCCGCCGCCTCGGCATGGCGTGGTTTTCGTCGGCAGTTCCTCCATACGGCTGTGGGAGACGCTGGCGGCCGATTTCCCCGGGGTACCGGTGATCAATCGTGGTTTCGGGGGATCGGAACTGCGCGACAGCACTTTCTACGCAGACCGCATCGTGATTCCGTACGCGCCCAGGCAGATCGTGCTCTACGCGGGCGAGAACGATCTTCAGATGGGCCGCACGCCGCAGCAGGTGGTGACGGATTTCCGCGCTTTCGTCGCGCGCGTGCGCCGCGATCTACCCAAGGTGCGCATCGCCTACATCTCCAACAAGCCCAGCCCTTTGCGCGCAGGACTGCTGGAGGCGCAACGGCAGGCCAATACGCTGATCAAGGCCGAAGCGGGACGACTGCAGGTCGATTACATCGACGTTTTCACTTCCATGCTCGATGCGAACGGCCAGCCGCGCGCAGAACTCTTCGTCGAAGACCGTCTGCATATGAATCGCACCGGATATGCACTATGGCGGCAGAAGGTGGCGCCCTATCTGGCCGAACATTGAACGAGTTCGCCGATAACGTAGCCGTAACCCTGCGAGGGATAGATTTCGCGGCACCTATCCAGTGGAACACTGCCCATGGCCGTTAACTACATTCCCGATGGTTACCACACCGTCACCGCTTATCTGATGGTGGACGATGCCGCCAAAGCGCTCGACTTCTACCAGGCGGCATTCGGCGCCGAAGAACTCTTCCGCATGCCGATGGGCGACAAGATCGGGCACGCCGAGATCATGATCGGCGACACGCATCTGATGCTGGCCGACGAATTTCCCGATATGGATGCGCTGGGACCGAACAAGCGCGGCGGACCAACCGCCAGCTTCATGATCTACGTGCCCGACGCCGATGCGGCTTACGACAAGGCCGTAAAAGCAGGGGCGAAAGCGGACCGTCCGCTGAAGGACGAATTCTGGGGCGACCGCATCGGCACCGTGATCGACCCGTTCGGCCACAAATGGTCGCTGGCCACACATAAGGAAGATGTGCCACCCGAAGAAATGCAGCGGCGCATGGAAGAATGGAGCAAGTCCCAAACGGGCGGCTAGCGTATTTCCCCTCTCCCCTTGTGGCGCCCGAAGGGTGTGCAAGGGGAGAGGAGGAAATCACAAATCCTTTCCAACTTTTGCGCCCGCACCGTCAATCGCGGAAGATCGCCGTACCGCGCGAACCGTCCATTGCGATCCACGCCCGATACATGCCCGCCGTACTGAACGGCATGGCGATATTGCCATCGCGGTCCACAGCAATCGCTCCGCCATCGCCGCCGAGTTCCGGTACGCGCTGCAGGATCACCGCATCGGCCGCGGCTGCGAGAGTATCGCCGCCGTACGCCACGCGCGCGGCGATGTCGTGCGCGACCGCATTGCGGATGAAGAACTCGCCCCAGCCCGTGCCCGATACCGCACAGCGTTCGTCGGCCCAGGTGCCGGCGCCGATCAAGGGCGAATCGCCGACACGTCCGTAGCGCTTGTTGGTCATGCCGCCGGTGGAAGTGGCGGCGGCGAGATTGCCTTGCGAATCCAGCGCAACGGCGCCGACGGTGCCGAAGTATTTTCCGCGCAGACCTTCCTCGCCGGCCTCGATGCGTTCGCGCGACTGTTCCTGATCGAGTTGTGCGCGGCGCGTGTCCGTGTCGAACCAGTTATTGGCCACGCGTTCGATCTGCGGCTGGGTGTCGGCGAACCGTTCCGCGCCCGCGCCGATCATCATCACGTGCGGCGATTGTTCCATCACCGCGCGGGCAAGCCGTACCGGATTGCGGATGGTTTCCACACCCGCCACTGCGCCTGCGCGGCGCGTGTCGCCTTCCATGATCGACGCATCCAGCTCATGTTTTCCGTCGGCGTTGTAGACCGAACCCTTGCCAGCGTTGAAGCGCGGGAATTCTTCCAGCGCGACGACGGCCGCTTCGACCGCGTCGAGTGCGCTGCCGCCATTGGCGAGAACGCGATGCCCGGCCTCGAGTGCGGCGTCCAGATCGGCGTGGATGGCGAGCTCTTCTACCTCGGAGAGCTGATCGCGTTCGATTACACCGGCGCCGCCGTGAATGACGAGGGCAAAGGGATTTACTTGGGAGTTCATCGGAAGAATCGAACGGAGTGGATACGCAAGGATAGCTGATGGCCCGCGCTTCACGCAGAGCCGGCTAATTTGTAGGAGCGGGCCCTGCCCGCGACGCCGTTGAGCTATTTCGGTTGAGAGCGTCGCGGGCAGGGCCCGCTCCTACATTATTTCGGCCTTACTGCTGCCGCAGCGCCTCGATCGGGTCCAGCTGCGAGGCCTTCCTGGCTGGGTAGTAGCCGAAAAACAGGCCCGTGGCGATGGAGAACGCCGCCGCCAGCGCCACTACCTGCCCGTTGAGTACGATGGGCAGATCGCTGAACTTGCCCACCAGCAACGCGCCCACCACGCCGATGGCGATGCCGATCACCCCGCCGATCAGCGAGATCAGCATGGCCTCGGCCAGGAACTGCCGGCGCACGTCCGAAGGTCCTGCGCCTACCGCCATGCGCAGGCCTATTTCGCGGATGCGTTCGGTCACCGACACCAGCATGATGTTCATGATGCCGATGCCGCCGATGATCAGGCAGATGGTGGCCACCGCGCCCAGCAGTTTCGACATCAGATTGGTGGTGGCCGTACGCGTGGCGACGATCTCGGAGATGTTGCGCACGTTGAAATCGTCGTCCTCGCCGGGCGCGATCTTGTGGCGCTGGCGCAGCAGCGCTTCCACTTCGCCCTGCACGTAGTTCAGGTCCTTGGCGCTGGTCACGGTCAGCGCGATCTGCATCACCGCGCCCGACGGCAGGCCCATCGCACCCATCAGACGGCGGCGCGCGGTTTCCAGCGGAACCATCACCACGTCGTCCTGATCCTGACCAAAGCCACCCTGCCCTTTCGGCTTGAGCGTGCCGACCACGGTGAACGGCACCCGCCCCAGCCGGATGGTCTGACCGACGCCGGGATCGTCGCCGAACAGCGTGCGGCGCGTGGTTTCACCCAGGATCACCATCTTGCCGGCGCTGGTGTAGTCCTGCGCATCGAAGCCCTGACCGTTGGCGATGGACCAGCCGTTGATGTCGAAATAGTCGGCCTGCACGCCCTGCCAGCTGGTGGAGGCGTTGTTCTCGGCATACACCACCTGGGTGTTGCCGCGCAGCGCGCCGGCCACGTACTGCACTTCGGGAATCTCGCTGCGGATCGCCTCGGCATCGCCCTCGTTGAGGGTGAAGAAGCTGCTGGCGCTCATGCGCGCTCCGCCGCCGCCGCGGCCCGCGCCCGGCGAGATATCCAGGCGCTGCGAGCCCAGTCCGGACACCATCTTGTCGATCTCGGCCTGGGTGCCCTGGCCCACCGACACCATCACGATCACCGCCGCGATGCCGATGATCACGCCCAGCGAAGTCAGCGCGCTGCGCATCCAGTTGCCGCGCAATGCGTGGATGGCGGTGCGCAGGATGTCGGTGAAATTCATACGGCGCCCTCCGCATGAAGCTCACCGTCGCGCATCACGAAGATGCGGTCGGCATGCGCAGCCACTTCCGAGTCGTGAGTGATCAGCACCACCGTGTGGTCGTCGTCGCGCAGCCGCTTGAACAGAGCCAGGATCTCCTCGCCGGTCTTGCTGTCCAGCGCGCCGGTGGGTTCGTCGGCCAGCAGGATCGGCGGGCGATTGATCAGCGCGCGTGCGATAGCGACCCGCTGCTGCTGGCCGCCTGAGAGTTCGCTGGGGCGGTGCGATGAGCGTTCGCCCAAACCCACCGACGCCAATGCTTCCTGCGCACGTCTGGTGCGCTCTGCCGGCTTCACCTGCGCATAGCCCAGCGGCATGGCGACGTTCTCCAGCGCGTTCATCCGCGGCAGCAGGTTGAAGCCCTGGAACACGAAACCGATCTTGTCGCGCCGTAGAATCGCCAACTCCTCGGCATCCAAGGTGGACACATCCACGCCATCGCATTCGTAGACGCCGGAAGTGGGCGTATCCAGGCAGCCGATCAGGTTCATCAGGGTGGACTTCCCCGAACCGGACGGACCCATGATGGCCACGAAATCGCCACGGCCGATGCGCAGGTCCACACCTTGCAGGGCGGCGACCTCGGCCTCGGTGCCGGGGGAATAGATTTTGGAAAGCGCGCGGGTCAGGATGACCGGTGTGTCGGCGGCTCTTGCAGAGGATGACGCGCTCATTCCTTGGCGCGCTCGCCGGTGATGATCTGGTCGCCTTCCTTCAGGCCCCCACCGGACACCTCCGTGTTGGTACCGTCGCTGGCGCCGATCCGCACCATCAACGTCTCGGGCTTGCCATCGGTCAACCGGTAGATCGAGGCGCGCTTGGCGTTGAGCAGCGCGCCCAGCGCAGCATCCCACTTCTGCTTCTGCGCGTCGTCCAGGCCGGCACGGAACGCAGCGAAGTCCTGCTGGAAGCGCTCGGCCATGCGCTGGCGCATTTGCGCCTGCATGGCGCCCGCGCCGCTACCGCTGCCGACCACGACCATGCCTTGCGGACCGCCGCGGCCGCCGCCGAACATGCTGTTGCCGCCACCCTGCGCCACCTGCGCCTGGCGTGCGGCCTGGCGTTCGCGGACCGCCGCCACTGCCGCGTCGAATGCAGCCTGCTGCTGCGGATTGACCTTGAGCTCGGCGACCGTGCGCGCCAGATCGTCGGTGATGCCGCTGCCGCCGACGCGTTGCGGGCCCTGCACCGGCGGTTGGGCCGCACCGGCGCCGTTCGCCGCCGGCTTGTAGCGCAGTGCCGCATTGGAAACCTTCAGCACCTCGTCGCGCTTGCTGACTTCTATCTCCGCGTTGACGGTCAGGCCGGGCAACAGCGTACCGTCGCTGTTGTCGACGGTGACCACCACCGGATAGGTCACCACATTGTTCGTGGTGGTGGCCGCCAGCCGCACCTGTTCGACCTTGCCTTTGAACTGGCGGTCGGCGAACGCATCGGCGGTGAAGGAAACCACCTGCCCTACCTTGACCTGGCCGATGTCGGATTCGTCCACGGCCAGCTCGATCTTCATCTTGCTCAGGTCTTCGGCGATGGTGAACAGTTCCGGTGCCGAAAAGTTTGCCGCCACCGTCTGTCCGGGTTCGATGGTGCGGGTCAGCACCACGCCGTCCACTGGCGAGGTGATCACCGTGCGTTGCAGGTTGACGCGCGTGGTCTGGGTGGAAGCGGTTTGCTGACGGATCTGCGCCTGCGAGGAATTGACCTGCGCGCGCGCCTGGTCCAGCGCCGAGCGGGCCAGGTCGACATCGCTCTGGGCGACCAGCTTCTGCTTGCCCAAGTCCGCCTTGCGCTGGTAATCCAGCTCGGCATTGCGCAGTGTCGCCCGCGCCTGCGCCAGCGAAGCACCGGCGCTGGCGATCTGCGCCGTGCCCTGTTCGATCTGCGCTTCGTAGGTGCTGGGGTCGATGCGAGCCAGCACGTCGCCTTTCTTTACCTGGCTGTTGAAATCGACCAGCACGTCGGTGACCTGGCCGGAAATCTGGCTGCCCACGGTGACCGTGGAAATGGCGCTCAGGGTACCTGTCGCCGAAATCGCAACGCGGATGTCGCCACGCTCGACCGGAGTGGTCCGGTACGCGCCCTCGGCAGCTTCGTTTTTACGGCTGTCCCAGTACCACAGACCCGCCGCGAGCAAAACCAGCGCCGCTGCGCCGAGCGCGATTCTTGAAGCCAGCTTGCGGGAATTCGGGGCGCTGCGTCGCGTCTGGCTCATGCGGAGATCGGACCTGGAAAAGTGGGGTTCGGGCAATTAACGCACGGCTGCGGTCATCGTTGACAGCATAGGCAGGGCCGCAGTTCCCGATACGCGCCGCGTTCACCCCAGGCTTAAGTCGCGAAAGCGGACAGTGGCGGTGGTGCCGGCGCCCATCGTGCTCTCCAACTCGATCTTCCAGCCGAAGCGGTCGCAAAGGCGCCGCACGATCGACAGTCCCAGGCCCGTCCCCTGCGGACGCGAGGGATCGGCCCGGTAGAACGGCTCGAAAGCGCGCTCCATCGAATCCCCGCTCATGCCGATGCCCGTGTCGCGAACGACGACCCGGTCCTGCTCCAGGATCACGTCGATACGTCCCCGGTCGGTATAGCTGCACGCATTGCGCAGCAGGTTGCTGATCACCACCTGCATCACCCGTGGCGGCGCGTGCAGGCGCGGTTTGGCGTTGCAGGTCACCTCCAGATCCACATGCTTGCCGACCAGCAGCGCGCGCGCATTGTCGGCTTCGTCCAACAGGATGTCGGCCAATTCGAAATCCTCGCTCTGCGGCTCCACCTCGTTCTCCCGCGCCAGGATCAGGAAGGCGTCGATCACCGCCTCCATGTCGCGTCCGGCACGTTGTATGCGCTGCAGGGAACGCGCCACCCGCGGCGTGGAGTCTTCGGCCATGGCCATGTCGCTGGCCACCCGGATCACGGTCAGAGGCGTGCGCAGTTCATGGCTGGCATCGCGGGTGAAGTCGCGCTCGCGCGCGATATGCGCCGATACGCGATGGGCAAGACCGTGCAGCGCCGATGCCAGCTGGCGGGCCTCGCCCTGCACTTCGGGTGGCAGCTTGTCGGGGGCCAGCTTGCTGACGTCCGGATGGCGCGGGTCCCATTGGGTGACCTGCCGGGCCAGCCAGGTGACCGGGGAAATCAGGCGTTTGGAGGCGCGGTAGGTCAGCCAGGAAACGAAATAGATGGTGACCAGGGTCAGGATGATGGGCAGCGTGCCGAAATAGAACGCCAGACGCGTGGCCTGCGAACGCAGGAACACCAGGTACAGGCGGCCTGCGGGTTTTTCGTCGACCAGCACCAGCAGGTCGTCGTCCTTCAATTCGTGGAAGCCCGGCTTGAGGGCGCGCAGATTTTCCGGAAGCAGCAGATTGGAGCGCCCGCGCAGCACCAGGTAGCCGCGCATGTTGTAGGTATTGGGCGGCGGTTGGGTTTCGGATGCCCCGTAGAGATCCCAGAAATGCGCGGCCTCTTCCTGCAGGGCGGTGTTGATCAGGCTCTGCTTGATCACCACCGAAACCAGGAAAACCCCCAACACGATCGCCAGACTGGCCAGCGCTACCTGCACGATGAAGGCGATCCGGATTTTGCGTGGCAGCCCGTGCGGCATTTTTCGTCCCGTTAATGTGCGGCCGGCTGCGATTGCAGCCGCCGTCAGGCAATATCGGCGATACGATAGCCTGCGCTCTGTACGGTATGCAGCAGCGGTTTATCGAAGGGTTTGTCGATCACTTTACGCAGGTTGTACAGGTGGCTGCGCAAGGTATCCGAATCGGGCAGGCCATTGCCCCATATCTCGCGTTCTATCTCCTGCCGGGTGACCACGCGCGGCGATTCGCGCATCAGGATGGTCAGCAGGCGTAAACCGATCGGCGACAGCATCAACTCCGAGCCGCCGCGCGTAGCCCGCATGCTCACAGGGTCCAGCACCAGGTCCGCGACCTTCAGCACTTCGGCGCCCACCTGGCGCCGCTCGCGCCGGATCAGCGCGCGCAGACGTGCTTCCAGTTCCTGGATGGCGAAAGGCTTGGTGAGGTAGTCGTCCGCGCCCGAACCGAGGCCGGTCAGCTTGTCGTCCAGGGTGTCGCGTGCGGTCAGCATCAGTACGGGGGTGGATTTGCGCGCCTCGTTGCGCAGCCGGCGGCAAACCTCCATGCCGTCCATGCGCGGCAGCATCAGATCCAGCACCAGCACGTCGTAACTGTTTTCGACCGCAAGCCGGTAACCATCGAGGCCGTCGGTGGCGTAATCCACCTCGAATCCCCGACCCTCCAGGTATTCCCCGATCATCTCCGAAATGTTGCGGTTGTCTTCCACCACAAGCACAAGCCCGGCCGTTTCCTGTGTATGACGCATGCCGTCTCCTTATCGCTTCAGGTTTGTGAAGCTACCCGCTCGCGAGTTGACGCCATGTGAAGGTCGGTCCGTGATGGCCAAGGCGGTAGGCTAGCCATCCCTCATTGCTCCGTCAGGCCTCCATGACCGCCCGCCTCCTGCCCCTACTGCTGTTACTCGGCTCCAATATCTTCATGACCTTCGCCTGGTACGGGCACCTGAAGTACAAGAGCTCGCCCCTGATCGTGGCCATTCTGGCAAGCTGGGGCATCGCCTTTTTTGAATACACGCTCATGGTGCCGGCCAATCGGCTGGGCAGCAGTGTGTACACGGTGGTGCAGCTGAAGACCATCCAGGAGATCCTCACCCTGGTGGTTTTCGCAGGATTTTCCAGCTGGTACCTGGGGCAGCCGTTGAAGTGGAACCACTACGCGGCGTTCGCGCTGATCGTGGGCGCGGCCTTCCTGATGTTCTACGAACCGGCCGCCGCTACAGCTTGACCTTGCCGGCCAGTATGTCCTTGAACATCACCCAGTCCCCGGCGAACGAATAGAACGGGTGCTTGAAGGTGGCGGGCCGGTTCTTCTCGAAGAAGAAATGCCCCACCCAGGCGAACCCGTAACCGCAGAACAACGCCCCCAGCGTCCACCACGGGTTGCCGGTAAACAAGGCAGTGGCCAGCAACGCCAGCACTCCGCAACTGCCGATGAAATGCAGCCGGCGCGAGATGCGGTTGCGGTGCTCTTCCAGGTAGAACGGATAGAACTCGCGGAAGCTGGCGAAACGGCTCATGGGAGGTCCTGGCAGTCTGCAGCACGGATGCCTACATCATGCCGCCGCGGCCGCCAAGGCACAACGCCCTAGGGCTCCTGTCCTCGTTCGAGCCGCTTCACGCGCGTCCAGTATTCCTCCTGGCGTTCCAACGACAACGCCGACAGCGCGACGCCGTCGCTTTCGGCCAGCGCCTCCATGGCACGGAAGCGCCGCTCGAATTTGAGGTTGGCCTGGCGCAACGCAGCGCCGGCATCGACTTTGGCATGCCGCGCGAGATTGGTGCAGACGAACAGCACGTCGCCTATCTCGTCCTGCAGTCGTTCGCGATTGGCCTCTACATCGCCGCGTGCGAATTCCGCGCGTACTTCCTCTATTTCCTCGTGCAGTTTGGCGATCACCGGATCCGGGCCGGGCCAGTCGAAACCCGTGTGCGCCGCGCGCGACTGCAACTTGGCCGCGCGCTGCCATTCCGGCATGCCGCGCGCTATTCCCGCGAGCGCCGAAGCGTCCGCATCGCCCGCCGCCTCGCGTTCGCGGCGTTTCTGCGCTTCCCATTCGCGGGTCTGCGCTTCGGCGTCCGCGACGCTGGCGTCCGCAAAGACGTGCGGATGCCGCCGCGTCATCTTGTCGCAGATCGCCGCGACCACGTCGCCGAAATCGAACGCGCCCTGCTCCCGCGCCATCTGCGCATGGAACACCACCTGCAGCAACAGATCGCCCAGTTCGTCCTTCAGGTCGCCCATGTCGTTGCGGTCGATGGCATCGGCGACTTCGTAGGCTTCTTCGATGGTGTAGGGCGCGATGCTGGCGAAATCCTGCTCGACGTCCCAGGGACAGCCGTTTTCGCGGTCGCGCAGGCGGGCCATGATGGTGAGGAGGTCGTTGATGTCGGGGATGGCGCTCAAGAGGCGGTTCTCGAATGTGGAAGGAGATTACCTGGGCCTTTAATGGACCCCTTAGCTGAAGTATAAGGAGTCTCGAAGTACCAAGCCCTTGCTCTAGAACCCCGTGAGTCGCGGCAAGCGGGGCAGGCAAACCCCGCAGGGGCGGCGCACAGGGATGTGCGCCGTTTTTGGAGCAGCAGGATGCTGCTTCCAAAAATTCCTGCCCCGCTTGCGGACCCAACGGCCTCATCGTTGGGCGCGACGTTAGGGCGGCTTTCTTTTGGTTACTTTTCTTTGCCGTTCAAAGAAAAGTGACTCGCGCAACGCGCGAAACGCTTTGGACTTTGAATTAAGAGCTAAGAGCAAGAGCACCCCTCCTCAATCCTCCCCTGCGCTGCGCGCAAGGGAGGAGGCAGAAGCAGAATCAAGGCCAAGATGGATCCCAGCTTGCGCTGGGATGACGTCATCATTGTTCTTTTTGCTCAGGGCGAAAGTTGCTGGGTCCCCGCCTTCGCGGGGATGGCGGAAGTAGGAGCACTTAAAGCCAAGACTTCCACGGCAGCTCCGGATCGCCCAGCGCCAGAAAATCGCCATTGAGCAAGGTAGGACGCTGGTTGTAGCGGAACGCCCTGCCGTCCGGCGCTATCACCGCGCCCCCCGCCGCTTCCAGCACGCATTGCGCCGCGGCCGTATCCCACTCAGAGGTCGGGCCGAAACGCGGATACACATCCAGGCTGCCCTCGGCGATGCGGCAGAACTTGAGCGAAGAACCCAGCCCCAGTGTTTCGGTATCGCCGATGCGGGCCAACAGCGCATCGGTACGCGGATCGCGATGCGAACGGCTGGCGGCGACCCGCAGCGTGCCGGTCGCCGGCGCACGTGTGCGCAGCTCCACGTCCACTTCGCCGTCGCGCCGATAGGCCTGCTGGCCGAGCACGCCGTGCCACAAGGCGCCATCGACGGGAGCCAGCACCACCCCGAATACCGCCACGCCGCCATCGATCAACGCGATGTTCACGGTGAATTCGCCGTTGCGTTTGACGAATTCGCGGGTGCCGTCCAATGGATCCACCAACCAGTAGCGCGTCCAGTGCCGGCGCGTTTCCCACGGAATATCCGCCGCTTCCTCGGACAGGATCGGCCAGTCGGGAGTCAGCCGTTGCAGGCCATCGACGATGGCGTGGTGGGCCGCCATGTCGGCGGCAGTCAGCGGGCTGGCGTCGGGTTTGCTTTCGACCTCGAACGCGTTCGCATAGACCTGCATGATCGCCGCGGCCGCTTCACGCGCGATCACGATCACCGCTTCCTGCAGATCGGCGGTCACCTGAGAACTCATGATGGATTCCTCAGCCATTCGCGCGCTATGAACAAGGCGGCCAGCGACCGTCCTTCGGAAAAGTCCTCGCGCAGCATCAATTCATCCAGTGCGTCGAGTTTCCACGGCACCACTTCCAGCTCTTCCGGCTCGTCGCCCGGCAGGCGCTCGGGGTAAAGATCGCGCGCCAGCACCAGCCACGACTGATGGCTCATGTAAGTGGGAGCCAGGCTCATCGCCCGCAGCACGTCTATGCGATGCGAACCGTAGCCGGCTTCTTCCTTCAATTCGCGGTCGGCGGCCTGCGCAGGGGTTTCGCCGGCATCGATGCGGCCCTTGACCAGGCCCAGCTCGTAGCGGTGCACGCCTGCGGCGTATTCGCGCACCAGCAGCACGGTGTCCTGATCCAGCATCGGCACTACCACCACCGCGCCGTGGCCATGCGGCTTCTGCCGGTGGAAATGCCGGCGCTCGCCGTTACTGAACTCCAGGTCCAGCACTTCCACAGTGCGATCCGAGGGACCTTCGGCACGCTCGGTGATGGAATGGATGACGGGCAGGCGGCGGCTCATCGGCCGACTCCGGTGCGGGGGTTGTCGGCGACCGATATGATGTGCGGATGCAGAAAAAAGATCATGAAACCGGAATGCTAACAGAGGCTGGGCCAACAGAGGCCAGCGATTGGCGTTCGCGCGATCTGTCGGTGTTGTGGCACCCCTGTACGCAAATGCGGGAGCATCCGGACACCCTGCCGCTGGTGCCGATCGAACGCGGCGAAGGCGCCTGGCTGGTGGGTTACGACGGGCGCCGGTACCTGGATGCGGTCAGCAGCTGGTGGACCAACCTGTTCGGCCACAGCGAACCGCGCATCGCAAACGCCATCTCGCGCCAGGCGCAAACGCTGGAACAGGTGATGCTGGCCGGTTTTTCGCACGCACCGGCAGTGCGGCTTGCCGAACGATTGCTGGCACTGGCGCCGCGTCAGCAGGGACGCAAGCCGCTGGCCAAAGTGTTCTACGCCGACAATGGCTCGGCGGGCGTGGAGGTGGCCCTGAAAATGGCGTTCCATTACTTCCATAACCGCGGCGAGCACCGGCGCACCAAATTCATCGCGCTGGAGAACGGCTACCACGGCGAAACCATCGGCGCGCTGTCGGTGGGCGATATTCCGCTGTACCGGCGCGTCTATGCGCCGCTGCTGAGCGAGGCTTTGTTCGCGCCCTCGCCCGACGCCTATCTCGCCGAGGCGGGCGAATCTGCCGCGGACTGCGCGGCGCGCGCGGCGGACGCCCTGGCCAATCTGTTCGACCTGCACCCTGGCGAGATCTGCGCGATGATCGTGGAGCCGCGCGTGCAGTGCGCGGGCGGCATGCGCATGCACGACCCCGTCTATCTGGCGCGCGTACGCCAGCTCTGCGACGCCCATGGCGTGTTCCTGATCGCCGACGAAATCGCGGTGGGCTTCGGCCGCACCGGGCCGATGTTCGCCAGTCAGGAAAGCGGCGTGATGCCCGACCTGATGTGCCTGTCGAAAGGCCTGACCGGCGGTTTCCTTCCACTGGCGGCGGTGCTGGCGACGCAGGAAATCTACGATGCCTTCCTGGACGATTCGCGCGAACGCGCCTTCCTGCATTCGCACAGCTACACCGGTAATCCGTTGGCCTGCGCGGCGGCGCTGGCGACGTTGGATATTTTCGAAAGCGACGGCATACTCGCCCGCAACCAGGCCACAGCCGCCAGGATGGGCGGGCTCGCAGCCGAATTCGCTTCGCATGCGCAGGTCGCCGACGTGCGCCAGGCGGGAATGATCGTGGCTTTCGAACTCACCCGCGACGGCGACAAACGCAATCCCTTCCCCGCGCAGCAACGAGTGGGTTTGAAAGCCTATCGCGCGGCGCTGGAGCGCGGCGTGGTCCTGCGCCCGCTCGGCGATGTGCTGTACTGGATGCCCCCGTATTGCGTGGACGATGAGCAGCTGCGGTTGCTTTCCGCGGTCACCCGCATCGCCATCGACGAGGCCACCGCATGAGAGTGACCCGATGCCATGTCGACTTGCCGTTACCGGTCGGCTCCAGAATCGTGCTGCCCGAATCCGCCGCTGCCCATCTGGTACGCGTCCTGCGCCTGCGCGAGGGCGATGGATGCGTGCTGTTCAACGGCGACGGCAACGACTGCGGTGCGCGCATCGCGATCGCGGGCAAGCGCGAAGTCGTCGTCGAAATCCTCGGCAGCAACCCGGTCCATAACGAATCCCCGTTTCGCATCACGCTGCTGCAGGGCATCGCGCGCGGCGAGAAAATGGACCTGATCCTGCAGAAGGCGACCGAGCTTGGCGCGGCCGCTATCGCACCGGTGCTGGCCGAGCGCACCGAAGTGAAACTGGACGCCGAACGCACGGAGAAACGCATGGCGCATTGGCGCAGCGTCATCGTATCGGCCTGCGAACAAAGCGGCCGCGCGATAATCCCGCGGCTTGGCACGCCCGCTGCTCTGGCCGACGCGGCCCGGGCGGGTGCGGATTCATTGAAGCTGACGCTCGATCCGGTGGGCGAACACACACTTGCCTCGCTCCCGGCGTCGGCTTCCTCCGCCACCCTGGCCATAGGCCCCGAAGGCGGCTGGTCGCCGCGCGACCGCGAAACCTTGCGGGCGGCGGGCTACACCGGTCTGCGCCTGGGCCCGCGCGTGTTGCGCACCGAAACCGCGGGTCTTGCGGCCATCGCCGCGCTGCAATCCAGATTCGGCGACTTGTAGAGCGATCCATGTAGGTCGGGGGCTACGCCCCCGACGCCGAAATCCCAACATCACGCGAATGCAGACATTACGCGCACTCACGCCTGTCGGCCGCATAGAGCCTGCCCCGTACTTGATACGGGGGCCGACCTACTGATCCAGATTCGGCGATCTGCAGCGCGCCGGCCCGACGCAGGTCGGGACTACGCCCCCGACACCGAAATCTGTGGTCGCCCCATCAATACCAGTTCGCAAGCTCCTCGGCGCTCAAACTACCATCGTGATTCTGATCGACCAGTTTGAACTTGCCTTGCAGCTCGTTACCGGCAGGTAGCTCGTCGCGGCCCAGCTTGCCGTCGCCGTTCTTGTCCAGTGCGGCGATCTGCGCGCGGTATTTCTCGATGCTCGGCGATTGCGCAGGCTGGCCCCAGCGTACCGTCACCGGGCCGGTCGCGGTCTGCAATTGCTTGGCGTTCGGCAACGTCGATTCCTGCGTCCAGGCCAACCCCGCCATCAGCAAGATCGGCAGTGCGAGGGTCAAGGCGGATATCAGTTTCTTCATCGCTCGTCTCCACGTTGAGTGGTGGATGAAGACTCGCGCCGCACCTGGAAACCGGCCGTGAAGCCGGCTCGATCATGCAGGGCCCGTTCAGCGAAACAGCCCGCAGGAACGGCAATCCGGCAAATTCACCTATACGGGCGATATGGCGATGATTCAGGTCGCGAACGGCGACGGACGGCAGCAATGCACATGCGCGGAAGAACCGCGCATGCTCGCCCGGCAAATCGGATCAGGCCGCTTGCGCCAGGGCGTCGCTGATCATGGCTTCGATGCTTCCCAGATCGGGCAGCAGGGCCGCCTCATCGCCCAGCAGCACGCGCATCTGCACGCCGGCCGGCAGCTGTTCCTCTGTCGCATCGGCCAGCAAACCATCGCGCGGTACGGAAATCAGGCGCGGGAAGGACTGCGTCAACAACGCGAAATACGGCATGGCTTCGCCACCGCTCAACGACTTGAGCACGACGATCTTGCTGCTGGCCACCACGCTTTCCTGGCCTTGACCGGTCAGCCCCTTGAACGAAACCAGCGGTACCTGCCAACCGTGCCAGAGAATCTGGCCGGGCAGCCAGGCCGGCGCGTCGGCGATGGATTCGACCGGCACCCGGGCCAGCACCTCGGCCACGGTCGCATTCGGCAGCAGCAGGCGTTCTTCGCCCACCTGCACCAATACTCCGCGTATTTCGTCGTTGGAACTCGCCATCGGTACTTCCTTTATCAGTATTCTTTTTATTCGTTCCGATCAATCGGGCCAATGCGAAGCCAGATACCCCGCCAGTTCGCTCGGGGTGGCCACCTTTCCGCCACGGGCCGCCAGCGCTTTAGAAGCGGCTGGGTCGTAACAGCCCTGCGGCGATTGGCCCGCGGCCAGGCCGCCTTGCGCCGCCAGCGCCAGGGCTGCCTCCACCTGCGCCGGATCGCTGCCGCTCAGCAGCAGCACCGCGCTCTCGGCGGCGGGAAGCGAAGCGACCAGCGTCTCGGGCCGCAGTGCGCCTTCGCCGAAATGGACCACGCCTTCAACCACGTTCACTGCGACATCGTTGGGCAGCACGTAGACATGCGCGCCGTGCGCGATTTCGCCGGCCTTGGCCAGCACCACGGGCAGCGCGGAAACGCGTTCCATCTGCTTGACCAGGTTGTCGTAGCGGCCTCCGTCCAGGCGCAGCTGCACCAGTACTGGCCGCGACAGATCCGCAGGCAGATCGGCCAGCACCTTGCGTACGGCATCCGGACCGCCGATGCCGGCGAACAGCAATGCTGCGCCGCGTACCACCGTGCCAGTCGCGCCGGCTTCGCCTGCGTGGATCGATTCCAGTTCCAGGGTCAGCCCACCGCTCTTGGCCGGCGTCGAAGGCGGTAACGGAGGTGGCTCGGAGATGGCTGGCGCTTCGATCGTGGCCGGCGTCTGCGGGACTTCTCCAAAGCCATGCTGCAACGGCATCGCGCGCGATGGCTCTTCGGCGGGCTTCCAGTTCTCCGGATCAAAAGCCTGGTTGGATCCAGGGCCTTCCTCGATCTCCACCAACTCCAGTCCGCCCCGCGGCAGCTCGAAGGCGACACCTTGCGCTTCCTGCAGGTGCGGTTCGATAACGGCGTCGGCATGGATTTGAGCTGGCGTACGCGGCAGGCCGGGTTCCGGGCGCGTGTCGTCTATCTCGCCACCGGGCGGCAATACGTCGGCATGGCCGTTCAATTTGGCGGACAGATGCCGTGCCCAGCGTTTGGCTTCCCAGCCTTCGCGGCGTGCGGCCAGCTCGGCTTCGTCGAAGATCACCGCGACCGCCGGGTCGTGCAGCACGTCGTCGAAACGCGAAAGGCTGTCTTCGACGGCCGCTTCCAGCGCCACCAGCACCACCTGTGGCGAAGCATCGCCCAGGGTCCGGCCATCGATGGCGTTGGGATCGTCTTCCAGCACGATTTCCGCGCCCGCTTCGTGCAGCGCCGCGCGCAACTGTTCGCGCGCAGTGCCGGCACGCGCCAGCAAGGCCACGCGCTTGGAACTTCCGGTCACCGTGCCGCCTTGCGGGGAATCATTCGCGGACACGGGCGATTCCCAGCAGGTCGTAGACGTTACGCATCAGATCGAGCTCTTGATAAGGCTTGCCCATGTAGCGCTGCACGCCGATCTCCATGGCGCGCTGGCGGTGCTTGTCGCCGGTACGCGAAGTGATCATCACGATGGGCACGTCCTTGAAGCGCGGATCGGCCTTCATCGCGGTCGCCAATTCGTAACCGTCCATGCGAGGCATTTCGATGTCGAGCAGCATCAGGTCGGGCACGCGCTCTTCCAGGCGCTCCAGCGCTTCGACGCCGTCGCGGGCGACGGCCACTTCGAAGTTGTGGCGCTCCAGCACGCGGCCGGTGACCTTGCGCATGGTCAGTGAATCATCGACCACCATCACCAGCGGCACGCGGCGTTCTTCCGGCGCAGGCGTATCGCTGACGAAGAGGTTCGGCTGCAGGATATGGCGGCGCACCAGCGGCGCGACGTCCAGGATCACCACGATGCGGCCGTCGCCGGTGATGGTGGCGCCGTAGATACCCGGCACCGAGGCGATCTGCGGACCGACCGGCTTGACCACGATTTCGCGGTTGCCCAGCACCTGGTCCACCGCCACCGCCGCACGCAGGTCGCCGGCGTGCACCAGCAACAACGGCACCTGCGGCTGGCCTTCAGCGCGCGCCGGCGGTTGGCCGATCAGCGCACCCAGGTCGTGCAGCACGTATTCCTCGCCACCGTAGACATAGACCGCGCCGGCGGTTTCGAAGCGATCGCGCGAAATGCGGCCCACGCCGCCCACGGCCGCGACCGGCACCGCGAACTGCGTCTCGCCGATCTGCACGAACACCGCCTGGGTGACCGCCAGGGTCTGCGGCAGGCGCAGGGTGAAGGTGGTGCCCTTGTCGGATTCGGAAGCGATTTCCAGCGAGCCGCCGAGCTGGCGGACTTCGCTGTAGACCACGTCCATGCCGACGCCGCGACCAGCAAGCTGGCTGATACTGTCGGACGTACTGAAACCCGATTCCAGGATCAGGCGTTCCAGATCGCTATCGGTCAGCTGCGCGTCGGACTGCACCATGCCGCGCTGTTCGGCGCGGCGACGGATCGCAGCGTGATTGATGCCGGCGCCGTCGTCGGACACCTGGAACACCATTTCCGCGCCTTCGCGGCGCAGTGCGATCTGCACCGTACCTTCTTCGGGCTTGTTCTTCTTGCGGCGCTGCTTGGGCGATTCCAGACCGTGGGCCACCGCATTGCGCAGCAGGTGCTCCAACGGGGCGGTCATGCGCTCCAGCACGTTGCGGTCCAGTTCGCCGTGGGCGCCGTCCAGGTGCAGCTTGACCTGCTTGCCGGTATCGGTGGCGGCCTGGCGCAGCACGCGGCGCAGGCGCGGAACCAGCCCGTCGAACGGCACCATGCGCGCGCGCATCAGGCCGTCCTGCAGCTCCGAACTCACGCGCGACTGCTGTTGCAGCAAGGTGTCGTACTGGCGGGCCAGATCGTCCAGCACGCCTTGCAGACCGGTGATGTCGGCCGCCGACTCGGCCAAACCGCGGCTGAGCTGCTGAAGGGTGGAGAAGCGGTCCAGCTCCAGCGGATCGAAGGTGGGATCGCGCTTGTCCTGCTCGCGCTGGTAACGCGCGACGATCTGCGCTTCGGTTTCCAGATCCAGGCGGCGCAGCTGATCGTGCAGACGGATGTTGGTGCGGTCCAGCTCGGACATCGCTCCGCGGAACGCGCCCAATTGCTGTTCCAGGCGCGAACGGTAGATCGCCACTTCGCCGGCGTGGTTGACCAGTCGGTCGAGCAGGTCGGCGCGAACGCGTACCTGTTCCTGCGCGGCGTAGGGCATCGCCTCGTCGTCGCCCGCAAATGCGGTGTCGATGGGTGCCGAAAGCGGCGCCAGGACGACCGCAGGTGCGGAAATCCCGCCGTCGCCGGACGCATCGGCCGCCACTGCTGCCTGCGGATGCGCACGTTGCTCGAACTCGGCGATGAGACCGGTCGGCATCGGCGCCTTGCGATGCGCGCCGACCTTGGTCACAAGACCATGCAAACTGTCGAAACCGCGTTCGAGCAGGCGCACGCTGTCGCCATCCAGGTCGATGCGTTGCGCCGCAACCTGTTCCAGCAGCGATTCGATCGCATGGCCCAGATCGCCGATGGCGTTGATGCCCGCCATGCGCGCGCCGCCCTTGATGGTGTGCAGATCGCGCTGCAGACCGGTGACCAGGGAGCGGTCGTCGGGGGTTTCGCGAAGCTTGGCCAGCAAGCCGTCGGAATGGTCGAGCAGGTCGTTGCCCTCTTCGACAAAGATATCCACCAGATCCCGATCCAGCTCGGTGAAATCCAGCGCGTCGTCGGGCGCCGCGGGCGCTGCAGTAACGGCGGTCGCCGCCGTTTCCTGTTCTTCCGCAACGTCCTCGGCCGGCAACGTGTCGCCGGATTCGTCGGGTCCTGCCGCCACGGTATCCATCATTTCCTGCACCCCTGTCTCCACTGCCGGCTGCTCCGGCACGACGTCGCTCGGGGGCTCGACGGTATCGATGACTGTTTCTGTTGTTTCGATCACTTCCACATCGGATTGCGCGGAACCGGCTTCGATCGCCTCGGCTTCCACCGGTTCGCTTGCGGTCTCTTCGGCCTGCACCGCCTCGACGGGCGTTTCGAATTCCACTTCGTCGATGGCGGGCTCTTCCAGGACCGACTCTTCGACGGCGATCTCTTCGACGGCGGCGGGCTCTTCGAGAGAGGGCTCCTCCAGGACGAGAGCAGGCTCATCAAGAGCGGTTTCTTCGACGGTCGTCTTTTCGAGAGCAGACGCCTCAATGGAGGACTCTTCCGTGACCGGCTCTTCGACGGTGGACTCTTCGACGGTGGGCTCTTCGACGGCGGGCTCTTCAACGGCGAGTTCTTCGACAGTGAGCTCCTCCACAACGAGCTCCTCAACCGCAATGTCTTCCGCCGCGTCGGGCTCTTCGGTCGTCGCCGATTCCTCGAGCACAGGTTCTTCTTCCGCGCTCCCGGCAGTTTCCCCGAAGTCGTGCAACGCCTGCTCGGCGCTCTCCGCGGTTTCGCCGCCTTCGGTGGCGGACACGAGCGGCCGCTCGACCGGTTCGCGTACGTAGGTCAGTTCCACGTCGTAGAACGTGACCGCCTGCTGTCCTGGCGACGCCTCTTCGGTTTCCAGCACGATCGGCTGGTCATCGAAGGTCAACTCGTCGCTCGCCGGCGCCGTGGTTTCGGTTTCGTGGCCGAAATAGGCGGACAGGTCGTGCGCCGAGAGCTCGATGTCGTTGGGCGATACCGGCGGCGCGATGCTGGGCATCGCTTCGGTGTAGGTGCCTTGCGCCGAGTCGTCGACGATGACCGCCGAGGACCTGACTTCCGGCAGGCTGTCGCGCAGGCCGACCAGCTGCGCCGCAAGCGCGGCGAAGACCGGGATGCGCGGCGAAGATGCCTGCAAGGCGGCGATGCTGCGCCGGATCGCGTACGCGCTGTCGGCCAACGCGGCCATGCCTTCGGCGGATGCGATTTCCTTCGCGGAAGACAGACGCTTAACGTATTGCTCGGCGGCAGCGGTGACCTCGGTGATCTCGGGCACGTCGGCCATGGCGAACGCGCCGTTCATGGTATGGAACGCGCGCAACAGCGATTCGTCGGCGTGGGTGGGTGCGGCTTGTGCCCGCGCCAGCCATGCGTCGACGGTTTCCAGATGCGCGCCGACTTCCGTTTCCAGGATCTCGCGCAAGACTCCGTCCACCGAGGCCGGAGTGCCCTCGGTTTCAGGCTCGAATTTCGCCACGACTTCGCTTTTCGATTCCTGATCCCGATCGGCGGAAACGGCGTTCGTTGCTGCGGCCGCCTTGTAGAAAGCCTCCTCGCCTGCGGCGACGCGGTCGCTGAGCTCCTGCAGACCGATCAGGTCCGCACTGACATGACCCTGTCCGCGCAATGCGGCATTGAGTTGCGGCAGCACCCGTGTGGAATGCTCCAGCAACGCGATCACCGCGCCTGAAGGCGCACGCGTGCCGTCGAGCACGCGGTTGAGCATATTCTCGATCTTCCAGCTGAATTCGCCCAACAACTTGGCACCGACCAAGCGGCCACTGCCCTTGAGCGTGTGGAATACGCGGCGGATGGACCGCAAGCGCTCCATGTTGTCGGGAGCGGCGCTCCAGGCCGGCAGCATCTGGTTGAGATTGACGATTTCCTCGTCGAACTCTTCCAGGAACACTTCGCGAATATCATCGTCGATATCGCTTGCGACGGTCTCGAAACCGCCCATCGCCGGCTCGTTCCGCAGGACCGCGTCGGCCACCGGCGCAGCGACGGCAGTATCGGCTTGCACCGGTGCCGCGTCTTCTTCCGGCGTCTGGTCAGCCTCGACCAGCGAAGCGGCTTCCAATTCCAGCGCCTGCAGCGCTTCCTCTACTTCCAGCGCCTCCAGCGCGGCGGTATCGAGAGGAAGAGCGGCAGCGTCTTCCGCGTCATTGGCCGCAACGTCGACGGCCGAACGATCGGCTTCGACCGTTTCGGCGGTACTTTCCAACGGCGCATCGAAGGACGCGGATTCGGCCTCCTCCATGACTACGGCAGGCGTGCTTTCGGCAGGACTGCTTTCGGCGGGCTCGCTTTCGAAAGGCTCGATTCCGACAGACGTGATTCCGACAGACGTGTCCGCCTCGGCCAAGACCACCGTTTCCTGCGCGATCTGCTCCTCGGCCGGCACCGGCCAGTAGCGCAATTTCTCCAGGCTGCTGCGGGTGATGTCCAGGATCTCGTCGCGGTTGGGGCGGCGTTCGCGCAGGGCTTCGAGGTAGTACTCGAGGCTGGCCATGGCATCGGCCAGGGTGTCCAGCTGCTGGCCGCCGGGCACGCGCCGCTTGCCGATCAGTTCGACCGCCACGTACTGGCGCACGCCCAGCAGGTAGTCGGCCGGTTCGGGTAATTCCAGCATGCGCAAAGCGCCTGCGACTTCGGACAGAAGGCGCGGCACCTGCTCCAGCTCGGCATGGTTCCAGTTGGTTTCGATGAAGGCGACGAAACCTTCGCGCGCGGAGGAGAAGTTGCGCATGGCTTCCTGCGCCAGCACTTCGACCGTGCGTTGCGATTCGGAGCTGGTCGTATCGGCCGAGCCGTTCGCCGACTCGCCCAGACGCGCTACCTGGTCGTCCAGCGATGCGTCCACGTACAGCAGCGCGCCGGCGATATCGAGCAATGCGCCCTCATCGGCCAGACGCTCGCCCTGCACCATTTCGCGCAGTACGTCGCGTTGCTGCACGACCACTCCGCGCGCCACGCCCAGGCCCACCATGCCCAGCGTATCGGCGACGTTGCCCAGTTCGACGACCTGGGCCTGCAATGCTCCTACTTCGGCGCCGGTGCGCAGATGCAGGTCCAACGCATCCTTGATGCGCAGCAATTCTTCTTTGACCGCGCTGCCGACGGTATCCAGCAGCGCGCGATTGCGCCCGCTGACGCTGCCGCGCGCATGATCCATTTCCGCTTCGCTGGGCAGTTCGGCATCCAGGGCGAAAGCTTCGCGCAACTGGTCCAGCGCGGCGTGCCGCACCGGCGATTGGGCCACCAGATAAAGCAGGTGACGGGTCGGTTCCTGGCTGCTGGGCGTGGCTGCGCCCATGGCGCCTTCCTGCTGCGAAGCCCGCACTGCGCGGCTGACCCCCGCATAGGCTTGCCGCAATGCCGGCGTCGCCGGCAAGGCGCCGTCGCGCAAAGCTTCTGCCACCGAAGAGGCCACCCAAAGCATGCGTCGGGTGGCGATGTGTTCGACGCTTTCCAGCAGGCGGTGGACCGCTCCGGCGAGCGCGCCGGCATCGGCGGGCGCGGCATCTTCCGGCCAGGCGGAAAGCGCCTGGTCCAGCTGCTCCTGCGCCTCGCCGACCCGCGCCTGGCGCGCCTGCCAGGAAAGCACTTCCGGTAACGGCAGTTCCTGCGGCAGCGGTTGTTCCAGGTCGGGTGCGAACAGCACGCTTTCGCTCAGGCCCGATGCGCCGCGCGCGGCGCGGATGTCGTTGAGCAACGGCAGCAGTACGATCGGAATATCGCGATGGCCGCCCTGCAGGCGTTCCAGGTAATCGGGAAGCAGTACGGTGCCGCGCATCAGCGTGCCGCAGGCTTCGTCCTGGTCGACCGTGGTTCTTTCCTGCAGCGCGCGCGCCAGCAGTTCGAGTTCTTCGGCCACCATCGCCGGCGCGTACAGCTCGACCATGCGCAAGGTGCCTTGCACCTGGTGCAGGTAGCCGGCGCAGAAATGCATGCGCGAGGTGTCGGCGGGATCTTCGGCGAAGAACTCCACTTCGGACCGCGCCAAACGCAGGGTTTCATCCAGCTCGGGTTTTACCCAGCCCAGCACCGCATGGCTCATGGCATCGCGCAGCGCACTCATCGGCGTGCCCCCATGACGGCGGCACGCGGGCCGCGCAATGGTGATGCCCCTCGGGAATTCCTGACTTCCATTCGTGTTCTTCCTGCCCTCAACCCGGCAACTTGAAGTCGGCGACCGAGCGGCGCAATTCGGCCGACAGTTCGGTCAGATGGCCGATGGACTCGGCGGTCTGTCCGGCGCCCAGCGAGGTCTGCGAGGTGATCTGCCGAATCACGCCCATGGTCTGGGTGATGTCGGTCGCCGCCGCGGACTGTTTCTGCGCTGCGCCGGAGATGCTCTTGATGAGTTCGTTGAGATCGTTCGACACGCGCTCGATCTCGCCCAGTGCCGTACCGGCGTCCTCGGCCAGGCGGGCACCGGACACCACTTCGGAAGTGGTCTGTTCCATCGAACTGACCGCCTCGTTGGTGTCGGCCTGAATGGTCTGCACCAGCGACTCGATGCGCCGGGTGGCGCCGGAAGTGCGCTCGGCGAGTCGTTGCACTTCGTCGGCCACCACCGCGAAACCGCGGCCCGCTTCACCGGCCGAGGCCGCCTGCACCGCGGCGTTCAAGGCCAGGATGTTGGTCTGTTCGGAAATGTCGTTGATCAGTTCTACCACCGATCCGATTTCCTGCGAGGACTCGCCCAGGCGCTTGATGCGCTTGGACGTTTCCTGGATCTGGTCGCGGATCTGGTCCATGCCGCGGATGGTTTCGCGCACCACGCCGGCGCCCTCGGTGGCGATCTGCACCGAGCGCTGCGCCACTTCGGCCGACTCGGTGGAGTTGCGCGAGACCTGGTCGATGCTGACCGCGATTTCGTTGATGCGCTCGGAGGCGCTGTTGATCTGGTCGGACTGGTGCCCGGCCGCCTCGGCCAGCTGCAGCGCAGTGGCCTGGGTTTCCTGGGTGGACGCGGCCACCTGCACGGTGGTGTCGTTGATGGTGGTGACCAGGTGGCGCAGTTCGTCGACGGCGTAGTTGATAGCGTCGGCGATGGCGCCGGTCATATCTTCGGTCACCGTGGCCTTCACGGTCAGATCGCCTTCACCCAGCGAACTGATTTCGTCCAGCAGTCGCATAATCGCCTGCTGGTTGCGGCTGTTGTATTCCACCTGGGTCTGGTAGCGCATTTCCTGCTCGCGCTGGCGGTTGCGGTACAGCGACCAGAGCAAGCCGATGATGGAGACCAGGGCGGCGATACCGGAAACGATACCCAACCAGAAATTGGGGAACATGCGCGTGTCGCGCGCCGAACCGAACGAGGAGAACGCATCGAACAGCTTCTTGCTGTCGTCCAGCATCTTGCTGGAGCCGTTGGTGATGGCCGCGGCGGCGGACTGCGCGGCGAACAGGTTCTTGGAGCTGCCGGTGATGGCGTCCAGGTCCTTCTTCATGGTGGTCCACAGCGTCTGCGACTGCGTCAGCGCGGACAGCGCATCGGCATTACGCAGGGGTGCAATGCCCAGATCCGGGTTGCCGTTGCGCAGGCCTTCCAGCACCTGGCCGAACACCACCGCGTCGCGGGCCAGCGCGTCGCCAGCCATCGCCGCGCCGCTGCCGCCGGCACGCATTTCGGTGACGCGGCGGGCCATGGTGCCCGCCACCACGACCTGCTGCAGGGCGTTGTAGATCTGCGACGACTGCGCGCCGCCGGCCGACATGGCGCGCACCACTTCGTTCAACTGCGCCTGCAACTGCGGCACCTGCGAGGTGAAGCGGTCGGCGTTGCCGGCCAGGGCCAGCACGGCGGGTTCGCTGCTGATCAGCTGATCGGCGCTCTTGCCCAACGGTGTCCAGGTGGCGGTCAACTGGCTCAAAGCATCTGAAATATCCGTCTCGGAACCGAAGCGGCTATTAGTGGTGGCTACCGTCGACTCGATCTGCGCCTTGGTCGCCTTGAACGACTTGAACGCCTCGGCGTTGCCTTCCACCGCTTCGCGGCCCTGATTGGCCAGCTGCTGGGAAAGCACCTGCAAGTCCGCCGCGCCGGTGGAAGCGCCGGACAACCGACTGCCTTTGTAAGTAGCCACGCCCGTGTTGGCGCCAAACAGGATCACCGACAGTGCCAGCAGGACCAGCCAGAAGCTGCTTCCCAGGCTGCCGAGTTTGCTGGCTTTGGGAGAATCCGGTGCAGTGCTCATCTTTCAAACCCCTGAAAATTGGACAAAGTGCAGCAATAGTTCACTTTCATCCGGCTACGCACTCCCCGTGCGCCGCCCGATACGCGATCCGGTGGTCCCGGACCTTTTCTCACGAACCCCGCATCTATGCGCCGGATCCCTGTCGCCGCCCTCCTGGCGGACTGTTCCGAACCGTTTCCAACGGCCCTTGTCTCCACTTTCGCCGAAAAACCCCCGCCTTACAGCGACGCTTGACGGAATTCCGGTGTACGCGCCAACAGCGACAAAGCAAAGACTCCCCAGTCGTGCTCGTCGCCATGGAACGCGCGCTCCACGAAATGGGCGTAGCGTCCTTCGGCCAGCGCGCCGGGTTCGACGCCCTGGTCTTCGGTGAAACTGCGCTGCCCATACAGCTCGTCGATGGTCAGGGCGACGTCGCCGCCGGCCTGGCGCACCACCAGCACGCGCTGGCCTTCATGCAGCACGGTGCGCTCGCCCTCCAGGAAATGCTTGAGGTCGATCACCGGGAAAAGATTGCCGCGCAGATTGCCGATGCCCAGCAGCCACGGCTGCGCGCCCGGCACCGGCGTGGTCGGCGGGATCGGCACGATTTCCACCACGTCCTCGAAGCCGGAAACCAGGCGGCGCTGGCCGACGCGGTAGCCGACGCCGCGCCATTGCTCGGCGACCGCCTCGCGCGCAGGCAGGGCCACGGCGTGGGCCAGGCTGCGGCGCTCGTACTCGGCCAGGATATCGAAGGGAGTGCGGCTCATGGCGTCGTTCCTTCCCGTCAGCCGACGTGGGTGCGAATCGCGTCGAGCAGCTCTTCGCGGGTGAAGGGTTTGGTCAGGTATTGCTCGGAGCCGACGATGCGGCCGCGCGCCTTGTCGAACAGGCCGTCCTTGGAGGACAGCATGATCACCGGCGTGTTCTTGAAGACCTGATTGTTCTTGATCAGCGCGCAGGTCTGATAACCATCCAGGCGCGGCATCATGATGTCCACGAAGATGATCTGCGGCTGCTGGTCGGCGATCTTGGCGAGCGCCTCGAAGCCGTCCGTTGCCGTGACTACCTCACAGCCTTCCCGTTTTAGCAGGGTTTCAGCAGTGCGACGAATGGTTTTCGAGTCGTCAATCACCATCACCCGGAGGCCGCTGAACCCCCCGGCCGGGTTTTCTAGTTCTGTCATTGCCATTTTCCCCAAGCGCGGCGCTTCTTAATCGGCACCGCTGCGAAGCCTCTTATATCCCAGTACCAGCGCAGACTGTCAAGTTGAGCTTTTAGTCTGAGTGAAGCTGAACGCCGTGATGCGAACTCCGTCTCATTTTGCGCCTGCTAACATCTTCGCCACGGAATACCCCCTGGAATGCCCTGTATGCCCCTCGATGTCGTCGTGGTGATGGACCCCATCGGGTCCATCAAGATCGCCAAGGACACCACTTTTGCCCTGCTGCTGGAAGCCCAGCGCCGCGGCCACCGACTGCACTATGTGCAGCCCGGAGGCCTGTCGTTGCGCGACGGCCGGGCGGTGGCACAGGCCGCGCCGCTGACGGTGAAGGACGACAAGGCCGGCTGGTTCACTCTGGGCGAAAAGGCGGAATTGGCCTTCGGCCCGGGCCAGGCGGTACTGATGCGCAAGGACCCGCCGTTCGACGATCAGTTCCTCTACGACACCCACATTCTCAGCATCGCTCAAGGCGCCGGCGCGCTGGTGGTCAATGATCCGCAGGGCCTGCGCGACTTCAACGAGAAGCTGGCCGCCCTGCTGTTCCCCCAATGCTGCCCGCCGACCCTGGTCAGCCGCGATCCGGCGGCGCTCAAGGCTTTCGTGGCCGAACATGGCGAGGCCGTGCTCAAGCCGCTGGACGGCATGGGCGGCCGCTCGATCTTCCGCGCCCACGCCGGCGACTCCAATCTCAACGTCATCCTGGAAACACTGGTGGGGCGCGGCAATCTGACCCTGGCCCAGCGCTTCATCCCGGGCATCAAGGACGGCGACAAGCGCATTCTGCTGGTCGACGGCGTGCCGGTGGACTACGTGCTGGCGCGGATCCCGCAGGGCGACGAATTCCGCGGCAATCTGGCTGCCGGCGGCCGCGGCGAAGGCCGCCCGATTTCCGATCGCGACCGCTGGATAGCCGCCCAGGTAGCACCGGAAATGAAGCGCCGCGGCATGCTGTTCGTGGGCCTGGATGTGATTGGCGACTATCTGACCGAAGTCAACGTCACCAGCCCCACCTGCGCTCGCGAGTTGGATGCGCAGTTCGGGTTGAATATTGCGGGGATGTTGTTTGATGCGATCGAGAAGCGGATTGCTGGTGAGTAGTTGCGAAGCGCGAACCGGCTTCTCCCTTCTCCCCTCGGGAGAAGGTGCTCCGAAAGAGCGGATGAGGGTACGGCGGAGTGACGCACTAGCCGTGCTCGATGGCAAAACAGCAAGCGCCAACCTGATTGTGGCCCGCGAGCAAGGATCTGCGGCATTCTCACTTCGCCGTACCCTCACCCCAACCCCTCTCCCGCTGGGAGAGGGGCTTTTGATGCTTCACTGAAATGTCCGCAGTCGCCGCTCCACCCAAAATAGGTTCCAACGAACGCCTCACCGCCACCCTCGCGTTGTCGCTGATTGTGCACGGCATGCTGGTGCTGGGTCTGGGCTTCGCCCTGGACGATGCGGCGCCGGTGGTGCCTACGCTGGATGTAATCCTGAGCCAGACCCAGACCCCGCTCACACCGAAGCAGGCCGATTTCCTGGCCGCGGCCAATCAGCAGGGCGGCGGCGACCACGACAAAGCCCAACGCCCGCGCGACAGCCAGGCCGGCTGGGTGCCGCAGACGCAGACCGGAGTGGCCCCGCAACCTTTGCGCGCGCAGTCGCCCGACGTCGCCCCACCGCCGGAAACGCGCGTGGTCACCTCGAGAAACGGCGACACCGCCGTGCCCCCCGCGCAGACCAGACCCGAACCCGATCGGCCGGAACTGCCGCGCGGCGATCTGAAGATCGACCGCGATGCGGAAATGGCGCGCCTGGCCGCCGAGATCCACCTGCGTTCCGATCTTTACGCCAAACGCCCCAAGCGCAAATTCGTTTCCGCCAGCACCAGGGAATACGCATACGCCAACTACCTGCGCGCGTGGGTCGACCGTGCCGAGCGCGTAGGCAATCTCAATTATCCCGACGAAGCCCGGCGCAAACGCCTGAAGGGCCAGTTGGTGATCAGCGTCGCCGTGCGCCGCGACGGTTCGGTGGAGAACACCCGCATCATCCAGTCCAGCGGCATTCCGCTGCTCGACTCCACCGCGCTGCGCATCGTGCAACTGTCGGTGCCGTTCCCCCCGCTGCCCAAGACCGAAGAGAACATCGACATCCTGCACGTCACCCGCACCTGGCAGTTCCTGCCCGGCGGCGAAGTGCGCGACCAGTAGCGGGAAACTCTTCGAGTTCCAGAGGCGATTTCGGTAGTGGCGCCGATGACGCGGACCGGGAACGACGCAACGGGACCAAACCTGACCCTGCCCGCGACTTGACCAGGTCCAAGCATCTCGACCGTGCATAGCGCAAACACTGGATTTCCAAGCTCCATCACGCCGCCTGAACGGTTGGCATACCCCATGCATGGGTGTTCAATGGGTCTAATCTACGGGCAGGCCATCGCTTGCCCCCTTCTCACCCAGCCAAGGGAGTCCAGGTATCGAAGTGAATGCCGCCTCTCCCCCGCTACGACCCGCGGCAGGCGCCACGCCCCCGGACGACCTGCGACGGCTGCTGGGTCTGCCGCCCGCAGTCTGGGCCAGCGCTGTGCTGGTCGCCGGCCTGCTGTTCACTGCCTGGGTGGCGCATCGCGAATGGCTCGACGAGCATCACCGGACGCAGGCCGCTTACGCGGCGCTGGCCGACAGCAGCGTACTGCGTCTGCAGGCGCCATTGCAGGACGCCGCCTCCACGCTGCGCGCGATGCAGACCGTGTTCCTGTCCAACGACCACATGGACCAGCAGAAGTTTGCGCAGTACACCGACAATCTGCGCATAACCGAGAACCAGCACGGCCATGTCGCCACCGTCTTCGCCCGCCGCCGGTTGGACCCGAAAGATCCGCAACGCGTGGCCTATCCGTATGAACTGGCCGCACCGTTGCGCGGCAACGAATCGGTGATCGGCCTCGACATCGCCTCGCAGAAACCGAATCTGCTGGCGCTTCAACGTGCACGGGACGAGGACATTCCGGTGATTTCCGCACCGTTCCCGTTGCGGCAATTCCAACATTACCCGGGGCACGCCGCGCTCGGAGTGACGGTACGGCTGCCGGTCTATTCGCGCGGCCCCATCCCGGTCGACGTGGCCGAGCGCCGCGGTCGGGAAATCGGTGCGCTGGCGATCAGCCTGCGCCTGGAGCCGTTGGTGCGCGAAGCCCTGCACGGTCAAATATTCGATCGCTTCCAGGTGAGCGTTCGCGACATGGATGCGCCCCAGGCCGATGGCTTTTTCGATTCTGGCGTCCCTTACGTTGCCGATGAGGCGGCGCATACGCGGATCCTGGAATTCGGTGGCCGCCGCTGGCAATTGCAGCTGCGGCCGCGCGCGGCCGTGCTGGACGCAACGCGCGTACGCACCGTCATCGTCGCGGGCGTCACCATCAGCCTGTTGTTGTCGTTGTTGCTCTGGTCGCTGTCCACCACCCGCCGCCGCGCGGTCAAAATGGGCCAGCGGATGAGCGAACGCTTCGGCGAAAGCGAAGCCCGCTTCCGCAAGCTCAACGAACTGCTGCCCGCCCTGGTGTTGCTGGCCGATGGCGGCGACGGACGCATCGTCTACGCCAACCAGGCCGCGCGTCTGCGCTTGGGCGAGACCGGCCGGCCCTTGCTGGCGGATCTGTTCGCCGATCCTTTATTGCGACGACGCGCCAGCGATCCGGCGACCCTGGGCGAAGACTGGAACAGCATGGACGCAGCTCTGCTGGGCGATGACGGCGAACCCTTCTGGGTCAACGCCTCCATCGCCCAGGTGGACATGGACGGGACCCGGCACCTGCTGATGGTGGCGACCGATATTTCCGAACACCGCGAGCTGACCGAGCGCCTGATCTACCAGGCCAGCCATGATGCATTGACCGAACTCTGCAATCGCCGCGAGTTCGAGCAACGGCTGGAACTGGCGCTGACCGAACGCAAGCTCCATCCCGGCTCCAATCCGTGCGCGCTGCTGTACATCGACCTGGACCAGTTCAAACTGATCAACGACGTCTCCGGCCACATGGCCGGCGATCAGCTGTTGGCGCAACTGGCGCTGGCCATGCGCCAGCAACAGCGAACCGGCGATGTGCTTGCGCGACTGGGCGGGGACGAATTCGGACTACTGGCGTTCGGGGTGGACGAAGACGGCGCACGCATCCTGGCCGAGCACCTGCGCGAAACCATCGAAGCACTGATGTTCACCTGGCAGACGCATACCTACACCATCAGCGCCAGCATCGGCGTGGTGACGGTGGACCATGGCGAGCCGACGCTGAAGGACTTGCTGGCCTGGGCCGACACCGCCTGCTACCTGGCCAAGGAAAACGGCCGCAATCGCGTGCACGTCTATCGCGAGGACGATGAAACCACTCGCCGCCAAAGCGAAATGGAATGGGCCAACCGCGTGCGTTGGGCGGTGGAGCAGGACCGCCTGCTGCTGGACTACCAGGAGATCGTTCCGCTCGATGCTGCCCGGACCGATGCGCCGACCATCGAACTGCTGTTGCGGTTGCGCGACGACGAAGACGGCATCGTGCTGCCGGGCACGTTCCTGCAAGCGGCCGAACGCTACGGACTGATGCCGGCCATCGACCGCTGGGTGATCCGCAATGCATTGGCGCACTTCTCCGAATTGCATCCGGCCGGCGCTCGCCTGGGTACGTGCGCCATCAATCTGTCCGGCGCCAGCATCGAGGACGACGGACTGGCCGATTTCATTCTCGGGCTCATCGCCCGATACGGGGTTCCGGCGCAAAAAATCTGTTTCGAGATCACCGAAACCGTAGCGGTGCGCAACCTGCTCAAGGTGGTGCACATGATCGAACGCCTGCGCCAGGCGGGCTGCCTGATCGCACTGGACGACTTCGGCGCCGGCATGTCTTCGTTCGGCTACCTGAAGAACCTGCCGGTGGACATGATCAAGATCGACGGAAGTTTCGTCCGCGATCTGGACACCGACCCGATGAGCCGCACCATCATCAGCGCCATCACCCAGATCGGCCACCAGCGCGGGCTCAAAGTGGTGGCCGAGTGGGTCAGCGCCAAGCACATGCTCAAGTCGCTGCATTCGCTGGGCGTGGACTATGGCCAGGGCTTCGCCCTGCACCGCCCCGAACGCGTGCTGTTCCAGCGCGCAGGCTCGGAGTGGCGACACGCGGTGGGCCACTGATCGCCGGACGTTGAGCTTCGCAACTCAGCGCAACCCGCAAGTTTTCGAGGAGTATCCGTGAAACCTCAAATGATCCTGGTCGCCGGCCCATACCGATCCGGCACCAACGACGACCCCGTTCTTATCGCGAAAAACGTGGAGGCGATGACGGAAGCGTCGCTGCGTCTGTTCCGTGCCGGACACCTGCCCGTCCTGGGCGAATGGTATGCCCTGCCGCTGATCGAACACGCCGGGTCCACCGGCGTTGGCGACCCGATCTTCAACGAGATATTCCACCCCATCTCGCGCCGCCTGGTCGCCAAATGCGACGCTTGCCTGCGTATTGGCGGCCCATCGGCCGGCGCCGACGAAATGGTCGACCTTGCCCGGCAGAACGGCAAAGCGGTGTATCACTCGTTCGAGGAAATACCCGACGCCGAACTATGAAATCGTGCGGATCATGGAGCATGCCTATCGGGAGCATGCCTATCGGGAGCATGTCTATCGGAAGCACGCCCATCGGCATATTGCGCAGCCGGTTGTTCTGAACGGACCAGCAGGCTGGTGTCCCGAGGCAACGGACGAATGGCCAGTTTTCCGCCGCTGCAGATGTCCACGTCTTTGTAGACCAGCGTCCTGCCGTTGCGGAACTTGAGGCGGATATCGTACAGGCAGCTTCCGCCTGCGATTTCTATGGTGGTCGAATCGCCACCGCCGCGCAGGGGCGCACCCAGGGGCTTTTCCTGGAACGCGTCGCTTCCCGCCGGCGCGACTTCGAGAGAGGTCACGCTGTCGTGCGCGCGATTGATCAGGTCCAGGTAGCGGGTGTCCTTCCCAGCGCCGGCGTGCGCTGCGGTGGCGAACAGAAGTGTGGCGAGAACGGCGGGGCGAGTCAGGCGCATGGCGAGGATCTCCGGTCGGATGAGTGGACGCCGATGGCATCGCGATGGATTGCGCCGGTCGGCGCATGCATCAGGCCCAAGCGGCGGCACCCCGGCAATCGATCCGGGACGAATCGTCGTTACGCGGTTGCGAATCGTAGTCGCGCGTCTCTGTGCTTTTCAGGGCCGCGCCCCGCGCCTAGGATGGCCTTGTTCCGACACCCGGGGCACCTTGGACACTTGCAATGAAGATCCGCCTCGGCACTACCCAAATAGGTTTCTGGCGCTACTTCGCACTCTGGACGCTGGTAGCGGTGGTATTCGCCATCCAGAGCTCCCTGACCGGTGCATTGGGCGACCGTCCCAGCTACGGGATATTCACCTATCTGCGCTGGTCGATGATCCAGTGGTACACCTGGGCCGCGCTGGCGCCGACCGTGTTCCGTCTGGCCGAACGTTACCCGATGCGTGCGCCGTTCCGATTGCGCGGATTAGGCGCGCAGCTGGTGGCCAGCGTATGCGTCACCTTCGTGGCGATGGTGGCCGGTGCCCTGGTGTCTACGTTGTTCGAACCCAGCGGAATCAGCGAGCAATTGTGGTACTTCCTGGCTCAGCACTTCGCCACCGGGCTGTTGACCTATTGGGCTTTGTTCGCGATCCACCAGGCCATCCATTTCCATGCCGAGAAGGCGCGGCGAGAGGTGGAGGCAAGCCGCCTGGCCACCGAGCTCGCGCAGTCGCGGCTGCTGGCGTTGAAGTCGCAGCTGCAGCCGCATTTCCTGTTCAACACGCTGCACGCCATCATCACCCTGCTCGATGAAGACAAGGTGTCGGCCGAAGACATGTTGCTGCGCCTGAGCGAACTGCTGCGCGCGTTCCTGGAAGATTACGACGGGCAGGAGATCAGCCTGCGCCAGGAGTTGACCTTGATCGAACTGTACCTGGGCATCCAGCGCACGCGCTTCAAGGACCGGCTGACCACGCAGATCTACATCGCCCCCGATACGCTGGATTGCGCGGTGCCCAGCCTGATCCTGCAACCCATCGTCGAGAACGCGATCCACCACGGCATCGGCCAGCGCGTGGGCAGCGACAATATCGAGATCGAAAGCCGGCGCGAGGGCGATACGCTATGCATCGACGTGCGCAACCGCAACAGCACGCTGACTGCCGGACCGACCCATCCGGCGGGGCACGGCATCGGTCTGTCGAACACGCGTCTGCGCTTGCAGGAGCTTTACGGCGAGGCCGCGCAGGTGCGCCTGGAAATGATCTTCCCTGAAGGCGTGGTCTGCCGCATCCGCATTCCCTTCCGCGAACTGGAAGGACCTGACGATGCGCCGGAGTTTTCGCCGGAATTCCCGCCGGCGCCGGCCCCTGCATGAGCATCGGCGCGCTGGTGGTGGACGATGAGCCGATCGCGCGCCACGCGATCGTGCGTCTGCTGCGCGACGATCCGGACATAGAGGTGCTGGGCGAATGCGGCGACGGCGTATCGGCGGTGGCGGCGATACGCAATCAGTCGCCGGATCTGGTGTTTCTGGACATCCAGATGCCGGCCATCACCGGCCTGGACGTGGTGGCCACCATCGGCGCCGAGCGCATGCCGGCGACGGTATTCGTCACTGCCTACGAGCAGTATGCGGTACGCGCGTTCGAGGCGAACGCGGTGGACTACCTGGTCAAGCCGTTCAGCCGCGAGCGCTTCGCCGCCACGCTGCAGCGGGTAAAGGCGCGATTGTCCACGCCCGACGCAGTCGGTCCGCAGGCCTCGGCGCGCATCCTGCAGGCGCTGGACGCGCTACGCCAGCGCGACGACTATCTGGACCGCATTCCGGTGCGCGTGGACGAGCATGTGGTGTTCGTCGCCGTGGACGAGATCGTCTGGATCAGGGCCAGCCGCAACACGGTACAGATCCATCTTGCGGACCGCGTGCACGAGCTACGCGAGACGATGGCCGCGCTGGTCACCCGCCTGGACCCTCGCCACTTCGCCCGCGTGCACCGCTCGGCGATCATCAACGTGCGCCGGGTCAAGGCCATCCACCCGTGGTTCAACGGGCACCATGTGGTCACCATGGATACCGGCCAGCAACTGCGCATGAGCCGCTACCAGCACGAGACGTTTCTGCGGCTGGTGTCGACGCGGCGGGAAGAGTGACTACATGGGAGCGGAGACGAACGTTGTCGCAGGCGTACCCCAGCGCCGCATCTCCGGGTACGCCAGCCGTGTCGAGCGTGTTATCGATTGACCGTGACAACGGCCAAGGCTTCACCAGCACTCGAACGGGTCAAATCCACGTTTGGTAAAACGTTGCCGTTGCCAGTTGTCAGACGCCCATCGCAATCTCGAGTAGAACGCGCCAGGTGTTCATAGGCAACCATTCCTCGTATCCATCCCACGCCTCATATTGAGGAAGCTTCACTGCGTTCGGAATCCGCATGAAGGGCGTGCCCTTCTTGAATTCAGCGAAAATCGCACCCCTCAGGTCCTGGAGAAATTTTAGCTGGTCCGCTACGCTCGCCCTTGGCCCTACAGGCGCGTTGTGAGCAAACATCACCTGGTCGAAATCGAGTTTTTCCATCTCAGCAAGCGTGCGCTCCCATTCCTTCGGAGAGAAATCCGGCATGTAGGCGAAGGCCACCCGATTCGGCACGACAAGATCGACGGTGTAGATCGCCTTCTCGCGCGGAAACTGGAATACGGTCATGCCTTCGCCGTGGTTCGCTCCAAAATACAGAAGGTTGATCTGACTGCTCCCGAGCTTCAGCTCCGACTTGGATCCGGACCAGGTTTTGTCGGGCATGGTTACGTCCGGGCTAGGATGGCTCTTCAGCCAGCTGGCGGCTGCCTCATGGCTGAGAATCGTGGCGCCTTCTGCTTTGAACACTTCACCACCGCTGATGTGATCGTAGTGATTGTGCGAATAGATGAGATACCTGATTGGTTTGTCGGTAACTTTGCGGATGGCCTCAAGCGAGGCTTTGGCGAAATCCTTGTCGAAGCTGTCCATGACGACCACACCATCGTCGGTAACCATGAAGGCGTTGAAAGCCAACCCACCGCCGAAGCTATAGAGGCCGGGTGCAACCTTGGTCGTCTGGTACGCCGGCTTGGCAGGCTCAGCCTTCGCGGCATTGCCGAATGCGCCAGGATTCAAAGCAATGGCGGCGACCATCAGGAGCCTTCCGAGCGAATTGTTGATAAGCATTGTTCGCGATCTCCATGGTGAAATTACGTTTGTATTTATGAGTCGGCGCGGTTAATTACGATGGTATTTTTGTTTGTAGGCGAAAAAGCGCAATCAAGAAAGTTGGACGATTAGAAGAAAGTTTCCGAATTTGTCGACTCTATTCAGCAGATCGAGTGTTTCGCCAATCGACGTATCGCCACATCACTTCAGGTCATGACTGTAGACGATGAACCCTTCGTTCTCTGCCACAGAATCGTACAAGCGCCGTGCCGCGATGTTGGACTGGTGGGTTTGCCAATAAACCTCGTACGCGCCGGCCTCTTTCGCCGCCCGACACACGCCATCGATCAGAGCCCTTCCGATTCCGAAGCCGCGTCTCGATTCGATCGTAAACAGATCGCGTAAGTAGCAGATAGGTTCAAGCCGGATCGTGCTGCGATGGAAAAGGTAGTGGCTTAGACCCACCAGTTCGCCAGCGGCCTCGGCGACAAGCGCAAAAACAGGTTCGCGCGGATCGAGAAATCTTTTCCAGGCGATCTGCGTGATCTCCGAAGGCAAGACGGTCTGCGCTTGGCGCCCGTAAAACGCGTTGTAGCCGTCCCACAAGGGCTTCCACCCGCGGAAGTCATTTTCCTGCAACGCACGGACGACCAGTGGCGGCTGCGAAGGACTCACTCCACTCTGGTATCCACTGCGATCCAATTCGTTTCCCATGTCTTGCCTCCGTCTTCGGAAAAGGCTTGCTCGAAGTGGGCAGACTTCTGGCTGAACTCCGAGATGATGAAGCGAACGAGAATGCTGCGGCCGTCGAGGGTCTCATGGGCATAGAACTCGCCACGTCCCGCCTTGAATTCGCCGACCGTAGGGATCGCCATGGTGCCGCCGGCACTATTGGAGAAATTGAGGCTCCATTGGCGCGTCTCTGGGTTGTAGAGACGCAGCGCGAGGGCCTCGATGTGGCCCGCCGGCCCGGTCACGTCCAGTTCCACCAAGTTGGCGCGTCCGTTCCAGACCTTTCTGACGGTCGTGGTGCCCCGATATTCGACCCAATCGTGTGAGCCCGACAGCGGACGCAGACGCCGTTTCAGATGTGTCTTCCAGATTCCGAATTCCCAGTCGAAATCGTGCTGGCCATCTGTCGCTATGCTCTGACCACTCGGCTTGGAAACGGCCGATACGGGCAGAGCGACTCCCATGCATGCGTAGATGGCTAGCGCAAGGTAGGCGGAGTGGGAACCGGGGCTGCGTCGCATCATCTAAAGCCGTCTCTGGCGGTAGCGCCCAAGATGCCGGCCATGCGGTCATGACACAATGACCACTAGCCACATTTTTCGGATAGCCACTTGAGCAAGCATTCTGCACGCGAGGCGGTCATTCCCTTCGTCACCGTCGAGGCGGGTGGGCGTCCGCTTTACCGACAGATCTACGACGGATACCGCACAGCAATTCTCGAAGGAAGACTGCGCCCGGGGCAGCGGATTCCCTCGACGCGAGCGCTCGCCCGCGAGTTGGGCATTTCACGCCTGCCGGTGCTGACCGCGTTCGAGCAACTGCTGCATGAGGGATATCTTGAAGGACGAGCGGGCTCGGGGACCTTTGTGGCGTCGTCGATACACGACATGCGGGATACAACGGCACTGGGTGAGGGATCGGCGTATCGGCGCAGCTCGCGTAGATGCAGTATTGCAGTCCCACCCGCCTCTGGCTCGCGGGATGCGCAAGATCAAAAAAAGGACCTCGGCGCCTTTCGTGTCAGCTTGCCAGCCCTCGATCGCTTTCCGCAAAAGATATGGGCCCGACTCGTAACGCGTCATGCCCGAGGCATGCCGATCCAGCTGATGGCCTATGGCGATCCGGCGGGCCACCTGCCGCTTCGTCACGCCGTGGCCGATTATCTGCGCACCTCGAGGGCAGTGACGTGCGATGCCAACCAAATCCTGATTGTTTCCGGATCGCAGATGGCACTGCATTTGTGCGCGCGCGTGCTGCTCAAACCGGGGGATACGCTCTACTTTGAAGATCCTGGCTACCCCGGAGCGAGGTCGGCTCTGACCGCGACCGGTGCGACGTTGCAACCGGTATCGGTGGACAGTGAGGGACTCATGGTGCAATCGATGCGCCCCACGAAAAGTCCAGCGGGTGCGGTCTACGTGACGCCATCGCATCAATATCCACTGGGTGTTTCGATGAACGTGTCGCGACGCTTGGAATTGCTTGGCTGGGCGCGGCGTCACCAAGCATGGATCATTGAAGACGATTACGACAGCGACTACCGTTTTTCAAGCCGACCGCTCGGCGCGCTGCAGGGAATGAATGGCGCGGCCCAGGTCATCTATACGGGAACCTTCAGCAAAGTCCTTTTCCCTGCGTTGCGCATGGGTTACTTGGTCGTGCCGCCGCCGCTCGTGGAAAAGTTCATCGCGCAGCGCCTGTCCATGGATCTGTTTCCGCAGACACTCGATCAACTGGTGTTGATGGACTTTCTTTGCGAAGGGCATTTCTCGAGGCACCTGCGCCGTATGCGTGCGATTTACCAAAGCCGTCGGGATACGCTCGTGTCTGAAATCGAAAAACATCTCGGCGACGTGTTGACCATCGTCAACGCGGACGCAGGCATGCACCTGACGGCGCGGTTGCCGACGGGTATCGACGACGTCGACGTCGTGCGATTTGCGCTCACTCGAGGTATCAGCGCGATCGCACTCTCTACCTGCTACGTTGCGAACACAGGCGACCCTGGCCTGGTCCTGGGGTTCGGCGGCGTTCCGGAAGCGGACATCATCCGGGGCGTGCGGACGCTGTCCAAGGTCCTAGCGGATATCACCGCCCGTAAGCGCGCATCTTGAACGTTCGAAAACCTGCGAACCAGCACGGCGCTCGCATGGCCGCTTCGGGTCGGAAGCGGACACTTCATCAGCCTTCCGGAATCCGCATCAATACGCAACTACAAACTTCCGACCTTGGGTGCGTTGCCGACCTCATTCTTCAATTGCCTCGACACCTCGTTGCTTGAGGTTCTCGAGGTGATCGCGCATTTCTTTGAGCCGGTCGGGTGAGTGACCTTCCCAATCCGCAACCTCGCCTACGACGCGGAATGGATCCCGGGAACGGTAGGACTTCGTAGGGTTTCCGGGAAATCTCTTGTTCGTCAGGTTCGGATCATCTTCAATGGATCCTGTCGGTTCCACGATGTAGATCCTGCCACGCCCCGTGCCAACGGCCAGCTCCGCTCCCCAGACGGCCGCATCCAGTGTGGCGGTCAGGTAGACGAAAGCCGCTTGCTTTCTTTTGCCGTAGTTGGAGGCATAGCCCGGTTCGATCAGGTCGCCCGCCTTCAGGTCGATTTTTGTGCCGTGGTAGTACGTTTGGCAATCGGTCATCGCGGCGCTCCGGTTTTCTGCCAGATCGGCAGGCCGGCGATACTGCATTAGGCGCAGGGCCTTGCCGCAAGCCCCCCTGTGTTGTATAAATTTGTTGTGGGGAGGCGCGCAGCGCCTCCCTTTTTTTTGTTTTTTGGGCCGCCCAAAAATCTAAAGTGAGTACAGCTGTGACCGGGACTATCCAGCGCCTGACACAGCCGACCCGCGAGGCGGGTTCGGCTTTAATGAATTGTCAGGATCGCCCGGTCCAGCGACGTACCACCCATATAAAACCGTACTGAAAAGCCATTGGTAGCAGACCAAAGAAAACGATACAGAACAGAACGCTGCCGATGAACAGAAAGCCGAGATCAAATGCCTGGGTTATGAGTGGCCGGGAGTGGGTTGCGACACGGCCATATTCCGAGCGGAACACTATTAGCCCAAGGACCGGCAAAAACCCGAACACTGCCCCGACGCAGCCGGTGCTGATGATCGTTTGTCTAAGTTGATCGCGTTGCCACATAGCGCTTAATCCCTGAACCAAGCCGACCCGCGAAGTAGGTTGGCTTGAATGAATTGTTAGGCGCCATCAGACACCCGCTCCCATGACGCCACCGATCCAGGTCGTCGGCGAAACAGCGGATGGCACGCCGGCGCAGCCACATTGCTCCATTGGGCAAGCACGGCCGGGCTGCGTTCTGCCAGCTTATGCTGCAAATGATTCCACTCAAACGCGAGTTGACCTGAACTGACCGGGATGGCTTGGATGGTCCGAACGGGCCCGACCTTGGACCGGTCGAAGGAATAGCCACGCCTGGTGGCCTCGTCATGGACCGACGCCAGATACGAGTTGATGGCCAGGCGCGAATGAGCGTGGGCCTTGAACCGCTCCAGCTGAGGATGATGGGTATAGCCGCGAGTCTCGCCACGAAGGACAGCCTTGGCCAGCAGAGCCTCGCGCCACAAGGCGACCAGACCCTGTGGATCGAGATACTTTGGGTGTAACGACCAGAGACGCATGGGGCGGCGCCTGAATCATGCCGACCTGCAGCAGGGCGACTGGGAGCGAATATAGCCGAAGAGCTAAGCTTAAGCGGCGGCCTGCTGCGCGCTCGGCTTGAATGAATACCGGGTCTTGCGCCAGTCAGTTGCACCACTGCTGCTCGCAGGGCACACCGTCTTCGTCACCGTCCATCTTGGTGTTTGGACAGTTCCGAATGAAGTAGGTAGCCTCCGCGCAAGAGTGCATCTGCGAGCAATGCGTTCGCCCATCGCAGCTGAACTGCGCTGGGGATGAGGTAGAAGCATTTGGTGCAGGAGAATAGGAGGCGGCGGATGCCGGATCGGGGACGGCCGCTGGAGCGCTCATGGATTTGTATTTGCCATAGCCGAACCAGGCGATTGCGCACACGATGACGAGTACCAGCAGATTCTTCACGTTGCACTCCTTTTTTCAAGGCCTAACGCTGGAATTAATCCGAGCGCGAAGGAAACCAGCCATCGCGTGTACAAACCCCTGTCGGTTCTGCGCCACATGTGCGCACCTGGAAGCCTGCTACCCGAGTTCTTGGGCAAGTCCGATAAGAATTCCTTCCGGGCCCCGGATGTAGCACAGCCGATACGTGTCTTCGTACTGGACCACTTCGCCGACCAGTTGCGCGCCGCGTTTTCGGAGCCTGGCGAGCGTGTCGTCGATGTCTTCCACAGTGAACATGACGCGCAGGTACCCGAAAGCGTTCACCGGAGCGTTGCGGTGATCGGCGACCACGAGCGGCGCGAGGAAGCGGGATATCTCGAGCCGGCTGTGACCGTCCGGCGTACGCAGCATGGCAATCTCGACGCGCATGTCGCGCAATCCAGTGACCCCACCTGCCCAGTCTCCTTCGATAGGGGCGCGCCCCTCGAGTTCCAGGCCAAGTTCGGTGAAGAACTCGATGGCGGCATCGAGGTCTTCTACTACGATGCCGACGTTGTCCATACGCTTGACCGTCATGATGCCTCCTTATATGTCTAACGCCCAAACCAGGCCGCACCACTTTGCGACGGCGGCGAAGCTACGATCTTACGGGCTTTCCCGACGCAGCAACCAAACGACACGTATGTGACCCTCTAATTGATTATTTCACCCGTGCCTGTTTCCACACTGCTCCTGAGTTGCCGGACGAATGCCCGGTCGTAGAGCTCCCAGCTCTTGAGTTCACCGATGATTTTCAAAGGCAACTGGCTTCTATATGAGCGCGTTGGATTGCCGGGAAATTTCTTGTCCGTGACGTTCGGATCGTTTTCGAATTCTCCTGTTGGCTCAACGATATAGACCCGAGGATGGCCATCCCCTTTTGCGATTTCCGCGGCAAGCCCAGCACCTTTTGGCAACGCAGTGAAATAAATATGGTTCATGACCACACTATCTCTGTAGTTCGATCCGAAGCCGGCCGTAAGCAAGTCGCCAACCCGCAAGTCGGCTTTCGTGCCGTGAAAAAAAGGTCCGGAATCCAGCACTTTCATCAGTCTTCTCCTCCAGCGAGGATAGTGGAATCGGTAACCCGTCAGACGCACCCAACACTAACGCCTGAACTATGCCGGGCCGCGAAGCGGCTTCGGCCTGAATCAATTGTCAGGCCGTTTAGGGCGCATAACCGAGTGTTGGCTGATATCTGAGAAGCTCGCTTTGGGCGCGTTGTACCAGGCCGGCAGGTAGCTCAATCTCAGCGAGCGAGCCTCCTCCCGAGAATGTTTGAACCGGGCGCATCAGCACGTATTGCGATAGTTGTCCGCCAATACGCAGCTTGTACCACGACATGCGCTGGTCCGCGGAACGTTTTGCCAAGTTGGTAATAGCGGACTCAAACGACGACTCCAGGCCGGGAGTAACGGTGTATGTGGTGAGCGCCAGAAACGGGGAGGCGTCAGGCAGCAACGTTCCTGTGCTGGCGGCTTCCAATCGCTCATATATGCCGTGACTGACAAAGTCGGCATAAGGCGCCACATTTACATTGTTGTCCGCCGAATCTTCGCTTGGCTTGACCGCCTGATCGAAGTTGGTGACTGCGTGACCAAAAGTTCCGTCCATGAATTGACCAACCCGCTCTCCCAGGATGAATGTCCAGCCGTACCAGTTCCATGGATCTTTGTTGTTCTTGTGCCAAGCGAGATGACGCTCGTACCCGTCAGCGAATTCGGATGCTTGTCCAGGCTTTGGTTTCAGGACAACCATGCGGGCAAACTGGCCGGGAGCCTGTTGCGCGAAACTCTGGGGCGCCAACAGGGTGAGAACAACAACGCCAAGAATCGCTAGGAGGCATCGCATTGGGTATTTCTCTGCAGATTGAATGATTGTGCGGAAGCAGTCTAATGCCTGAGTCAGGTCGAAAGCCTACCGCAAAGCGGCGTCGGTTTGAATGAATTGTCAGATGCCATGCTTTTGTTTGAAGCCGGTTAGATTGAGTGCCTCGCCGCAAAGACTGCGATGCGCAATGCTTAACGTGCTATCAACGTCGTTGACACGAAAGCTGCATGGCAATAGTTGTTCACCGAAAGATCGCACCGCTGGCTCTCTAGGATCGTCAAAAACAACGAGCAACGCTTCATATCGAAGCGGCAGCATGGCGCTGGCTCTCATAGCCGGAATATCCGTAACTCCCTTCGCGTACCAAAGGCCAGGGGCAACCTCGCGCGCGGTGCAGCGACCTGCATCGGTCAACTCTTGAGTCGTGTACTTTTTAGAACTCACCAGGGAGATGACATCCTCTTTCGGCATCCAAACGGCTGCGTAGTGACAGGCATCCTCTGAGCCGACAATGTTGGGCTCCCGATTTTCTTGAATGACGAACCAAGCGATTACTCCCATGAGGATCATAACCACGGCTACGAGCAAGACCGTAAGGCATCCGGCAACGAGGTTCTTCATGGCATCTGGCGCCTGAATCAAGCCGACCCGCGAAGCGGCTTCGGCTTGAATGAATTGTTAGGTGCCATCCCCTAGCGCCTTGATCACGACTCTATCGGGCTCCCAGAAGCGGGAGAGGAGTCTGTCTGCTACCAAAGGGACACCGACCTTTGACTGAATTTCTGGGGCAGCGGGATGCAGGACGACATAGCAATCCCTTGTTACCTGGCGAATGTACTCAGCGTGCTGCAGGTGCGTGAACTCGACCTCGGGCTCGGCCCACTTGCCGACCACAACGTCTTTGACTCGCGCCCGGTATTTGTACCAAAAGTGGAATGGCACGCAGTCTGGGATGTCGCCGCAGCCCGGAAACAGATCCGTGAACTCGACCTCCAGGACCTCGACCCGCAGCACGATGGAACCCGTGGGCGGGATGTACTGGATTGCGGCGGTATCCCAAGTCTTGGGCGAGCTGGAGCACCCGGGAAGTAAGAGGCACGCAAGTAAAAGTGCGTGAAGTTTTCCCATGGCACCTAACGCCTTATGTCTTCGAATTTCCGTACTGTAAGCGCCGAGAGCCCGGCGTG